>CAMXIF010000033.1 GCA_947243845.1 uncultured bacterium
CGCCGGCCGTTTCCCAGCTATGTTTGACATTTCCGCCTTCCTGCACATACCCCAGCGTCCCTCTCTCCGCCTCCAGCTTCGCCAGTTCTTCCATGGCCTTTAATCCCGCCGGCGTACAAGCCCATCCCAGACCCAGCACATTGGCAATCAGATTCGTAGCAATATACTCTCTGGCCGGATGCCCTTTGGGAATCCTTGGAAAAAGAAAACTGATAAAAGGCTGGATGCCCCGCGTCAACTTCGCAATCAATCCGGACTTCTGTGCAATCTCCATCAGCCCCACCCAAAGCGCCATAACACCGATCATGGTGATACACAAAGACACCGCATCCCCCGCAGAATCCAGTGCCGCGTTCGTCACCTCAGCCATCTTTCCCGTAAAAGCGCCATACACTACACCTATCAGAATCATAAATGCCCAGATATAATTTAACATAATAATGCTCCATTCTGCGCACATTCCATTTCAACAAAACCGAAACCATGCACTGACATATTACTGTTCATAACATTTTATGCCCTCTGGACTTATGATATGTTTCACAACATACGCATCCACAATCCGCCTAACAAATTAATATTAGGTAACAAAAATCCTTCTGTTATGGTAAAATGTCCACGTAGACAATATAGCGCATGTATTTTCCATATAATACACAATCTCTCAAGAGAAAGGAGCCACCTTACATGTCCCAGGAAATCCTGCTTTTAGAAGATGATGACAGTCTCAATCTCTCCGTCAGCCTGAAATTGCAAAAAGAAGGTTACACACTGTACAGGACCTTCTCCATACAGGAAGCGGATAAAATGTATAAGACCCATAATATATCTCTCATCATATGCGACATCACCCTGCCGGATGGAAACGGCTTGGATTTCTGTGCCCGTATCCGCAAGGAAAGCAGTGTACTGTTTCTCTTTCTGACGGCTCTGGATACAGAGGAAGATATGATTGCCGGCTACGCCCAGGGCGCGGACGACTATATTACAAAGCCCTTCTCTTTGAATGTGCTGGTCTCCAAGGTAAACGCCCTCATGAAACGTTTCCCGAAAGAGAAACCTAACTGTATTGTCTCAGGCGATATCACATTATATCCGGAGGAAAAACGAGTCTGCAAAAGCGAACAGCCAGTAACACTTACGGCCAGGGAATACTCCCTGCTTGCCTTTTTTATGGAAAATCCCCTGCACATCCTATCCCGTAACCAATTACTGGAAGCCATATGGGACATTGATGGTAATTTTGTGGATGAAAATACGCTTTCTGTCAACATCAGGCGGCTGCGGGAAAAGATAGAAGACAATCCCTCTTCCCCCACCATGCTGAAAAATGTCCGGGGCTTAGGATATATCTGGGAAAGGAACTGTGAAAAACGATGAAACCATTGCGCAATCAAACACATTTTTATCAAAACATATATATTCCTCTTATCATAATCTATCTGCTCTTTACCGTGTCCCTCGGTTTTATCGGGTTTGAATTTTTAAATGTCCAGTATACGCAAAAGATAAAGCTGCTCGGTAATATTACCGGCGCCGTTCTTTCCGAAAACCCCGCCCTGGAAAATATTCTTGTTGATGCAATTCAGGATACGGAAGGCCGTTATATGGCAGATGGTTTTGCCGCTCTTAATCAGTATGGGTATCGGGAGTATCTGTCCATGTATGAGGATGTGCCATACCGCAATTCATTGAATTCTTTTTTCTTTTTGATGTTTCTCTTTTTCTTCTTTTCATTTGTGATCATCACGGTCTTTTTTATACTATTTGATAAAAAGCGCAAATTACAGGAACAAAAGCTCCTGACCTTATTAGACCACTGTCTGTCGGACGATTACTCTTTCCTGGAGCAGCGCAAAGATATGGGCATTATATTTAACGAAGCTTTCACTGACACCCTCCTTAAGCTGGGAAACAAACTGATGCTCAAATCACAACTCCTTGCGGAAGAACATGACAACACCAAGTCCCTGGTAACTGACATCTCCCATCAGCTCAAGACCCCCGTCAGTGCCCTCAAAAACTGTCTGTCCTTAAGCATGGAGGCAGACTCTCCCGAAGAGCGTGATGCCCTTTTAGAAAGATGCACTCTGCAGCTGACAAAACTGGAATCCCTAATGGAAGCGCTGATCAACATTTCCCGGCTGGAAACTTCCATGATCACTTTGCATAAAGAAGAGACCTCTTTATCGGATATTCTTCTGGATGCCGTCAATGCTGTATATGTCAAGGCCTTACAGAAAAATATCTCCGTGGAAGTATTAAATGATTCCGAAGGACAAGACGAGGCCTTGTTAGATTCCCTGACGCTGTCCCTGGACAGAAAATGGACAGTGGAGGCACTGGCAAACATCCTAGACAATGCCATCAAGTATTCCCCCGCCAAAAGCACGATCACGGTACGGCTCCATAAGCTGTTCAGTTACGTCCATATAGAAATTGAGGACGCCGGCATTGGTATTCCTAAAAAAGAGTATAATAAGGTTTTTCAGCGCTTTTACCGTGGTTCGCATCCTATGGTACAACAGAGCGAGGGTTCCGGTGTCGGCCTCTATTTAAGCCGCAGGATCATTGAAGGGGAGGGCGGCTCCATCATGGTAAAGCCGGCCTTCAGACAGGGAAGTGTCTTTGTGGTACAGCTTCCACTAAATTAATTTTTTATTTGTAAGATTTTTGTAAGATTACTGTCTTATCTTGTATTTATAACATCAGAAAGGCAGGATTCAATGTATGAACGAACACACTAACATTATCTTAAGAACAGACAATTTATGCAAATATTACGGTACCGGAGACAATCTGGTCAAGGCCGTTGACTGTATAGACCTTGCGATTAAACAGGGCGAATTCGTCTCTATTGTCGGCAAATCCGGAAGCGGCAAGTCCACCTTGCTCCATATGCTGGGTGCATTGGACAATCCCACTTCCGGCAGTGTCTGGCTGGATGGCGAAAATATATCTTCTTTTAAGGAAAACCGGCTCTCCCAGATCCGCCGCCGGAAAATCGGTTTTATCTTTCAATCCTACAACCTGATTCCCTCTTTAAATGTATGGGAAAATATTGTGCTCCCGCTGGGTCTGGATAACAAAGAACTTGACGAACCTTTTATCCGCGATATCGTCAAGACGCTGGGTCTGGAAAATAAGGTAAAGAATCTACCCAACACTCTCTCCGGCGGTCAGCAGCAACGCTGTGCCATTGCACGGGCAATCGCCGCCAAACCTTCTATCATATTGGCTGATGAACCGACTGGCAATCTGGACACCAAGACCGGGGACGAGGTAATGGCGCTCTTAAAGACTTCTGCCAAAAAATACGGTCAGACACTGGTTGTTATCACACACAATGAGGAAATCGCACAGATGGCCGACCGTACTGTCATGATTGCAGACGGAAAGGTGGTGGGCTGATATGAAGATGGTTTTTCGTCTTGCTTTAAGCAAACTCCGCTATCATAAAAGCCGTACCCTGCTGACAGGTATCGCTATCATGCTTACCACCATGCTGTTAATGGCCATTGGCACCAGCGCCGTTGCCATGCTTGATATGAACAGACAGCTTGTGGTGGCGCAGACCAATTATCACGCGGCTTTTAGACTCACAGAGTCCGAGCAGCTCTCCATCCTGTCAAAACATATCAATGTGGAATCTTTGGCATCCAAGGAAAATTTTGCCCAGATTATCCATGGCAAAATGAATGGGCACCTGGAATATTATGATACGGCCAAGGACGGCATCTATTTTAGCAGCTTAGAACTCACAGAGGGACATTTCCCTGAAAAAGAAGATGAAATCTGCTCTGTGCCATCTTTTCTTAAACGTGTGGGCGCAGATCCTGTTGTGGGCGGCAAAGTTACGCTTTCTTTCCGGGTAAATGGAGAAGGGGAAATCCAGACCAAAGAGTTTACCATCAGCGGCCTGCTCACTGATGTGGAAATCTCCGCTGACATTTCTGACAGCCGCATTGCCTGGGGCGCCTATGTCTCCAAGGCCCTTCTTACGCAATATGAAGAGGCCGGGCTTTATAAATCAACACCTTGGGCTTACCTGCGTGTCTATGGCGAAGACACACTTTCCTATGATGAGATAGAAGCCCAAATCATCAGCACTGCCTCAGATATCGGACTGGATGAGGAACAAGTCTTATGCAATAATCAATACCTATATACCATGACTGCTCCTGCCACGGATACTATAAGCATCGTAGTAGTCATCAGTCTGGTGATAATCCTCTTCTCCGCACTGGTCATCTACAGTATTTATTACGTGGGTGTCATTACGGATATTCAGGAAATCGGCAAACTGAAAGCCCTCGGCGCTTCCAAACGGCAGATTGCCAGACTGTTTTTCTGTCAGGGTGGTATCGTCTGTGCGCTCGCTATCCCTCTGGGAGTATTAATCGGTTATTTCATTCCCTGGTTCCTGTTCCCCCAGGTTATACGAATCCTCAATGCAAACGCACTGGACTCCACCCGGATGGATCATCTGAAAAGCCTTAGGAATCAGCTTCATATGTTCTCCCTGCCATTCCTGTTGGTAGTGGTTGCCTCTGTGCTCATCACCGTATGTGTGTCTTTGCTGAAACCTATCCGCATGGCCAAAAAAGTTTCGCCGGTGGAAGCCATCCGCTATCAGGAAAACACCACCGACTGCAAACGCAGGAAAGGACATCTTACGGTGAAAGTTTCTACTCTGACCTGGGCCAATCTTGCGCGCAATAAAAGACGCACAATCGTCACCCTCCTCACCATGGGCTTGAGCAGTGTGCTCTTTATCTGCGTAGCCGCCGTAATGAACAGCTGCCGTGTGGAGGATCTTGCAAGACGTAATATACCGGAAGGGGAATTTCGTATTTCCTTAGACTATGCACATAACGATAGAGAATATCCGGAAAACAATCTGGATGCACTTGTTCAGAAGAACTACTTCAGTGAAGAATTTCTGGCACAACTATCCTCCATAGAAGGCGTGGAGTCCGTGACGCGCGCCCCCGGAATTATTCTCTCATCCACGGATATGGAATCCACCCTCTTTGAAGACAGTAATGACCGGGTGGCAATCTCCTGTTTTACCAGGGAAGATCTTCCCGAACTGAACGAACAGTTTGTATCCGGTGATATCGACTATGACCGCATGACTGCTAATAATGAGATTATCTATACCCACGAATACTCCTTTGAAAAATATGGACTTGCCCTGGGCGATGTTTTGCCGCTGACACTCCATGACGGCGACCGGAAAATTCCTCTTACCGTTACCCTGACCGCATTGTCACAACCGGAAAGTTTCATCGCTCTCATTATCATGACAAAGGACAGCTGGGACAATCTGGGACTGACCTATGACCCGACCACGGACATCTATGTGCATGTTAAAGATGCACAGTATGATGATGTGAAAAAGGCGCTTCAGGATATTGTGGCTGAGAATGAACATTTTAACCTTTATTCCCTGGACGAGGAATTGTCCATTGGACGCTCCGCCCTAAGTCTGATCAAATATCCGATATACCTGATCCTTGTCCTAATCGCCGTGATTGGTTTCATGAATCTGATCAACACGATGATCACCAGTATCATCACACGCAAGAAGGAGCTGGGTATCTTGCAGGCGCTGGGCCTTTCCAACAGACAGCTTGTCCATATGCTCTCTGCGGAAGGTATGGTATTTACCGCCGGTACACTTTTGATCAGCGCAACACTTGGGCATCTGTTTGGATATCTGTTCTTCCTCTATGCCAAAAAGATGCACTTTATGAGCTTAACCGGCTATCATTTCCCAATCTGGGAGACTGTAACCCTTGCGCTGGCATTACTGGGAGGCCAGGCTGTGATTACACTTTTTATCAGTAAAAAGGTGAAAAAAGAGAGCTTGATTGAACGAATCCGGAGCCAAGAATAGGAGAAAATTCCTACGGAATTATCTCCTCGAGATTCGTCTGAGACGAATCTCGGCTAAATGGATACCAATGCATTATGTAGAAAATTCCTTTTGTCGCTACTCATTTTTTTCAATATGGCGGAAATATTTATCCCGGAACTGTTTGGGGGTGTATCCTGTTTGGGTTCGGAACACCCGGATAAAGTGGCTTTGGGAACTGAACGCAAGGATGGAGGCAATCTCGGCATAAGAATAATCTGAAAACTTCAACATATTCTGTGCCGCTTCCATCCTTTTTGAAAGAATGTAGCCGGAAACAGACTTCCCGGTTTCCTTTTTAAACAGCGTTGACAGATAACTCCTGTTCAGCCCTACCTGTGCCGCCAATTCCTCGATACGGATTATCTCATGCAGATGATTGTAGATATAATCAATGCATAAAACAATCGGCTTGGAATAGACATTTACTTTATCAAGCGCAGCCATTGCCTTTGTATAATAGGCCATCATATCCGCATGCAGCGTTTTCACCTCTTCCACGCTCTGCAAAGTATCCATTCTCAGGATGTACAGGTCGCTGATATTGTACGCCCGCTCTGTATCCATTCCCCCCGCAATGGCGCTGCGGCTGGCCAGGGTGGCTGCCGCAACAAAAAGGTATTTGTAATTACGCAGCGGGTCATCCGAAATATGTCCCGTAAGATTGGAAGAAAACATCCTGACGCCCTCTTTAACCGCTCTCGGATCACCTATCCTAAGAAGGTCATACTGGTACATATCCTCCGTATTGGTATGATGTCTGTACTCCGCTTCTCGATGAAGGTATTCTAAATATCTGAGCTCTTTTTCTTTCACAATCCCAAACATATCCTATACTCCTTTCCTAACCATTATATTATTTTTCCAACAAATATGCAATAATCATCAACAAAACTATGGTACTATAGCATCGTCAATATTAATCAACATTCATGATAATGACAGGAGGAGAAAAAATGAAAAAGCATAAAAATATCGTAATGGAAAGAAAGGCTGAATCCATTTATACAGCAATGAAGAACAATTGGATCAAGCAGACAAAACAGGAAAAGGCCTGTGAGACTCGTCAGAGAATCGAATCCTTTGAGGAACAGATGGAAAGATGTGCAGCTTCTAAAGCTGGCTATGCGTATATCAACGGTATCTCAATGCCAATACTCAGCGCGTAAGCTATTTGTTATACCTTCTTTAACAACGGATGTCCGGCGATGCCTGGCATCCGTTGTTTTAATACCGCATATTCCACTCTGGGCGGGACTTCTGCATAGACAGTCCTTGTGATAATTCCGTCTGCTTCCATCGAACGCAGGCTGTCAGTCAGGACTTTCTGGCTGATACCCTCCAGATTCCGCTGAAGCTCATTGAAGCGCCACGATCGGGATATAAGGTTGCGTATGAATGGAATTGTGTATGCGGTTATGGTAAAATAACAGCGTTGAACAGTTTAACAAATCCTGAATTTTAATGAGGAGGTAAGACGATGGATTTTCGTAAAACATTTGATAAGATACCAGAACACTTTGACAAGTACAGACCAAGATATTGTAAAGAGTTATTTCAAGAACTGGAAATGGTATGTGAATTAAATTTTGGGAAAAAAGTACTTGAAATCGAGCCAGGAACGGGTCCGGCAACAGAGCCTATATTAAAAACAGGGTGTGACTATACTGCAATTGAGCTTGGAGAAAATTTCACTGCTTTGATGGAAGATAAGTTTGGTTGCTATCAGAATTTTCATATTGTGAATGCGGATTTTGAGAATTATAGTTTTAATAAAAATACATATGATTTAGTTTATTCGGCAGCCACAATACAATGGATTCCTGAAGAAATAGCATTTGCTAAAACATATAAGATATTAAAACCGGGTGGCTATCTTGCTATGTTTATGACTCGTTCGGATGAAACAAGCGCAAATCCATCGTTAAAAACCGAAATTGACAAAGTGTATAATAAATACTTTCATGTAAAAGAAAGATATAATTGTAAAATAGATTATGAAAATGTTCTTAATTATGGATTTGAGAATATGAAATACAAAGAATGGAAAAGTGTGCGGAAACTGAATGCAGATGAATATATTTGTTACATTAGCACTCACTGTGACCACATAACCTTAGAGGAGCCGTATAAATCGAATTTTTATGCAGGTATTAGAAAAGCAATTATGGAGGCAGGAAATGAAATTATCATTACAGATACAATACCGTTGTATTTAGTGCAGAAACCGCTTTAAATTCTGATTCATTGGAAAAAACAAAATAGAAATGTAAAATGAAAACCGAATATTGTTTACCTTTAGGTTGCGATTATCTTAACAGACAATCAACTGCCTTGCCTGTATATACGAGACTGTTGGAACTTGTAAAAGAAAAAGACTATTTTGTCATCACCACCAATGTGGATCATCAATTCCAAAGAGCAGGTTTTGATAAAAAGAGGCTGTTTTATACCCAGGGCGATTATGGATTGTTCCAAAGTGTAAATCCATCTATCCGAAAGACCTATGATAATGAAGCATGGATAATAAAAGCCATGGAGGCACAAGGATTTGTGAAAGACTCCGACCGTGTATTCCAAGTGCCCAAAAGCAAAGAGCTCACAATAAAAATACCTCCGGATTTGATCCCTAAGTGCCCGGATGACGGCAGCAAATCCACGGGCAGTGTATGCTTTCGTCAATTATGGGGACGCGGGGTGTCCCAAAGAGATTGAGAAGCAAGCAATATGTATAAATGAAGATATCGGAATCATTTTAGAGGAGTGTGTCCGGTGAGGAGCGCAAGGAATGAGATGGTTCCACCGCCGCAAAAAAGGCCTCCACAACAGCCGGATCAAAATGTGTGCCGGATTCCTCCCTGATAATCGCACACGCCCTTTCAAACGGCATGGCATTTTTATAACAACGTTTGGAAGTCAATGCATCGAAAACGTCCGCCACCATCTCCAACGCCGTATTCAGATATCCCGATTCCCCACAATCTGTTTTTTCTTCTGCCAAGACAAATATTTAATCCAATCATAAACAGTGCAGTCATTGATGCCATATCTTTTCCAAAAGTCAAAAACACAATACCGATCAGAAAAAACTGACAATATAAAATACACGCTGCTTCTTCGCTTCCATATCCGGCTCTAAAAAAAACATATTTCTTTATCAGGAAACCGCTGATTGTGATTGCCGCCGTTTCCAATATATCCAAAAGTATTGTCTCCATCCTCTATCAACCTGTTCCCATTTTGTAAACCAATAAATCCTGCTTGCACCTCTGTAAAATCATACTTTCTCATTGCCGGTACTAATGACAAGTTCGCTTCTAATCCCGTTTAACTCGATAACATTTTCCGCATCCGGCTTACTGAAATTCTCTGTCTGCTTTCCGTCTTTCTCATAGGAAATACTTGTACCAATCCCTTTGGCAATGGCAGTAAAAGCCACGCCTTCCGGAACATGTATTTTGGAGGTTGCCGATATCTGATTGATCGCCACCTCTCCATGTAAGGTACGGCAGAGCACTTCCATATCAAGGTTACAATTTATTTCTACCGTACCGGCAATATCCTCAAGCATAATTTTTGATGTCTTTGTATCAAGTTCTATGCTGTCGCACTCCAAAGAACGAATTTCCACCGTTTCCGCGTTGATTGCACACTCGATTTTTCCGATATACGGCTTCGGTATCTGGACAAAGATACTGACCGCATCTTTAGCCATTGCTTCAGTCACCCCATTCTTACGGTTTACATCCACATCAATCCTTTTCTTAATATCATCAATCCTGACTTTAAAATCATTCTGCAGCGTACGCATGGTATTGGATACAAGGCGGACACGGATTTTCTCGCCCTCATATCCTGACAGTATCAATTGCTTTGCCCCGCCGAGCTTCATATCATAACGTTTCGGCTCGTCAATATCGTACTCCGTGACACTTTCATAAAGATACTCTGTTGGCTTTTTGGCTCCTTTTTCATTAGAGAGCAGACTATCTATCGAAATATCAAACAAGGCAGAGATTGCCATAATATTTTCTATCTCGGGAACACCCGCGTCCGTTTCCCACTTTGTAACTGCCTGCCTTGATACGCCAAGTTTTTCTGCCAACTGCTCCTGCGACATCCCTGCCTGCTTGCGGATCGATTTTAGTTTTTCTGCAAATGTCATGTGAATCCTCCTTATCTATAATCAAAAACAAATAAATTAGTCTGGCACAGACTTAAGTATAGGAAAATACATTTTGCAATACAAGCAAGCAGAGATTACATTCCGCCTTATCCTGCTACTTTGCGTGGCATTTCTTTCATATGCATGAAAACCAGACTTCTTCTTGCCATCTTCTGCCTCGTAAAAAGCTTGCCTACCACCAAGAGAAAAGCACTCCGGCAAGCGGTGATAACACAATCATGATCATGGAAAACGTAAACGATTCCATGGAAATAAGTGTTGCCCGCTGTTCTGACGGAAACATATTCTGCAGGATCGTATTCGTCCTTACCTGAAGCGCATCATCACAAAGGGCCGCCACAAATCCGCCGGCCGCCATAAGCAGGCTGACCCCGGAATGCTCCACTGCCACTCCCAGCAACACAAGAGCACCTGTAATGGCAAACACACTCCGATAACGCAGCTTCTTACACTTAAGTATCAGTTTCGCCCCCAGGATACCTCCCATTTCCATAAAGAACAAGGCAACCCCAAGAGCCCACTCCGGCATACCTGCGGCCGGCAGTTTTGCCTGTAGAAAAAACAGCAGCAGAATATCCACCGCCCCTACCAATGAATTGCAGAACATGAGAACGATGGTTTTCTTCTCCCTGTGCATAAAGGAGATACTCTCCTTAAAACAATTTACAAATTCTTTCCTGACAGTAGCTGTCACATCTCTTTCATGAATACTATCCTCATCACTCCCCCGCACCTCGCAAAGTGACGTAAGCACCCAAATCTGCGCAGCAGACATCAGAATATCCGTTCCGTAGGCCGCTCTGTGTCCGATTAAAAGTGCAAAACCTGCACTTAGTGTTGATATCCCGCTACACAGACGGTAGATAATCAATTGATTCGATGCGTATTTCTCATAATAGGCTTCCTTTCCGACCTTCTTCAACGAATCATATGCCAGCGCATCGTCCGAACCCGAAGCAAAATTATAGCTCATGGCATAGAATGAAAGCGCTGCGCATACCATCCACAAATTGCAGGAAAATATCATGACAATATTGCCGATCGTTCTCATAACACCGCTCACAATAAGCATAGCTTTCCTTCCGAACAGATCGGCAAGTATCGCCACCCATGCGCCGGTCAAAGATAACCTCCCCAACACGGATGATGTATATAGTGTCCATATTTGTTTTTTAATTTTAAGCATAAAAAATCTCCTTACTTTTAGAATCATCAGCGTTTGCTCAACGCCTGAAACAAATAGTTAAGGAGATAATGTGCCAATCCTATAAGATATTCGCTTTAACAATCCATATCACAGATCATGCATTGGATATGTTTTGCAAATCTTCCTAAAAAAAGGCGCACTATCCCTGTAAAGGGGATAAATATAACCTTTTTTCAGTTGCAAATTTAACATTTTCCAAAACATAAATCCAATCTCAGATGTAATCAAAAAGTTTTCTATACCATAAAATACTTGATACTGAAACTTATTATACCCGGATGACTTCTGAAAAGTCAAATCCTTTTTACCATTCAACGACTGCAGAAGCCCAAGTCAGACCGCCGCCAAAACCGCTCATGGCAATCTTCATGCCAGGTTTTAACATGCCTTTGCGGTTCATCTCATCGAGCAGAATCGGCACACTGGCTGCGGAGATATTTCCACAATGATCCAGGCTGATGGGAAATTTATCCGCCGATACATGCAGCCGTTTGGCTACCGATTGCAGAATACGGATGTTGGCCTGATGCAAAGCAAAGTAATCGATGTCCTCCACCGTAAGACCCGCAGCAACAATAGTCTTCTGCAATGAGGAAGGTACTGCCGTCACCGCAAACTTATAGACTTCCTGTCCGTCCATTTGTATATAGGCAAGGTCTTTGGACGTATCCACCAGTGGATTGTTATTGGTACGGTTCTCACACGCAAGAACTCCTCCCCTGCTGCCATCCGAGCCCTGGTCAAAAGCGAGTAATCCGCTGTTTTCATCCGCACGGACAACTACGGCGCCCGCACCGTCCCCAAAGAGCACGCAGGTACTGCGGTCATTCCAGTCCATAATCTTGGATAAGGTCTCCGCCCCCAGCACAAGCGCTGTTTTATAAAATCCTGCCTGCAGATAAGCATTGGCAATGTTCAGAGCAAACATAAAACCGGAACAAGCTGCATTGATGTCAAAAGCCACCGCCCGATCTGCTCCCAGCGCCGCCTGTACTTCGCAGGCACAGGAAGGCGTCACATGATCCGCCGTCACCGTCCCCAGGATAATCAGGTCAATCTCCTTGGCTGTCACACCTGCATTTTCCAATGCGCGTCTGGCTGCCTCTGTGGACATACTGGCTGTGGTCTCTTCTTTTGCCAGATGTCGTTCCCTGATTCCCGTTCTGCTGCTGATCCACTCATCGGAAGTATCCATAATCTTAGACAGATCATCATTTGTCACCACATTTTCCGGCAGACAACTCCCTGTTCCTATGATTCTCGTTTTCATGTAATTCTCCCCGCTCAATTTTCATTGTTATTTTCGTTTATACATTTCTATATGCCATTTATCACGCTCAATGTTTCTTACTTACACCGGCCTGAATTCTTCCATGATATCCTTTACATGTTCCAGCTTTGTGGCACGGTAAGCATTGGCTCCGCAGAATAAGAGTGCCTTATCCACTCTGCCCTTCACTGCATTTACCAGTGCATCCGTGATACAATAAGGGGTCTGGTCCGGCTTACAGGTGCTAATACACAAATGACACTTTCCATGCGGAATCTGCCCTTCCTTTGCCCTTTTCATAAAAGGATTCAGAATGGCGCGTCCCGGCATACCTACAGGACTCTGTACAATCACAATGTCCTCTTTCTTCGCATCAATGTAGCTTTGCTTATACGCCTCGTCCGCATCGCACTCATAGGTTGTCACAAATCTTGTGGCCATCTGTACGCCGGCAGCTCCCATCTCCACATAATGCTCCATGTCTTCACGAGTATAAATGCCGCCTGCCATGATGACCGGAATCTCCTTCTCATGCTCTGCCGCTGTCTCATTGACCTGTGCAATGATCGCCTTTACCTCCTCATCATAATGAAGGGCTTCGATATCTTCCAATTGTTCTTTATGGAATCCCAGATGTCCACCGGCTAACGGCCCCTCAATCACCACCGCATCCGGCAGTCGGCTGTACTTTTTCCACCAGTACCGCATAATAACCTGCGCTGACTTGACGCTGGATACAATCGGTGCAAGTTTCGTCTTCGCCGCTCCCACAATCTTTGGCAAATCCATGGGCAGTCCCGCCCCGGAAATGATCAGGTCGATTCCCGCAGCCACAGCCGCTTTGACATATTCTTCATATTTTCTGGTCGCTACCATGATATTGACACCCAGAACGCCGTCTTTGGCAATCTGTCTGGCCTTTGCGATCTCTGACCCTATGGCCCGCAGATTCGCTCCGATAGGATCTGTGTCAAAGTCCGGCTCCCGATACCCTATCTGCGCTGTGGAAATCACGCCGATTCCACCTTCTGCGGCTACCGCGCCGGCCAGAGATGAAAGGCTTACGCCGACTCCCATACCTCCTTGGATAACCGGCACACGTGCTGACAGGTCACCTATTTTTAAAGATTTAACATTTATCATGATTTATTTCCTCACCATTCTGATGCCGCAATAACATCCTCTGGCTTTCGCCCTATGCTTCCCCAATCGCGAAGGTAAGTTCCGCCTGCGTGACCAGTTTCCCGTCCACATAAGCCTTCGCCGCACCTACGCCAATAGGACCCTTAATTTTAACAATTTCTGTCTCCAGAGTAAGCACATCCCCAGGAACCACTTTCCCCTTAAATTTTGCACTGTTAATGGCTGCAAAATAAGCTGTCTTTCCTTTAAATTCCGGCTGGCTTAAGATTGCCACCGCACCTGTCTGCGCCAGCGCTTCCACGATCAGCACACCCGGCATCACCGGCTCATTCGGAAAGTGTCCTGCAAAAAAGGGTTCATTATAGGACACACATTTTTTGGCCACCACGCGTTTGCCCTCTTCCAGTTCTTCGATCGTGTCGATCAGCATAAAAGGCTGTCTGTGGGGGATGATCTCCATGATTTCTTTCGCCGTCATCAATGACATATCATTATCCTCTCATTCTCATAAATGTCGCTTCGCAGCGCTTGTTCTATTTAGCTGGCTGCAGACTCGAAAACATGCTTATTCATATTTCTTAACCAGAAGGCTGGCATTGTGTCCGCCAAAGCCAAGGGAATTGGACAGAGCATATTTTACCTCTTCTGTATAGGATTCCTTACAGTAGTCCAGATCACATTCCTCATCCGGTACCTGATAGCCCACCGTCTTGTGAATATATCCCTCCTGAATTTCCTTTACGCAGGTGACAAACTCAATCGCACCAGCTGCGCCCAGCAGATGTCCTACCATGGACTTGGTGGAATTAATCCTGATATCTTTCGCATGATCACCAAAGAGCAGTTTGATGGCCCGCGTCTCAAAAAGGTCATTGTGATGGGTACCGGTTCCGTGAGCATTGATGTAAGTGATATCATTCAGTTCCAGACCAGCATCTTTCACCGCATACTCCATCGCTTTTGCCGCACCTGCACCATCTTCCGCAGGAGAAGTGATATGATAGGCATCGGAAGAACAGCCATAACCTGCCACCTCTGCATAAATTTTCGCGCCTCTTGCTTTGGCATGCTCCAACTCCTCAAGCACCACGACAGCGGCGCCCTCTCCCATGACGAAACCGCCTCTCTCTTTATCAAAAGGAATAGAACATCTCTCTGGGTCTTCGGAAGTGGATAATGCAGTCAGCGCCGAGAAGCCGCCGATACCGATAGGACACACGCTGCCCTCCGTACCGCCTGCCACCATTACTTCTGCATCTCCGTACTGAATCGCGCGGAACGCCTCACCGATAGAGTTGGTGCCTGTCGCACAGGCTGTCACCACATTGATGCTCTTACCTTTTAAGCCAAACTGTATGGATACATTACCTGCCGCCATATTGGAAATGGTAAGCGGCACAAAAAGCGGCTCAATCCTGCCGGGGCCTTTTTCGACCAGCCTGCTGTGGGAGCGCTCCATCGCCTGCAGAGAACCAGTACCAGAACCGACCGCCACACCCACGCGGTAGGGATCTTCTTTCTCCATATCAATGCCCGCATCTTCCATCGCCTCTTTGGTCGCCGCTACTGCATACTGGGAGAAGGGCTCCATTCTCTTGGCTGCCTTAAAATCCATATAATTCTTGCCGTCAAAGTCTTTGACCTCTGCAGCAAGTTTACATTTAAAATCTGTTGTGTCAAATTTGGTGATAGGCGCAAACCCTATCCTCCCCTCCTTGACACCTGTCCAGAACTCATCCACACTCAGTCCGATAGGGGTGATCGCACCCATTCCTGTTACCACTACTCGTCTGCTCATTTCGCCCTCTTAACTCCTTTTCTATTTTGTTATTTGTACTTGCACAGCTTTGCAGCCGCTTGGTCTTTTCATAGCCTTGCAGCCGCTTGGTTTTCCTCTGCGGCTGTTACATCGCCATACCACCGTCTACAGAGATTACCTGGCCCGTAATGTAAGCCGCTTTATCGCTTGCCAGAAACGCTACTGTTTCTGCGATATCTTTCGGTGTCCCTACACGTTTTAAGGGAATCTGCGCAAGAGTCGCCTCTCTGGCTGCATCTGTCATGGCCTGTGTCATATCGGTATCGATAAATCCCGGCGCCACGGCATTGACCGTAATATTCCGGCTGGCCAGTTCTCTTGCCATGGATTTGGTCAATCCGATCACGCCGGCTTTAGACGCCGCATAATTTGCCTGTCCAGCATTGCCCAACACACCGGTAACAGAGGACAGATTAATGATTCTGCCCGCCTTCTGTTTCAAGAAAGGACGATACATATGCTTGATACTATTAAAGGTACCCTTTAAGTTGGTATCAATGACCGCATCGAAGTCCTCTTCTGTCATCTTGATCACCAGATTATCCCGCGTAATACCTGCATTGTTCACCAGAATATCAATATGCCCGAAAGCCGCCAGCATATCCGTAATCATCTGTCCACAAGCCTCATAATCCGCCACACTGCACTGCACTGCAACAGCCTTTCTTCCCATGCTCTCAATCTGCGCTGCGACTTCCTCCGCTTTCTCTTTGGAACCATTATAATTTACAATCACATCCGCGCCATACTCCGCAAGTGTCAGTGCAATCTGCCTGCCAATCCCGCGCCCTGCGCCGGTCACCAATGCTACCTTACCAGTCAACATATTTCGGCCCTTCCTCTCTTTATAATAAAAGTAATTTGCTTCGCAGACTCAGTCCTGCGATGAAATTTAGACAAGTTTCTCCAAATCCTCAACTTTTTCAATATTGATCACCTTCACATCCCGGTTGATCTTCCTCATAAATCCTGACAATGTCCTGCCGGGGCCGATTTCGATGAAGGTGTCCACACCATCTGCAATCATCCGTTCCACAGTCTGCTGCCACTTCACGGAAGAAGAAACCTGTTTCTCTAAAAGAGGTTTTACCTCCGCCTTATCTTTCACATAGTCCGCCGTCACGTTGGCGATATAAGGAATCTCAATATCATGGATTTCCACCGTTTCCAATTCCTTTGCCAGTTTCTCACCAGCGCCCACTAACAGGGGAGAATGGAAAGGACCGCTGACTTTTAAGGGTACACATCTCTTTGCGCCTGCCGCTGTCAGTTTCTCCACAGCCGCCTGCGCCGCCCCCTCTTCACCGGTAATGACGATCTGTCCCGGGCAGTTATAATTGGCAATGGTCACCATGCCGGGCGTCTCCTCACATATCTGCTCGATCACTGCCGTGTCCAGACCAAGCACCGCCACCATTGCGCCGCCCTGGGGCACTGCCTCCTGCATATAAATACCGCGCTTACGCACTATTTTAAACACATCTTCCGGACTCATAACACCGCTTGCCACCAGCGCGCCATATTCTCCAAGGCTTAAGCCTCCCGTCACATCCGGTTTGATGCCCTTTTCTTCCACTGCCTTTAACATTGCTACCTCTGTAGCCAACATGGCAATCTGTGTGTATTCCGTAATATTGATCTGCTCATTCTCTTCAAAACAGATTGCTTCCACGTCAAGACCGCTGGCCTTGCCAGCCAGTTCATACATCTCCTTACAGACCGGAATCTGCTCATAAAAATCTTTACCCATTCCCACATACTGCGCTCCCTGTCCCGGGAACATAAATGCCGTCTTACCCATAATCCATTCCACCTTTCTCATAATTGATGTTCCTTTTATGATATTCAAATAGTTTGAGTTTCAAAGTATTTGTGTTTTAAAAAAAGCAAGCCACGCAGCTTGCTTTTCTTAGCATCTTTCTGCATTTTTCTATCCTAATGATTAATAGAACAAGCCCGATTGCAAAATCCGCTTTCCGGCCTCAAATCATTTCAACTTTAAGAGAACTTCAGCCTGATCCATAATCTCTGCGATCATTTCCGCACAAGTCTGCTCCTTGCTGACCATACCGGCAATCTGTCCGGCCATAAGAGTGCCGGATACCACATCACCCTCTACCACAGCCTTGCGCAGTGAACCCAGCGTCAGATGCTCCATCTCTTCCAAAGAAGCTCCCTGCTTCTCCATCTGCAAATACTCTCTGGTCAGTTTATTACGAATCTGACGAACCGGATGTCCATTTGCCCTGCCGGTAACTTCGGAATCGATGTCCTTCGCCGCGATTACCTTTTTCTTATAGTTGTCATGTACGGTACACTCAGCCGCTACCAGGAACCGTGTCCCCATCTGAACCGCTTCCGCACCCAGCATCATCGCCGCTGCAAATCCTCTGCCGTCCGCAATACCGCCTGCCGCAACCACAGGAATACCTACCGCATCTACCACCTGCGGTACCAACGTCATTGTAGTTGTCTCTCCGATATGCCCGCCGGATTCCGTGCCTTCTGCCACCACAGCATCCGCGCCGGCACGTTCCATCATTTTTGCCAGACCCACACTGGCAACTACAGGAATCACCTTAATGCCGGCCTCTTTCCACATGGCCATATATTTGCCTGGATTTCCGGCGCCAGTGGTCACCACTTTGACACCTTCCTCCACGATCACTTTCGCAATCTCATCGGCTTCCGGATTCATCAGCATCAGATTAACCCCAAAAGGTTTATCCGTCAGTTCTTTGACCTTTTGTATCTGCTCCCTCACAAAGGCAGCCGGTGCGCCGCCTGCGCCGATAATGCCCAGAGCGCCCGCTTCCGATACAGCCGCCGCCAGATGATACTCTGCAACCCAGGCCATACCGCCCTGAAAAATCGGATACTCGATTCCCAGAAGTTCTGTAATCTTAGTTTTCATTTTATAAACCTCAATCAAAAGGCGTTCTTACGCCTCCACCCCTTTGTTCTTCATATATTCAACAACAGCGCCAACTGTCGTGATCTGCTCTAAGTCCTCAGAAGGGATCTCTACGCCATACTCTTCCTCAAAAGCCATAACAAGTTCAAATAAATCCAAGGAGTCTGCTCCAAGATCGTCCTTGAAAGAGGATTCCTCGGTAATTTCTACGCCGTCTAAGTTTAACTGTTCCTGAATGATCTCAATAACTCTCTCTAACATTTTCCTTATCTCCTTTTCGCCATTAAAATAGTTTGACATTCAAAGTATATTCTCTGCTCTAGCATTTGTCAATCATAATTTTACGGATTCCGGGCGTTTTGTCAATCATTTTGGCAATAAATATTGATAAATTTCTCTTTTTGACACGCCACGATCCTTCGCAACCTGTTTCATCGCACTTTTTTCATCCATTCCCCCCTCCTCATAATATGTCATATGTTCTTCTATCGTCATGCTCTGCCAGGCCGCCTGTGCCTCTTCTTTTTTCCGGAGCAGACTCTTACCCTCCACGACAAGCACATACTCACCGCGGGGTTCTTCCTTTTCATAATACTTCAGCGCCTCCTCGAACGTTGTAGGAAACACCGTCTCAAATTTCTTTGTAAGTTCCCTGCAAAGGGTAATTCGGCGGTCTCCCAATGCTGCATACAGTTCTCCTAATGTCCTCACCAGATGATGGGGCGCCTCATAGAGAATGATCGTCCTTGATTCCTCCTGCAGTTCCTTCAAGATCTGTGCCTTTTCTTTCTTATCAGCAGGCAGAAAGCCCTCGAAGCAAAATCGTCTGGTAGAAAGCCCCGAAAGTGTGAGCGCTGTGATACAGGCCGCAGGTCCAGGCAGAGAAGTCACGGAGATCCCGGCCTCCTGACACTTTTTCACAAGCACCTCTCCGGGATCCGATATGGCCGGCGTACCGGCGTCCGTGATGAGCGCCACATCTTTTCCCTGTTGCATCTGACTGATAAGGAAGTCCGCCTTTTCTACTTTATTATATTCGTGATAACTTGTCATAGAAGTCTTTATCTCGAAATGGTTTAATAACTTAATGCTATTACGTGTATCCTCCGCCGCAATCACATCCACATTGCGTAATGTCTCCACCACACGGGGCGTCATGTCACCCAGATTTCCGATAGGAGTCGCACATAAATATAAGATTCCCGGCATAAATCCCCCTTTCGCATTTCCTTCTCTTCTGTCAATATCCATAAATATCATAAATCTCCGGCATATACTCTCCCGGTTCGCGGTATACGATCAAGGGCTTCTCCACCGTCATCCGCGGTCTGCCGCCCCGCCTTGCCTCGATCAGCACCATATTTGGCTCTTTGTCCACAAAGGGATAGACGAGCTGCATCCGCTTGGGCTCCAATTTATATTCCTGCAGAGTCACCATAATCTCTGCCAGCCGAAAGGGTCTGTGTACCAGAAAGAAACTGCCACCCGGTTTCAGAAGTCTGGCTGTCTGTGAGACTACATCCTGCAGCGTACAAAGTATCTCATGTCTGGCTATTGCCTTGGCATCCTCAGGATTCTTAAGTCCATGCTGACCTATCATATAAGGCGGATTGCAGGTTATAACGTCAAAAGAAGCAGCCTCAAACCACACTTCTGCCTCTTTGATATCTCCTGTGATAATCTCTATTTTATCTTCCAATCCATTCAAACGGACACTGCGCCTTGCCATGTCCGCACTGTCCGCCTGAATCTCCAATCCTGTCAAATGCGCTGCCCCTGTCTTTGCCTCTAACAAAATAGGAATGATCCCCGTCCCGGTTCCTAAGTCCAGCACTGCCGCACCATCCTTTACTCTGGCAAATCCGGACAGAAGCACCGCATCCATCCCGAAACAGAAGCGTCCGGGATCTTGTATGATGCGATACCCGTTCCGCTCCAGATCGTCAATCCGCTCATTCCCCTTTAAAATCTCTTTGTCTTTTGACACCTCTAACCTCCGGAGGACAAGACCTGAACCAATCAGTTATCATCGATTGCGGATTTGTTCCCGTCCTGCTTTTCAAGTTTCTCAAGTTCTTTCAATTCCGCCTCATTGGCTTCCACCTTGCGGTTCTTTCCGTGTCTTCTCTTAAAGCGGATCTGCTCCACCTTATACTCCTGAATCTCCTTCTCATCGCCCACATCCACTACGACCTTCACCAGCTGACGCAGTACATTGACGCTGTGCACTTCGCCCTTGAGACCGTCCTCTGTAGTCACAAAGTCACCTACGTTGGGCAGCTTTCTGTTCAGTTCCTCATAAGTCTCCTCTTCATTCTTTAAGCAGCACATCAGTCTGCCGCAGACACCGGATATCTTTGTCGGATTCAGGGATAGATTCTGTTCTTTCGCCATCTTGATTGACACCGGCGCAAACTCTGATAAATGAGTGTGGCAGCAAAGCGGTCTGCCGCAGATGCCGATGCCGCCCAGAATCTTAGTCTCATCCCGCACGCCAATCTGGCGAAGTTCAATCCGTGTCTTAAAGACTGACGCCAAATCTTTGACCAGTTCTCTGAAATCAATACGACCGTCCGCCGTAAAATAAAACAAAACTTTGTTGTTATCAAAAGTATATTCTGCATCGATCAATTTCATCTGCAGATTGTGTTTTCTAATCTTTTCCAGACAGATCTGATAAGCTTCCTTCTCCTTCTTCTTGTTTGCTGCTTCCTGCTCATCATCTTTCTGTGTTGCCACACGAAGCACTGCCTTCAGCGGCTGGACAACTTTATCGTCCTCTACTTCCCTGGGTTCACCGACCACTGTACCATACTCAATGCCTCTGGCCGTCTCTACGATCACATGGTCGTTTCTCTTCACTTCCAATTTCCCCGGATCAAAATAATATATCTTACCGGCGGTTCGAAACCGCACTCCTATTACCTTTATCATAATCTATCAACCTCCACATTTTCCAGGCAGACCCTGCCCGCATGCCGGGCCTTCGCCTAATTCTCCTTAATCGTAAGGAGCATAAGTTCCATCGTCAGATCAAAATTGACATTAGCTTCCAGCCTTCTTCTGGCCTGCTGGAGCGCTTTGACAATCGTCTCAATCCCCTCGTAAGTGCTTCTGTCCGCCACTTTCCTGATCTGTTGTATTTCATTCTTAAACACCAGACTGTTCACATCTTTGGTCGCCTTATATAAAAGCGCATCCCGATACCAAACAGTCAAAATATCCAGATAATCGTTGACATCCAGCTTGTACTCCATAATCTTCTTAATTGCCTTGACAATCTCGTTGATCTCCATATCATTGATATATTTCACCAGTGTTATGGCTTCCTCTTTGACCTTCTCAAACTCCTCACTGCTGGCCAGAAGTTTTGCCTTGCCGATATTGCCTCTGGCAAAAGCCACACAGATATTTGCCTTATAGTCCGGTACACCCAACTCTTCCATCAGATACTTTTTCACAAGCGTGTCCGACACCGGTTTCATGTTGAGCACCACGCACCGGCTGATGATCGTGGGAAGAAGCGCCTCCACATTGTCTGTCAGGATCAAAATGACCGCATACTCCGGCGGCTCTTCCAAGGTCTTCAAAAGTGCATTCTGCGCCTGCGGCGTCATCTTCTCGCCCTCATTCATGATATAAATCTTGCGCGGGCTGCTATAAGGTTTAATGCCGATATCATTGTTAATCTGTCCGCGAATGTCTTCCACACCAATGCTGTTAGGCTTCTCATGGCTGATATAGATAATATCAGGCTGGTTGTGACTGAGAGCCTGCTTACAGGAATGACACTCATTACACGGCTCCGCGCCGCCTTTCTCGCACTGCAGGGTCATCGCAAAAATCCGCGCAATAAATTCTTTGCCGGCATTGCGTTCCCCATTGATAATGTAAGCATGCGACACCTTATTTGAAGCAATCGCGTTCTGTATATGCTCTTTTAACTGTTCCTGTCCAATAATATCTGTAAATTTTGCCATCTATAACCTCACCGCTTCCCCTTAAGTAAAGATATCCAACAACAGCCCCCGTATTTCTCCAATCTTGTCAAGAATCGCCAGATGATCCTGTTCATCTTTCACAAGTTCCTGTGCAAGTTGATCCAGATTCTGATCGATCAGCCGGATGATTCCATATACTCTGTGCCGTCCCCGTCTATCCAGAAAATTTTCTCTGGAAAAAGCATGGGAACGATTGACTACCTCATTCAGAAAATCCTTGATCAGCGCCCGATACCGCTTCATATCCTTGATATCCCGATGTTTGGCTAGTTTGTCACCCTGTCTGGTGATCTCCTCCATCATCCCGGCCAGCGCCTGCTGTAAGTCCTGCTCCTCAATCCTGCTGACGAGAGTGAACTTGAATGTGCCGTCTGTATCCTGCACCTGCTGCGTCTGTTCCACCTGCGGTGCCTGCTGTACCTGATTTACCTTAATATCCACTCCTGTCACCTCTTTTCCGTCATGACTTCAGATTCTCCTGCAGATACGCTACTATCTCATTCAGACAGTGATCCAGCTGATCATTGTTAAAAGTCCTGCTGATATCCGCACGCGCCATTTTCTCTGCAGAAAAATCCTCTGCATCCGCCAGAAAACGTCTGCACATCTCCTCATACTTCGGATGATCCTGTGCTGTTTCCCGGTCTAAGGCTCTCTGCAGCCGCACACCGTCATCCAATTCGATCATAACCGGTATAACCCTGTCTGCCCCGTAAAATTTACGAAGCTGCTCATAAGCCTCCAGTGTACCGATCAGCACATAGGAACAACTATCTAAATCAATGGTATCATCAGCCACCGTAAAATACCGCCAGACGCCATAGCAGGTATTGTACGCCCTTGATTCTATTATGCTCCCCTGTGCTAGAAGCGCCTGATAGCCATCCTCATCCGTAAAATGATACTCCACGCCGTCCCTTTCCCCAGCCCGGATCGGCCTGGTCGTATACGGCACTATCGTCTCCAAATGCACTTTTTCCTGCATTAATATTTTTTTATATATGGTATCTTTACCCGATGAACTCTTGCCCATCAGACATACTATTTTTCCCATAAACGCCATTACCTTTTATCGTAATCCTTATATTAATAATGCCACACTTTCATGGGAATTTCAACCGCTACCGACAACCCTCTTCCCTGACCACACGAATCTGTCCCGACTCGGATACCCCCAGCACGGTAAGGCCAAGTTTCAGGCTCTTGTTAAGCTTCCTTATCATTGCCCCGTCAATGACTTCCCCCGGCACAATCAGCGGAATCCCCGGCGGGTACAGATTAATAAAATCGGCTGCCAGCCTGCCGGCCGCATCCTCTATTGGTATTTCCTCCTGCGCGCTGTGAAATGCCTGTGATGGCGTCATCTGGGCTTCTGGATAAGATGCTGACGGATTCTTCATCTCTGCCTCACACTCCGCACTGTCCAGGTCAGAACGACCCATACATGGAATGCTATTGCTCCCAGAGATCATTTCGCCGCCGGTTCCCTTCTCTATCCTATCATCTATCGCGCAGATTGCGTCAGCCAATCTCTGCCAGCCTTCTTCCGTATCCATCACCGTCATCATCGCCAACACAAACGTATCCGCCGCCATCTCCATCTGCAGATGATATTCCTGCCTCAAAATATCATATAACTGCGGGCCGCGCATAGACGTATCCTTAACAGAGATTACAATCTTTCCGATATCCCATGCCGTCAAGCGATACCCTTTTCCTGTCACATCCGACATTCTCCCAATACGAAGGTGCCGGCACAGCGCGGTTTTTTTACAAAAAGTATCATATTGCGCCTCAAAAAAGGCAAATCTTTCCTCGCCTTGTTCCTTCAGAAAGCGTATGCAGGAATCCATGCTGGCCATCAATACATAAGATGGGCTGCTGCTCTGCAGCATGGTCAGATACCTGCGCAGTCTATCCCGGTTTACCAGACTGCCATTTACATGTAAGAGCGCTGTCTGTGTCATCGCCGGTAATGTCTTGTGCAGACTGTGTATCACCAAATCCGCTCCCGCCGCCACGGCACCCTGCTGCCCTTTGCCCAAGGAAGCCGAACCTGCTTCGCATGTCCTATCATCCTGTCTCCCTCTGTCCCAAAGATCCAGGTGCGCTCCATGCGCTTCGTCTACAATAAGCGCTTTGCCCCGCTCATGTGCAGCACGGGCCGCCGCCCGGATATCAGACATAATGCCCTCATAGGTAGGTGATGTAAGCACCACCGCATTACAGGCCGGATATTTGTCCAAAAGATTTCCTATCTTCTCTGCATCCACCCCATCATGAATACCATACTCCTGTATGATTTCTGGATAATAATAGCGCGGCCTCAAGCCCTGCAAGATCATCGCATGATACACTGCTTTATGACAATTACGGGCTATCAGGATCTCATCTCCCGGCTGCGTCACAGACATAATCGCCGCCAGCACCCCGCAGGTACTGCCGTTCACCAGAAAGTAAGTCTCCTGTGCCCCGTACAGCCGGTTTGCCCTCTCCTGAGCTTCCTTGATCATACCTTCCGCATGGTGCAGATTGTCAAACCCGTCTATTTCCGTAATGTCAATCCGATAGAAATCCGCCATTTCCCCGCTATCCGGATTTCGCTTATGCCCCGGCATGTGACAGGGATAATCCTCACCAGCGCAGTATACTGATAACGCCTGATAAATACCTGCTGTCTGTTGCCTTTCCTGTAGTTCTTCCTGTAGCTTTTCCTTTAGATTCTTATCTCTTGAGTTTACATCTACTTCTGCTTCCACGCCTTTTTCCATACCTTTTGTGCTATCCTCACCGGCTCTTTATGATACCCGTGCGCCGTGTCCCTTATGCAGGCCTACTGTCTCCATAAAGGAACAATATTTATCCGCAGCCGTCACTACCCATGCTTCCCGACAGACTGGCGGTACCACCGACAACGGCCACATATGTTTTTTAATAATCTCCCGTTGAATATCATTGAGCTGATACTCTTTCTCTGCATTATGCAGCGCTGTCATTGGGTGGTGAAACCCATGCAGCCTTTTTCTCTGGGACAAGTATTCCTTATCATGCCAGTCATAAAGAAAATAATCATGTAACAGCGCGCCTCTGATCAGATCATGCTTATTGCAATGCAGATTTAGCTTCCTGTTCAAAAGCAGGCTGTAACGTGCCACATCCATACAATGATTGTGCACCGTCATCGTGCCATGCTGTATATGCCCTCTGGTGCTCTTGAAATTCTGCGAATTAAGAATGTCTTCGGCATGCTCCTTTAACAGCATACGAAGTCTTTTATGACGTTCATAGAGCCATTGTATGCGCCTTCTTCGTCTGTCCTCATACTTCTTTATGAAATCCATTTGTCCACTCACTCCCTAATACATCTAATCTTTTTCCACCAATTCATGCAGCGTCTGTGCCCGATGCGCCCAGGTATGCCCCGCTCTTGCTGTCTCATATCCTCCGTCCGCAATCTTTTGCATCAGCCCGGGATCAGCCAGCAGGTCCGCCGCAATCTCCGGCAGCCGCTCCATGTTTTTCAGCGTATAAAGACCGCAGTTTATACGATCCTGCAAAATACTATCCAGATATATGCTGCTGTCTGTCAGACAGACCGCCCCATTCAACATACTGTTAAAAATCCTGTCGTGGGCGCCATCCTTAAACCAGGGCATTACATTGAGTGATAATTTCGTCTGACACAGTTTCTTAAGACACCCCACGGAATCCAGACTATTCATGATCATCAGATTCTGTGCCTGCCTGCACTCCAAAAGCTGCCAGCCATCCCCAAACACATGCACTTTGATTCCTGCATCCACCAGTTCCTGCACCGCACGTCCTCGAAACGTATAACGCACATACAAATCAATAAAGGTGAGTGCCGCCATAACCTTTTTAAACTCATCCTCCGGCACTTCCCCCAGTTCTTCTGTAAGGTGCGCCTGCGCCACTTCTTCCACTGTCTTCCAGGGATTGGCCAGCAGGTCATCGATCATGCCATAATAAAACGCCGTGTACTCATCGTCAATCCTTGTGATATACTTTTCAAAAGTAGCCGGCACACAGTAATTACCCACCATTGTCACATCATATTTACGGAACTCCACAGGCACATTCGACCTGTCCGGATACAACTTCGTACCGGCCAGCGGCAGAAAGGGGCCGTTTACAATCTCCGGGAAAAAGCGTCTCATATATGTCTCATGATTCCTGTCAATGCTGATGTGATGATAATTACACGGTACCTTTTCCAAAAAATGATGATAGTACATGGGATGATCCACCACAATATTATAACTGGGTATGGAAAGCGCATCCCACATCATGGTTCCATTTTCATCCAGGAAATAATCCTCTCCACTCATCCCGTGAAAATTGAAATTGATCAGCGCTGTGTTTCCCTTTTCAAAAAAATGAAAAAACTTCTCCGTACTGTTCCAGGGTTTACTCAGATCATAGATAAAAGTCTCATGCCCTATCGCCTCCATGGCCTCCGCGATCTGCAATGAGAAATATCCCTGTGTCTCTATGTCTCCCACAAAAAATAACAGTTTTTTCATATATACCTCCATGTCACGACAGGCAGTGGCACACCCAAAGCCCCTTCTGTTTCCGGATCCGTCTTATGCCATCTGCTTTGCTTCCACGTCTGACTGCTCCTTGTAGATAAAAACAGTCAGAATAAAGCTAGCCGCAAAAGCCACCACTCCTACAACAATCGCCTTCAACAGATTGACCGGTTCCCTGTCGCTGTAAAACATCAATATAGACGGAATACTCGGAAATGTATAAATATAACAATGCACCGTGATAATACCCTGCACAATGCCTGCGATCAAACAACCCAGAACATTAGCCACCGCCGGCGTCTTTTCCCTGAAACAAATACCAAAAACCGATGGTTCCGAAATACCCGGAATCAGCACTGTGAGCATGGCGCTCATGGCCAGGGATCTGCGCCCTTTATCCTTGGATTTCACAAACACTCCCAGATCACAACCTGCCAGGGACATATTAGAGATGAGCAGAGCTACCATAATACCGTAATCCACCCCTGTCAGTCCAATCTGTGTGATTGCCAGCGACATAAAAATCCAGTGCATTCCCGTGGAGACTAAGAACAGTGTGATCGCCGCCAGCAGTCCCCACGCCGCCATTGGCACACGCTCCTGCATCACGTTAAGCCCCTGGGCAAGACCATTGCTCACCAGACTTACTACCGGTTCAATCACCAAAATTCCCAACAAAGACGTGATAAAAATTGCGCATACAGCCAAAAAATACGGCTGTAAACTCTCTTTTATAATCCTCCTCAGAAAGTGCACCACATGAGACATGCAATAGATTAACAGAATGATTGGAATAACACTGTAAGCGTAAGTGGCTGAAACCACTGGAATCCCAATAAAGGTGACCTTCTCTCCGCTTTCCATAAGCGCTGCAAAATCCGGAAAAAGCATCACACATACACTGATGATCGCCACCAAAGGATCTGTATCAAAATGTTTGGCCGCTGAATATGCTACCATCACCGGCAAAAAATAAAACGGAGTCGTTGCGATTGACGATAAGATTACTTCTGTTGTTCCTGTCAGAATATGCAGCATCCCCAAAAGCAGCACCACCATCTTAAGGATACCGCCCGCAAGAAGAATTGGTATAACAGGCACCATGCATTCGCTGATATGATCAAATACTGCAGAAAGAGATTTTTTTATTTTAATCACAAAACTATCCTTCGCTTTCTTTTCATTATTTATGAATCCGCTATTCTTTATATCGACCAAATTTTCATTTAGCTAAAAGAATTATATGACAACATATCCTCAAATGCAATTGTTCACTTATCCAATCTATGTAAATCTTTCCTTGACCCCGAAATCCACTGCCTCCCCCGAATACTCCTCATGAATCTAAATTGTTTGTAGCTTCAGTCCGTCCAAACAATTCATTTACTTCGGCTTCTGTCATATATGCAACACCCGTAATTTGATTATCCGCATCACGGCTGATTTTGATATTGACGGTTCCTGCCGGATTCATATTTAAAGTCCAAAAGGATTGATTGGCTCGAATATCCAAGAAAATATTGACAAGCTGGCCCTGATAATAATAATTCTTACCATCCACTGTAACCCCTACGGCCTGATATTCCTTTTTTTGGTCTTCTTCCCACTTTTTTTCCCGCTTTTCTTCCAGTTCATCAAGTTCATCATCCCGTTCCAATGTCTTGAACAGGAAAGATTGAAACACCCATTTCTCATCTTCCAATGCCTTGTCAAGCCATTGTTCCAGCATATCATCACTCATGTGCATAGCCAGAGTAGAAAAATAAGTAATGCTTCCATCTGCATAAGTTCTCTCTGCATACTGCCGAAACAAATCACAATCCTCATCCAACTGAGCAACCGCAACACCCCAGAATTCAATACGATTGTCGGTATAAATCTTATCCAGCCATCTGTCCTGAGTTTCCTCGTCAAGCCCAGCGAAAGTAATTTGAAACAATGGCAGACTGCCAGTTTCGTAATACTTCTGTGTCTGTAAAGTAAGGTCTTCGCTGCCTGTATTCGTTTTTCCCAGTGTGGAATCTTGGCTCACAGTCACCTGTGGCCTGCCTGTTTCCTGAATGGCCGTGGCATTAACAGGATACACCCCCACGAAAGCTGCTACAAACACGATGCACAGCGTCAGTACGCCTGCCAAAAGCCGTGTCCTCATCGACCTTTTCTTAAAACTCATAATTACTACCAACCTTTCTCTCAATAACTGCTTATTTCCGCTCAAGGTGACAGCTCCAAAATCCTTCTTGTATCTTTCAACCGCCGCCATGGCATTTAGCAAAGTGTTTCCATAATCCTGCGCACTGCCACACTCTATCTTGGCAAGAACAGCTTCATCACATGAAAATTCACAGGCCCTGTTTATTTCCCGACTCATAAAATGTACCAAGGGATTAAACCAATGCAGGCATACCGTAACCTGCACTAACCATTTGTAAAACATATCCCGTCTCTTATAGTGTATCAACTCATGCAGAACAATATATTGAAAATCCTTTTCGGAAATATCCTCATCTGGCAATACAATGCACGGATGAAAAAAGCCAATCAGCAATGGAGAAGATATTAAAGGATTAACACATAACTCTATCGGTTTTTTTATACCTGACTGCTCTGCAGCAATAGAAAGCCGGTTTAAAATTTCAATGTCAGAAATCGGCACCATTCCAACATAGATATACCGTATAAAGCCCTGATAAATCGTAATTTTTCGTATCAGCAGCACCAAAGCAACCATCAACCAGATTAGCCAAATATGATTCATCAGCAATGATACGATATCTTGAAGCGGATGCACTGTTGTTACATCTTCCGACAAACTATTTACACTTCCATTATCCTCGATAACAGGAGTAAAATCACCGCCCGGAATATTGGATGATAATGGTTGTCTAAACAACGAAGCTTCCTGGGAGACTGTCCGATCAACAACTTGATAAACCTTTCCCAATATATTCACTTCTGGTCCAAAAGGAAGCAGCAACCGCAAAATCACAATCATCCAAATGTAATACTGCCACTGTCGACTCACTTTATCTTTTAATAATCTTTTCTCCAAAAGTAAAATCAGAATGAGCAAACCTCCGGATACAGACATAGACAAAAAAGTTTTCATAACTACATTCATTGTTTGTCCTTCCCTTTCTCCAGCAGCCCTCTTAATTCCTCATATTCATCATCTGCCAGTAAGTCACCCGAAATCAGATTGGAAACCAAACCTTTTACACTTCCCTCATAAAGCTTATCCAGAAAATATTTTGTCTGCGCTGTCTGATATTCTGTTTCTGAGACAAGCGCAGTATATTCGTTACGGCGGCCAATTTTTCGAGCACTTAGAAAACCTTTATTCATCAACCGCGACAACAAAACAATCAGAGTATTCTTTTGACACGGTTTACCCCTAATGGCCAGTTCCTCCATAATATAAGTAAATAAAGTCACTGTTTCCGGATTCCCCCATACAATTTTCATAATTTCAAGTTCGGCGTCAGATATTTTTTGTATCACGTCTTATCCTCCCTATGTATAACAATATGTTATTTAATTATAGAATAACGCTGTGTCATACTTATGTCAAGATATTTTATTGACTACACTCTTGACTACATTTTGCCCTCCGACTACATCCTGACTACATAAAAACTATCAAACCAGGCAAACATAATAACCCAAAATAAAAAAAGAAATCCACTTATTTATTGGATTTCCACTTATTTCTTTTTACTCTATCTCTTCCCTTAATGAAGCACGGGGGATTCGAACCCCCGACAACCTGATTAAAAGTCAGGTGCTCT
>CAMXIF010000034.1 GCA_947243845.1 uncultured bacterium
CATACCGCAGGGCCGCCCCTGTGGGCATCACATTCCCAATGCGCTGCATGATCTCCGGAAAAAAGGCCGCCGGATAAAAGAATCCCGACAGATACCCCATGCCGATTCCGCAGATAAACTGCAGCAAGATTCCGCTGACCACACCTGCCGTAAGTTCATACAGAAGAAACTGCAAAGCTGTAAACATGGCTGTCACCGGCAAAAGAACCATTATAAATTCCTTCAGGGGCGCCGCTCCCATGCCGTTCCATTCCGGGATGGTGAACAATCCTTTCTCCAGACACAGCCAGAGGGGGATAAACATGACCACAATACAAAGTATCATCAGACATAAATATGCCAGATACTCTCCCGCCACCTGACCTGCCGCTCCCACACCTCTGGATTTCATAAATCTGGGCAGATCGGTCTGTTTATGGGTAAACAGAGAGCTGTTGTTGATTCCTGATAAAAGAAGCAGAAGGAGGATGATAGCACAAAAATAGTATCCCTCTATGGAAAGGCCATTGGCAATGCCAAGCACCTCCACATCATACAAACCGCTCCTGTTGACCACCAGTTCTATCAGCAGGAGATTCAAGCCGTTCGTAGCCTCCCAAAACACATCCTGCATACCATATTCCAACATAATAGACTGCAGTCCAAAGACGGCGCTCTGGGATCTTGTCACCAGTGTGGAAGCCACATCCACAATCTGTCCCATCACCACGGTGCCGATTCCTTTTTGTCCCTCAGCAGCGATATAAGATATGCGTTTGTCATTGGCTCCTGACTCTATGGATTCCATCATGCCTTCCGGTATCTGCACGATCGCATAAAGTTCTTCCTTTTCGAAGGCCTCCCTGGCCTCCTCGTCCGTCATGGTGACAAGCTCTATCATAAAACGGGAATCATCCAGAGACTGCAGCGCTGTGACCCCAAATCCCAGATAGGAGTTTGCCATATCTCCCACCAGACCGATCCGGTACTTCTGCCCATCCTGGGCTAACAGGCCGTCCCGGATAAACACCAGCATCAACACACCCACGCACAAAAATACCAGCAGGTTAATGACTGCCTGTCTGGGAAATATTTTCATCATCCGTTTCCATTGTATATAAAAATATGTGATTCCTCTGCCCATTTACAATTTACCTGCCAGATGATGGAGATCCCCATCGTACTGATATGCCTCTAAGACACCTTCTTTTAAGATATAACACCGTTCGCACAGTTCCAGTTCCTGTATGTCGTGGGTAGCAAGAAGCACGATACCGCCCTCCGCCTTATATCGCTCCAGATAGCGGTAAATATTCTCTTTGCAGACTAAATCAAGCGCCGCAGAAGGCTCATCCAGCACCAGGATCTTCGGCCTGGCCACCACGGCACAAGCGATTGAGAGTCGTTTCTTCATGCCGCCGGACATCTTATGCACTGGTGTCTTTAAGAAACTGCCAATTTCCAGCATGGCAAGGGCACCCTGCTCTAATTCTTTTTGCAGGGTGGCCCTGTCATACCACATGCGCAGATTATCCCACGCGTTTAATTCTTCAATCAAGGGATTTCCCTGGGGAACATACCCCAGCACCGATGGAATCTTAGCGCCGTTTCGCAAAAGATCTTCGCCGCGATAGAGAAAGGCCCCGCCGTCTGCCTTCTGAACACCTGCAAGTATTGACAGAAGCGTTGACTTCCCGCTGCCGTTTCCTCCCAGAATTCCTACACAGCTGCCTATGCCCGTAGACAGAGATATATTCTTAAGCACTTTCTTTTTGTTATATGATTTTTGTATCCCTGCCAGTTCTAACTCCATACAGCTGCTGTGCCTCCCTGTCGATCAATAATAAAAATACATCATCCTGAGAAGGGAATCTATATCCATATCTTCAAAATATTCCAGAGAATCCGTAAACTCCGAAGGCACATCAGCCTCCTTTAAGGCACTTGTGAGCCCACCTATGTCGAGAGATTCCCCCCACTCCATCAAATCATCCATATCATCGACCATGACGACATTCTTACCGGGATTGGCTCCCTTATAACCCTTCTCCTGCTTATAGGATATCTCCATATTGACCAGATTCTGATCTCTCAGGGATATGCCCATATTGCAGTTGCTGGAACTCTTGTCAGACTGCCAATCCATGGAAATCTCCATGCCCTGTATCATAGCGGCTCCCGGCGTATAATCCATATAATCCGCCGCATCCTCTGTCAATCCCAGAGTCATGCTGCCATTTAACAGGCCTATCCTCATGTCCTTGAGATTCAATTCCTGCACCCCAATCTCCATCATCGGAGTATCACAATATTCCAGAACAAAATCCCCATCTATCTTGTCGCCGCTTCTTTTGCCGCTGCCGGTCAGGGCCATCGTCTCATCAAGAATCGGATCATCAAAATAGGAATCCTCATAAGACAGTTCATAACCAAACTGCTTGCCATCCTCAGGCATCAGCATATGGATTGTCACATCCCCCATTTCCATGGTTCTGCCCACAATCTTACCCTTGCGGTCCACATAGACCTTCATCTCAAGAACCTCATCATCATAGACTTCCAGTTCGCCATAGTCTTCCATAAACTCCAATCCATCATCTATCCAATCCAAAAACTCCTCATAAGCCTCCTCCGGGCTCATGTCATCCAAATATAACCCCTCAATGATGATTTCTTCTTCCATCGCAGCTTTGATGATCTTCTCTATGTCCTCATCTTCCCGCATCTGCTTCAAGATCTCCATCGTCATATCCTTAAATGTATTTGCATCTGCAGTGACAGTAAGCACCGTACATTTCTGCTCCACATCCGCAGCTTCCAAAACGCCTTTCTCCTTGGCTACATCATCCATGCATTCTACAGCAGTCAGCATGTAACGATTGATTATCTGCTCCACTTCCTTCTGATCCGGGCAGACTCTTTCGAAGGCTTCATACATTTCCCAGATATCTTCCATATCTCTGAGTGCATATCCAGGCATCTCCATGCCCATAAATTTCTCATTCAACTCCGGAATCTGCAGGTAAACTGCTTCGCCGTCCACCTCATAAACAATATTTCCCGTAAGGATATCAACCCCGTTGATCGCGGCTCCAAGCCCCATGAACATGGTCTCCTTCTTCATAGAAGAATCCATGGTGATCGACACACTCTCAAGCCAGGACAGATCCACACCTGCAAGTCCCGCAAGTCCTATCAGATCCTGCCCGCCCTCTCCAATTGTCACATTCATCTTTGTACTGACACTCTTGTCATAAACATTCAGATTATCCAAGAAGTATCTGCCGTATACTTCCCCTGCATCCGCAGAAATATCCTCCACCGTCTTCTTTTCTACATAATGATAATAATCCTCCGGCGAGGAGAAGGTCCTGCGCAGGAAATTAGCCAGTACGGTCATATTAGACAGCACAAGAACAAGTACTATGATAACCACTGCTCCTGCGATGAGCAGCGCCTTATGCCCGGTGATGAATTTCTTAAAACCACCCTCCATTGTAAATCCCTGCGTAAACACAGGAGACTGCGTGCTTCCATACTGCGGACCGGCCGTCTGCGCATTAGACGCCTGCGCATTGGCTGAACTCCCATCCTGAGAATACATATTCCACAGATCCGAAACCGGCGGCATCATCTGCTTTTCGCCGCCTCCGCCTGCAGTTACATTGTCTGCAGGCACGATATCATTCGTAACAGCCAAATCATTTGTGTCATTCGTATCATTTGTGATATTTATGACATTTGCGTCATTTTCCGCATTTACGCCTGCTGCAGATCCTGTCGGCTCCCCACAGTTCGGACAAAACCTTGCACCTTCATTCAGATTCGCTCCACATTTTTTACAAAACATCCCATCTCCCCCTCTCCTTCACTACTGCACTTTAGCGCCGCACGATTCACAGAACAGACTGCCTTCTCCCAGCACCGCACCGCATTGACTGCATTTAGGTACTGCCGGTTCCATGTTCGCCGGCAGTACCGGCTGTCCTATCGCTGCTTCCATCGATGTCATATTCTGTGCAGGAGTCTCCATTGGCGGTATCGCTGCCGCCGGTCCCATCGAAGGAGCTGCCGTCTGACCATCAGCCCTCTGTCCACAGACATTGCAGAACATACTGCCATAAGGAATCACCGCACCGCAATGTTCACACATCATCTGCCCCTCCAGGCGGAGCTTATTCTTATAATACCCCCTCCTGTTATACTCCAGCTTATTCACCAAATCTATCAATGCATAATACTTCTCGTCTATTTCTTCTTTTTCCTTTGCCTTATTCGCCTGATAAAACATCTCCCCCAGCTGATAAATCCGTCCCCGGATCTCATTCTCCGTCTGCGCGATGTTCTCCATTACCCGATCCATTTCTGTTGGTTCTTTCGTACTGTTAAAAAATTTCATCTCTCGCCCTCCGCCTCTTTTGTCCTGTATCAAATTTTATATCATCCCTGTACATCATATCGCTTTTCATTTTATCATATCCTGCGCTTGTACGCAACCGCAGTTCCTGTCACTTCAGGCGGTACAGCTGAACGCTTTCATCCTCTGTGCGCCAGTCCAGGATCTGTTCGTACTGATGCAGCCCCCACTCCATAAGATTCGGATACACATCCACATCATGCACCAGCACGAACTGCGCAGTCCCCTCATGAATATATCTGTCCTGTTCCTCATTGATCTCCGGAATCTTCTTGCTGATATTGGGCGCAAAATAGTACCTGGCCGCAGGTTTCATGCCCTCATAAGTCATCGCCTGTACCGTATGGTTGCGGTATAGCAGTATCGTCTTATCCGGCTTATTCGAAGCATTCTCAATCTCCTTCTCACACACGTCAAACAACGTGAAATTCTCAGAAAAAGCCGCTGCCTCCCTATGGTTTTGGTTAAAGACAAGTAAGAGGCACAGACAGGGCAGCCCCAGAAAAAACGGCATCTTGCCGCACACTTTCAGTCTGTCGATCCTGTCTGTCAGGAATCCGGCTGCCGCGATCATCCCCAGCACCGCAAACACAGCCACCAGACAGTAATAATACAGAAATGCATAGCTGACATAGGTGCTGCCGATCAAAAGGACAAAAGCCGCTGCCAGACCTGTCCTGCCAAGGATATGTCCAAGATAGCGGGAAGAGAGGACGAACACCAGAATCCCCAGGACCACCAGCAAAGTGATCCCCGGATTGTCAGTGACTGCCATAAGGACATTTTGCCCAAACACGCCCAGCGTCTCCCCCATGCTCCTGACATCCGCATAGGCAAGGTTGGCAACAAAATACCCGTTTTTCAGATAACCGATGGCGTGCGCACAGATAAAATATCCGACTACCAAAACGCTCACCCCGGCAAAGCCCCCCGCAAAAGCCGCAATATCCTTTAAGATATTATGTCTGCCCAGCAGTTTATGCAGCATGATCATACCCACCAATACAAAGAGACATACGGTCATATTGAATTTCATCCAAAAAACGAGTCCCAAAAGCGCTCCCGTCCCCGCCATCCATCTGCCGGTACACGCCTTTTTGCCGGCAAAGTAAGCAAGATACCCGTACAGCACACTCCCGTAGATGACCATGGCAAACTCCTCACAGGAACCACCATAGCCCAGAAAATCCCCATCCAGAAGAACTACCATGGAAATGACGGACAATCCTCCCGCCACGCCCTCATAAAAATACAATCTGCCTGCTTTATAAACGAAATAAAGGAGCCACGAAAGACAAAAACTTTCCAGAAGATAGCCGCCGTAGAAACAATCCGGCACCAGAAGATGGGCCAGCGCATAGAAGAAAAATACCACCGGTCCCTTATGATCAAACATATCCCGATAGGGCACATATCCCTGTGTAATCCCCCGGCCTATAGAATAATAAATGCTGACATCGTCCCAGGGATTACGCGCATAGAAAGGGGACGACTCCGTACAGAAATAAAGCGCAGTGAGAGAAAGCGCCAGGAAAAACATATACCTGACAATACTCTCCTGCGAAATTCCTCTCCGTTTATTTAGCAGCAGCAAAACTGACATTCCTGTCATGATTAGAATCAGCATCCGAACAGGCGCTGCACAAAAAACCGGATAAAACGGCAGAAACGCAACACTCACAAACCCGGTCAGCAGACAGGACACCCGCCCGCCGCCAAATCCTTTATATAGAAGCAGCGCCACAGACAGATAAATCACCAGATAGAACACCGTCTGCCTAACCGGAAGTACCCGGCTAATCCGCAGCGTATCGATCTGCGGCAGCCTGGTCATATCCTCATCAAAAACTACCACCCGGACACTGTCATTGCGGATATTGGATGGCAGGATAATCTCAAAATCAACACCCACACCCGACTTAACACCTGTACTCGCAAGAATCCGTTCCTGTCCGTTGACTTCATAATAGACATTGCAGCTGTCTGCAGCAGAATCTTGCGTATCCACATAAACCTTATAATTTCCCCGCTCCAGACTAAAAGAATCCTCCGGTCCAAGGGCAGGAAAAGTCCTGTCATAATGTCCGAACGCCAGGATACTCAGAATCACGATCAGAAACAGCAAAGGAATCATACTATAAACGATGCGAACTTTCTTCTCTTTCATCTTAAGTCCAGTACCTTTCCGACTGCTTCCGCGATATATTTCATGCCATCCGGTGTAGGATGCACACCATCTGCACTGGTATTGTGCAGATTCTCCACCGTAATGCCGCAGCCATACAGATCAATCACCGGCAGGTTCTTATTCTCTGCGATCTGTTCAATCCGTGCGCTGTAATCCGCCGCCGTCAAACCTTCCCCATTGACCATCTCCACAAAAGGCGTATCTGTCCCATAGTTGCCAATCTGTGTAATCGTACAGCAGTATATTTCCGATGATGGATACTTTGCCTGCAGTTTATCTAACATCAGAGTATAGGCGTCCCCAAACATGGAAACCTGTCCTTCTGACACCGGCCTTTTTCCATCATTATCTCCCAGTGGAATACTCTGCAGGAAATCATTCGTACCCATATAGACAATGATGATGTCCGGCGCCGCCCCATCCGGCCCGCTCAGACCGCCGGTGCGAAATTCATTACAGCCACACTGCGGATTATCCTGACTGGTAGAATCTCCCGCACAGGTCGCCCCGGAACTGGATCCGTTGACACACAGTGTCCATCCCTTCTCATCCAGAATCCGCTTCCACCAAGTATCATCCACATCCGACACCAGCCCGTTTCCTGGGAAAAATTCATAATACCCCTCCGGTATATAGCCCTGAAAGGTAGAGATACTGTCTCCCATGATAGAGACAGTGATATCCTCTTTCTCTCTGGGCGCCTTCTGTTCCAAAACCGATATCTCCTCTTGCGGAATATCCTGCATACCATCCATCTTTATCTCCTCCGTTGTCTGGCCGCTTTCCCTGTTTCCGCTGATATGATTTCCCACAAAAACGGCGCCACAGACAATCACTGCGCAAACCGCTGTTGTACACAACACAGCCGCTGCAATCCGCCCGGAGCTCACCCTTGTGCCTTTACTTTGATCTGGCTTTTGCCTGCTTCTCTTTCCACTCATATACTTTGAACCATCCAGCCTTATTTTTTCTTGAACACTGATTGTCTCGCGCCATGCATCTTCCGGTGCTTCAGGGCATCCTCCACCGCATCCATGCGCAGTCCTGCATCAATAAAATCACAGTACTTACAGAAGGGATAATTTTGCCTGCCCGCAACAATGGCCTCCCGCAGTTTCCTATAACTCTCACTGTTCCAGCCCTCTTTCACGGACACCCGATTCAAATCTGCCATCTCCGTCACCTCAAAGTTGTCACAGCAGCAGATCCCCAGCTTTCCATGCGGTGTGATCCACAGATCGGTAAAGGGCATCAGGCAGGTTTCTTTGATGATCCGCCCTTTGGACTGCTTGTTGGGCGCACTGCCTGCCCGGTTGGTCAGCACCTCTTTTAAATAGCGGATCTGAATCAGGATATCCACATCTTTAAATTCCGCCGGATGCTCCTTTACATAGTCATGGATGACTTTTACATTGCCATGCATCTTCATATCCAGACAGTAATTGTTGATGATCAGCTGATCCACATAGGGAACAATGGATTTCACCTTATCCACGTCCAGCAAAAGACCATTGGTAGACATGAAGATAAAGGCATCGGGCAGTTTCTCCCTAGCATACCGGTGAAAGCCCACGATCCGCTTATCCAGCCAGGGTTCGTTATTCCCGTAAAGCGTCAGATGTCCTTTATAATCCCATTCCTGAAGCTGGTCGATGATGGAATAATACAGTTCCTCCTCCATCTTCTTATAGGGACGTTTCTCCGCATGAATGTTAGCCGTACAGAATTCACAGGTACTGTTACAGCGGTTTACCGTCTCCAGATTCACGACCAAAGGCTGCGGCGCCTCCTCATGCTCCAGAAAATATTCTATATAATTCTTCTGCGATCTCCTTCGGCTGACAAACTGCAGCTTCAGATAACTCTCGCTGGACAGTCTGGGCAGATATTTTTTGGCGTTCCATCCCACAACACCCCCAAAATTGTGTACTCTGATCGGCATTTCGATCCTCCTTTGTTATTGCTATTTTTGTTTTCCCATCAAGACACGTATTGCCTATTGTCTGCATGCATATACATATACGGTCAGACTGCCATCCTCCGCCGTATATTCTCCCAAAAGTTCCAGTTCCATCTTTGCCGCATTAGAAAAGCGGATTCTGGAAAAAAGATAGGTTCCGCCCAGCCTCCTGAAAGCCTCCGGGTTCATATAGAGCGTATCGTCTGTAGCATGGACGGTCTTAGCGGAACTGACCACGCTCTCATCCGTACCGGAATACAGATAAGCCCTCGCCCCCCAGTCATCATAATAGATACGGCTGGCCTCCACGCGCGCAAGGGCCGGCGCAATGATCTCCCGAAAATCCTCTTTATACTGCTGCGCGTAAAAACCAAGGTACCCATCCAGGGTAGCGATATCGTTATATTCAAGCACCGCCGGATGCATCCCGTATGCGGCGCTCCACTCGCCCTCATAATGAATCTCTTCCTTAATCCGGTCAAACAATCCCACCGCATAAAACTGTTCGTAATCGAACTCGTCCACTTCCGTGCCGTGATTGTACTCATACAGCCTGTGGTGGCAGGTGGTATACAGATCATTGTATCTGGTAGGCGTAAGAATCACCGCCAGCACCGCCGCACAGACAATCAGGTTAGCGCCCCACAAGGGAATAATCCCTCTGTCATAGAGGCGGATCAATATCAGCAAAAGCGCCAGATCCCACAGAAACGGATTGAAAAAAATCGTCCGGTTAAACTGCCAGCCTTGCAGCGGCGGCAGTATGGTCTCCACAAGTGTCCGCAGGGGTTCAAAATCATACAATCCATAAATCAGACAGTTAAACAGAATGAACACCATCAACAGATTAAAAGGATCGCGCCAAATCTTACCTCCCTGCTTCTTACGAAGATAGGACAAATTCAATATCACAAAGTAAACGGCGCAGACCGGCAAGATCACCTTTCTGTGCACATCCTCCGCATGGAAAATACCATCCTTCCACACGGTAACAATCTCCCGCCCAATCTCCGGCAGGGTGAGAGAAGGATTCACGATCGTAGACCGTATTGTCACCTCATCGCTAAGAAGCATCTGCCCAAACAGCCGGTACTCGCACACCACATACCCCGCCGCCAGCACCACCAATGCGCACGCCAATGATTTCTGAAACTTTTTATCCCGGATGGAAAGCCATACAATGGCGATCACCAGATATCCCAGAATAAAAATACCGTGGTAAGAAAAATAGGATACCAACGGATAGATAAAGAGCGCCAGATACCACCACGGCCCCGGCTGCCTGTATATCCTGATCAATAAGAATACACACAGCGGAATGGAGGCAAAGGCAAACCCAAAAGCCGGGAAAAAATAGATGATGCCGTAGGCAAACCCCACCATATAGATGACGGGACGATAAATCATATACCGTTCCCCGACCAATTCCTTCGCCAGCAAACGAAAGGAAAAGATTCCCAGACCAATCTTTCCCAACACCCCCAGTACATAGGCTGTGTAGGTTGGAAAAATCATATACAACAAACTGTACAGGGACAGTTCAGAGGGCAGAAGATCTCTGCTGACACCGCCCAGAAAGGGCACATCCACACCATGTTTCCAAAAAGCGCCCGTATGTTTCAGCATCTGATACTGTGCAAGAAACAGATCCATATTGTCATGCACCGCAATATAACTGCGTTCCCCAAAACCAAACAGCACCCCCGCCGTCAGCAGGACAAACCCTGCGATTGGAAAAAGGAACCAGTATCTGGTAAGCCAGACAAACCACTTTTGTTTCATCAAATTCCCCACATTAATATCCATGCTCTTCTCACACTATTCTCCGGCCTTATGTCCTCTTCTCCCCGTCCGGAATACAAACAGCTTCTGTCCGAAGAAATTCATCACGATAAACAGAACCATCCCCAGTATCATCGCCACATTATCCACCACCACCGGCGGCTGTGCGGCCAGCAGATAGCGGATGAGCGGCCTTGCAATCCCGTAAGCCAGCCCATAGCAGACCACGATATTGATGACAAACCGCCATGGAAGCCATTTATCCTTATTTTCCACTTTGAAAGTTACCTTGCCGTTCATATAATAAGAGAATACGCTGCCGATGAAATAGGAAGTCCCGCTGGACACCCAATAATTCCAATGAGCCAGATTATATAAACCCGACATGATCAGATATCCTAACAGCGTATTCATCACGCCCACAATCCCAAAATGGATCACTTCCATGATAAAATCTTTATATTTTTCATAGAGCGCCTTGATTTTCATAACAACCCTCCATCGTAGCCGTTTACATTATGCTCTATCACTGATATAGTAAATGTAGGCAGGCATTTGCGAAACTAATTTCAATGCTGAAAGGAGCGCCACATGACATCTTTGACCGTCCATCACATCGGCTATCTTGTGAAAAAAATAGAAAAAGCCAAAGACGCTTTCCTGTCCCTCGGCTACCAAATAGAACAGGACACCCTGCGGGATGAAATCCGCAAGGTAGACATCTGTTTCCTCATCAAAGACGGCTATCGGGTAGAACTGGTCTCCCCCTATGCGGAAGATTCCGTGGTGTCCGGACTGATGAAACGGTATAAAAACAGTCCCTATCATATCTGCTATGAAACCACGGACTTCGATGCTGCACTCACTGACCTCACTGCCAGTGGCTTTATCGCCATCGACACACCCACACCCGCTCCTGCTTTGGGCGGCCGGGACGTGGTATTCTTAAACAGCGCCGTTTTAGGCATGATAGAACTGATAAAGCCCTGAGATATACCGTCACAACTCCGGTTACACGGCTCCTGCCTTAACCGATCTTGCTGATGATGATATCCACCATCTCACCAACATTCTTCATGGACACAACCTGTCCCATATTAAACTTCATGCCAAACTCCTGCTCCACGGCAGCCAACAGATTGATATGCTCCAGAGAATCCCACTCCTCGATATCATCCGCCGTGGTGGCGTCTGTCACTGTAATCTCCTCATCGTCAAAAACATCCCGAAACACTTCACCCAGTCTTACAAATACCTCTTCTCTGCTCATAACATCCTCCACTATTCCAATGTCCGGTCTTTCCCGGCAAATCATTTACTACTATATCCTTTTTTGCACTACTTGGCAACCTCAATCACCGTATTCTTTGGCTGATACACATCGGGAACCGTATACTGCCACGTGCTGACACCCGTGTCATCTTCTGCGATCTTCTCAAATCCCATCTGTCCGTAGAACTCTCTCACCATACTGTTTTTCGCCGTTTTATAGTAATATCCGATGATGGTATGAATCCCTCTGTCCTTACAGGCCATTACCACACTGTCCATCATGGCATATTCCATGTCTCGTTTGAGTACCCGGCAGCTCATCAGCCACAATTCCAGATGCAGCACATCTCCCTGCTCTCCGGACACCGTATCACGCTTCTGATAGGCAGGAATATCCTCCATGGTTCCCTGCCTGCCGATCACCACGCTCACCACCCCGTTGTCACCGAACTTGTCCTCCAGCTTCCCGTATCTGGTGATGTAAGCATCATCCGCTGCAAAAGCCTCGATATCGGCCTGGGTGTATCTTCTGGTGGTCAGGTTGAATTGATTGCTCTTATTAGAGAGCTGGGCAATACGCGCCATATACAAGGGTTCAAATGCCCGAATGGTTCCCTGCATCTGTAAGGACAGCAGATATTCCCTGTAATCCCCAAAATCCTGAGCCTGCCGCTGTCTCTGGATATTGGCTTTATACATCTCATTGCGCTTCCGGTCATCTTCTGACAGTTGTGTCACTTCAAAGAACCCGGAACGGTCAATCACCCGGATATACTGCTCCGGCGAACCGATCTGCGGCGTTGCAACCCCCGGAACCTGGCTTTCCACAATCTCCCTCTCTGCCGGATTATCATCCACGAATACCAGGCTGTCAGGTAAAATGTTTAAATCTTTAGCAATCTGCACAATATTCTTGCTCTTGGGCTCCCAGTTGGCCTCGATCACGATGAAGTCCTCCGGTTTCAATGTCCCGTCCGGATGATTCAGCCCCGCAATGGCATTTTCCTCCTCATTCTTGGAATCCACGCACAAGAGTACGCCAATCTCTTTCTGAGCCTTCACATAGCCCTGGAACTCTGCATAAACCTGGCCCATGGGCGTCTCCTGCCCAATCTCCAGACACTCCACACCGTCATCCCCTACAATGCCGCCCCAGAGTGTATTATCCAGATCCAGCACCAGCGCCTTCTTATTCTTGCCAAAGACCGCCTTGATAATATGCGACACATTATAGGCAAACTCCGGGATTGCCTGCAGACACATGGCATACTTATACATATGCCAGTACAGCGGATCGGCCCATCTGTCCAAACCGTAAGCCGCCGCCATATAATGGATATCATTGATATAAAAATGTGCATGCTCTCTGGCATACTCATAAAACTTCTCATTCAGGCGATTGATAAAAGATATCCTGCCGTGAATATCTGTTGCTTCCCGGTTGCCCAGAAGCCTGTAAAAGGGGTATTCGAAATTATTCTGGATTATGGGACAATGGTACTTCTGCGCAATTTTGTCCCACATCACCCGGAAATGTTCATATTGTTCCCTAAGCAAATCTTCCACCTGCTCAGCGCTGTCCCCGATCGCCGGAAAACGGCTGATGTTGCGGTTGGAAGTATGAACAAAAATCAGATCCGGCGCGAAATCCTCCAATGCCGGATTATCAAACATCGCATCCTGCCAGTACTGCGCATACTCCGACTCATAAAATTCAGGCCGTATCCCCCAATCTAAGAGAAACACCTCCAGCACTCTCACGATATCATGGGTGGTGCTGCCCCCCAGAACGGCAATCTTTTTATCCAGAAAATCCGACCGTTCCTCCAGGAGTTTTCTCTTTATTTTCTTAGACTTTTTTAAAATCTCTTCACTGTCAAAAGGATATTCCAGCTCCCGCATAACACTTTCTCCCTGTAATCCTGTCAAAAAAGACAGGCGCTTTTTACACCTGTCTTTTATCATACCATAATCTGTTTGTTCTATGCAATCACTCCTCCGGCCAGAAATCTTTACTGATGACCCTGGCGATGGCCTCCGCATACACGCGGCTCCCCAGAGGTGTCATATGCACACCGTCCTCCAGATAATCATCCGCCGTCTCCGCATTGATACCGCTCAGCTCAAAAGCATTGTAGAAGAGCACATTTTCATCCTTGTGCTGCTCATAAACATAACCGGCTCCTCTGGCAAAACTGATCAGCGGCCCATAACCATAATCAACGGAATAGGCATCTCCCATAAAGGTCTTGCCGCTAAAGATCTGACAGTAATGCGGCGCAACAATCAGTACCTTGGCATCCGGAAAAGAAGCCTGCAGACTGGTGACTGCATCTTCCAGCGCACCCGTATATGTGTAACTCAACCCAACATTTAATGTATCGCCATTCTCCAAATATTTGCTCTGCGGAACCTGTCTGCTCAGGAAATCATTCACGCCGTACTCAAGAATAAAATAGTCCGTCTTATCAAAATCGCAGTTATCCAGCACCTCCTTGGCCGGAAAGCCTTCAAATATGTCGTGGCTGATATTTCCCTGAATCGCCTGTACTACCCCCAGCAGACATCTGGATTCCCATTTTTCGCGCTCAGCCGATTCTCCTGGAAGGAGCGCCGCCGTGGTGCCGCCCATGGACATATTATAAACCTTGGCGCCGCAGGACTGGGCTATGATAGCCGCCGGCCCGCTCTCTGTCCTGTCGTGATCCATAATGCTGTCACCCAGGATAACGATCTGCATATCATAATCGCCGTCATCCTCGTCTTCTTCCTCTTCCTGATCCTTCTCTTCCTTCGCCTGATCGCCTTCGCCCTCCGATTTATCAGACTGCTCCATCACCTTGGGCTGTTCCTCGCTTTCTTCCTTGCCTCCCACAGACTGTTCCGACTCGCCCTCCTGTGTCACCACGCTGGTGCCTTCCTTGATCTGATTCCACTCTTCTTTAAGTTCCTGCACCGTCTGGTTATTTTCCTCCGCCAGGGCAAGGCGCTCTTTTTCCACCTTCATCTGCGCCTGTCCATACAAGATTTCTATGAGGGCCAAGATACAAAAGCCTATCAGGATCACGAGAAGCAGATTATTGTTGTTATGTCTTCTCCTGCCTGAACTTTTTTTACTCTCCATCTATTATCACAACCTTTCCGGATATGTTACCTATCCTGCATCTACATCGACTTTATCACATTTTTACCAATTTGAATATGCCTATACCCATTTATTAAAGAAAACTTTTCCAAATCTTAAGAATTATCCCTGTACATTTCCCGGAAAAAATACTTTTTGATTTGTCACTGACCTGTAATATAGTATATAATGAAAAAATAGAAATATACCATAATCACGGTCAAACAACATTTACGAAAGGGATATTCCGATGTCACTGGTCAATCAAGGCGCGCAGCCTGCATCGGCACCGCTCAAACTCGGACGTCAAAAATATAAAAGAACCCCCAAGGAATCTCGTACTGCCTCCCCCTGGATGTGGCGGCTCTTTTTTCTTGTACTCCTCATCCTGTTCTACTGCCTGGAACTTTTCTGGATCCGGCCGGTAGACGGAATCAACGATGACTGGGGCATGTACAGTACGCTCTCCGGCGCCTACCTGGGTTATCCTGACGCACATGTCATGTTTTTTCTCTATCCTTTATCATGGCTGTTGTGCAAACTCTATGAGTTATGCAGTTTCATCCCCTGGTACGGACTTTTTCAGCATGGGGTACAGATTGCCTGTCTCTTCGTGGTCTATCACAAGGTTATGCGCATTTGGCATCGGTACCATTCCCAGGATGCGTTCTGGAAACCGGCGCTGACCACTTTCCTGATCCTGTTTTTCATCGTGGATCTCAATGTCCTCTCAGAGGCGCAGTATACCACCACGGCGGGGCTTGCTGCAGCTTCGGCGCTCTTTTGCTTCATCACCACGAAGATCAACAGCAGTCCTTCCTCCTTCTTCGTGGATAATATACCGACCCTTTTCTTTGCTTGGATTTCTTTCTCCATGCGTCAGAACATTCTATATCTGATGCTTCCCATGGCTGGCATGATCTGGCTTTCCAAATGGATCATTGCCCATCACAGCGGCACGGAAAAGATTGCCTTAAAACTGTTGGGGTTTGCCCTTCTCTTAGGATTGGGCATGGGCATCCTGTGGGGCATCAACATGGCTGCTTATTCCGCTCCTCACTGGTCTGACTTTCGCAAGATCAATCACTACAGAGAACGGGTGGGGGACTTTTATCAATGGCCGGAATACGAAGAATGCGCGGACGACCTCGCCGCACTAGGCATCACGGAGGAAGCCTATATGTACCGCAGAAGCGGCGCACCCTATATCGGTCATAACATGTCCGTGGACGACTGGAAAAAGATGCATGATATCGCCCGCAAATGTTATCTGGCCCGCACTGACATGCGGGATCGGCTGAAAAACATTATCATCGGCAGTTTCAATGTCTTCCTCTACGAGGATGGCATGCAGCCCGCGAACCTGTTGGCCGGGCTACTCCTTCCTGGCACTCTCATCCTGATACTGATAAGGCGCAGTTCTCAGGCGCTGCTTGTCTATCTGTTCTACCTGTTCGGCCGCAGCGTGAGTTGGATCTATGTGCTATATGAGGGACGCTTTCCCAAGCGCATCATTCAGCCGTTAATCACCGCAGATTATATGGTTCTGTTCGCCCTCCTGATTGCCTTCAACCTTCTGCGGCTGGAGACGAAAAAGCACTACGCCCTTCTCCTGCCCCTCACGCTGGCGTTAAGCGTACTGTCCCTCCACATCACCAGAGTCAATGTGGAAGAAAATTACCGCGTTCATCAAGAGACTTGGGAGGAACTGAAAGCATACTGTCATGCCCATCCGGACAATTTCTACATATGGACCTACGATTCGGGAACCCTGGAAAACTACTGTGAATCACCTTTTGATATGACGCTGGATACTTATAACAACTTTTTCTATACCAATTGGGGCGTGGTATGCAACCCCAACAGTAGAATCAAACTGGCCGCCCACGGTATAGGCCAGTTTGGACGGGATGTAGTCGAGAACGACCATGTATACTTCATCCTGCGGGAAGCCCCCTTCAACAGAGAGCATCCCGTAATCATGTATTTCCGGCATACCTATAATGTGGAATCCGAAATAGCGGACATCTTCACTGCCGGAGACACCGTATATCATGTATATCAGCTGAAATGACGGAACCTGCAACACTTTACAGAGTAAAGGAAATCACAAAGATATTAACTCAGGATTCCCCATAATCTCCGTTATCTCCCAAAAAAGCCAGGATTCCCAGCGCTGTCACCGACAGCATCACCGGATAGAGATAGCGTGTCAATACGCAGGGGCCTAACAGCAAAGTGCCCACAAGCGCAATCACATACACCGCCGGCACAAGTAACAACGGCTTTTTCAGGCCGATACAGCACAGACAATAAAAGAGCAGAGCCCAGCAGTAGAAAGCCGGCTGCATCACCAGGGCAAACGGCGGCAGATAACGCCACACCTCGTCCCCCGCCGCAAAATACCGGTACACAGACTGCAGGAATTGTAATTTCTGATGTCTCACATACCCCGGCGCCAGTGCCTCCATATACGTCTGCTGGTCGCTGGGATAAGAGAGCTGCAAATATCCTTTGGCATAAGAATAGACATCATTCAGGTATGTCGTATCCTCCAGATACCACATACCTTTATTTTTGAGCAGAAACGCTTTCCAGTACTCTCCCGGATACCGGCAGCCCAGGGAACCCCATTCTTCAGCGAATGTCTTAAGCACTTCTTTATCCCCCACAATATCCTTCTTGCTCCGGTCTGCGATAGCCGGCACATACTCCGGCAATTCTCCCTGATTCCAGACAACAGCAAGGTTCTCCCTATCCTGCGCCGTCAGTTCTTCCTCATGGAAGGCCGCCACCCTAGCAATCTGCTGAGCCGGCACACTAAGCATCTCTCTGGCATACGTATCACTGGTGGCCCCGGATGCCTGGATCATCAGAGTATTAATGAGCATATATGCAAGGAAAGCTATTCCGTGGCTGATACACAGATTTCTGCAGCATTTTCTGCGACACGCAAACAGTGTCACAATCACATACAGCACCCAGGCATAAATGCTGTTATTGCGAAATAGTAAAAGCAGTACCGTCAGCACGGTAAACGCCGCAAGCCAGCCCTTCCCGGGACCTGCCTCTTCCCGCCAGGTAACCATATCCCACGCAAACACTGCAAAGGTCATGACAAGAACCGCATAAATCGTGTCTTTGGTGATGGATACCGCCAACAGTCCATGGGTGGGGTACAATGCCGCGCACAGTACGAAGATATAACACAAATACCGGTTCACGCCTTTTCTCCGAAAGAAAGTATACACATACGCAAAGCATCCTGACACTACTGTCATTTGCAACAACGAATACACTGACAGTCCGGCCCGGTCTGCATTGGAGACAAAGGGCAGTATCTCACCAATCTTAAGGCTCATGGATAACATCAGCGTATGGATCAGAGGATGATGGGTGGTATAGCCGCTGCTTCGGATCTGATCCAGCTGCGGAATCACATCGTAAGCCATGATTGCCGGATAATAGGCGGCAAAAGGAATCAAAAATCCCAGCATGATAACAAGGAACGCATAGAGAAAACCCTTTTGCGGAGAAAAATCCTTCCGCATCCAGGCAAACCTGCCCGTAAACCACGCATCCAGCTTCCCCAGGATTTTTCCGCCGGACGCTTTTTCTTTCCCGCTTCTGTCCACGCAGTGCGCCGCCAGCCCAAAGAGCACATTCTGCCCTGCAAAACTAAGCGGCGTCAAGCACAATATCCAGACCAGAGTCTCCAATCCGCTCACTCCCGCCTCAAGTCCCGGGTGACTCCACCTAAGTCCCGTCACCTGAAAAGCCGTAAAGACCGCAGCCAGCGCCACTCTCACCCAGACAGCAAAAAAGACTTCTCTCATAAACAAAGCCTTTTTCCACAGACAATATATTCCAAAAAGAAGCACCAACGGGAAAAGTCCCATGGTATACAGACTACCCTCCCTGCGCAGCAGAAGGAAAATCCGCCCCGATGACAGAAGGGCTGCCACAACTGCCATTCCTGTGACAACCGCCTCCTGCGCAGTAAAATGATTTCTAATCTTCTCCATAACGCCACCCATTACTTATCTATACCCCGCACTCTTCTCGTCACAAGTGTCAGACGATATTCAAAATCCCTGCGGTTTTTGAGCGCCATATTGGACAGCATCAACCCTGCAAACAGCGACTGCAGCGCCGCCAGTCCGATAAAACCACACACAAACAAGGTGGGGAACCGGAGCACCAGCCCCGTCTCAAAATAGGCGATCATGATCGGAATAAATAAAATCACGGCTACAATAGCTAAGAACGCCGAACACAGCCCAAAAAATCCCAACGGTTTATAATCCCGATACAACTTCAAAATCGTGCGCAGCACCCTTATCCCATCCGAAAAAGTATTTAACTTGGACTCGCTGCCCTCCGGCCTGTCGCGGTAATCCACGATCACGTTCTCAATCTGCAGATTGTTGTAGACCGCATGGATGGTCATTTCCGTCTCAATCTCAAACCCGGTGGACAATACCGGGAACGTCTTCACGAATCCATAGCTGAACGCGCGGTATCCCGTCATGATATCCTTGATCTCACAGTTAAACAGCCTGTTAATGCTGCTGCGCACCAGAGAATTTCCAAAATTATGGAACGGTCTTTTGTTTTCCGTAAAGTATGTGGAAGAAAGCCTGTCCCCAACCACCATGTCCGCATTGTTTAATAGAACCTTGTCCGCCATCTCACGGGCATATTCCATAGGATAAGTGTCATCCCCGTCCACCATGATATAGCACTCTGCCTCTACCTCACGGAACATCCTGCGGATCACATTGCCTTTTCCCTGCATATTCTCATACCGAATCACCGCTCCGGCTTCCTTTGCCAGCTCCACGGTGCGGTCTTTGGAATTGTTGTCGTAGACATAAACCACCGCTTCCGGCAACGCTTCTCTCGCATCTTTCACCACTTTGGCAATTGTTTTTTCCTCGTTATAACAAGGGATTAATACGGCTATCTTATCCATCGTTTTTCTCCTGCCCATTTATTGATATCTGTATTTATATATCTTACCATAAAATACCGTTGTTTACTATTTTTATTTATATATTTACATGTTGTTATTGTCAGAAAATTTTTCATTCCTTTTGACACCAACTCCAAGCTGCCCAGGCGTCAGCTCTGTGTTCGTCAAAATCCTTGGTAAATAAACTCCGAAGCACTGTATCCCGGCCCATAACAGCCTAACAAAATCACGCCAAACAAAAGCGCATACCACAAAATCCACCTTACCGGCAGGGGCTTCCTGGAAATCCGTTCGCGCACCCCTTCTTTTTGCTGCAGCACCGAGACCACACACAAAAGCAGGAGTGAAAGGATGGTAATCCCCATCTCCACCGCGTCAAGACCCAGCATCAGAACAGAACCGTCCCACAGCACATGGGGATTAAAGACCGACACAGATTCCCTCAACATGGCAAAGGCATCTTTCACGGAAGCTGCCCGAAAGAACAGATCGCCGATACATACCAGAAAGAAAGTCCGCAGCATCCGAAGACCATTCACAACTTTTCCGGAACCATTGACAGACAGGCGCGCCATCGCCTTCTGGCAGGGCGTCTCCAGCAGTTCCTCCATCACAATATAAAACCAGTGCAGAAGTCCGGAACCGATCACAAATTTCCAGTCTCCGCCATGCCAGATACCCACCGTCAGCCAGAGAATGAACATAGCTGCAAAAGTTGCATACTGCTTCCCCTTCTTCTTGCCAAACTTTCCCTTAAGGGATTTATTCAGATTGGTAAAAAACCGGGTTCGCAGCACCGGATAAAATACATACTCCTTCATCCAGATACCCAGCGTAATATGCCATCTGCGCCAGTATTCCGCCACGCTCCTGGCAAAAAAGGGCGTCTGGAAGTTCTCCGGCAGAAGAATCCCGAAACTCTCCGACATGCCCAGCACAATATCCATGCATCCCGAAAAATCCGTATAGAGCTGGAAGGCATAGCAGATGGTGGCCGCCCAGATATAAGCCCCCGGATAGCCCGTATAATCCCCGTAGACCGTATCCACAAAGATTCCTAACCGCTCCGCGATCACCAGCTTCTTAAAGAAGCCCCACAGCATACGCTGCAATCCGAAAGCAACCTTCCTGTAATCAAAAGTATGCGGTGTAAAGAACTGCTCTCCATGCTCGCGATATTTCAGAATCGGGCCGGAGATAATCACCGGAAAATACATGCCATAGAGCGCCAGTTTCAGGAAGTTGCGCTGCGGTTTTGCTATCCCGTAATACACATCGATCACATAGCCTAACAGGGAAAAGGTATAGAAAGAAACTCCCAGCGGCACCAGGAAATCCACACTCTCAATCAGCGTCCGGCTGCTGCCAAAAAGCCTGGCCAGACCATCTATGGTATAAATGCCAAAGTTCACATATTTCAGGACTACCAGAATGCCTATATTGACCAATATAGTCACAAAGAGGATGCCTCTGCGTCTTTTCTCATTCTCCTCCGGTGTTTCTGCCAGAAGCCGGCTGCCTGCATAACAGGCCGTCACCGACACCACCGGATACAGGATCAACACCCCCTGTCCGGAAAGCAGATAATATAAAATACTGCACAGCAAAAGAAGCCCCCACTGTAATTTGTGGGGAATACTATAATACAGTATCAACATAACTGTAAAAAAACACAAGAAATAAAATGATGTAATTCCCATATAATAACTATGCTCCATTTACCGCGCAAACATAACACTACTCCGATTTTATCACAAAAAACCGCTGAAAGAAACCATTTTGTAAACTTGCATATTCCATTTAAATAAAGTAAAATAATCCCATGGAAAAGAGGACTCACCCAATGAACAAAACATGGAGACAACTGTTAGACAAACTGGCCGGCGGACGGGATGGCTTCGCCCTGATACCGAACTGGCTTACATTAAATAGCAAGACTCGGCGCTTTTTTTATGCGCTGACTTTATTATATAGCATCTATATCCTGCCAATTCTTCTGGCAGACCGCTATTACCAGGATGATCTAACCAGAAGCCTGCGCGGCGTCACCGGCTGGAAAAATGATGGCCGCCCCCTGACGGAACTAATCATGCGATACCTCTGCGGCGGTCTTCCCATCAACGATATTTCCCCTCTGCCGTTACTTCTATCCATTTTGTTTTTATCTTACACCGTAACCTTGTACTGCAAACGGAATCTGCCGGATGCTGATACGATATATCCTTACCTGTATGTGGGATTGGCTGTGATCGTCAATCCATTTATGCTCTCCACCTTTTCTTATGAATTTGATTGTGTCACCATGGTGATTGCCTTATGTGCGGCTATGATTCCCTATCTGCTGCCTGACCGGACCGCCGTCTGGAAAAACTTCTTTTTTTCGGGTATCATGTGTCTGATCATACTGCTTACCTATCAGCCCTGCAGCGGCGTCTATATCTGCCTTTGTATGTTGGAACTTCTGTTCATGATACATGCGGCATCCATCGACTGGCCACGGCTGTTTATGCGCACCTGCGCGCTGTGCGCAAGTGTTTTTTTCTATTACTTTTTTATCATGAATCACTATATCCCGGACAGCGGATGGCAGCCGGATTCCTATCGTCTGTCATTTGGAAGCGGCGTTTCCCCGATTTCCGCTTTCCTGCAGAACTATAACGAATTTCTTATTCTGGCCCGCAAATATACGACCGGTGTACCCAAGAAAGTAATTCTTCTGACAATGCTTCTGGTGATCGGCGGTATGTCTGTCATAATTGTATCTTTGTTTAAAAAGCGGAGCGGAATCCACAGAATCTGGCAGATTCTCTATGTGGTTGGCCTTCCTGTGCTGGCGTTGACAGGCTGCCTTCTCCCCCTGCTGGCCCTGAAACCGACCTTTTTTACCATAAGCGCCCACACCCTAATTGCCCTGTGCGGCCTCACGATGTGGATTGGCATCATGCTGTATTTCCTGTCAAGGAAGTTCCGCCTGTTGACGCTTCTTCTGACAATCCCCTGCCTCCTCTTCTGCTTTTCCTTTTCTTACTCTTACGGCAATGCAACAAAGAGTCAGAAGCAGTATGAAGAATACACAGCCTATAACATCGTTCACGATATTGAAACCCTGAATGCTGACGGACAATATCATTATCTGACCGTGGAGGGCGATATGCCCTATGCCAGGCAGACAGCCATGCTCTGCAGCAAATATCCTCTCTTCCCTCATCTTGTTCCTGTCTACATCAGCAATTCTTCCTATCTGGGCGGCGCCCTGCTGGCCCACTATATGCAGGAAGATCTGGAGTTTGCAGGCCTGACGGAAGAAGAAACCGACCTGATTGCAGCAGGCAGTCCGGTCATTGAAAACGCCATTTACGCCTGCTATATAAACAATGATAAGATTATCATCTGTTTTTCCAAATCATATTAAGGAGAAAAACCATGTTATTTAATTCCGTATCATTTGGCATTTTTATCATCATTGTATTTATCCTGTACTATCTCGTACCCCACCGGTACAGATGGTGCTTTCTACTGATTGCAAGCTATGCTTTCTATATGAATTTACACATAGGATACGGCTTCTTACTGTTTGCCACCACCCTGCTGACTTATGTGCTGGCGCTGCGGCTGGAAAAGGCAGATACGACCGGTCAGAAAAAGCGCTGTCTTCTTGGCGGTATCCTGCCGCTTGTGCTGATTCTGCTCGTCTTTAAGACAGCATCCCCCGCTATCGATAAAATAAACACCCTGATTGAAGCGGGCCGGCTGACCATGCAGCCGCTCACGGTACGAATCCTCTTACCCGCCGGCGTATCCTTCTATTTCTTTCAATCCATGGGATACCTGATTGATGTTTACCGGGGCAAAATAAAGGCAGAGAGACATTTCGGCCTCTACGCCCTGTTTGTCTCCTTCTTCCCGCAGCTTCTGGCAGGCCCCATAGGCCGGGCTGACAGCCTGCTTCCGCAATACCGGAAAGAACGGCCCTTTGATTATGACAACGTGACTTACGGCCTGAAACTGATGGCATGGGGATACTTCAAGAAACTGGTGATCGCCGATGTATTTGCGGGCGTGGTCAATAAAGTATACGATCAGCCTTACAGCTATGTGGGCCTGGTCTTCATCATTGTCACTGTGATGTTCGCCATTGAAATTTACTGTGATTTCTCCGGTTACTCGGATATCGCCGTGGGCTGTGCCAAACTCTTTGGCATCGACCTGATGACGAACTTTAAGAGCCCCTATTTTTCGTTTTCCATCAGAGAATTCTGGAGCAGGTGGCATATCTCCCTCTCCACTTGGTTTCGGGACTATGTCTACATCCCGCTTGGCGGCAGCCGGGTCAAAAGATGGCGGCACTGCCTGAATCTTCTGATCACATTCCTGGTCAGTGGTTTCTGGCATGGCAGCAGCCTTACTTTCATTCTCTGGGGTGGTATTCATGGTCTTTTGCAGATTCTTGAAACTTTTATCTACCCCAAAACGCGCAAGGGCGAAGCTGTTGTGCGAAAGAAGCACTGGTGGCAGCTGCCGATCACCTTTATCCTGCTGTGCTTTACCTGGATTTTCTTCCGGGCCAACACCATACAGGATGCCTTCTGGGTTATCTATAAGCTGTTCTGGGATGCCTCCAGACCGCTCAACTACTTAAAGACTGCCGCTATCTGTTTGGATATGCCGTACATTTCCATGATCGGCATGCTTTTGCCGGTAGTAGCGCTTGCCATTTACGATGGAATCTCTTTAAAGCAGGATGTGATCAAACTGATCTCCCGCCAGAAATGTTTCGTGCGTTGGCCCATTTATGTACTTTTGCTGGTCGTGATTGCGCTGTTCTCCAATAAGGGAATCGCCACAGAATTTATCTATATGCAGTTCTAGGGAGGATTTGAGATGAAAGAAAAGAAACATGTTTTGAAATTTATCATAAAGTGTATCGCCATCCCTGCAGCGGCCGTGTTTGTCATCTATCTTCTGAACCGCCCCTACAAGCAGATTGACGATGAGAAATATATGGATTTCTGGAATCTGCGCATGCTCGGCAACCAAATTCAGCTGGAGCAGATAGATTTCGCCAATGTGGGCAGTTCCCATGGCGCCTACAACTTTAATTACGCCATGCTGGAAGAGCAGGATAAAACCTGTTTTAACTTCGGGCATGCGAGCCAGACTTACACTTACGATCTGGCGCTCTTAAAGGAATATCACGAATACCTTGACGAGGGCTGCCTGCTGTTCATCCCGGTCTCCTACTTCTCCTTCAACAACGAGACAGTGAATGAGTCAGAAGCCCAGGCGCTCAGTATCAAATACTATCACTTTCTGTCCCCGCGGCATGTACCGGACTATGATCTGTACACAGATATTGTAACCACCAAACTGCCGATTCTGTCTGCCGGCACAGATATCCTGAAGCTCTTTCCGGATTTGAACCTGACGCTCAAGGTGCAGGCCGCTGACGGCGAGGACAACGGCATCAACCTGGAGGAATTTGCCAGCCGTGCGCAGCAGCGCTACGACAGACACTTCAATAATAAAGACGAGTATTTCCTGCCCGAACGAATTGAAGAACTGCACGACATCATCACATACTGTGAGGAACACGAAATTGTACCAATCCTGATCACCACTCCGTTCTCACCATACTACACAGATCTGGTATCCGATGAATTTAAGCAGGAATTTCAGTCCGTTGTGGATGGGGTGATTAATGACACCGGTGTCAGTTATTACGACTATTCCCATGACGAAAGGTTTCAGTCCCATCTGGAATACTTCTCAGACGCCGATCATCTCAATGAGGAGGGGCAACAGTATTTCATGGAAGTCCTGATAGATGATGTGACAGAATTGCAGGAGGCGCTGGACTAGCGCCTCCTGTTCTTTAGTACCGCATTTTTCTCTATATGCCTGTCACCCCGCATATAAAAAGTCTCCGCCGCCTCTTTCGCAATCTCCGGCGTCACTTCCTCCGGCAGCGTCAGTCCGGGATGGAATAAGATTTCCAGAATTCTTCCATCCTGTTCGGCCCTGCGGATCATCTTCGGATACAGCCTTTCTATCCGGGCGTAATCCATCCGCCCGCTCATCACAAGCCCCCAGAGATACATCTGCTCCATCCCTTGCGCCTTATAATACCGATCAACCTTATAGGAATAGAGGGATAACAATCTGTTTTTCACAAAGTTGACAGGCCGGTAAGTCTTCCACAGCGTCCGCTCTGAGAGGAATACACCGAGCACTTCCTTAGAATTCCTGATATAGGAAAGATGCCAGCCCTCTTCCCGGACTACTTCCAAAACGGCCTCCCACACCACCGGAATCATATGGGCGTGCTGGTGACTGTCCAGCCTGAGTCCGTCCTGACCGCAGGCGACACCGTGCTCCTTTGCAATCTCCACACACTTATCAATCGCTTTCTGCACCCGTACAATCTGTGCCTTAATCTCCCGCTTTAACTGCAGTTTGACCTGACTGCGCTTCCCGGGCAGATAAGAATACTGAAAAAGCCCGCCCCAGGACAATCCCATCAAATCTGAATTTTCTTTGATAAGAAGCGGAACCTCCCCTTGTCTGGCCAGGCTCCTGCCTTCCACGAAGTCCAGATGCACCGACATAAGCGGCAGGAATGGAAGCGCCGGTATCTGCTCATACAAAAGCTCCATACACTCCTCAAAGCAGCTCATATTGGGCACAATGCTGATACTGTCCAACTTGCCTGCCTGCATACACGCCAGCATATCCTTTGAAGTATTGACTGTCAGAGCATAATCATCCGCATGAATATCTGTCTTAACCATAAACACACCTTTCTATCGCCAGGACTCTTCCGTATACCGGAAGCCGTCCTCAAACCCTTCCCCTCTGAGCTGTAAGTGATTCAGCTGCTTACTGGAAGGTGTGGAAGGAAATGCCGGATAACCAATCAAATCGTCATCAGGCTTCCAGATGATCACATTCTCCATCTGTACCTGTGTGGCCGGCCAGGCGCCGTATGGCGGCTGTTTGAGCAAATATCCCTCCGCCCTTATCTCTCCGATTTCACCCACCTTACTGCCAAAGAAAACCAAGGCAGCCAACATGATACAGGTTCCTGCCACCGCCAGAATATCCCGCTTTGACACATCGGCGTTCTCTGTCCATCCGCCAAATGCAAACGCAATCACAATCAGCATATAAACCTGTCCGTAGCGAATCAGCGGCGCCGCCATCAGCCAGAATACCAGACAAACCACACTGGCTGTCAGGATTGCCGCATACTCATATCGTTTCTCTACAATCTGTTTCCATATTCTACAGACAATCCATAACGTACAGACCGCACCCACGATCAGCAGGATACGGTTGCCCACAGTCTGGGACAGGAACCATTCCGGTATCCATCCAAACAACGAATCATTATATTCTCCCAATTGGGTATAGCCTCTCCCCCACATCTTAATATCAAAACTATCGCTATGAAGTATTTCCGGATCCATCTTCCAGTCCACAGAAAAAAGATCGATTCCCGCATAGGGATAAATCAGATAACCCGAAATGATCACATTACGAATCAGATAAGGCATCACAATGCCAAGTGCCATAATCCCATTATACAGAATCTCTCGAAACGCTTTCCTTCGAATCAGCAGATACAACGGATAAAACACCAGGATAACAATGGCTGCCGCCGAAAGTTTCACTGTCAGCGCATAAACCCCCACAAGACAGACATAGCACCAGGGCGCTGTCTCTTCCTCCCTGCATTCTGACAACTCACACCACTTCGTACAGATATAGAGAATCAAAAGCATCGCCCATATGTCCGTACCGGAAGAAGCGATACTATAACGCTTGTCCACCACATAGAGGACCATGATACATTTGAGCAGATCCGATGTCTGCCATCTCTCCTTGCCCGGTATCCGCACCGTGCCAAACGTATAGAGAAGCGCACACAGACAAAAGAAACCGTTCAGGGAATGCAGCGACTGCCCCACCAGCCATTCCAAGCTAAACAGCGCCTGTAAGCACATAAAAGCACTGTTATAGGCCAACCGCATATGCAGGTTGCCAAGTCCCGGCACTACCCCGTACTCTTCAATCCAGCGGATTGCCTGCGCATGATACAGCCCCGTATCGTACTGCCCCGGATGCTGGGTAGTCCAAAGAAGCATCGACACCAGACATACCAAAAGCAAAGCCGCTCTCCACAGCGGCATCTTCATACTCTCCACCCCGGGAAAAATCCTGATCCGCCTGCCGGCACGCAGATGTCTTACTACATACACGATCGTCAGGATCATGCCTGTCAGCCCCAATATGGTGCAGGCAATGCCGGCCACTTTATAGAAAAGACTGAACAACTGTGCATAAATATTCAGGAATATGATCCCTGTCATCACATAAATATCCGGCCTGCCCATCTGCTGCAGATTCTTTCGGTAAATACCATCCACCACAGCCTTACCGAAAAGAAAAGAAGCCGCACCCATGACCAGCCAGGAAAAAAGCACTGATAACATGACTACCGATCCTCCTGTGCATCCTCACGCCATACCAGCGTATCTATGATATATCTCGGTCTGTGCTTGGTCTCCATATAAATCTTACCCACATATTCCCCGATAATTCCCAAAGATAAAAGCGTGATGCCGCCAAGCATCAGCGTCACAATCAGCGTGGTAGTATAACCCGGCACATTATTGCCGTTCACCCAGTCCACCAGACTGATGATACACATCACAAAGCTGAAGATACACACCAGAAATCCCAGCCCTGCAATCAGCCGTAACGGTCTGACACTCATAGACGTAATACCGTCAAGCGCTAATGTCATCATCTTACTCAATGTATATTTAGAATGTCCCGCCTCCCTGGCCTTCACATCAAAATACACTACATCGGAAGGAAATCCCATGGTCGGAATCAGTCCCCGAAGAAACAGATTCGTCTCCTTATACTCCGCCAGGGCATTTAGCGCTTTCTTAGACATTAACCTATAATCCGCATGATTGGTCATGACCGTACTGCCCAACATATGCATCAGTTTATAATAGGCCGTAGCTGTGGCTTTCTTGAAGAAACCGTCAGAATGTCTGTCATTGCGCACTCCATAAACCACCTCACAGCCATCCATATACCGGGCCAGAAAATGATCCAGCGCCTCAATATCCTGCTGTAAGTCCGCATCGATGGTCACCACCGCATCCGCATACTGCCTGGCCGTCATCATCCCTGCCAGAATTGCGCTCTGATGCCCATAATTGCCTGCCAGACTCACCACAGAAAACATCTTATCCGCCTCTGCAATCTGATGCAGCAGGTACAATGTCTTATCCTTGCTGCCGTCATTGACAAACATAATCTTGCTGCCCTTAGCAATCTTGCCTTCCCGTTCTAAACGCCTTATCTTATCACCCATGACGCTGGCGGACTTCTCCACCACTTCTTCTTCGTTATAACAGGGCACTACCAGATAGAGTACCGGTACCTGCCGTTGTTCCATTTCGCTCATGTTTACCTCCCGTAATACGTCCGGTACCAGTCCACAAACCTGGACAATCCTTCCTCAATAGAAGTATCCGGTTTAAAGCCATAATCCCTCATCAATTCGCTGACATCTGCGTAAGTCTGGTACACATCGCCGGGCTGCATGGGCAGATACTCCTTCTTTGCTGTTTTTCCGAGACACTTCTCCAACGTCTCAATATAATCCATCAATTTCACCGGCTTATTATTGCCAATATTATAAACCTTATAGCGGGCGCCCTTCGCATTCTCCGCCGGCGGATTGCAGAGGATATTCTCCACCCCCTCCACAATATCGTCAATGTATGTGAAATCCCTGTACATATCCCCGTTGTTATAAATCTGAATAGGTTCTCCAGCAAGAATCTTGTTCGTAAATTTAAAATATGCCATATCCGGCCTGCCAAATGGACCATAGACTGTAAAGAACCGAAGCCCCGTCACCGGTATATGATAGAGTTTGCTGTAAGCATGCGCCATCAATTCATTGGATTTCTTGGTGGCCGCATAGAGGCTCACCGGCTCGTCCACTTTATCTTCCGTGGAAAAAGGCACCTTTTCATTGCCCCCGTAAACAGAACTGGAAGAAGCGTACACCAGATGCTCCACCGGAAAATACCGGCATCCCTCCAAAATGTGGAAAAATCCCATCATATTGGATTCCATATAAGCCCGGGGATTATCAATGCTGTATCTGACCCCCGCCTGAGCGCCCAGATTAACCACGATCTGGGGTCGGTGCTCCTGAAAGACACGAAACACATCCGCATTGTCTGCCAGGTCTCCTTTGACAAAAGTATACTTCTCATACTGCTCCAGAATCGCCAGCCTGTCCTCTTTCAGTTTCACATCATAATAATCGTTCAGAT
>CAMXIF010000035.1 GCA_947243845.1 uncultured bacterium
CATCTTATTTTCAACCTAACCTCCATTCCCCAAAAGCTACATCAATGGCCGCACCGCTTCATACACGCTGCGGTACCGCGCAAACACCTGCATATATTTTTCATGCATCTGCGGCCGTGGTATATAAGTTACCGTCTCCTCCACCATATGCTCCGCCGCTTCCTTTAAATCCTGAAACACCCCTGTAGCCACACCTGTGAGCATGGCGCTCCCCACTGTCCCGGCATCCACGGTCTTTAGGGCGGTAATCGGCAGATTGAGAACATCTGCTTTCATCTGCATCCAGACCGCTGAACGGGCTCCGCCGCCGGTCGCATTCAGTTTCTCAAAACGGATACCGGAACCTTGTAACGCCTGATAATTCAAGTACATTTCATAAGCCACACCCTCCATACACCCTCGGTAGATTTCTGCCAGTGTGGACGCCGTGGTGAGTCCCAGGATAGCGCCTTTTGCTCCCGTATCCATATAAGGTGTGGCCGCTCCGGCAAAATGGGGCAGCACCAGCAGGCCGCTGGGCTCCGTATCTCTGTCCTCATAAGTCTTTTCCAACAGTTCATTCACCGAAATGCCCTGTTCTCTGGCCTCTTCCATTTCCCTGCGGGCCAGATTATCCACGCACCACTGAATCAGCGCCCCGCCGGTATAGGAAAAGGCATACGCCACGTAAGTGCCCGGCACTACGTAGGGAACCACGGAAAAATACCCCTCATACATGTGATCAATCTCCGGAAGGCTGTCATAGATTGGCGTCAGGCACTCCACCGTTCCCGCGCCATCCACTGCCACGCTTCCGTCAAAAGCACCCGCCCCCACAGCGGCGGCCACCTGGTCATGGCTGATTGACACGATTCTGGTCTGCGGCGAAAGACCCATTTTCTCCGCTTCTTCCGGATAAATTGTCCCGGCCACAGTACCCGTTGGTACACAGATGGAAAAAAGATTCCGCTCAACGCCTGCCGCATCCAACACTTCCCTGCTCCAATCCAGCGCATGAATGTCAAAAGCCATGGTTCTGGCCGCCAGGGAGTAGTCAATCTGTGCCTTACCTGTAAGCATATAAACGACATAATCCTCCATCAGGAAAATATGTTTTGCCGCCTGATAAATATCCGGGCGGTGATTCTTGATCCACATGATTTTGGAAATGCTGTACATTTCATGAGGCCGCACGCCCGTAATATGGGCAATATTTCTGGCGCCAAGCCGTTCTGTCAGCATCTGACACTCTTCCCCGCCCCTGGGATCCGTATACAGCATGGCTGGATGGAGCGGCATGCCTTTCTCATCCGTCATGACAAAGGTCTCTCCAAAGCTGGTCACCCCAATCCCGCCAATGTCCGGGTATTGTGCCGCCATTTCACGGATGACCGCATATACGCCCTCCGTCAAAGCGGTAATATCGATTTCATGGCCGCCTACTGCCCGGCGCACCGGATAATCTCGGTATGCCTTATTCAGATAGCTGCCCTGTTCGTCAAATACGGTACATTTACAACCTGTGGTGCCGATATCAAGTCCTGCGATTTTCATGGTAAGCCTCCCTTCGAGTTTAATGCTCCGGCACAAATCCGCGCTGAAACTGCTTCACACAATGAAGCGTTCCGCACTACCGTGTAACACACTACACAAATCACGTTCTCTTCTAGTCAATCTCCACCCACTCATATCCCAGATAAGTTGTAAATGCTTCCCTCAAGATCTCCTTCATATGGCCTGCCCCCACTGAAGTATGATGCTTGAAGCCGCCTCTCGCCAAACGGATCATTTTATCCTGCATATCGGGAATCTCGCAGACACCGCCGCAGCCAAAAAATGCTTCCTCAATGGGATCGTCCGTAAACGCAGCCTCACTAGCATATATGATAATCCTGCCATCCTTGGTCTGGCAGTTAGACAGGGTTACCTTGCCCGGTTTGATCCGGCCCTCATTGGTGCCGCATCCCGAACCGGGATCATTTTTATCAAACATTTTGTGGCTGGTCACTCTTCCCCGGTCAGTCATCAGGCTCTTGGGCACCGGGCCGCAGTGGAACAGAATTACCTTATTCTCTTCCTCCCCATAGTTGTTGTTCCAGTCCAATACCGTGGTAGGCGTCTGGCTGGCAAGGGCCATGGCACGCATAGTGATGGCAGAGCACATGTCAATTTCACAAGATGCCGCAATTCCCCGGTCATTTAACTCCGACAGCAATACGCAGGGACATACCCGCAGAATTTCTTCCATCTCATTCCAGCAGCGCAGTGCAATCGCATCCAGATGGTACTCGTTGATATATTCATCAATAACAACTGATATTTTTGCCAGCATCATCTTTTTATCTGTCGCTACCCCTGAAAAATCTGAATAAGCTTCCAAATCGGCAATCTTCTTTATGACTGCTTCCTCATCGTCCGCCTTTTTGCCTACTTTGAACACCAGTTCCGACAGGTCAAAAGATTCCACATTAATCCCATACTTCTGCATGGTAATCTCGTCAAACCGCACCGTCTTAAAAGCAGTCGTCCTGGCGCCTATACAGCCGATGTTACACCGTTTCATCCCGTTTACCACCCGGCAGATGGCCGCGAAATCGCGCAGATTCTGAGCAAAAGCTTCCGACAGAGGGTGCACCACATGAGGTTTCATCACCGTAAAAGGCACCTGGTACTGGGTAAACACATCCGTCACGGAAAACTTGCCGCAGAACGCATCCCTTCTGTGGGCAAAATCCATCTTGCCGATCTCATCCGGATATGCCTGCATCAGAATCGGTACCCCTGCATCCTGCAGCGCCGTGATCGCGCCGTTTTCATCTGCAAAGATAGGCATGGAAAATATCACACCATCATACTGTCCCTCATGGTCTTTTAACCATTTGGCATATAAGAGGCCCTCGTCTCTGGTCTCAATCCCGCCATATCTGGTGAGTTCGGCATCCATGGCTATGTAATCATAGCCTACATCCGTCACTGCCTTGACCATATCTTCCCTGGCTCCATAAATCAATTCGCCCGGCATGAATCCCCTGTTACAAAAAGCCAGTGCAAAAGTCATCTTTTTTCCCATCGCTATTCTCCTTTTTCTTTGCTTTCCCGATTTTATAGATCTATTCCCGTATCATTTGTCATACTTTTATTTTATTCGCAAACATGCTGCCTTTATATAGGAAATTGTTCTTTTTACTTTGAATTTGTTCGCTGATATGTTATGATTGCTGTACCAAACTCGAACAGGACTCAAATGTAATTTGCTTTGGAGAAAACGTTATGATTTCCAGTTTCAATCTGGCCAAACTCAATTCCCTGTTAAAGGACTTTTATCATATGACCGGCATCCGCATCACGGTCTTTGACGATACCTTTCATGAACTTGCCGCTTATCCGGAACAGATTGCGGACTTCTGCCAGATCATCCGCACGGATGAAACGGCAGCTGCTCAATGCCACCGCTGCGACAAGCAGGCCTGCGAAATTGCATCCAGACACAGAAAGTCCTATACTTACCAATGTCATGCGGGACTGACCGAAAGCATCACACCCATCATCATGGGAAATATCGTAATCGGATATCTGTTGTTTGGTCATGTATTCTCCTATCCCTCCCAGGAAGCTGGTTGGAAGAAGATTCAAGAGTGCTGTAAAAATTATCGGATTGACATGCAGACTCTGAAAATGTTCAGTCAAAAGCTCCCCTGCACTACAGAAGACTATATCGCCTCCGCCTCTCACATCATGCAGGCCGTGGCCGCCTATCTGTGCATGGAACGGATGGTATCTTTGCATCAGCAGGAACTGCCCGTGCAGATTGATGCCTATATTCAGGAACACTTTACGGAGAAAATGGACGCCATGCGGATTGCCAGGCATTTTGGAATCGGCAAGACACAGCTTTATGAATTTGCACAGCAGAACTATGGAATGGGGATTGCACAACATATCAGAAATCTCCGCATTGAGAAAGCAAAACACCTGTTATCAGAGTGTCCTGACCTATCTCTTGCGGAGATTGCATCCCAATGTGGGTTTCCTGATTATAACTATTTTATCACTGTTTTTAGGCGGGTTGCAGGAATGCCGCCCAAGGCTTATGCCGGATTGCAGTCGGAACATAGTTTTAAATAACTATTGTTATATTTCTATCTACACAGTTCCTCTCTCTTACGCACAATTTCACAAAAATCCCGCTTTGCCTCCTCATACTTAGTTGGGTCCCGCAGAATAGCGGAAGGATGGTAGGTGGCTGTCAGCGCACAGTCTTTCCGGTATATCCAGGTGCCGTGCTGCCTGGTAATCTTATACTCCGGTGAAATAATACGTTGGGCAGCCACACGACCAAGGCAGACAATAATCCTGGGTTTTAACAGGAATGTCTCATACTTTAAATACGGAAAACAGGCTTTCTTTTCCGTCTCTTTCGGATCACGGTTTCCAGGCGGATGGCATTTGATAATGTTCGTAATGTAGATTTCCTCTCTGCTCAAGCCGCAGTCCTGTAACAGGCTGTCCAATACTTCCCCCCAACGCCCCACAAACGGAAATCCCTGCTGGTCTTCCTGCGCGCCGGGCGCCTCCGCGATCAGCATGATATCTGCCTGCTGGCTGCCGCGCCCCATGACCGGAGTATTTCTGGTCTGACTGAGCGGACATTGGGTACAGACAGCGATATGTTGTTCTATGTCATTCCATGTGTACTGCATAGGAGGCTCCTTCGTTATAATTCATAGCGACTTTCTGTATACAGTATATTTTTTGACCAACACATAATAGCTGCTTATTATTATTTAAAAATATCCGCAAACCATTCATAAGGAATCTCAAAGGTAGGGCTGCCGGCGGCGCCTGCCCAAATCTCATATCTTTCGTAACACAATACCATTCCGTCCGGCGTCAGGTAACACCTTAAATCCTTCAGATTTTTTAACAGCACATTATTATCAAACGCTTCCTTCCAGTAATCCATGCCCATCATCTCGCAGTACTTATAAATCGCGCCTGTCAGACGTTTCTTATAAACACTTTCTTCCACCGTAAAGAGATCATCCATATACAGCATCAGCCCTGTTTCACGATCAAAAATCAATGGCAGTGAAGTCTTCCAATCTCTTATTCCGCCCTCATAACCTTTTATCGAATAATGCATGGAAATATAGTCTTCCCCAATATACAAATGATCGTACCCATGTGTTCTGTACCACATAAGACATTGATCCTGCTCCAGTTCACTCATCTCCTGGAAAAAAGAATCTTTATCTTCCATAGTAAGCTTAAACAGTTTACCCATCTGTTGGTTTAGCAGCTCACAGGAAGCAAGATTAGCATTAAATCGGGGAAGCGTCACATCGAAATGTCCATAAGTATTTCCGTCTTCCCTTGTTCCGAAAGACTCTTCATACTGTATTTCGTTATCCACATCCAGATACTGTTCCACATGCTCATCCGTTCTTCCCGGAAAATAGAAGTTAAAGTCATATAGAATAGAACTGTCCAGCACTAACTTCTCCGGCGCCAGAGGTTCCATATCCTCAAATACCACAAATTTCTCTCCATCCAGGATATGCCAGAGGACACCTTTTTCTCCCGATTCATAATATTTAGCAAACACCTGGCCATTTACTACAAAGATACCTCTGTTATAACTTCCGGCATACCAGGGATAAGTATCTTCCCTGCCCTGACCATCATTTCCCAGAATTACAGGCCTTTTTGCCACAAGACTCTCTTTTCCTGTCGGCAGTTCTATCTTACGTATTTCCTCCTCATTCATGACATAGGCCTGTCCGCGTGCTATCGCAAAACGCCTCACATCGGACGCAAGGATTTCTTCTTCTTTCTGCGTGCTCAGACGTACCAGCTGATCCTGCTCCCCTTCCACCCAATAGAATTCTCCCCGGTAGGGGAGCACATCCCAGATCCCATCTTCTTTCTGTAAGACCTGCTCCTCCTGCTGTCCATCCGGGCTGTTTTTATAAAGTACATACCCCTTTCCTTCTTCATACAGCAGATAATAGAGCCATTCTCCATCTGTCACAAATTCTATACATACCCTAGAAAGCAGCAATTCACAGTCGCTTCCATCCAAATTCATGGAATAAAGATACCGATCATCCTCCGCCGACTCCTCTGTCAGTTGATAGAATGGATCGTATTCCCTGTCATAAACAGAGCGGAAGTAAATCTTATCCTTCAACACAATCAATTCCTGCATGGAAAAATCCGAAAGTTTTTCAAGTCCGCTTCCATCCGTTCCTACTCGGTAAAGCGTCCTGCTGTCGCTGACATTGACAAAATAGACCCAATCTCCCCTGACACAGATAGATCCCGGAATCTGATCGGCCACCACCTCTACCGGCATCCCTGTGCCTTTCGTGCGGCACAGGGAATAATTTTGGGTCTGACTCCTGAAGTAATAGTATCCGTCCGCATAGACAATATTGTTTCCCTGATGCAGATTTTGAAGACCCTGTACGTAAAACTCATCATCCGCAATGTCCGGTATGGCTGCCGGAGTGCTTTCCTCATTCGTGACAGGTTCCGGACTTTCCTTGTCCTGCTGTCCTTCCCGGCCTGGCTGTGCATCGGACTCTATTGATGGTTCTGCCTCTATTCGTGATTCCGATCCCGTCTGCAGGTTCTCCTGTGACTGCCGTTCTTCCCGTGCTCCTGACGCTTGTTCTGTACTTGCTCCTGCAGTGCATCCTGTTAGGAACAGCAGGACACCTACACTGATGGCTATTTTTACTTTGTTCCTTCTCATTTCCATGCCCATCACCTTCAATATTTTATTGGTTTCCTTTCCCCGAAAACCCTTTGTAATATTCAGGGTAACGCATGGATGCATCATTTTCCCATCAGCAATGTATCATTTTTGCATCATTTATCCGCCATGCTAACAAAACAGCAGTATCACTCCTGCCATTATCACCATAATTAATATCGGCGGCAGAATCATGGACAGCCAAAAAAACAGACCACCGCCCTCTTTTTGATACCTGGTTTTGTTGTAAGCAATATCCAGCGCCAGCCAGACACAATTATACACTATAAATTGAATTACAAATCTGCCTTCTATAACAAAACCACTCGTCAGCGCAAACCATAGAACAGTAACTGTATAGATAAGACATACGCCAAACACACCATTTAATAAAATCGCCATAGTCCTTAATTCCTTATGCGTGAGGAAAACTCCAAGATTCAGTACATAACAACCTCCACGTAAGACTGATACTCTCCATCTTGGTGAATCGTAACAGCGGCCTTCTGCTTCTTTTCGCTGTTGAAACCGTCCCTTGTATTGCTGTTAGGAAAGATAAAATTCTTCGCACTGGATGTAACCGTAAAACGCATTCTGTGTCCTTTAAGAAAGGTATTCGATATTTTGGTTGTTCTGATCGTTACCTCATACACTTTTCCGGGTTCCATGTACTGCGGCGTCTCGAACCCGTTTCTGTATTTGATGCCGATAACCCCATCGGCAAGTTTGACAGACTTTCCGTTCTCATCCACATCCGTCATACGCAGCACAAGATCTGTATCCGGGCAGTCGCAGGATACGAATAAATGTGCGACAACATCCCCTGTCACCGTAACAGGTTCCTTAAAAGGCTCCGAGGAAAACAAAAGGAAATCCTCTCTCTTTTCTTCCTGTGTGTAATCCTCTGGTACCCCAATCTCATTTTCAGACATATCGATAATATGTGTGGCCGGATTGTCCGGGTCATAAATGTAGCTGTCTCTTTCCCCTTTCAGGTCAATACGCATTACTTTTCCGTTTTCCGGCGGCCAGGAATCTGCAGTCTTCCATTTATTCTCGCCCAAAGTATAATATTCCACTTTCGGCGTCTTCTCAATACCGTTATCTGCTCCTTTCAGGAAATGATCCAGCCACATCATACTCTGCAAATCCACATCATAACGCAGGGCGTCCTCTCCCATATAGATTCCGTGCAGATCATATTCCGCATTTCCGCCGTGCTTCCACGGACCAAGGATTGTTTTCCAGGTTCCCGCCGGCCAGTCCTTTACCAGATCAAGCGCCTCTGTGGTTCCCATTCCATTATCATCAAACCATCCCGACAGAATCAGCGCCGGAACGGGGCCGCCCTCATAATGCTCTTTCCAATTCGTGCGTCTCCACATTTCATCCAGATCCTTATGCCTGAGCCATTCCGTCAGGAAGGGAATCTTCTTTCCGAGGGCTTTCTTCGGAATCTCCTCCAGTGGGCGTATATCCAGCACTGTATTCCAGTCTTCCCTTACCATCCTGTCCGGATTGAACTTCTGTTCGGACATGGCAAAAGCCCAGGCAAGCATTCCGGAGGTAAAGCATCCCCCTCTTCTTGGCAGATCCACAAAGGCGCTTCCCGCACAAACACTGCTCAGCATCGCCTTTAAATGCGGATTCCCACTGGCTGCTGCTGCCCACTGCACATAACCAAGATAGGAGCCTCCGGTCATGGACACCTGTCCGTCACTCCACTCCTGCTTCGCAATCCAGTTTAACGTATCGTCCCCATCTTCCACTTCATAGTAATTGGGCTGCCATTTTCCGGTACTCTCCTCGCGCCCTCTCGTATCCTGCACCACCAGTGCATAACCCCTCTGCACAAAACGGTAATAGATTTCCACGCCTTTTTTCTTTCCGTAAGGCGTCCTCACAAGCACGGCAGGTATCTTTCGCCCGGCCTTTTCGCCATCCTTTTTCGGTAAATACACGTCTGTAGCAAGCTTTTCGCCATCCCTTGTATCTACATAAAACGTCCCGATAAAACTTACATTTGCCGGCTCTTCCGGATACATTTCTTTCCATTTGGAAAGCACGGTTTTTTCCTCACAACCTTCCCGCACAAGCACAGCCGTATAGTCTCTTGCACTCATCAGAAGCGCATAGATTTTACCGTCCTCATAGAATAAATCCTTAGCCGCCTTGCAGTTTCTCTGAATATAAGCTTCTGTCCTGCGCTTCGTAAACTCCTCGCCTGATGCAGTCACTCCATGTTCCATCCCTTTTTCTATCATTTCTTCATATTCCTTTAAATGACAGAAAAACTCCCGCAGGCTTCTTTTACAAAGCTGCACAAAATACTCGTCCGCCTCCTCGCCAAGCGGCTCCTTGGGAAGCCAGCCCCCTGACATGACATCCCGTCTGGAAACGAAAATTCCCTGTTCTTCTTCATAAAATCTTCCATACAAAATACCGGATAAGTAAAAATTCCACTGCATATTCTCACCCCCTGCTATGCGCCGATAATCGCACGAACAATATAGGCAACCGCAATTCCGATATAATTGCCGCACACGCCGCCGATCACACCCATCAAAAGACCTATACTGATCAGGCTCTTCCATTTTGCACCGGAAGCCACAAGCGCTGCCGTACTTCCGTCCGCTATCGCCCCCACAATGCCGAGCAACACATATTCATATTTAATTTTCAGCAGTCTTGTCAGCAGCATATGAAGCAGAAAACTGCATAAGATCACGCAGAAACAAAATAGAGTGATAGATACCGCAGAGCCAAAGAACCCTCTGATATCCACGGTAAATCCTACCACCACCAGGAACATCATTCCAAAAAACAACCCCAGGTTCGTTGCTCCTCTCAATTTCCTGACGAAAGGAATCTGCGCCGCAGCAATAGATATAGTAGAGATCAGCAGGATTTTTGCTGCACTGGCAAAATCCGGGCTTATCAAGGAAGCAATTTTAGTGGCCACACCCACGATGGAAACCGATATGGCAAGGAGCATTGCAATCTCACCGATGCTCCATTCCTCAGCCGCCATCAGTTCCTTACCGTCACCGCCTTCCTCTAACTCCTTCTCTGTAAAGGAATAGGGCCAGAATTTCTGGAACCAGGCTGATTTCTTTAAAAGAGACGGCGCCAGGAACATCAAGAGAAGGGATGGCATACCGACCACATAATCCGCCGCATTAGCTGCTGCAATCGTTGACGAAGATGCATCAAGACCTGTCGCAATAGCTGTCAGGTTGCCGCTGCCGCCCGTATAGGTACCCACAAACATACCCGCTACTTTCCATCCTTCATCTATGCTGCTGCCAAATACCACACCAAATATCACAGCCACAACACTGACACAGAATACTGCGGACGCAATGGAAAGCAGTGGCTGTTTCGACATTTTCATAATCTGTTTCAAATCCACATTTAACAGATAAAGGGATATGGAAAAAGGAATACAATATGTGGAAATCGTACCGTAAATATCCGTATAACCGGGCACAATATGTAAATTCACCAGCAAAATACCGATAATAATAACACAGAGCGCCGGTCCTATCATTTTGAAAAATTTAAACCTCTGCGACCAGAAAGCAAATGCCACAATGACAAGAATCACTGCCAGCATACTGTCTGATGTCTGAAACAATGGTAACATAATCTTTTCTCCTTCGTTTAAAATGAAATATCGAGTCCCAGTCCCGGCTTCTCCAGAAGCTGGAACATATCGCCGTTTCGCTCAAAACCGCCCGGCATTCCCGTATCTGCATCCTTGTAGTACATAAAACTGTCGCAGTCCGCCTCTGTAATATTCCGTCTGGAAGCTACCAGACTTAATCCGGCAGTAATCGCTATCTTGCTTTCCAACATACAGCCAACCATACAGGTCATACCAAAGTTCTCAGCGATTGTGCTGATCTGTCCGCCCCGGTACAGACCGCCGCATTTCATCAGTTTGATGTTCAGAATATCCGCAGCATTGGCCTTACATACCCTCGCTGCATCCTTCACGGTATGGATTGACTCATCCAGCATGAGCTGAATCCCACTTACCCTTGATTTAAGAAATACCGCACCGTCCACATCCCAGTCCGGAAGGCATTGCTCTACCGCTTCCACGCCATATTTTTTCATTCCTTCCAGCGCATAGACCGCACGAGCCACATCATATCCCTGATTCGCATCCACTCTTAAACGGATGTCCTCTCCCACCGCTTTCCGAATCAGGCTCAAAGCTCTTAAATCATCGTCCGGATTAATGCCTGCTTTTATTTTTAAAATGCGATATCCCTGATTCTTCACATAATCTTCCGCAAGGAAGGCCATTCTCTCAGGAGATGCAATACCAATGGTAATATCACTCTGCACTACGTCCTGATACCCTCCAAGCACACGGAAAACCGGCTGATTCATTATTTTTCCCTTCAAGTCATGAAGCGCTATATCCACTGCACATTTCGCTGATCCGTTCCCATGTACAAGCCCGTCCATCATCACATGAATTTTCTCAATATCAAGCGGGTTCATTCCAATCAGTCCCTGACGAAACATACCAAGAACCGCCGCACACCCTTCAAACGTCTCTCCCGTAACCGGCGCAAACGGCGCTGCCTCTCCGTATCCGCAATACCCCTCGTCTGTCTCAATCTTAAGCAGCAGATTCTCGCAGCTGCTGATTTCCGCAAAAGCCACCTTAAAAGGCTCTGTCAATTCGATTGAGAACTTTTCAATTTTCACATCGGTAATTTTCATTATATTTCCTCCATTTTAATGCCGTTCTTTATGCGGATACATCCGCTCCTCAGGCAACACTATTTTTTCCATTCTAAGCGCAGCCCAATGCTTTGTCAATCTAAAGTGTTGAATTGCAGCAACCTTTAGCAGTTTTGCATTGACAATATCCACCACATGGCTTTCCTGGTCTGTAATCTTAGTGGTTGATAGATCATTCATTTGTTGTGTAAAATCTGCTACATTTTACTTTGGCAGACTATTTTCCACACACAGCGCCCCATACCCAACTCTCGCATTCGGGTACTCCCGCTCTCCCCTGATCTCTTTCGCCCCCTTCCTTAAATAGGCCTTCACCTTCTCCCCATATAGATAGGGATCATTCCCATCCACAATCCCCCACTGCATCAAAACCGCTGCCGCACCGGTCACAAAAGGCGCCGCAAAGGATGTGCCTGTGACAGGACTGTAGCCGCCATCCCGATCAGGCGCAAGTATCCCCACCCCAGGCGCCGCCAGGTCAGGCTTCACATAGGTGTCCGAAGTACGGCTGTTCACCTGTTCCTGATAAAGATAGCCTCTCCCGGAAAAATCTGCATAAGAATCATACGAAGGATCATAAGCGCCCACAGTGACTACTTTGACTGCCGTAGAGGGAATGGTCAGTGTCACATCCGGCGTGGGTCTGACAAAACGGGTGTTTACACTGCGTACCGTACCAGAAGGCAGGTAGAAAGTATAATTCCCAGTGATAGTACGTAAAGGCCTTAGTTGAAAAGTCCATACACCCTGATCCAGATATCGATTCCCATTCGCTGGCAGCAGATCAAAATAAATTTCCTGACTGGTCATATAGGGCGCCGGTTCCCCGTTGTAAAGAAGAATCTGTGTCTGCTGCAGGCGGTATATTTGTTTACCAGGCTGGTCAGTGTCTACCTGAAAAAAATCTCCTGAGGGCGACACCAATGTCACCAGATAGCGGTCGGCATACTCTTTCCACAACTGTACATTAAGGCCGATTTCATAGACTCCGACTACCAGTTCCACCCTGGTAATACTATCATTGACAGCACCGTCAACCTGATTGACTATATTAGTCGATTCATTTACATCTCGCCCCGTTACCTTTACACTGCCGCCCACATGTCCCCCGGAAGCGCCTTCATTGCCACTGCCCACACAGATGACGCTGCGCCCAATCTCAGAAAGGTTATCCAGGAAACGTTCCACAAGAGATGTCCCATTATGGGCGCCGTAGGTATTTCCAAAGCTGAGGTTAACCGCCAGCGGCATCTGCAGCTCTACCGACTTATTGACTACATAGGTCAGTGCACGCATCAATTCCGTAGTCCTGGGAAAGGAATCTGGCTTGGGACTACCCAATCTCACAATCAAAAGGTCACTTTCTCTGGCCATCCCGGCATAGGCCGCTCCAGCCCTGCCTCCGTTTCCGGCTGCAATCCCTGCCACTGCGGTTCCATGTCCGGTCGTATCTATGCTGGGGACTATCTGCTGTGCCGCTTGTCTGTTTCCGGCACTGAGTGCAGCATTGATCTGCACCTCATCAAACTCCTGTCCCAGCACTTGATCCCAGAGAAAGCGTATCCTGGTCGTTCCATCCAAGCGGCGGAAATCTTCGTTCCAGTAGCTGATGCCGGAATCTATGACTGCCACCAACACGCCTTTTCCGGTAAGATTCTGGGATATCATGCTGCCCGGTGCAAAGCAGGCCGCTGAGTTTCCCTGCATATCCGCAAAAAAGAGTCTTTTGGGTTTTTCCACATATTCAATCTGCTCTATCGCCGCCAGGCTGTCCATGGCAGATGCCGGCATTGTCAAGATGGCATAGCCCGCAATCAATTCCTCCACTACAATGCCTCTCTGTGCCAGTTCTTGCAGGCTTCCATGATATTTTACGATGACTTCCCAGGTATTATCTTCTATATCATATCCCACATTTAATTCCAGCGACTTTTCCCGCTCCGCAAGTGAAGTGTCAAGTGCCAGATTCAGCAGATTTTCATTTTTTTGTGAATCCATCTTTTCCCTTTTCTGCCATGTCATTGTCCCGGCTTTACCAAGTCAATGCATTAATAAGCTACTATAGTTTTATTACTATCATCATATGCAACACCCCATTTATGGTCATTTTCAGCATATATTTCCATATATTATTTCTAATCCACCTTTGACTCACTCTGTCCATTATGCTAATATATTTCTAAAGTATTGTTACAGACTATTTGGTATACTTTTGAGATTTTTCACGAAAGAGGAAGCATTTATGTCACCTGCAGATAATAAGATTTTAGAAAGCGGTCTCCCTATAACTCCCGGACAGGCGCAGAATGAGATTGAGACCTATGATAATCTTTATGAAAAGAAGAATTTTGGCACGTTGGATTATCCTGTCAGCGCCTATTTTTTGGATCTTCATAAATCCTACATGAGCTGGATCCGCTGGCACTGGCATGAGGAAATGGAAATTCTGCTCATTCAGGATGGAACAGCAGAAATTTTTACAGACGATGCTTCTTATGTGATCCGGCCCGGTCAGGGCATCATTATCAACCAGAATGTCATGCACTGCATTCACTCCCTGGATCAAAATAACTGTACGTTCTATACGATCGTCTTTCATCCGGAATATTTATTCGGACAAAAAACCAGTTATTTACAGACACAGTATTTGCTGCCTGTGCAGAATTATCAGCTTTTTAAGATATTCCTATTAGATGAAAAAGATCCCTGGCATAAGCGTATGCTGTCTTCTCTAAGTAACGCCATTTCTGTTGACATGACACAGACTTACGGCTATGAACTTGCCACCAAAGGATATTTATGCCTTTTCTGGGCAGATCTGATCAGTCATCTGCCACAGCATCAGAAACAGGTTTCCTCCCATGTCTCCCTGGATGAGCAACGGGTGAAACAGGCAATGCTGTATATCAGAACCCATTATGCGGAGCAGGTATCTCTGGAAGATATTGCCGACAGCATCCATGTCAGTAAGAGTGAGTGCTGCCGCTGCTTCACCAGAACACTCCAGATGACACCTTTTGAGTATCTGATGAAGTACCGCATTTTCGAGGCCACCAAGAAACTGATGATGCCTTCCACGGAACCGCTCTCCATTGCTGACCTGGCACTTTCTGTTGGTTTTAATAGCACAAGTTATTTTAACAAACTCTTTAAAAAGTTCCTGGGCTGTACCCCTACCTATTACAGGACGCATAAGGTTCTGTCCAAGGATGGCGACTTCGTGGACTGCTTCGATAACCTGCTCTAAAAAACCGGGGAATGACTTTCTGGCACTGTCATTCCCCGGTTTCTATTGTTTTAATGCTTCCTCAAATATCTGTCTCAATACGAGGCAGAACCTTATTTCTCTTATTTCTCTTCCTTCTGTTCCTCGCCCTGCTTGTCCTCAAGTTTCTTCAACGATTTTTGAGCGAAATCTTTCCCGCCCAGACCAAACGCAAGGGCAAATGCAACTGCTACTGCGGCGATAATCAGAATAAAAGCGGTGTTAACAATCTCCGGCGCGATACCCAGCTGGTTCAGCACCATGAATCCGCCCAGCGCATAAATACCGCATTTTACGACAAGCGAATAAGTGGTTTGACCATTCTTTACCAGTGCTTTCTGCACGATTGCATTACAGATAAAGCAGATCACAAGAATCAGCGCCGCCGCAAGTACATAAGGCATGTAACCGATAATCGTGCTGCCGATATCGGTAAGTACCTGCAAATGAAGTACGCCAAAACTCTCAACAATAAAGAAGATTATCATAACAACCTGAACAGTTCTGCCGACCGTTCTGGAAAGCACAAAGTTCTTGTTCTTGTCGTCAAGCAGTGCTGCCAGTTTCGTATCCAATCCTGCAGAAGCAATCAGATTCTCAACAATGTTACCGGACAACTTCGCCACCATACAGCCCACAATGATCAAAACAAGGGCCACAAAAATATTGGGAATAAAGCCAAAGATAATATCCAGCATGGTGATTGCCGGATTGGAAATCGCGCTGATATCAAGCACCTGCAATGCAGTAATAACCACTGGGATCAAAATCAGCACATACACTATGTAAGCAAGAGTGTTGGAAAGCTTTGCCGTATCCGCTGCCTCAATGCTGGCAATTTTCTGAAGCTGGTCAACCTTCAGTTTGCCAAAGATCGGCGCCAGGATTTCACGCACAATCTTTGCAATGAAAAATCCAACCCACAGAACAATCGCCGCCGCCAAAATATTCGGCACATATCCCCACATGGTATTTAAGAGATTTAAAATCGGCATGGAAATATTATTCATCCCCAGACATTCAAAAATACCGGGTACGAATAACAAAAATACTAACAAATACACTATTTTTCCAATGCTCTCCGTTGCCTTTGCCCCGTTCGCATTCATTTTGCCAAGCAGGGAAGAAAGTTTCGTCTTGGTAAGCAGTTTCAACACCAGCGATTTCACTACTGATGCAACAATAAATGCAAGCACCAGAATCAATACCGCCTTAAGAACCGACCACAATCCATTGCCCAGAAATGAAGCAAACACATCAACCATTTGTAACATATCAATACCTCCTGTCGACTTTTTATATTTCATATTATATAACAGGTGGAAAATATTACAATGAAAAAAAGGTACTATGTGTATGTTTTAAGAAACATCATTGTGCAGACTGCTCCATGGCCTCCGCTTCCCCTCCCAATTTTACCTTCTATAAAATACAGAGAGCGCTCTGATGAGATAATCCAGATCCTCTGCACCTGCCGTCTCACAGGCAGAGTGCATGGCAAGCTGTGCCAGGCCGATGTCTACCGTGTTCATGGAAACCTGTGCCATCAGAATATTGCCAAGGGTGCTTCCGCCGGCAATATCCGAACGGTTCGCATAAGTCTGGTAAGGCACGCCGGCCTCCCGGCAGATATCCTTCATCACCGCCTCCGAATAGGCGTCAGTCGCATAGCGCTGAGAGCCGTGATATTTGATCACAATCCCCTCATTAGGGTAAGGCTTGTTGACCGAATCAGTCTTTTCCGGATGATTGGGATGTACGGCATGGGCATTATCCGCAGAGATCAGGAAACTTTCCGCCAGCATACACTGGTATTTTTCCTCTGTAAGCTGCAAGCCGCTGCGGATACGCGCAAGCACATCCCGCAAAAAGGAGGAATCCGCTCCCTGTTTGGTGCCGCTTCCAACTTCTTCATTATCAAATACCGCCAGCATATTGATATAGCTTCCCGGCTCTTCTTTCACAAACGCTTTCAGTCCCGCATAGACACATTCCAGGTCATCCAGCCTCGGACCACTGATATATTCCCCTTCCAAACCGATTCTGCTGCACTTATCCCTGTTGTATACAAAAATATCCTGCCCCAGAATCTCCTCGTCATCCACGCCAGCCTCCCTGGCAAGCAGGGAAAGGTAACTGCCTTTTTCTTTCATGCTGCCTGACAGTGGAGACATATCTATCTGCGGATTATACTCGATACCTTTATTCATCTCCCGGTTCATGTGTATGGCTACATTAGGGATCACCGCCACATTTCGATCAACATTGACCAATTTAGTCACTACGCCTTCTGAACCTTTATACGCCACACGGCCCGCAATTGACAGTGGGCGGTCAAGCCAGGTAGAAAGGATCATCCCGCCATACTTCTCCACATTCCATTTCAGATAATGTTCCTCCACGGAAAGTTCCGGCAGTTCTTTGAGTTTAAAACAGGGGGAATCACTGTGCGCCGCCACGATATGGAATCCCTTCTGCTCCTTTTTCGGAATGGAAAAAGCGATCACAGCAGAGTCATTTCGGTTTACATAATATCTTCCCCCTGCTTTAATCTGCCATATATACTTTTCTGAAAGCGGTTGATAACCTGCCTTCTCCAGTTCTTCCCCAATATTTGCCACAGCATGAAAACAGGTGGGACTGTGATCTATGAAATCAAATAACTCCTCCAAATAGGAAGTACCCTGACAGGAAGACGTTTCGTTCTTTCTATTTTTTGCGCTCATCTTTTTCCTCCAAAATTTTATACTTTACCACTACTTAGGAATCAGACTGTTTAAATGTCCTTTATAATCCTTATCTTTTCCCTGCTGGAGACAAAATAGCAGACACCGCTGTAAACGCCCGCTTCATATAGTTTGCCGATAATCTCCCGCATCCTTTGGTTGAGCCTGTGATACACTATCGGCTTCTCCCATTGGATTCCTCTCAGGTATTCCTGCTGCCTCTTGTGAAGACAGCTGATAGTCTCTGTCCCGGCAATTTGTCCCTCGTTTTCAGAATAACCACTTGAGTCAATACTTAAAAATCTAAATGCACAAGAAGCATAACAGAACTTTTCATCATTCTCCTGGCACTTCCTATATAACAATTCTGTCAGTTTTCCATCCCGCCTGCTGTCATACGCTGATTCCTTCCAGAGTATATCCTGTTTTCCTGCTGTTTCTTCATTCCGCGACATCGGCGTCAAATCCGGCGTATCCGTCATTTTGTATTGACTATCTTGGTCATGAATAATCCTGCGCAAAGTTCTTCTACCATAAACATCCTGTTCCTGTACATATTCTTCCCGCCCGGCAAACAGGGCCAAAGAAGGTTCCTCCCGCAGAAGCACCCGGCTCTCGTACAGATAATCCATCATGATCCTTTGCACTTTCATCCGGGATGCCGGATAATCCAGCCGCTCCACAATCTGATCCAGGGTATAGCCAATATCCGTCAGATGCCTGACGGCACCGCCGCAGGCCACATCCGTGGTAAAATTGGATAAAGCTGTCTGGAAATAATTAGGCTTGTCCATACTTCCATATATCCTTTCATGCTCCTTCGGCTCGTCTACGTCAAAACATACTGTTCCAGATCATCCGGCACACAAAGATTCCCATGATAGTATTTTCTGCCCTCAGCACCGTATAGTTCCTTTCTCCGCTCAATATGCGTATCCTCCGTATGATACAAAATCAGATTGGGAATCTGCAGCGTCTCGGCCTGCTCACAAGCCTCCTTCACCGTACTATGATGCTTTTCATAGGGTTTGAAAATATCTGCCTCCCTATACATACAGAAGGCCTCCAACATCAGCCACCGGCTTCCGCTTACATATTGACTATTTTGGTCATTATACGGTTCATCCCCACAGCAGGTAAGACGTTTCCCTTCTGCATACTCCATGGTAAAGCCATACTGTTTATCTTTGGTGGACAGGATATCAAAGAAAGTCACTTTATGATGAAGAATCTGCCTGTGCCCCCCGTCTTCTACTACCTCAAAGTTTATCCTGCTGCCAAAATGCTTCTTTATCTTTTGCTGCAGAAGCGTATCCGCCATATCCTTGACAATACGGATGACCTCGTCATGCCCATAGATTTCCAGACACCCCTCATACTCTCCTCTGTTGATGCCCTGGCCAATCTTACGGATCACCCACAAAATCCCCATAATGTGGTCAATATGCTTGTGCGTGACAAACATATGATGGATAGATTGCCAGTCAATGCCAGCCCTCTCCAACTGTAACAGGATACTGTTGCCCCCGCCGCCATCAATCAGAAAGCTCTCCCCCTTTTCTTCCAGGATAAAACATGTATTATAGCACGCGGTGACCATCGCCATCCCCGTGCCCAGCATTGTCAGTTTCATATCGTTCTCCATTTCGACTCATACAGTCAATTCATAGATGCGAGCCACATTCCCACTCAGATTCCCTCAGATATTTTTCTTGCAAATATCCTGCAGACAGCACCTGTCACAGTAGGGCGCCGTTCTGGCGGTACATACTTCCCGGCCATGATAGACCAGTCTGTGACAGAAGTCACTGCCCTCCTCCGGCGGGATAATCTTCCACAGGGCCATTTCCACCTTCTTCGGCTCCTTGATCCCGTCCACCAGGCCAATGCGATTGCACAGCCTGATGCAGTGCGTATCCGTCACGATAGCCGGCTTGCCAAACACATCTCCCATAATCAGATTCGCGCTCTTCCTTCCCACCCCAGGCAGTTTCAGCAGAGCGTCAAAGTCATCCGGCACCTTGCCGCCATACTCTTCTTTCAACTGTTTCATACAGGCGCTGATATCCCGTGCCTTACTCTTCCCAAGCCCGCAGGGGTGCACAATCGCCTCAATCTCCTCCACCGGCGCCGCCGCCAGAGCATCCACATCCGGAAATTTCTCATACAGCTTCTCCACCACCACATTGACTCTGGCATCGGTACACTGGGCCGCCAGTCTCACACTGACTAACAGTTTCCAGGCCTCATTATAATCCAGGGTACATCCCGCATCAGGATATTCCTTTTTCAGTCTTTCTATTACAGTTAATGCCAAATCCTTTTTTCTCATGGTATCTCGTTTCCCTTTTTCTTCTCCCGGTCAAACGCACGCTTGGCAGACAGGCATAATACAATCCGCCCCGCAAACGCGTTCCACGCTACTTCCATCTATAATCATTACGGACAAAAGGCTCCCGGATGCACTTTGTTGTCATAATCCCATACAACTCAGGCCTCCTGTAGGCGTTGCCATGCACTTCCCTGCTGCGGTATTCCCGAATCTCATCCAGCGGAAAATCCGCCAGATATATGCCCTCATCCTCTCCTGCATCGAGAAGCATCGTATCCCTCGACTCTGGCAGTTCCGGTTTGTAGGCAATCCCGTCAAAAGCCGTAGAATGACCGTTACAGTCAGGATGACCCATCGGATAATTGACTGTGGCTATCCCCAGCATATTTTCATAAGCTCTCGCCCTCAGCTGGGAAATACGATTTATCTCCATCGGACAGGCATTGGGCACAAGAATCAGCTCTGCTCCCTGCAACATGAGAATCCTTGCACTCTCCGGAAATTCCCTGTCATAGCAGATCATAGCGCCAACCTTTACCATTCCCCCGGCCGTGTCCAAATCCGCCACAAAGAAATCATCTCCCGGCGTCAGCCTGCACTCATCCCCAAAGTCGCAAGTATGTACTTTGGCGTAGGTCAGTATATTATGACCATATCGGTCAATCAAGACCATTGTATTCCTTGGGAGTGGTTCCCAGGCCTCCAACAAAGTGACCGCCACCGCCATCTCCAGTTCCCTGGCAAGCTCCTGATAGGCCCGCACAAAATCACTTGTTGCAGAAATGGCGGTTTTCTTCAGTTCTTCTACCGCTTCAGGAATCTGATATCCCACACTCCACATTTCCGGAAAAAGAGCGATATCCGCCCCCATTTCTTTGGCCTGTCTACAGGCAGTCAATCCCTTCTGCAGATTCTCTTCGATTGACTCACCCGGTTTCAACTGCAGCAAAGCCACTTTCAAGCTCTCCATGTTATTCCCCTTCCTGCTTCCCCTGTTGTCTGCACAGATAACACCCATCTTCATGGGAATAGATTACTCCCACCGCCTGCAGATAGGCATAGATAATGGTCGTTCCCACAAACTTCATGCCTCTTTTTACCAGATCCCTGGAAATCGCATCCGAGAGCGGTGAACTCACCTGGTCATTCTCATACACGACCTCGCCCCCGGTATATCCCCACAGATAGCTGTCAAAGCTGCCATACTCCTTCACTATCTCCTTAAAAATGCGGGCATTGTTTACCGCCGCCTTAATCTTCAGACGATTGCGGATAATTCCCTCATCCTGCCGCAGCGCTTCCATCTTATCCTCATCATAACTGCACACGGTCTCTAAATCAAACCCATCAAAAGCCCGGCGGAATGCCTCTTTCTTGTTCAGCACACATTCCCAAGACAATCCCGCCTGAAAAGACTCTAAGACCAACATTTCAAAAAGAACCTGATCGTCATGCACGGGTACGCCCCACTCTGCATCATGATATTGTATGTAACGCGGATTCTTCGGATTGGCCCAGCTGCAGCGTCTCTTTTGACCCGGATACTGTATAGTATCCGCCAGCCATCTGGCCACTCCATCCTCATCATTGGAGGCAATCACACCTGTAGCAAGCGCCTTAAGCTGCGGTACCGCATTCTCCACTGCATAACATTCGTCAGAGATTTCAAACATCGGAATATCATTTACGGCATCTCCAAAAGATACCACTTTATCACAATGCCATATTTCTTTCAGCTTCTTGATCGCTTCTGCCTTGGATGCCTTCCTGGGCATGATTTCCAGGAAAAACTCAGGGCGGTATAATTCCTGCTGTAAAGTACAGCGATACCGGCTGTCGTCTGCAAAAATCTGATATAAGGGCAACAGTTCCTCTCGCTCCGCAATGCAGGTAAAATAGAAGATATCTCCTTCATAAAGCCCGGTCTCATCCGCAAGCGGCCGAAATCTTTTATCTCCCTGTCTCATAGAAAGATAGCGCTGGATGCCCTCGTTCACTTTGTCCTTCCGATAAGAAACCCGCTCCACACCATCTACATACGCATAGACCAATGGTGCCGCACCATGGGCCTGCAAAGTCTTTTGCACATACCCTGCCTCCTGGGCCGTAAAAGAAAGAGACGAGAGCACCTCGCCCGTAGCGGGATTGATGATCAGTACCCCATTATAAGCAATGACCGGTATGGTCGTTGATAACCCCTGCGCCACCACAGAAGCGGATACAAGAGAACGGGCTGTGGCATAAGTAAACTGCATGCCTTCTGCCACCAGCTTGTTGATGGTTTGTATACTATATTGACTTATTTGGTCATTGCTGTTTAAAAGCGTACCATCCAAATCAGTAACATAAAGTGTACTCATATCTCTCCTCTATAACTTCAGTTTGGCAAGCAAATCACCCAGACTCGTAGAAACCGTTTCCCCGGATACATACTCTTCCACTTCCTTGGTAGATTCCGTATCCACCATCTCTTCTTCCAGCGCTTTCATACTCAGGCTCACTTTATTATCATTGGTGTTCAGAATCTTCACCTTGACTTTCTGCCCTTCTTTTAATACCTCATGGGGCGTGGCAATCCGCTTCTGACAGATCTGGGAAATATGAACCAGCCCGCTGATGCCGTTTCCAAGGCTGATAAAAGCCCCATAAGGCATCAGACGCTCCACCACGCCTTCTAACACCGTTCCCGGCACCATCATGGAAATTCTATGGTTCCGCTCATCCGTCTCCTTCTGTCTGGCAACCGCCTTGCCGGAAAGCACCAGTTTGGTCTTATCCCGATCCACCGTGATAACCTTAACCTCAATCTCTTTCCCTACCCAGGCATCCGTGTCCTCCACATAATCACTGGCAATCTGGGATGCCGGGATAAAAGCACGTATCCCTTCCAGATAAGCCGTCACACCGCTTGGCACGCTCTCCTTGATGCGTACTTTCACAGTCTGCTCCTCCTCTAAAAGTGTCTGCAGCTTGTCCCATGCCAGCACATCATTGGCCTCCTTTTTGGACAATTCGATATTTCCCTCCCCGTCATCCATCCGAATGACTGTAGCTTCTATCTCATCGCCCACCGCGATCTTGCCTGCTGCAAGAAAATCCGGGTCATTGCTCAAATTCTCCGCCTTAATGATTCCCTGAGTATAATATTTTAAGTCCAGAATGACCTCCTCTTCATTGACATCAATGACCGTGCCCTTGATGATATCTCCTTCGGCTATCTTTCGGAAAGATGCTTCCAGTTCTTTTTCGTAATCTTTCATGGATTCCATTTTGCTTTACCTCCTGCCACTCTAATTATAACTAATCGCCTATCTTCTTGATTGTAACTTCACGGCCGTTTTTTCACAATACCCTTTTTCAGAAACTCACCGTATATACCCTGACCACAACGCCTTCTTTCACCACAACCACTACTCTGATCGGTCTTTCCACCCTTGCCTTATCCTTGCCGATCCCAGATGCAGCCTCATCAAACAGCCCTTTGTCTGTATCTATCCGCTCTTTGATTTCATTAAAAGTAGTGTGCCGGATATAATCGGTATCTGCCACTTCTAACCGATAATGCTCTCCCCGGCCTCTGTCGCGCTCCTCCCATATACAGTCTTTCGCAACAGGATAAGAAATTGTATATAGTACCTCATCGCTGTCTCCCCAGCCATAATATCCATCGCCTACCACCGAGTAGGTAAGCACCCCATTTTCCAGTGCAAATTCCTTAATCTGTGTCCCAAAGGCGGAATATTTCCTGTATTTTAAACCCTCATAGGCCTCCGGTATAGTATCATATAAATCGTCATCATAACCATTGACCTTAATCAGTTCCGCATCTCCCACGGTTTCCTTTATAAATCCATCTATCGCATTATAGTATTCTTCTTCAGTGCATACCTTACCATCCCAGACATACTCCTGTTCCGGATAATCCCCTGCCGCATTCAGGATTATTTTCCCTTCTTCATCCCGTTTATCACCCCAGCGGCCAGACATGATCACAATCTGCTCTCCATTGACCAGCCGGAAAAACTCATCCCGGTAACTTCCCATATTTCCATTGGAATTAAAATAAAAATTCTGCTTCTTCACATACCTTAAACCGCCAAGTCTTCCGATATAGTTTTCCTGCAGTTCTCCATCCCGGTATGTGATGATTACCTGACCTGCCGCCTCACAGCTTCCAATCGCAATCAATTCCGGGATGTCATCCTCATCCAGATATGCCAGCAGATATCCATCAAAATACTGCATGTCATCATATTCATCCACATACTCCTGATATGCCATTAACGCTGCCCGGATTTCCTCATCCCCAGGATAATCATCAGCGGTAAACACGGCTGAGCTTTTTGTATCCGTGCTCTCTGCATCTGCAGCTGGTTCCTTGATATCCGTGTTTCCCGCATCTGCGGCCGGTTCCTTGACATCTGTGTTTACTGCATTTACAGTCTGTTTTTCTGTATCTTTGGTTTCTGCAGACACCTCCGCTTTCACAACTCCTGCAGAATCTTGATCATTAGAAGTCTTCACACCTATGGCAGACGCCAAAATCACTATCATCACTGCCAGAAGGACAAATAACATTAAGCGTATTTTTCCATTCCCTTTATCTAACATGCCATCCCCTACATTTTATGAACACAACAGGGCATATCACTTCTGACATGCCCTGTCCTTATCCCTGTTTCCAATTACCATGCCGTTTTACGCCTTTTTCCTTTTCGCAAAAAAGTCATCGATGGTCTTCTTAATATCCTTCTCCGGCAATGTCTTTAGCAGATACCCCTCCGGTTTCAGAGACATAACCTTTTTGACACTGTCCATATCCCCTCTTCCCGTGAGGAAAATAACCGGAATATCCGCAATCTCTTTATCGGATCGAATCATTTCAAGGGTCTGCCTCCCGTCACAGACCGGCATTTCGTAATCCAGCAGGATCAAATCCGGTCTGTTGACCGTTATACTCTTAATCGCTGCTATGCTGGAACTGCTCTCTATCATATCATACTCATTTCCCAACAGATTCAAAATGTTCTGGCGCATAAAGTCTGAATCGTCCACCACAAGAATCTTTTTCTTCCGTTTCTCTCCCTTGAGATATTTTTTAATCTCACTCATGGCATTTTCCGCATTCAAGGGAGAAATGATCTTGCCGCGAAGGGTATCGGTGGTCGTCACACAGAAGGTAAAGTATCCGCTTCCCATATCAAACAGCAGACTGCAGGGCGGATGCGCCCGCTCAAAGGAATTTACCACCTGTTCATAGGTCAGCAGACTTTCGCTCTCCAATTCGCACAAGTTCACTGACGGAAAACACTCCTGCAGTTTATCCAAAAGCTGTCTCGACATATAACGGGTGATATTAATTACCATGTCGTCCACCTTCAAATATTCTGTGTCCAACATATCACTGACAATCTTCAAAAGCAGGCGTTCCTCATACCCCAGCAGAATCTCCCACTTTTCCTTATCCTTCCCACGATAAATAAACCGACAGAAGAATGCTTTGCCGAAATCCTCTCCCTCATACTGTTCACTGACGACCTTAGCTTTCAGTTGCAGCACTTCCAGAGAAAGCTGAATAATAGTCTGCTTCAGGGCATCCATCTCCTCTTCATGAGGAATATCGACCCATTTCGTCACCTGCTTTCCTGCAATCGCCTGATCTTCCGTCTGTGTGTGTGCTACCATCCATCCTATACAAACACCCAGAAAATGGCGAATAGATTCCTGGGAATAATTTGTCTCTTCCAGTTCTTTCTCAAGAGCCGGAAGCGTAGTGTTCTGAAAATTATCATGCAGACGCTTATGTACCTCATAATCACCGTAATTGATCGAACGCATATACTCTTCTTCATGTCCGAAATGTTCAATGGTGTGATTCTTTAAGTATTTTACACCTTCCCGACAGGCATACTCACTCTTCTCCTCATTCTCACTGATTCTCAGCAGCTTGCTCATGGTAGCAAAAAGTTGTTTGTGCTCTTTGTCAATGAAATCCACACCCATCTCATATCGCTTATTCCATACTATGTTGTTCACGTTTTTCCTCCTTTGCCGTGGTATTTCCGACCTCTCTCCACCGCTTTTTTCATTGTATGGTATTTCCGCCCAATTATATTAATTGTACACCCATTGATTCTGTTATGTAAATATTCAAAAAGTCTTTCATGTAAAACTATGATAATAGTTTTACATCTTCCATCGCCTCTACATTAAAAACAACCGACCGAATACCGTCCGTACAACAGACGATGGTCTGGTTGTCTGCCTGATTCCAAGGCACAAAAATGAAGCCTGATGATATGGCTCTGACACTTTAATAAATATTAATCTTTTGCCTCTATTCCTTACTTAAACACAATTATATCCGCTACCACCTAAATTGTAAAGAGAAAGACACTACCAAAGATACCCCTGACAATGGCTTAATAATTTATACTGACCTGTCCCCGCCAGCATAGACACCTAAAACGAAAGGATTCTATCCGGTTCTTAGTTTTACTCGTTTTTTCTAACTTTTACATCTACACGGGCTGTCGGAAAGGAACCCGCTCCCGACAGCCACATCCGCGTAAAGATTTATTCAAAAGCAGCTAAGCCACTTTCAAATCTGTCTGGTGTATCCGGTAATACTCTTCCGGCGTCAGATAGCCGTTTGCTTCATGGATCCGTTTTCGGTTATAAAATATCCATATGTACTCAAATACCGCGCTCCTGGCTTCCTCACGGGTGCGGAAATGCTGTCCGTTTAACCATTCCTGTTTTAACTTCCCCCAAAAGCTCTCCATCGGCGCATTGTCCCAGCAGTTCCCTTTCCGGCTCATGCTGCTGAGGAATCCATGCTCCTTTGCCAGTTCCTGATAATCCAGTGAGCAGTACTGGCTTCCCCTGTCGGAGTGCAGGATACAGCCCTCTGTAGTCTCTGTATGGCGGATGGCATCCTTCAGTGCGGATATCACCAGTTCTTTTGTCATACGTCCGTCCATTGCCGTGCCGACTATCTTATCCCCGCAAAGATCCATGACGCCAGCAAGATAAAGCCAGCCTTCATCAGTCGGTATATAGGTAATGTCACTTACCATTTTCTGGCCGGGTCTGTCGGCAGTAAAATTTCTGTTCAGGATATTTTCCGCCACTGGAAGGTTATGCTTTGAATTGGTTGTTGCTTTATACTTTTTATGGCTTTTTGACCGTATGCCGTTTTCACGCATGATGCGTTCGACTCGCTTATGATTGACCGGCTTTTCTGATTTCCGGTTTATTTCATGGGTTATTTTTCTGCTTCCATAGGTGTTTCGTGATGCCTCGTGAATCCCTATGATCTCTTGCAGAAGGGCTTCATTCTCTATACTGCGCAGGCTTTTGGAACGTTTGCGCCACGCATAATAACCGCTTTTTGAAACCTGAAGCCACCGCGCCATCTTCGCAATCCGGTATCTGGAGCGGTTCTGCTCCATATAAAGGTAACGGATCACTTCAGGTTCTTTGCAAAGAAGGCGCTTGCTTTTTTTAGGAATTCATTTTCCTCTTCCAGATCCTTTATGCGCTTTTTGAGGGCACGCAGCTCGGCATCTTCCTGATGGAGATTGCCGCTGCCCACAAAGGGTTCTGTGGGATGTTCCTTAAAGCGGGACATCCATGTATACAGGGTATTTACGTTAACACCAAGCTCCCTTGCAACCTGTGCCGCAGGTACGCCTGACTGCACCCTCTTACATGCCTCTTCCTTGAATTCGATACTGTACGTCTGTGCCATAATCTTTCCTCCTGACTCTGCTGGATAGATTATACCACTCGTTCTATATGTCTATCAAATGGGGTATAAGGCAATAACCCGTTTGATTTTTCCTGCACGAATATCATTCATCATTTTTTCAAAGCCGGGGCGGTTGGTGTCCTTGCCCGAAAAGCCTTTGTCTGTATATTCCATGCAGGCTTCCCCGTGGGTTTCGTATCTGCAATACTCAAGCTGGCTTTCTACGGATATGCTGTCCTTTTTTTCGATTGACTGTCTTGCATATAATGCGTCGTACATTCTATCTACCTCCTAAAACGTAAGACGCATATCCACAAAACGATCATATCGTTTCCATGATTGTTTTGCAAGGGACTTACGCATATTTTTTGAAAATCTGATAGAGCCTTGCCCCGATTTCCTGTCGGGTTTCCTGCTCTGATTTTTTCTGAAAGGCGGGGTAGATGTTGGTAACAGTCAGCCTCATTTTATCTTTGCGTATTTGGGTATCGGGTGTAGGAGAGTTATTAGTTTTTGACATAAACTTTCTCCTTTGACGGTTTCCCTAAATTTTATGAGAAGCGGCAAGTACACTATACGGGAATAGCGTAAACTCCCCCTCTACTACTTACTACGCACGGGAGGTAAAAAATGGCAAAGTTTCCGGGAAAGTTTATAAAAAGTTTAGAATAGCGGAATAGCAAGCATAGGGATTGAGTACTCAATCCCGAAAAATTCTCTATCTTTATGAGAAGTGACGTATAGAATTTTTATTTGTTGGGAAGTTTACCAAACCCTCATCGAAAGATAGAAATGAAGTGATCGGTTAGGGTGGCGTAGAAAGCGTTTTAAGGACATTTTCGGGGCGTTTTGTATTGCGGGCAGGCAAATACCCATTACCGCCCGGAAAAGGGCTTCTAAGCGTCCACAAGGGCAGAAAAAGACACCGGGGAAT
>CAMXIF010000036.1 GCA_947243845.1 uncultured bacterium
CAATAATCCTGGGCAATATCAGCAAGAATTGCAGCGCAATTCTTGGGACGCAGACCGCTGGGTCTGCGTCCATTATATCATAAAAAACACCGTACTGGTTATATCGTTGCATTTTTAATCTATTTTTAAGAAAAAGATAGCAGTAAAGGGATTGTAAACAAAGATATGAAAAAGAGATATGAGGGAACAAGGGAGGGCAAGGATGAGAACAAGGCAAGAGGCGCTGACATATGGAATGCGTTTTGCGGATGTTTATCAGGACACACCGTTTCATGATCCGAACTGGGTGTTGGTGCGGTATCGGAAGAATAAGAAGGCCTTTTTATGGACTTATGAGTATGAAGGCAGTATGCGTATCAATATCAAGGTGGATCCCCAGTGGCGGGATTTCTGGAGACAGACTTATGAGGCAGTGATTCCTGGTTATCACCAGAACAAAGAGCATTGGAATACGGTGATTTTGGATGGGACAATACCGGATGAAGATATCAGGCGTATGATAGCGGAAAGCTATGATCTGATTGTCGGCGGGTCCAAAAGCCGCATGGGGCAATCAAAACCAAAAGATATTTGAATTAACTTGAAAGCAATGTATTATGTAAACCAACAAGGCGCAAAGTATACCATAAAAAATACGATGTATACCGGATTCCTTAATTTATGGAATATAAGCTGTTAAAATAACAAGAACAACAAAACAGCCGGTAAATACACAATAGGAGGGGGATATAGGGTGAGACAGACAAAGAATGCAAAGAATGCACAGGATGGGATACGTCTGCATAAAAGCATTTTGACCAGACTTTGGTTTGGGGCGGCGGCAATCGGCGTTGTGATTTCCATTGCAGTGGGCGTGGTTGCCTACATGACTGTTAAGGATAATCTTATGAGTCAGATTCAGGAGAACACGGTGGTCAATGCAAAGATTGCGGCGGCTAAGATTGACAGCGAGGCGTTTCAGACAATTTGTGAGGAGAATGGGAAGGATGAGGCCTTTTATGCTGTACACGGAAATCTTTCAGACTTTTTGACAGATGAGACGGTTTCCTATATCTATACCCTGCGGCTGGTGGATGACCATATGGAATTTGTGGTGGATGCGGATCCGGAGGAACCGGGCGGCATCGGGGAGGAGTACGATGTGGAGCCTGAGGTGATAGAGGCTTATCAAAACGGCACTGCCATGGCGTTGGACGAACCTTATACGGATGCATGGGGGATGCTCTACAGCGGGTATGCGCCGATTAAGGATGAAGCCGGCAGGACGGTGGGGATCGTGGCGGTGGACTGTTCGGTGGACACCGTGGAGGCGAAACTTGCGGAACTGGTCACAAAGATTCTGGCCACAGCTGCTTTTTGTCTGCTCATTGCCATGGCAGGCGGTTTTGCACTGGCTTTTTATATCACAAGAAACCTGAATCATATCAATGACAAGGTGGTAGAACTGGTGGACAATGGCGGTGATCTCAGGCAGAAGCTGGAGATCCATTCGGGGGATGAGATTCAGGCAATTGCCGATCATATCAATAAGCTTTTAGAAAAAATGCGTACCACGATCGCAGACACGGCGGGGGTTATCCTGCATGTCAGCGAGGGATCTGCAGAGATCAGCCGACAGGTGACACAGATGAATGGCAGGACAAATACGCTGGCAGAAAATATTGTGGATATGAGCGCGGCCATGGAGCAGACCAACGCTTCCGTGACACAGACCGTGGAGGAGATCGAGCATATCCGCAGGGAAATTATGGATATGTATGAGAAGACAAACACCGGCAGGAACTTTGCACAGGAGATAAACGACCGGGCCAGGGCGCTGCAGGATAAGGCGATAAAGACCAGGGAAGATACCAGGAAAAAAGCCGGCACGATCAGCCGGCAGGTGACGCAGAAGGCGGAGAGCGCCCTGCAGATAGAGAAGATTCAGGAGTCGGCTCAAGGCATCATTACGATTGCGGAACAGACCAATCTGTTGTCCTTAAATGCCAGCATAGAGGCAGCCCGCGCCGGAGAAAACGGTAAAGGTTTTGCGGTAGTGGCGGATGAGATCGGGAAATTGGCGGCAACCAGTAAGCATACGGCTGAGCAGATCAACAAGGTACTCGGTGATGTGATCAGGGCGGTGCAGGAGCTGACACAGTCGGCCAGAGAACTGGTGGATTATCTGGAACAGGATATCATGGAGGAGTACGATGGATTCGTCAGTACCGGGGAGCATTACAGTGATGATGCCAGAAAAGTGCAGGAACTGGTAGGCGGTTTCCAGAATAATGCCAGCACCTTACAAGGTGTTATCGATGATTTTAAGGAGATTACCGGACAGATTCAGCAGGCAATTGAGCAGACCACGGGCAATATCGGGGACATCACGGCGATCATGCAGGATTTTCAAGGCCAGATGGAACGGATTGATGTTATGTCAACTGAGAATACCCAAAAGATTGTGGATCTGAATCAGAATTTGAAAGAAAACTATGTGTTTTAGTCTGGCAGATATTAAAAAGCGGCATACTATATTATAAGCTGCAATTTGGTATGGAGGGAACAGGATGCAGGTACTGTCAGGACTCATTATCCCCTTTGTGGGAACAACGCTCGGCGCGGCAATGGTCTTTTTCATGAGACGGGAGATGAATAGAAAGATAGAAATGTTCCTGATGGGATTTGCAGCAGGTGTTATGATCGCGGCCTCTGTCTGGTCTCTCCTGATTCCGGCCATAGACATGGCGGGAGAACAGAACCGGATCGCCTGGGTGCCGGCCACTGTTGGATTTATGGCTGGTATCGTTTTTTTGCTGGTGCTGGATACACTGATTCCCCACTGGCATCTGGAGAGTGACCAGCCGGAGGGTGTGGAGAGTGAGTTAAAAAAAACAACCATGCTTGTCCTGGCGGTGACGCTTCACAATATTCCGGAGGGGATGTCTGTGGGGGTGACTTTTGCAGGGGCATTGATTGGGGATACTGGTATTACTATGGCAGGCGCGTTTGCCTTGGCCGTGGGCATTGCAATCCAGAATTTCCCGGAAGGGGCGATTATTTCCATGCCGCTTCGCAGTGAGGGTATTTCCAGAAGTAAGGCATTTATCTATGGCGCTTTGTCGGGTGTAGTTGAGCCGGTGGGTGCTTTCATAACGATACTGCTGGCAGAACAGGTCGTGTCGGCGCTGCCTTATCTGCTTGCCTTTGCGGCCGGGGCCATGATCTATGTGGTGGTGGAGGAATTGATCCCGGAGTCGCAGGCGGGGGAACATAATAACATCGGAACGATCGGTGCAGCTGTGGGATTTGTGATCATGATGATCCTGGATGTGGCGCTGGGATAATCTGCTGATTTCATCAGTTGAGAAAAAATATAGAATATGTTACCATAGACGCAGGTTCAAGTTTAATTTACCTGCGCCTGTTGTTTTATTATATAGGAGATTCATCCGCTTATACATCGGGTTTGCAAAGCAAATCTCGCAAAGTTAATTTGCGGAGCAAATTTATTTTAGGGAAATTCATCCGCTTATACCGAGTTTGCGAAGCAAATCTCGCAAAGTTAATTTGCGGAGCAAATTTACTTTAAGGAAGGAGTTTACATGGAAGCAAAAAAGCTGGGTTTTGGACTGATGAGGCTGCCGCTGACAGATGGCAATGATGCGGCCAGCGTTGATATGGAAAAAACAAAAGAGATGGTGGATACCTTTATGGAAAGGGGGTTTACCTATTTCGATACCGCCTGGATGTACTGCGGATTTAAGAGTGAGGAAGCGGCGAAAGAGTGTCTGGTAGACAGACATCCCAGGGAAAGCTATACATTGGCAACAAAACTCCATGCAAGCTTTATCCGTAAAAAAGAAGACCGGGATAAGATTTTTGCAGAACAACTTAAGAAAACAGGTGTTACATATTTTGACTATTATCTGATACATGATGTGGGATTCGGCCACTATAAGATTTATACGGATTTAGACTGTTTTAACTGGCTGGTGGAGAAAAAGAAACAGGGCCTTGTAAAACATATCGGTTTTTCCTTTCATGATAATGCGGAATTTCTGGATAAAGTGCTGACAGAGCATCCGGAGATGGAGTTTGTGCAGTTGCAGCTCAACTATCTGGATTGGGACAGCAGTGCGATTCAGTCCCGCCTGTGTTATGAGGTGGCAACGAAGCATGGTGTGCCGGTTTGGGTGATGGAGCCGGTCAAGGGCGGTACACTGGCGCAGGTGCCACAGGCGGTGGCGGATCTGTTTCATGCACATGATCCGAATATGTCGATTCCTTCCTGGGCGATCCGCTTTGCGGCCAGTCTGGATAATGTGAAGATGGTCTTAAGCGGTATGAGCAATATGGAGCAGTTATTAGATAACACTAGTTACATGTCGGATTTTAAGCCTCTGACAGAGGAAGAGAGGCGTTTGGTGTACAAAGCGGCCGCTATCATCAACGGCAACATTGCGATTCCCTGTACGGGCTGTTCTTACTGTACCGATGGCTGTCCCATGAAGATTGCGATCCCGAAATACTTTTCCCTCTATAATGCGGAAATGCAGGAGGCAGCAGGCAAGGATTTTACGCCGCAGGGGGAATATTATGAACGCCTGACAGGTACTTTTGGCAAGGCCAGTGACTGCATCGGCTGCGGCCAGTGTGAGAACGCCTGTCCCCAGCATCTGCCGGTCATAGAGCATTTGAAGACGGTAGCCGGATATTTTGGGAAATAGACAGTGTGTGGAAATAAGTGATGAGCCGGTGAGAACCGTATGCGATATAGAAAGATTCCCTTGAAGGGGCAGACTGATAAGGTCTGCCCCTTTATGCAGGTTTTCCTTAGTATGAACAGCTGCCAAAGGACATAATGATAGAGCGGAGATCGGGGTTGAAAAGAAATTCTGCAACGTTTTGCGGCATTTGCACGTCTAATGTATGAAGGATTACATAGAAGATCTGTGATATATATACAGAAGGAGAAAGGGACAGGGATGGATAAGTTAATACAAAGAGCGAAGGATAAGGATGCGGCGGCCTTTGCAGAGTTGATGCAGCGGCAGATGCAGAGTATGTACAAGACGGCTTGGGCGATGTTAGGAAACGATGAGGATGTGGCAGATGTCGTGCAGGAGACTATACTGACCTGTTATGAGAAGATCGGACAGCTTAAGACGGACGCTTATTTTCATACGTGGATGATTCGGATACTGCTCAATAAGTGCAATGATCTGTTACGAAAAAGAAGCCGGATGCAGCTTACTGAGGAACCGATAGAGATTCCGGTGCTGGACAGGGCTTTTGAAAATGCTGAGTGGAAGGAAGCGATCAGGATGTTGGATGAAAAATATCGGGTGGTGGTACTCCTGTATTATATAGAAGGTTTTTCCACGGCGGATATTGGCAAGATTCTCGGCTTGACTGAGGGCGCGGTGCGCAGCAGGCTTTCCAGAGCCCGAAAGCAGTTGGGAGAGAAAATGAAATAGACCTGTAGAAATAATGAGTGGAGCATACCGGAATAGAGACGAAAAATTTATTTGAAAGGATATTACAGCTGACAGGATATGGGAAAAGGAGCAGGGATGATGAACGACAGGACAAAGATAGAAATTCTGCGGGAAGAGATTGCAATTCCCCGGATAGTACAACAAAAAGCAGAAGAAGCCTATGCGATAATCAGAGAACAGAACGATAGAACGGGTAATGCACGGGCACAGAGGAAGGAAGTGCCGAAGGAAGATGCGAAGAAAGGTTTACATAATATCAAATTAGAAAAAGGCAGAAAGATGATACCGCTTGTGGCCGTGATGGCTATGCTGCTTGCGGGAGCGGTTGTGGCAGCCGGGACTAAGTGGAGCGCAGGAATCAGCGAAAAATGGCAGGTGGAAGAAGCCCGGAAGGAAAGTCTGCAGCAGGAAGGGGCCGTTTCTTTTGCCATGCAGAGCCAGACACAAAATGGCGTTACCATCACGGCTGAGCAGAGTATTACAGACAATTACAGTGTTTATATTGCTTTTCGGGTGGATGGTTATGGCCTGAGAGAAGGGCTGTCTCCTGGCTTTGAGGAAATGCAGGTAACTGTGGATGGTATGGATGGCATCAATTATTCCGCAGGTTTTTTTGACGGGCTGGTTACTGGAGAGGATGGTATATTGGAATATGCGGACGGCACTGCCGTCATACAGGATAAAGAGGGCGCCATCGTCAGCCGCTATGTCAGAGAAGACGGCAGTATGACATATTGGATTTCCATGACGGTATCGGAGAGAGGCTGGGCCCTGGACAGGGATATTCATGTGGAACTTAAGAACCTGTGCGGTTATGAGGACAAGGCAGGAGAAATAGATCCGGAGAGTATCATAACGGGTGTTTGGAATTTTGGATGGAATTTACAGGGAACAGAAAACAGGAAAGAGTGGGAGGGGAGAATGCCTTTGGGTGATAGTGGGGCAGTCATTTGCCGGGTAGAATTATCGCCGATCTCAGGATATGTAGAGTGTGATTGGCCCAGACAGCGGGAGGTTAGACAGGCTGTGGGGCCGGAGGGAGAAGTCAGGGAGATCAGCCGGTGGGTGAGGGCGCCCAGGATGAGTGGTGTGCGCCTGAAAGACGGTACGGAATATCCATATTTGTTTTCCGGGGATGGCTCAGAAGGTTATGTGTCCTCGGAGCAGGAATCAATACGGTATTATGCCTGCAGGGGGTGTGAGAGGTTGATTGAGCCGGAGCAGGTGGAGGGATTGTTCTTTGAGGGTGCAGAGGGTGAGTTTTATGAGGTTATGCTTGAGGCGGGCTCTTTGACTGATTGTCCGTAAGTTATCAATAGCAGTATAGTATAAACGATATATGTATTGTTTTTGAACAAAAAAATATGCTAAAATAGTCAGTAGCATTACACCAGATAATGCTGTAGCAGGGATTATAAAGTAATATTTTTAGGTAATTGCGAAACGCTTTTACAGTTGTTGAAATTGTACAAATAGCATAATCAACGCAGACGCGCTTGCGCTCCGCTCAAAACGCAGCAGTACTAGGCTCGAAAATACCTCGCCAAGTACTGGCAGTTTTAATCCGAAGGATTTAAACATTTTCAAGGGTCTGCTTATGATTATACTATTTGCACAATATATAACAGTTAAGAGATGAGTTTCGCAATTACCTAAGCAATATTTTCAACAAAAGGAGCTGTACATATATCATGAACGAAAAGAATGATCTGACAACGGGAAGCGTATGGAAAAACCTGGTGATGTTTGCGCTTCCCTATCTTTTGGCCTGTTTTATGCAGACTTTTTACGGGATGGCGGATCTGTTTGTGGTGGGGTTGTATAATGGTTCGGAGACTACCACGGCGGTGTCCATCGGCAGCCAGGTGATGCATATGCTGACTGTTATTATCGTGGGATTTGCCATGGGTGCCACCGTGCGGATTGCCAGGTGTGTGGGAGCGAAGGATGAACGCTCGGCGGCCAGGACAGTGGGCTGTGCTGTCACTTTCTTTATCCTGTTTGCAGTTGTACTCACGATTCTTCTGTTGTTGTTGACAAAGGTGATAACAACTGTTATGCTAACGCCTGCAGAAGCTGTCAGGGAAACGGAACTTTATCTGGCCATTTGCTTTGCTGGTGTACCCTTTATTACGGCCTATAATGTGATCAGCAGTATTTTTCGCGGAGCGGGGGATTCCCGCCGGCCTATGTATTTCGTGGCGGTGGCCTGTGTGGTCAATATTGTTCTGGATTTTGTTTTTATCGGGGGATTTGGTCTGGGAGCTGCCGGAGCAGCGCTGGGAACGGTCTGCGGCCAGGGTGTGAGTGTGTTTTTTGCCTTGGGGATGCTTAAGAGATGTGATCTTGGGTTCCGGGTCACCAGACAGGATATTCGCGCAGACAGGGAAGTGATATCACAGATGTTGAAAGTGGGAACTCCCATCGCCTGCCAGGATGGACTGATTCAGATTGCTTTTATCGTGATTACGGTGATCGCCAACAGCAGGGGACTGATTGCTTCCGCGGCAGTAGGGATCGTGGAGAAACTGATCGGTTTCATGTTTCTTGTACCCTCCGCTTTTCTCTCGGCAATTTCTGCGATCACGGCGCAGAATATGGGAGCCGATCGTGCGGACAGAGCCAGGGCCAGTCTGCGTTATGGACTGGTGATCACAGTATGCTGGGGGATGTTTTGTGCGCTTTATAATCAATTTCTGCCGCAAACGCTGGTGGGACTTTTCAGCAAAGATGCGGCGGTGGTTGCGGCGGGCTGTGCCTACATGAGGTCCTATGCTTTTGATACGGCTTTTGCGGCCGTACATTTCTGTTTCAGCGGTTACTTCTGTGGTGACCAGAAAGCGGGGATTTCCTTTATCCATAATATTACGGCCATTATACTGGTGCGGATTCCGGGCGCGTATCTAGCCAGTGTATATTTTCCGGATAGTCTCTATCCGATGGGATGGGCGGCGCCGCTTGGATCCCTGCTCTCCGGGCTGATCTGTATTGGATTTTATATCTATTGCAGACACCGGGAGCAGGCGGTGAAAACGGTATGACAGCGATAACAAAGTTACTTTTCACACGTTAGCCAAGAGTGATGCCTGAACATATAGAAAATTCTCCGTCAGCCCGCTCTCGCTCCTTTCACAGCACAGCAGACACTAAGCTCGCTGAGTTGCGCAGCAACTCATAACCTACGCTAAGTGCTGGTCGTTTTAATCCGAAGGATTTAAACATGCTCTAGGGCCTCCTTAAGAATTTTCTATCTGCTCAGGCTGGCATATTGGCGTGGGTGTGAAAAGTTACATAACAAATAATATATCATGTGTTATTTACTTGAAATAGTGGACGTAGAAGACGAAAAGATGTATAATATTATCGGATTTCTGCTCTTTGCGCGGTGAAGCGGAAAAGTCTGCACAGAGAGGGTATCGAAAGGAAATCTTAGGAGGGCGGGGCATGAAAACAATCAAGGGGAAGCTGTTAGCGCTGCTTCTGGCGTTGACGTTTATTTTGTTATTTGCGGCGTCCATGGTCAGTGTGCTTATGGCAGGCGGAGGAACGATTGGCGGTGCACTCGGCATGGGTGTGATCATGGCTGTTGTTGGTACGGTGATCGTTGGTCTTGTTGCGGGAGCTGTATTTAGCAAGGTGCTGGCACCGATGTCACAGCTGAAACTATTTGCGGCCGGAGATTTCAGGGAACAGGGCAAATCGGCGGGGCAGTCTGGTGTGGCAGAAGGTTTTAAGGACGAGATGGAGGAAGTCAGTCAGGCGGCGCAGACGGTCAGAAGCCGAGTGCGGGAGACTATCATTGGTACGAATGAGGAGGCGGCGGATATTGAGAAGACGGCATCCCAGGCGTACAGTGAGATGGCTGAATTAAATAACACCATTGATGAAATGGACCAGGTGATGGAGAAGCTGATCGACAAGGTGCGTGAGGCAGCGGATGTGACACAGACCATCAGCCAGGCCAGCGCAGAGATCGGTACGGTGGTGACAGATGTGGCAAATAAATCGTCTGAATCGGCAGGTGCATCGAAAGAGATTACCGGGCGGGCGGATGTATTGTATGAGACCACGATTACAGCCAAGAAACAGGCCAGTGTGATTTACCATAGTGCGGAGGATGAACTGGAGAGCGCCCTGAAGGAAGTGGAGAAGATTGAACAGATCAAGGAACTTTCTCAGGAGATTGGCGGTATTGCAGGCCAGACCAATCTGATCGCTTTAAATGCAGCCATTGAGGCGGCCAGAGCCGGTGAAGCCGGCAAGGGGTTTGCTGTGGTTGCGGATGAGGTGAGAAGTCTCGCGGAACATTCCCAAGGCACGGTAGATAAGATCCAGAAAGTGATCGATGAGGTAGTAGGTTCCGTAGTGGCGCTAAAGGCCAGTGCGGAGAAGCTGCTGAATTTTATGAAGGATCATGTGATCGGAGATTATCATTCCATGGTGGATACGGCCGAACAGTATCAGAAAGATGCCGCCTTTTTTAATGGGATTGCGGCGGATCTGGGTACTTCCGCAGAGACGATGGGTGCGGCGGTGGAGGAGATGCTCGCCTCACTTCAATCAGTGACGGAATTAAATGCCGTGGTCGTGGACGATGTGCGTGATGTGGCGACAGCCATGCAGAACAGTAACGTGGGCTGTGAGGAGATACTGCGCAAAATGGCTATTTTGGAGAGGAGCAGCCGTTCCCTGCAGGAAATTATGTCCGACTTTACGGTTTGACCTTTCGCCGGAGCAGGAAAAGGGCGAGTACGTTAGGCAGCACCATCAGGGCGTTGATCAGATCGGTACATTCCCAGACAAAATGCATGGGTATGATGGCGCCCAGATAAATCATCAGTACATAGAGGAGTTTGTAATACGGAATGCCTTTGTTTCCCAAGAGGTATTCCGTTGCTTTTTCCCCAAAATAAGACCAGCCGATGAGGGTGGTCACAGCAAAGGCGGCCAGGGAGAGTGTCAGAAAGGCATTCCCCACATATGGAAGATGAGAAAAAGCAGCGGCGGTCAGGTCCGTCTGTGCCACGCCTGCTGTGGAAGCGGGATCGTAGAGCATGTTGGAGACGACAACCAGTCCGGTGATCAGACACATGACCACTGTATCCCAAAAGACTGCGGTCATAGAGACATAGGCCTGTATACGAGGCTCTTTGGTGTGGGAAGCCGCAGCGGCGATGGCAGATGTACCGATGCCGGCCTCATTGGTAAACAGTCCTCTGGCGATGCCATAGCGGACAGCATGCTGTATTGTGGCGCCGGCTACGCCTCCTGCAATGCCGGTGAAAGAGAGCGCGTCTTTTAAAATCCACACAATGGCGGCGGGCAGCTGCCGGCGGTAGAGGATTAAGAGCAGCAGACAGCCAAAAAGGTAGAAAAAGCTGATTGCAGGAACGGTGCGTTCACAGAGGGTACCGATGCTTTTGATACCGCCCAAGATCACAGCGCCGGTTAAAAGTGCCAGGGCAATTCCGACAAGATGGGGAGAGAGATGGAAAGTGCCGGCGGCAGCCTGGGAGACAGAGTTTGCCTGGGTGGTACAGCCCACGCCGAAAGCGGCGGCCAGGGTACAGATGGCATAGATACACCCCAGTTTATAATTATGTAAACCGTTTTTGAGGACATACATAGGCCCGCCCACATAAGTGCCGTCCTGACGGCAGTCCCTGTAGAGGACGCTTAAATAACACTCGCTATAGGCAGTGGACATGCCCAGGATACCGGTGATCCAGCACCAGAAGACGGCGCCGGGACCGCCCAGCGCCACAGCGGTGGAAACACCGATGATATTGCCGGTACCCAGAGTGGCTGCCAGTGTGGTGGATAAGGCGCTGAAGGGTGAAAGGTTGTGTCCGCTTTCATCCGTTTGACGAAACGACAGCCGGATGGCATGCCAGAGACTGCGCTGTGGGAAATGCAGTTTGAGCGTGAAATAAACGTGGGTGCCCATCAAAAGCGCCAGCAGGGGAAGTCCCCAGAGAAAGTTGTTTATTTGCTTTATCATATTCATAGAAAGTTTACGTCCATGTAAATCTGTTAACATATTATATAGAATTCGGTTCCTAAAAAGAACCAGATTGTGGTATACTCATAATAAGTGCATTCTGCGCACAATGTCTCCAGGGAGAGGAAGGTGTACGACATATGAAAGGAAAAGCCTATGCCTGGGCAAAGGCACTCTGCCATTATGCTGGGGAAAACGAGACATTTTTGGAACGGTTCTGGGCAGACCTCACACAGTCGGAGGGCGTCTACCGGGAGTTCGTGTACTATCTGGAACATCAGAATTTTCTTTGTGACTATCAGATAGAGGGTTACAGTCTTGTGGATATCATGGTATGGCAGATGGATCATTTTAAGGCGCAGTTAGACAGGGGTAAGGATGATATGAAAAACAACGGGGATAAAATGCTCTTGATGGCGTTTGATACGATGCTGCAGATGGAGAAGGATCCAATGCCCTATGTTGCCCGTATGCAGGGAGAGACCGGTACAGACTATCCGGGAAAATATGAATAATGAGAGGCGGTAATGAATTCGAGGTCAGCCAGCGAATGGGTCTTGCAGATTATATATGAACACGTTAAACTGATTATACAACTAATAATTAAGTTTGATTGTGGGAGACACGTTTAATCGCGCTGGGGGGCGATATGCTTAAGTCGATGAAGGCTATAGTGGTGTGTGATGACGGGATATTCCGCAGGTTTCTGGGTAGTTTGCTTGCAAACCTGAAGGGGATTGAGTCGGTCAGGGAATTTGGCAGTCCGGCACCTGCACTTGAATATGCCAGAAACAATCTGGCAGCATTTGTGGGGTTGGATATTGGTATACTGGAAACAGATCAGTTTAATCTGGACAGGGAACTAAAGGAATTGTTTCCGAATCTTACAGTGGTTTACATAAATAAGACGCCGTATCATAGGTTGGAGGACATGGGTAATCGGGGCGATTATTGTTTCATGATTTCGTTTAATCAGGCGGAAATACTGAATATGGTGCATAATGTAAATAACATGATGGGAAACAAAAAAGTACGTGCGGTAATGTTTGGCAGATTTCAATTCTTTGTAAGCGAACAGCTGGTCTATTTTGCCAATGCCAAATCTAAGGAACTTCTGGCGTTGTGTTTGGATCATCGGGGCGGCGAGGTGTCCATGGAAGAAGCGGTGGACAAATTATGGCCGGACAGGGTCTATGATGATAAGGTCAAGAAGTTATACCGAAAGGCAGTGACTTCTCTGCAGACAGTGCTGCGGGAGGCGGGTGCAGGAGAAATCTTTATGACCAAAAGGGGAGTTTGTTATGTGAATATCGATGAGATAGAATGTGATTATTATAATTTTCTGGAGAGTAAGAATCGAAAGAATTGTCTGTTTGGCGGCATTTATCTGTTTGATTATGAATGGGGAGAGGAAACACTGGCTCTTCTTGAGCAGATTGCGCCAGATATGAGAATATAATTTGCATAAGATAACAGGAGTTATAGTACAATGAACAAAGAAGAAATCAGAATAAAAAAGATGATTGTGCACATCCTGGATTCCACCATTGGGATGCCTGTGCTGTCTGATATGGAACTTGATTATGGGTCGGAAGTAGCGGAGTTTGCACGGGAGCATATTGCAAAGATCGGCTCTGGCGATGATGCGAAGGAGTGTCGGTTTTATCAGGAAGAATCAGAAGTGTATCAGATGTTGGCTGCCTATGATGACGAGGACTTTGTGGAGACCAGTAAATCCATAGCCGGTCTTTTGTATGAGATTATGGGCAGTAATATTGATATTCCGCCGGCAGATCTTCTGGTTGTGCGTTTCCGGGAGCAGGAGGCTGAGTATCTGGCGCTTCTTAAGATGAACTATAAGGCGCTTTACACCCACAGAACGATGCCGCTTACGGAAGGGGAGGGTAACAGCAACGAGATCATCCGTCATAAAGCCATCCTGCCCTCGGAGAGTCAGCGCCTTTCGGAGGCGGCGATTATCCGCCTGGATGATTTTGCGGTGTGGGTGATGGAGAAAAAATATGAGGTCAATGGGGAAAAGGTCAATTACTTTTCCTATCTGTTTTTAAAATGCAGTTCCCATCTGTCTCACAAATCGAAACTGTCCATTGTCAGCCGTGCGGTGGAAAATGTACAGAAGGAAGGGTTTGATGAAACAGAGCGGTTTGAGAAGCAGATGCGGGCCAAACGTATTCTGCAGGAAGAGATCGAAGAGAATGGCGGGTTTGTGGTGGAGGAGATCGGAGAGAAGATTTTTGAAGACCAGCCGGAATTAAAGGTAGCTTTTCAGGATAAGATGGAAAAGTATGATATGGTGAAGGAAAAGATCGAACCTCAGAGTGAGAATACGGTGCGCAAATATCAGAGCCAGCATCTTTTCACGGATACGGGGATTGAGATTAAGATACCGATGGAACAATATAAGAATCCCCGGAGCGTGGAATTTATCACGAATCCGGACGGGACAGTATCGGTGCTGATTAAGAATATCGAGCATCTGGAGGCAAAACTGTAAGCGGTGTAGAGGGGTATGGAGCATGGGGACAATTCTGGATTATCTGAGAGAATATGGCGACTATACGCTGGAGGAAAAACCGTTCAGTGATGTGGACAGTCTGGTCATCAGCCAGTTCGCCTATCTGAAATTTGACGGGATGGTGCCGGGGCCGGAGGAGAAGTGCGGCGCTGTCAGCGTGCAGGAACTTGCGGCGCATGAGGACTATGATCATCTCTACGCAGACGAGCGTTATCGAAAGGACAATACCGCCCTTTTTCAGGGAATCAGTAAGAGCAGACGATTTGGCAATATGAAGATGTGGAATTATGTAAACCAGATAGAACTGGATCAGGAAACGCAGTTTTCAGCGGTGATCTGCGGATTGCCCGGCGGCGTCACTTATGTAGTCTTTCGGGGGACAGATGAGAGTATTGTGGGATGGAAAGAGGATCTGAACCTGGCTTTTTCCGAGCCTGTGCCGGGACAGCGCCTGAGCGTCAGTTATCTGGAACAGGCGGCCGGTACGATCGAGGGCAGCTTTTATGTGGGCGGTCATTCCAAGGGAGGCAATCTGGCAGTCTATGCGTCCATGAACTGCAGTGCAGACGTGCGGGAACGGATTGAGCGGATTTATGACCATGATGGGCCGGGCTTTAGGCCGGAGGTCAGGAAGAAGAGCGCCTATGCGGAGATTGAGGGAAGGATTTACAAGACGGTGCCGCGTTCTTCCCTGGTGGGTATGCTTCTCTATACGGAAGAAAATTATAAGGTGGTGGAGAGCAGGACCATTGGGCTTGCGCAGCATAACCCGTATACCTGGCTGATCCGGGGGGATTCCTTTAAGATTGTGGAGGAGATCCGTGCAGGGCGTAAGTTTATGGATCAGGCGCTTAATGAGTGGATCCTTTCTCTGGATCAGGAGCAGATGCACACCTTTGTGGATACTTTTTATCGGGTGGTGCAGGCTTCTGAGACGGATAACCTGATTGATTTTACGGCGAATTGGTTTAAGAGTATCCAAAAGATAGGAGCAGCCCTGAAAGAAGTAGACAGCAAGACAGCGGAGGTGATCGTGCAGATTATGCGCGCCCTGTTTGATGTGGTATCTGCCCACGCCAGAGAGCAGGTTAAGAGCAGGCGGGAACTGCAGAGAGAAAAGTTTGAGGAGGGAATCGCCCAACTGGAGATGCATTTTAAGAAAGAGCGGTAAAATATTGAAACAGTGCTTCCCCGCCCTGCTCCCAGAAACGTTCCGGATGCCATTGGACGGCGAACAGAGGCAGGTGAGTATGGAATAGTCCTTCAATCACATTGTCCCCTGCACGGCAGGCGCAGAGAAGTCCTTCACCCAGATGATCCACGGCTTGATGGTGGGCAGAATTTACCAATGTGCTGCTGCCGTAGAGTTGATAAAAAAAGTCGCTGCGGTTAAGCGTGCTGTGATAGACATAGTGTGTCTGGTCTTTGCCGGTCCATTGATGTCGGTCGGCGGTATCGATATGCTGCTTAATGGTTCCCCCAAAATGTACATTGATGATCTGAAGGCCTTTGCAGATACCCAGCACGGGCTTTTTTTGTTCCACAAAAAGGGAGAGCGCCTGGAGCTGCAGGATATCCAGCTCCGTATCAATCTGGCGGGAGCCATGGTCTGTCTGGCCGAAGAATGCTGGGGTGATATCACCGCCGCCGGGAAGGAGCAGATGGGTGGCCAAGGCTGCCTCATCAGGATGCAGCGTGGTGAGATAAGGAAGTTCCAGCCGCCGGAGGGCGGTTTCGTAATTTAGGGTATCTTTGCTGCGGCCGAGAATGGCGACATAGGGGGCAGGATGCATGGCAGATTCCTTTCTGAAGTGTTATGGAATGAGAGTATAGTATATTTTATGTGCTGAGGGCAGATTTGCCAGATAAATCTGAAAAATTATCGCGTCATTCCCAAAATAACCGTTGCTTTATCCGGAAGAATCCCATATACTTTTAGGTATAATTAAAATAGTTTAACAAATTTTGACCAAATGGCGAAATACAATATAAAAAAGGAAGGTAAGGCGTATGGCAAAGTTATTTATCAACGAGAGGAACAAAAAAGGTCACATTAATCCGGAGGTTTATGGACATTTTTCAGAACATCTGGGACGGTGTATCTACGAAGGGCTCTATGTGGGGGAAAATTCGGACATTCCTAATGTGAATGGTATGCGTAAGGACGTGGTGGAAGCGTTAAAGGAGATGCAGATTCCGGTACTGCGCTGGCCGGGCGGCTGTTTTGCGGATGAGTATCACTGGAAAGACGGTATTGGCCCCAAAGAGACCCGCAAGAAGATGATCAACACCCACTGGGGCGGTGTGGTGGAGGATAACAGCTTTGGCACTCACGAGTTTTTTGAACTGTGCGAGCAGCTTGGTTGCAAGACCTATGTGAACGGCAACGTGGGAAGCGGCACGGTGCAGGAGATGAGTGAGTGGGTGGAGTATATCACCTTTGACGGTGTCTCCCCAATGGCTGATCTGCGCAAGAAGAATGGTCATGAGAAGCCCTGGAAGATTGATTATTTTGGAGTCGGCAACGAGAATTGGGGCTGCGGCGGTAATATGACGCCGGAGTATTATGCGAACCTGTATAGGAGATACCAGACTTATGTGAGACAGTATGATGCGGATAAGCCGATCAAAAAGGTCTGCGGCGGCCCGAACTCAGATGACTACTTCTGGACAAAAGACGTGATGAGTACCTGCTATGCACCCCCGCAGCCGGGAGCGCCTTCCCATGGTTATATGGATGGTCTTTCCCTGCACTACTATGTGGTTCCGGGCGTGTGGGAGAAGAAGGGAAGCGCTACAATGTTCGATGAGGCAGAATGGTATAAGACGCTGGAAAAGGCTGTCCATATGAAGGAATTGGTGGAGCGGCATGGCGCAATCATGGATCAGTATGACCCGAAGAAAGAGATCGGGATGATCGTGGATGAGTGGGGCTGCTGGTTTGATGTGGAGCCGGGCACCAATCCGGGATTCCTCTATCAGCAGAATACTATGCGGGATGCATTGGTGGCAGGCGTCACACTTAATATCTTCAATAAGCACTGCGACCGCGTGAAGATGGCCTGCATTGCCCAGTTAGTTAACGTGCTGCAGTCTGTGATCCTGACGGAAGGACCGAAGATGATCCTCACCCCCACATATCATATTTTCCATATGTATAAACATCATCAGGATGCAGATCTGGTGGAGAGTTTTATCGAAGGTAATAAAACAGTGGGTGTGACAGATGACTGTCAGGTGCCTTTCCTGGATGAGTCCGTATCTGTGGATCAGGACGGGTATGTGAATGTGACACTTGCCAATCTCTCTGTGGATGAGGATGCACCTGTGGAGATGTCCTTTATGGAACTGCTGCCAAAGGAGATTACTGCGGCAGTTCTGAAGGGAGAGATTCATGCGTACAATACCTTCGAGGAACCGGAGAAGGTGAAGGAAGAGAAGTTTGACGCCTATGAGGTAAAGGATGGAAAGATCAGCTTCACGGCGCCGGCCGGCAGCGTGATCAGCTTCCGGATCCGATAGGGAGAGTGATGAGAGGAATGTTTGGGGATGGAGACAGGGGGAAAACGTGTCTGTCGGAAATGTCTCACCAGGGACATGGATCAGAAGGAATATTTTGAAAATCTGCACACATACATCGCCAATCTCGATGAGGAACTAAAAGTGACAGAGCCGCTTTATGAAAGGCGGCTCTTGTTTTGCAAGTCCTGCGATCTTCTGTATGACGGTATGTGCAGAGCCTGCGGTTGTTACGTAGAACTGCGCGCTGTAATGAAAAAGAACAGCTGTCCTTATGATAAGTGGACAGCCGATTATGAATCGAAATAAATGAATAAAGCTAAATACTTCAATAATATCTAAAATATTTCAAAAAAATATTGACTCTGAAATACGGTTGTTGTACAATATGAACATAAGATGGTTAATTAGATAAAAAATTAGGCATATAGCTCAAATGTGAATATTCTTTGTATTTGATACCAGCAGGGGTATCGTGTGTGTAAAGTGGGAAAAAATGAAGAATACATTTCATCAACTGATTAGTCAATTCAAAAATGAAAAGAATACCGATTATCTAACCGGCCTGGTCAACAGAAGAGGACTCCATGAGATATGGGAACAGCTGTATGAGGAGGATATCATACACTGTGTCTATATGGATGTGGATAATTTTAAACTGGTTAATGATGTGTACGGGCATGCCAAGGGAGATGAACTGTTGGTGTTTGTCAGCAGGATTCTTGAGAATGAGTTTCCAGGGCAGCTGATCGTGCGCATGGGTGGTGACGAGTTTGTGGTGGTCTGTGATGGCGGACTGACCGAATAGGCAATAGAAGATAAGTTTGCAAGGCTGCAGCATACGCTTAAGGAAGATTTTGACGAAGCGATGAGCGCCTTTCTTTCTTTTAGTATCGGTGTGACTTACCATCAAAAGTTTACCGGCGAAATTTCCAGGATTCTGGATCAGAGCGATGAGGCGATGTACTTCGTCAAGAAGAATGGGAAAGGAACTTATGTAAACTATGCGATGATCAAGGAGCAGATTACAGATCAGAAGGCCATGAAAGATAGGGCCTTGACATCCTTCCGAGGGGATGAATTTGAGATGTATCTGCAGCCAGTCATATATCTGCAGAACTCCGATGTATATGCGGCGAAGATATCGGTGTTCTGGCGTTTTCCGGGTATGGGACTTTTGCCGGAAGAGAAATTTATTCCGGTATTTGAACAATATGGCGTGATTGCAAAACTCGATAAGATTGTCTTTGAGCAAGTCTGTAAGTGGAAAGAACAATGGAAGAATACCGTCTTTGCCAAGATGCAGATGTATGTTCGGATTTCGGGGAAATTTATTCTGCAAAATGATGGGTTGAATCATATCAAGGACTGTCTGGAGAAATATCAGGTGGCGCCGGAAGAGTTGAAACTTTGCATTGAAGAAGAGGCTTTTCTGGGACGCAACGAGAAAATGGCCTGTGCGGTTGAGATTTTGGCGCAGATGGGATTTGAGATTGCAATCGAGAATTTTGGATCAGCTTCTTCCTTTAAGGTGCTCCAGCATATTCCGGCACAGATTCTCAAGTTGGATTCCAGACTTTTGCCGGAAGAGATGGAGAGCGGTAAAAGGCAGCAGCTGCTTTTGAGAAATGTCATCAGCATGGGCAGGGATTTGAAGTTTATGGTGGTGGCACAGGGAATCACCAATTCTTTTCAGGCAGGTGTGCTTGCCAATTATGGGGCGCATCTGGGGCTGGGGGAGTTTTATGGATGCCCGCTTACATCGGAAGAGTTTCTGAATAGATATAACAATCGTTATTTCTTTGTGAATAATAAAAAGCCGACTGTGTATTCATTTCAGGATAATCTGCTGGATGTTGAGGAACGTTTCTTAGGAGAATTTGTGGGAGAGGGCTTCCGCTACCATAGCGGTGTGGTGGAAAGCCAGAAGGCGCTTCAGTTTCCTGGGGGCAAGGTACGGGAAAATGTAGTTAATCTTCCGAAAGCTGTTATGTTCAGCGAAAGTTATACAATCTGTCTGTGGATTCATCCGGATGAGAAGCAGTCCTGGACGAGCGTGGTTTACATAACATACGCAGATGGTTTCATGAGTCTGTCTCCGACTGATGGACTTGGCAGTTGTGTGTATCGTATGAAAGATGACAGAGAGACCAATGAGTGGTTCGATATCTTTGGCCGTCAGGCAGTACCGGGGGAGTGGGCTTATATGTGCATTTCCTATGATGCGATCACGGGTGTGGCAAGATTGTACTTTAACGGTCTTTTGATTGGCAGCAGGGATAAGGCGCCTAATCTAAAAGTGCCGAACCGGGTTGTGATAGGCGGGGATGAATATCAGAAATCCTATCAGGGAAGGATTGCAGGTCTGGAAATCCATCATTGTGTACTTCCGGCGCAGGAGATAGAGAGAAGGTTTAAAGAGTACCAGAACGATCCCACCTTCCTGGGATCCAAAGGACGCAAGTAAGAGGATAGGAATGATGAAACAGACTGAACTTACGAATGCCATGCTGGGAATATGGTGTGCTATTACTTCTTTCCTGAGTCCTGTCTGGCTGACGATGGGCTTTTTGGATATTACCGGACGCATCTATCAATATGATGGTATGGTGGACGAAGGGACAGCTGGCATCATGGGTGTTATTGAATTGGCGTTGTGGATTGTATTTGCCCTGCTCCCGGATATCTGGTTTTTGAAACGCATGAAGGCACAGGGAGGCAGGAAAGTACTCTGTGCGGTAAGCAGTATGCTAATTCTGGCGCTTTTTTGTATGGTCCTGTGCAAATGGGATGTGGTCAGGGTTGTGGCTGGGTAGTGATTCAAAACACGTCACAAATATGGATATAATTGTATCAAATCTGCGGTGCTCTTTTAAAATATTTCCAGAAATCTATGGTTTCCCGTAAATCTTCTTCATCGGTAAATAAATTCAGTTCCTTCGCAACCTCAATTGCAAAATCTACATAGGCATTGGCTCTGGCGGTGATCACATGATCGCCATTTGCAATGTCCAGATCCATACTGTGTGTTGACGGGATTCCCCTTAAGATACCGGCATCCTCAAGCAGATCGACACCGGCGCAGATGGCGGCGATCAGAACGCCCTTTTTCTTTAAGTCTTGTAAATACTGCTGTAGAAAGCTGTTGTTGATCTGGGAGATATCGCCGCCGGGGACGACAAAACTTCTGATCTGGTCTGTATCCACATCCATAAGCGCCATATCAGCATTGACCAGGTAACCTTCCGTTGTCCGGATTGGCTTTCCATCCGGGGAACATAGGATGACATCACATGCAGTACAGCTCATAAAGTAATTTAAGATTACGATTTCATAAAAACAACAGGTGTTATATATGATAAAGACATCTTTCATAGGACAGTTTCCTCTTTGGGGTTACTAAGTTCTGATAAACCGTAGTTTCATACCTTCCATGATTGCACAAAGATAATAAAGTAATTATAACATGGATAGGATTGGGTGTCATCCGATTGTGTATCATTTGTTTGACGGCGATATCTTTCACGGAACTGTGAGGATTTGGACTCTGGTGCAATGATATTGCTTATCTGTTAAGCTATATGGTATACTAACACGAGAAAATGAATCATGCTTCTTAAATGTATTGCAGTAGAAAGGAGAAACAATATTGGTTAACATAAAGTATAAGAACACAGTGAGAAATTGGGAGAAAGGACGGAAACAGCATAGTAAGAAAGGGATTGCCCTGTGCGCTATTCTTGTGTTTCTGACAGGCTGCGGGGGCACGGCAGGGGATCAGGCGAATGCGGACAAAGATGTGCCAGTGCAGACAGTGGAAGATACTGTGCAGGAGGATGATCAGACACCGCAGGAGGAAAGTGCGAAATTCCCTTCCTTTTCAACAGTCGATCTGGAAGGCAATACGGTTACGGAGAGTATTTTTGCCCAAAAGGATCTGACGGTGCTTAATATTTGGGGAACCTTCTGTAATCCTTGTGTGGGGGAAATGCCGGAACTGGGCGAGTGGGCCAAAGAGATGCCGGACAATGTGCAGATGGTGGGACTGATCATTGATATCAATGGGGAAGAAGATACGGAACATCGGGATCTTGCGGTTGACATAACATCAAGCGCCGGAGCGGACTTTACGCAGATCATCGTCAATCAGGATTTTGCTCCGGTTTTAAAAGATGTGCTGGGCGTACCCACGACCATGTTCATCGACAAGGATGGTAATATCGTGGGTGATTCCATTCTGGGAGCAAATGTGGATGGCTATAAAGAATTTGTGGAGGATTATCTCGGTGGGCAGTAGGAAGAAAATCGGGCTGCAGATTGCTGGTATCATCACGGCATTTCTTTTTATTGTGTGTGGAGTACTCCGGGGAGAAGCCGCGGTGATCCTAAATAAGGCCGTCAATATCTGTTTTGAGTGTATCGGGCTGGGGTGATGTGATGCGTATCGGGTATTCTGTTAAGAGAAAAATCCTGCAGGTAATCGCCTTTGGCTTTTCCAATGTGCACCTTCTGAACTTTAAAGGCGGCAGGATTTATCAGGGTAAATGGAAGGTTTTCTGCAATCCGGGTCTGAACTGTTATTCCTGTCCGGCGGCCTCCTTTGCCTGCCCGATCGGAGCACTGCAGGCGGTAGGCGGTTCCAGGGATTTTAGTTTCAGCTTTTATGTGACGGGGCTGCTCTTAGCTTTCGGCGTAGTATTTGGCAGGGCGGTGTGCGGTTTTCTGTGTCCTTTTGGGTTGCTGCAGGAACTGCTCCATAAGATTCCTTCACCAAAATGGAAATTGAAAAAGGTATTTCTATCTATAAAATATATTGTGCTCGTAGTTTTTGTCCTGCTGCTCCCCATTGCGGTCACCGATTATATGGGGATGGGGAAGCCTGCTTTCTGCCAGTACATCTGCCCGGCAGGGACGCTGGAAGGAGGCGTTTTTCTGTTAGCGGCCCATGAAGGGTTAAGAAAGTCCATCGGAGCGCTTTTTACCCTGAAAATGGCAATCCTGTTAGCCACGATTCTCGGCTGTATCCTGATCTACCGCTTTTTCTGCCGGATTCTGTGTCCGCTGGGCGCCATATACGGACTGTTTAATAAGATCAGCATTTACCATCTGGAAGTGGATGAACATAAATGCAATGGCTGCGGGAAGTGCAGCAGGGCGTGTAAGATGGAGGTAAATCCTGTGAAGAAGCCGCAGTCGGCGGAGTGTATCCGGTGTGGCGACTGTGTGGATGCCTGTCCGCAGGGGGCAGTCCGTCTTAAGATTTGCAATGGGAAAAGATAAGGGGTGTTATTCTTGACCAGAGAGCAGCAGAGGAAATTCAAAGAATTACAGCGGACATTGTCCGGGATGCTGAAAGAGAAGATAAAGGAATATAAGTTTAAGAAAAAAGATTATATGATTTGGTTTAGTAAGGATGATCGGTTTTATGATTTGATGATTCATGTTGCCGTACCGGAAGATGGGAGATGTATCTGTTCGGCGGAAGAAACATTAAAACCACTGTGGCTGGATGAATTACTGTGGGATTTCCTGAATATGCCGGACAATAGAAAGGAACCTTACAGTCTGCGGGCGATAGGAGCTTTTACGGTAAAGGGGTCACAGATTTATCAGGAAAGCAGGGAATTGGCGAATTGGGATGTCAAGGAATTGGAGCAATGTGTGGATGCATATCTGGAACATTTTGCCCAGACAATCCGAACGGGAACGATGGATGACTTTTATACGTATTTGGAAGCATCCCCTTACCATGTAGAGTTGAGAAGATCACTTTCTTTGATTCATCAGGGACAGCATCAGGAAGCGCTTGCGTATCTGAAGGACAAAGGGCAGGGGATATTTTGCAATGCAGGCATCTGGATCAATGAGGCGATGAGGGAGTATTGTAAAACTCTATGAATCCTTATCTATATGATTTACATAAAGTGAAATCGAAGAGCATCATACTGACTGCCGTATAAAACAGTCCCATGTTGTATAGCATATATCGGGGCTGTGTGAAGATTGTCAGTCCCACTGCCAGCGAATTGACGATGATGGCTATCATGACGATAAACAGAAAGACCAGACTCCGTTCAATCTGCTCGACTCTGTTCTCATATACGGTAATTTCTGACATCTGTCGGCATATGTCCTGCAGTTTTCTTTTCTGCACGGTAAGATACAATGCCATCATACCTACGCCCAGATAGGCTGCGAGAGAATACAGGCTCAGAAGATTTGTTGCTTTCGCGATTGAGTTTACAAATCCACGCCAGATATTGTAGAACCATACCTGCAACAAAGGTCCTCTTTTCTGATGCAGCAGTGTTATAATCATTTGGTTACAAATCTCGTCATATTTTAGAGCCATCTCAACTTCAGAATAGGGAAAATGCTCACGGATATATCCCTCTATCACCGGATTGATGATGCCGTATCCGATGGCGTCATAACTGTTGGCAAAATGTTCGGAAAGAGGCAGCCAGCCTTGCTCTGCATCATCATATAGAATTTGATTCTGACTGGCTTGTTCCATAATAGCAAGATAGAGCTTCTTTAGCGTCTCGTCCTTGAACAATTCCTGATCCTTTTCCACATCGGAGGTATAGAGCAGCACACATAAAAACCCCATCGAATCATGGCAATGTTCAATCCATGCACCCCGCACTGCATATTGATAAGTTCGGTCCAATAGGTTCCCTGTTAGCAGAAGCGAGAGTATCAGCAGGATTAGAACAAAGAATTTCTTTGTTTTTCGGCGTTGTATCATGTAATACCAGCTAAAGACCACACTCATGATGATGAGTGTGATCAACATCTGTTTTCTCGTATTGATCAGCAGAAAGGAAAGAATCAGTGCCGCCGCTGTATGGCGGTTCCTTTCCCCGATGATACCGAGATATAATTCCACGATAAACAGGACAAAAAGCGAGAGGCATAGGCCTTCTGTCATGATACAGTCGGTGTAAACGGAACTCCTGACAGCGGCAAATCTGCACAGAAGGGAGACCGCAAGTTGGAAAACGATAGTTGCAATCTGTAAAATCCGGCTCCTGTTTTTTGTCTTGCTAATCATATAGCCGGCGTACCATGTGGTAAATCCCGCGATCAGGCTCTGTACAATAACCACGGCCATCATGCCAGCTTCAGAGATTTCCGTACCGTGCCGTACCCTCATCAGCGCAAGAAACATGGGATATAAAGGTTCCCGAGATATGCTCATGCTGGCGTAACTCAGAGAGTCTCTGCACCATACCGGTCCGTCAAATACCGGGAAAAAGAGATAGAACAGGAGGCAGATTGCTAACAGGATAAAATCTGTTCTGCTGTAGTTTTCTATATAAGTGTTCCTTTTTTTTGTTTGATACTTGTTGGTCACGATGATACCTCAATGCTAGTATTATTAATGGATGGATTAATCCATCGCTCTGTTTTAGTGCTCTTATATTTCCTAGTATCTATCTTATGAGAGGACTGCATGATGAGAGTTTTTACCATCGTAGGATTTGTATCAGAAAGGAAGGGATTAATCACATAGATGATTTCAATTTAATTCCTTGAACTTTGTAAAAATGTATTATACAATAAGGCAGTAATGCGGACATGTCAATTAGGGAGGAAGCGAAGATGGATATAAAAGCACAGATCAATAAGATCGTAGAGGAAGTTTCCAAAAATCCGAATATTAAGGAGCAGTTTGAAAAAGAGCCAGTAAAAACAATAGAGAAAGTACTAGGCATCGACCTGCCGGATGATGTTGTTATGAAAATCGTTGACGGGGTAAAGGCAAAGCTGGCCACGGACAATGTATCCAAAGCGGCGGATGCAATAAAAGGTATTTTTAAGTAATAAGAGGGTCAGATAAACGGAAAGAACAAAGCCAGTCCAGATAAGGGGCTGGCTTGTTTGATGAATAATAAGTCTTATAAAAATCGCCGGGCATGATGGAATGCTCATAAAATACTATCATGTGGGTAAATAATCTTCTATCATCAATACCGGAACGTCTGGGACGACTAATTCTCCGTGGGTGTTGGCTGATTTTACTCAAATTGCCTGTAACATGCCGTGTTACAAAGACACAGGAAAAATCGTATGATGATTGGTGGATTCGTCTGCTTCGTTATGGCATAATCATAGATAACAGGTGGACATTGAATAACAATTTGAACGGAGATGAAAAAATGAGTTTAGGAAATAACATATGTTTTTTGCGTAAACAAAAGAAACTTACCCAGGAACAACTTGCTGACAAAATGTGTGTAACCAGACAGACCGTGTCAAGATGGGAATCTGATGAAGTCATTCCGGAACTGGATAGACTTGTGGAGTTGAGTGAGTTGTTTGCGTGTAAGCTTGATACCCTTGTAAAAGAAGACTTAACCGACCAGAGTGAGATTTATTCCGAGATAAGAATGAAGAGAATCGCTCCCTTTAAGATGGCCAGCTATGTGATTATTTCCCCAAATCCGGAAAACGATGCGATAGGGCATATGGAAAGGTGGGCCAAAAGCAGCGGCCTGAAAGAGGTATGCCCTGATGTTAAGCTTATTGGATGGGATTTTCCTTTTGTGTCACAGGAACAACAAAATCGATTTGGACTGCACGGATATGTGGCAGCGTGTGTAATCCCGGATGATTTTAAGACAGATTGTCCTGGAGTAGTGTTTTCAGAAAACAGGGAAGCTGATTATGCTGTAATAACAATCAAGGAGCCGTTTATTCAACCGTTTGAAAGCATTCCGAATGCCTATAAATTAATCATGGAATACCTGCAGGCGAACAATTTCAAAGAAAAGCAGCAGGAGAATGTCATCAGCTGTTTTGAATATGAGTATAAGAAAAATGATATCACATACATGGATGTGTTTATTCATGCGGATGGTGTGACAAAGGCGGATGCCTTTTCCATGTTTAGCTGAATTGGGAATGTGTGACCCCGCCGGATAAGACCAATTCGTATGATTATATGCATGAGGATGATGATACAATGAAAAAGATTAAGTATAGGAAACAGCCTCCAGAGTATTTATGCGGGCAGGCCTGTGTTGCCATGCTTGCTGATGTCACGGTAGAAGAAGTTGTTTCCGTTATGAAAAATGATAAGAGCGCGGGAAAAAAGGACATTGAGAAGGCATTGGACTATTACGGCATAAAACAGGCAAAGACAATGACGAAGGCGAATAACGATTCTATTTTACCTAAAGTATGTATTCTTAAAGTGCTTTTGCCAAAGTACGGTCATTGGGTTTTATACTATGATGGGACATATTATGATCCGGAATTCGGCGTGATGGATGAATTATATCCGAAAGCCAGAATGCAATCTTATTTGGAAATTTGTGCTGACGAATATTGTGCGCTTGCTCCATATAGAGTAAAATGAAATAAGCAGGACAAATCAATATTTGCCAGACAGGAGGCTATCACTATGAGTTATGATTTGAGTTTTTGGAAATACAAAGAAGGAGCCGCTCACAATAATCAGCAGATTTATGAGTTGGCATGCTGTGATGGTGAGACTACGGACATATTGGAAAGTCTTCCGATAGAAGAAATACGCAAACAAATTTCCGATGTCTTTTCAGACTGGACGAAGTTGAGCGATGATCAGTATGAAAAAGAAGGAAAAGGTTCTTTTGAAATTTTTACAACTACTCAGATTGTAAGGTTTGACTGTTATGGTATGCAGGAAAGTGATATGAATTCTTTGATGGACATTTTGATCGACTTTGGCTGCCCGCTTTATGATTCTCAAATATCGGAGAGATTTGATGATTGGACGGACAGATAACTTCCGGAAGGCAGCCATCAAGGAGCAATTAAATGAGTCTGTGAAAGTTTTTCTGTAAATAGGTATTAGACAACAGGTCTTCTATGAT
>CAMXIF010000037.1 GCA_947243845.1 uncultured bacterium
TCACTTCCCCTGTCAAATTCTTTCAGGATTTCCGAGGTTCGCGAAGCGGAACTCGCAAAGTTAATTTGCGCAGCAAATTTACTTTTGTTACTGTAAATCAGCCTCTGTGTAATAACCAGAATCAATCAACAGTTCTTTGTAGTTGTTGATATCAGCAAATACAGGCTCGCAAAGGAATGAAGGAATGATACCTGTGCCGTTGTCGTAGCTCTTAGTATCGTTAACCGGAGCCTCGCCGCCCTTCATGATAGCGTCAACCATCTCTACAACCTTAGATGCCAGTGTACGTGTATCCTTGAAGATAGACATGGACTGTTTGCCAGCGATCATGTTCTTAACGCTTGCGATATCGCAGTCCTGACCAGTGATGATCGGCCATTCACCTGTGTAGTTAGCCTCAAGAGAGTTTGCTACACCAAGTGCTGTTGAGTCATTGGAGCAAAGGCATGCATGAAGCTGTGTGCCATCTGCATAGTTTGCGGAAATGATGGAGTCCATTCTTGCCTGAGCGGTCTCTGTTGCCCAGTTAGCTGTAGCAACTGTCTCGAAATCGGTCTGGCCGGATTTTACAACCAGTTTGCCGGAATCGATGTAAGGCTGAAGAACGTCCATAGCACCGCCAAAGAAGAATCTTGCATTGTTATCACCAGGATCGCCTGTCGTCAACTCGATGTTGAACGGGCCTTCTGCAGTGTCCAGCTCAAGATGGTCTCTGATGTACTCACCCTGCTTGGTACCTACCATGTAGTTATCGAAAGTAGCGTAGTAGGAAACTGCGTCAGAGTTCATGATCAGACGGTCATAAGCGATAACCGGGATGTTCTTCTCTTTTGCCTGCTCAAGAACTGTACCAAGGGAATCACCCTCGATAGATGCAATAACTAAAACGGAGCAGCCGGAGTTGATCATATTCTCAATCTGGGATACCTGTGTCTGGATGTCGTTAGAAGCGTACTGAAGATCTACCTCATAACCTGCTGCCTCTAACTCTTTCTGCATGTTGGAACCATCCTGATTCCATCTCTGCAGATCCTTGGTCGGCATAGCCACGCCAACCTTACCGCCGCCTGCTGCATCTGCTGCCGGTGCCTCTGCGTCTGCTGCCGGTGCCTCTGCTGCGGGCGCCTCTGCCGCCGGTGCGTCTGCTGCCGGTGCTGTCGTCTGTGAAGAACCGGAATTGCCACAGCCAACTAATGTTGCTGCAACCATAGCTGTTGCCAGAATCATGCTGACTAACTTCTTTTTCATGTTTTCTTTTCCTCCCTTATGAAATTTGGAATTCTTTTTCAGGCAGTCTTCGCCGCCCGTGCTTTTAATATATCACAAAGGAAATAGGAATAATTTACGACCTTCTATACATTTTTACCATGAAAGACACACAAAAATAGGGTGTACTAGCACAATTTTGTGTCAGTACACCCTATCAGTGCAAAAAAGTCCTATTATGGCATCTGATCAGGTACATTCAGATAGACATCTTCTTTCAGATGAAAACCGCTGCCAATTATAACCTCGTCAATATTCTCCCTGGTAACGCTGATGGGGATTAAACCTATGTAGGAAATCACATATTCCCCACTTTCCATGACCGTCACATCCTCGCCAAGTGACTCTCCCCTGCCCAGAGCCACCGAGGCTTCCGCTGCCTTGGTCGCCAGACGCTCCACCGGCTTATACACCGTCATCAGCTGAGTGCCTTCCACAATCCGCTGGCAGGCAGCCAGATCCGCGTCCTGTCCCACCACCAGAATATCTCCTGCCTGTCGTTTCTCAGCCAAAGCCCGCACCACCTGAGTGGCCAGATCATCATTGCCGCACATGATGGCGTCTGTCTGCTGAATCGCCACAGTATTGGAATAGACATATGCCGCCGCGATCTCTGCCCGCCAGCCTTCCGCATGTTGAATCCCCAGGATGGTCACCCTGTTTTGTTCCATGACTCTCTTAAAGGCTCCTTCCACCAGCGGCACATTATTATCTGTATAAGGGCCGCCCAGCATAATCACATAGTCTCCGCCCCCAAGCCCTGCGTTGATCAAAGCATGTCCCATCAGGGCGCCCACCATCTCATTGTTAAAAGAGATATAGAGATCTATATCCGCATCATCAATCAGACGGTCATAGGCTACCACCTTGATTCCCGCATCTTTAGCCTTGGCCACCGATTCCCGCAGCTGCACCGGATCAATGGCAATGATAACAATCACGTCCATCTCCTTCTGGATAAAGTAATCGATCTGTTTCTTCTGTTCCTCCACATCGCCGTTGGCGTTTTGTACATTGACCTCCGCCCCCAGTTCCTTGGCCACTGACACGAACACGTCCCGGTCTCTCTGCCATCTTTCGATAACAAAGGAATCGAAAGTCAGCCCAATCTGTATTTTCTTTTCTTCCTCGGTCTCGCTTACCTTACTGCTCTCCGCAGCGCCGCAGGCGCTCACTCCGAGAAGCAGACTCAGTATCAGCAAAAGACTGATCCATCGTTTCATCCCTTATTCCTCCATGTGCGAGCCGTCTGTCCAATTGATCACACCGGCCTCCCATACACAAATCCGTATATAAACTTATAACTGTTTGTATTCCGTGGGCGTCACGCCCACATTCTTCTTAAAAGTTCTGCTGAAATAATTGGGATCCGCATACCCCACCATGGCACAGATTTCCTTCATGGAACACTCTGTGGTGGTCAAGAGTTCTTTGGCTTTATCCATCCGGATACGCGTCAAATACTCCACAAATCCTTCTCCCGTATCTTCTTTGAATATCTTGCTGAAATAATATGGACTGATGTTGGCCGCCTGCGATACTTCATCAAGTGAGATATCCTTGCTGTAATTATTCTGGATATATTCTTTGGCCGTCTCGATCACACTCAGGGATTTCTCTGTGGCCTTGGTGCTCACATTATGGCTGGCCGTAGCAATCTTTTCGATAAACCATGTCCGCAGGGACGGGATATCCTCCATCGACATCACAGTGGGCAGATAATCCGCCCTCGCCCGAAATTCATAGGTCATCCCGCCGGAAGTATAGGCCAGATGCTCCGCATACAACACGAACTCCAGCACTTTGAGCCGTATATTCATCAGGTATTCTCCATGAACCTGCGCAATCAGATCAAAATAAGTCTCCGCTGTAGCCGCCGCATGGTTGGTCTCCCCATTAGATACCTCCTCAAAGAGACGTTTTTCCAGATCAATGGGATAACTCTCCTCATAATCACAGCCGATGGGCAGATCGTCCGCATGGGCCACACTGCCGGTGGTCATGATCAATGCATTTAAGGCTTCTTTATAGGAAGTTCTGGCTTCTTCTATCCTTTGAATCGAACTGATGCCGATCCGGAATCTGATATCCGTCTTTCTGCGCATCTCCCGCACAAGTTCCCTGGACTTTTCAATCAGGGTAATGCGCTCGTTATATGTCATCTTCTGCTCTTCACAGGGCACCATCACCGCCAGTTTATTGGCCATGGCCGTACCAAGAACGGCATCCGGGTAGTACTCTTTGATACATTCCCGCACCACCTTATCATGTTCCTGCATCTTCACGCTGCTTCCCACGGCGTTGGTCATATGGTTGCCTTCCTGGGAATCACCACAGACGACTGCCAGCATATAGGCCTGATCTTGGGTAATGCCCAGCAGATTCTTATAATTCTCAATGTCTTCCGTAAAATGCTCCTGAAAAAGCATGTTATAAACCAATCCGCTCTCAATAATAGGCATCACGGTTTCCAGCTTTTCCCGAATCATCAAGTCATTGCTCCGCTTGGCCCTGTCCTTATCAATCTGCTCCATGGCACGCATAAGGACAGATACAATCCTTGTCCTCTCCATGGGTTTCGTGATATATTCCAGAACGCCCAGCTTGATAGCCTCTTTGGCATAATCAAATTTATCGTATGCAGACATGACAATGAAAATCACATTGTGGTTGTTCTCCCGAATTTCCCGCATAGCCTCTATACCGTTAATGCCCGGCATCTGAATATCCATAATGGCAATATCCGGCCGATAGGTCTCCGCCAGCTCAATAACGCTCCTGCCGGTCTTGGCATACTCGATCGTACAAGCTTCGCCAAACTCTTTTTCTATGATAAATTTCAGAGAATCGATCACGATTCCCTCATCGTCCGCCAACATAATCTTATAGCGTCCCATCCGCCCTGCCCCCTTCTACAGATACAGACATACCTCCGTACCTTTATCTTGTCCCTCGCTTCTTATAACCATCACGTCCTCACTGCCCGTAAAAAGTTTCATGCGGGAGATTACATTATCCATACCGATTCCATTAGATCCGGCCGCCATATTATCTTCCCTGTATGTGCCGCTCATGACCTTATGGATCGTCTCTTCGCTCATGCCCACACCGTTATCCTTCACGCTGATGCAGACCTTTTCCCCTTTATAATAGATGGACAGACAGATATTCCCTTCGCTGCCCATCTCATGAATCCCGTGATTGACGCAGTTCTCCACGATGGGCTGCAGAATCATACCCGGCATCTCCACCGCCAGAAGCGACTGGTCAATATGTTTCTCATAGTGAATATCACCTGCAAAACGGACATTCAGGATATAAATATAATAGTCCACCATCTCTATCTCATCCGCAATCGTCACCGTCTCTTCGCTTTTCTTCATATTATAACGGTAAAACTGCGCTACCTTCTGCACATATTCGTATGTCCTGTCCGCCCCTTCCATCATGGCAAGCTGTGCCCCGGCATTTAAAGTGTTGAACAGGAAATGCGGATTAATCTGGGCCTGCAGATATTTTAATCTGGCGTCCTTCAAGTGCGCCTCCATCAAAAGTTCCCGCTCTTTTAAAGCCCGTTCAGCCTCCATACTCTCCCTGATCCGCTCAATATATCTACTGATGCTTACCACCATGGAATTGAAAGCGCCTGTCACAACGCCCACCTCGTCCTCAGACTCCACCGGCAGAAGTTCTATATCAAAATTACCCTTCGCCACTTCATTGGCCGAACCCGCCAATTTCTTCAAAGGACTGATGATCGTTCCCACAAAACGGATGATAATGCAGGCATTACTGGCCATCACCAGAATGATCGCCACCAACGATGTCGATTCAAAGAGTTTGAACCGCTTGAGCAGGTCGCTGTAACGTTCAGAATTGCTGCGGAATTTCTCCAGGTTCAAATTGGTAATATAGGCGGCCGTATACTCATACATCTGCGTAGCCTTCTCATAATGAATCCTGTATTTCTCCACATTGCGCCCACGCTTGGCCTCAATGGTCTGTCCCACTTCTTCCAGATAATACTCGGACATATTGCGGATATTTCTCTCCATACGGTCGAAAGGTACACCTGTGATCTGTTCATTAAGATCCGCCATCATGGTTCGGTAATCCTGTTCACTGCGGTAATAATCTTCCAGAGAATCCGTGGTCTTGGCATTCAGATAGTCTGTCATGTTATCCTGCACGACCCCCAATGCATCTGAAAGTTCATTTAAATGCAGATTGTCCTGATAGACCATGTCCAGACGCCCCGACATGTTATTAATACCGATCAGCAGGACGATATTGACAATCATCACCAGAAGATTCGTAAGAATATAGATACTGCTGATCTTAAACTGCAGGGAGACACTGTGCCTTTTACTCATCACTCTCATCGGCCAAGTCTCCTTTCTCCAGATATTCTCCCACGTTGTCTTTCTGAATCAGTCGAATATCGGCAGTGAAATACTGGCTGGTATAGCCAAGCTCATGGTATTCCTGCAAAGCATTGATACAGAATTTCCCCATCTGCTCCGTATCTATGGCCACTGTAGCATATATGACACCCCTGTCAATTGCATTGATGATCGTGTCAGAATCATAATATCCCAGAATATTGACCTGTCCTACCTTATTATAATCCACCACTGCCTGATAGACGCAGGTGGTATTCAGTTCATTCAGGCAGATGATGATATCCGGAATATCCTTTTCCATAAAAATATCCCGAATGGATTCTTCCACCGAAAAGGCATTGGTATCATCCACAGACAGAATCTCCATTTCAATCGCCAGTTTCTCTCCCCGCTCCTGCTCGATCGTCTCCTGGATGCCGGAACAGAGAATATTCTGATCCAAGCCCTGTGCGTAGGAATTGACCATCACGGCCACCCTTACAGGACGTTTGTCGCTTCCTATTTTCACTTCCTCGATTTGTGCTGTTTCTATACCCTGCTCCTCGTCCTCCTCAACCGATGCATAAGTCACAGTCTGACCAATCAGCTTCTCCCGGATGATCTGCAATGCCAGCCTGCCATACTCGTGTCCCAGATTGTAACTGCCTATTCCCACGAAACTGCAGCGGGCGCTCTGGGTATTGTCCCCATACAGTGTAATTACCGGAATCTCTTCTTCAGAAGCCCTGTTGACCAATTCAGTCATTCCTTCATTTTCATTGGCTGTCACAATGATACCGTCCACCCCGGCTGCAATCGCAATCTGCATCTGTTCTTCTACACTGTACCCCTGAAACAAATCATCCCCCAGCCAATCCACATATACATTCTCCTCCAGGGCCTGTTCACAGGCGCCCTGATAGATGGAACGCCAGATGGAAGACTTATTGTCCTCCGTAATCATCATATAATACTTATCATAGACCGCCTGTTCCGTTTCCTCATGATAGCTGCTGCGATAAAACCACAACACATAAACCGCCATTACCAACGTGGCGGCCACACAGACAATCGTAAGCAGCATGATCCAGGTATTGGGATTACTATTCCATTTTCTCTGCCCTGTGGGATTATCTTTTTTCAATACTTTTCCCCTTTATATGAAAACCGCGTACAAAGCCCTGGAAATTCTTAATCTGCGTATTTGGCTGAACTAGAATTTCTCTTTGTACCTAGATATGAAATACCTTCTGCACCTGCTTCATCGTACCGAGTACTAAAAGTGTATAATCCTTCGACACACGGGTATCCGGCGTAATCGCCAGATTCATCCTCTCGTCCTTCTTGAGCGCCATGATATTCAGGCCGTAGTGTTTACGTACATCCAATTCACCGATGGTCTTATCCACCCAATCCTCCGGTACAGACACTTCCACGATCGCATGTTCCTCATCCAATTCAATATAGTCAAAGATATGATCTGCACTGTAGCGTATCGCCGTCCAGTTGGCCAGCTGTTTTTCCGGATATACAATGTCATCCGCCCCGTTTCTTGATAGGAACTTAGCCTGCACATCTCCCGCCGCACGGGATACCACCATCTTTGCCCCCAGTTCTTTCAATAAGGATGTCGTCTCCAATGATCCCTGAAAATCATCACCGATGGCCACAATACACAGATCAAAGTTGCGGATCCCCAAAGATCTTAAGAAGTCCGCGTTGGTGCTGTCCCCGATCTGGGCGTTGGTCACGATCGGCAGGATTGCATCCACCCTCTCTTCTTTCTTATCCACCGCCATCACCTGGTGCCCCAGTTCATTCAGTTTTTCTGCAATATGCCGGCCAAATCTTCCCAAGCCGACCAATAAGATTGATTTCATAGTCTTCCTCCGTCATTATCCTTAATCTGTCTTCCTCTCACACTACCCTACCGTAATCTTCTCCTGCGGGAATTCGGAGACATAGGGGTGCTTTGTTGCCAATGCGGCATAAACGATGGTCATACCGCCCACCCTTCCCCAGAACATCAGAAGAATCAGCACCAGCTTGGACGCCACACTCAAAGTCGGTGTGATGCCAAGGGTCACTCCCACCGTACCGATAGCCGAAGCCGCCTCAAACAGAGCCGGCATAACCGGCATCCCCTCCTGATAACTGATAAAAATGCCGCCCGCCAAAAATAGCACCGTATACAGCAGCAGAACGGTGGCCGCATAGTGGGCCGTATCATTGGGAATCCTCCTGCCAAAAATATGAGCGTTCGGCCTTCTGCGAAACACCGCTATGGCCGTGGCAAACAATACCGCAAAGGTAGTATTCTTCATACCGCCTGCCGTAGAACCGGGAGAGCCGCCGATCAACATCAAGATGATAAAGATCATCTGCCCAGATTCCGTAATCTTCGACAGATCAACCGTATTAAATCCGGCTGTGCGGGCCGTAACCGACTGGAACGCCGCGGCAAACACCTTCTCTCCCGCACTCATGCCGTCCCAGACAGGCCTGCCAAATTCACAGAAATAGAAATACACTGCCGGCACAAGAAGCAGGAACGCCGTCACACACAAAATGACCTTACTCTGCATCCGATACCTGCGCAGATGCAAACGATTGCACCGGATATCATCCCAGGTCAAAAACCCGATACCACCCACCACGATCAACAACATGATCACAAAATTGATCAGCGGGTGCCCCACATAGGAAGTAAGAGAAGAATATGGCTCTTTCACACCCATCAGGTCAAATCCCGCGTTACAGAAAGCCGAAATGGAATGAAAAACGGCATACCCGATTCCCTTCACGACCCCAAACTCTGCAATCATGGGCGGCATCAATGCTACTGCACCAAGAACCTCAATCAGCACCACCATTTTCAGAATAAAACCGGTAAGACGCACGATACCGCCCATCTGCGGCGCCGCAATAGACTCCTGCATGGTACTTCTCTGCATCAAGCCAATCTTGCGGCCGGAAAATCTTGCCACCGACACGGCAATCGTGATCACGCCCAGACCCCCGATCTGAATCAGAACCAGAATCACCGCCTTGCCAAACACCGACCAGTATGTGGCAGTATCCTGCGTTACCAGCCCCGTCACGCAGGTGGCCGAAGTCGCCACAAACAGGGCATCCAGAAAGGAGGCGCCTCTGCCGTCTGCCGTGGCAAATGGCAGCATCAAAAACATGGCCCCACACAAAATCACCCCCAGAAACCCTAAAAGTATAATCCGGGATGAGGAAAGTCTCTTTTTAATTCGCTTTTTACTCATAATCTACGCCTTTAAAACCGTGATCACAACGGTATTTCTACCTATATATTTTATAGTTATTTTTACACCCACGTCACTATATTAACCTGAACGGATATAATATGTCTTATATCTGTTTAGGCATCACTTCCGGCAAACGTGTAAAAAGTAAGATTTTATACGTTTCTCATGATACCACGAAATCTTTGTCTTGAAAAGGTCGTTCACATCTTATATAATTTTAATAAGATTTGACTGACGGCCGGAAATCTATTGGGATTTCCGATGCCATGTTTAGACCAAACACGGGGAAATTATACGGATAAGGAGAATAGGCTATGAGATTAGTAACACGATCTGATTTTGACGGTCTGGCCTGCGGCGCCCTCTTAAAAGAGGTCGGTCTGATCGACAGTTGGAAATTTGCTCATCCCAAGGATCTGCAGGATGGGCTGGTTGAAATCAATGAAAATGATGTGCTGGCAAATGTTCCCTTTGTAGAAGGGTGCGGTTTATGGTTCGACCACCACTCCAGCGAACATGAACGCAATGAACTGAAAGGTAAATATAAGGGCGAAAGCCGTATCACCCCTTCCTGTGCACGTATTATCTATGAATATTATGGCGGACAGGAGCGCTTTTCCCATTTTGATGATATGATGGAGGCCGTAGACAAAGTGGATTCCGGCAATCTCACCATCGATGAGATTCAAAATCCCACCGGATGGATTCTTGTCGGGTTCCTGATGGATCCCCGCACCGGTCTTGGCCGGTGGCGTAATTTCACAATCTCCAACTATCAGCTGATGGAAAAGCTGATGGAGTGCTGCCGTACCATGAACACCGCAGAGATTCTCGCCCTGCCCGATGTGCAGGAGCGTATCGCCATTTACCGCGAACAGGACGAAAAGTTCCGGGAAATGGTAAAGGCACATACGCGGATAGAAAAGGACGTGATCATCTCCGATTTAAGAGGCGTGGATCCCATCTACTCCGGCAACCGTTTCTTAATCTACAGTATGTATCCCGAACAGAACATCTCCGCATGGATTGTCAACGGCCGTGGCGGTATGGGCTGTTCCGCTGCAGTAGGCTACAGTGTCTTAAACCGCACCTCCCATGTGAATGTGGGCAGCCTGATGTTAAAATACGGCGGCGGCGGACATAAGGCAGTGGGCACCTGCCAGTTCTCCAATGATACCATGGACGAACAGCTTCCAAAACTGCTGGATGAACTGGTCAACTACGATGATTATTACGAGGAAAATTAATCTCTAAACTTACAAAAACGGTATGATGCGGCCTGTTTCGCATCATACCGTTTTTAATCTGTAGATAGTTCCCAGCGGACAATGCCCCTAAAGGGGAATTTCCTGTCCCAACCGAAACGAATAGATGATCCTCTCCTTCACCCGCTTGCCACTACCGTCTTTCCGATACCCGGAAAGCTGTTCCAGCACTTCACTGTAATAGGCAAGCTGTACCTGATAACGCTTTACCAGTTCTTCCGGCCGTTCCACCGCATCGGTCTTATAATCCAACACCACATAACCGTCCTCCTCCTCGAAGAACACGTCAATGATTCCCTGAATCAACACCGTCTCCTCCGGCGGAAAAGAATCTTTCAGCCGATCGGCCGCAAGTCCCATCACAAAGGGCTGTTCCTTATACAGTCTGCCCCCTCTGGCCGCCTCGGCCATCCGCAGAGCAGCTTCTGTCTGCAGGAAACCTGCCAATCTCGGCACGGAAAGCATCTGGCAGTACTCTTCCGACAGCAGCTGCTCCTGCCGCATCTCTGCAATCTGCTCCCGTAAAAGCGCTTCCGCTGCCTCCCTATTGGAATTGACTTCTTTAGTCAACTTACTGAAATCAAAGAGTTCCATCACTTTATGGAAAGCACTGCCCCGCATAGAACCGGTGACAGCCTCGTCAGTCTCAATAAATTTGGGCAGATACGGCACCACCGGCTCCTGCTCATATAATTGAAATGAAAAGTCCTCCTCTTCCTGCATACCAGCCTTTTTTAATTCCGACACGGTGGTTTTTGTATAGAGATCTTTCAAATTGTCATGTGGATATTGATAAGAAAATTGATATGACATCTGCGTCATAAGTTCTCCATCCACATCCTTTTCCGGATCCGACAGCAGAAGCTGCCGCCTGGCCTCCTCCCTGAACAGGGTTTCCTCTATCTTCTCTTCCACCGCCTCTTCCCAGCCGCTCAGATATACCTTTATGTTCATGTCCTTATTATAAAATGCTCCCTGCTCACAGGCCGCCAGTTCACATGCTCCATAAAAATCATCCAGACAGCTGTTTCTGGCAAGCGCCGTCAACAGAAGAGATAAAAAGCTGTCCTGCGCCAGAAGCGTTCCATAGGAGAGCGTCAGTTGTTCCCGTTTCTGTATGGGCAGCAGTGAGGCCGCCATCTTTTTTGCATCTTTGACTGTAGCAGTCAGTATTAGCTTTTCTTTCGCTCTCGTCATAGCCACATACAAAACCCGCAGTTCCTCTGCCAGATTGTCCCTTTTTAATCTGACTGAAATAGCATTTCTTCGAAGGTTCCGTCCCCTGACACGCATCTGCGGATTGACATAGTCCACACCGATCCCCGCATCCACATCCACCACCAAATGACCATTGACCTCTCTGGTCTGGAACTTTTTAGAAAGCCCGGCCACAATACAGATAGGAAATTCCAGCCCCTTGCTCTTATGGATACTCATGATGCGCACCACATCAGCGTTCTCGTCCTGTAAACCGGCCTCGCCGTAATCCACCTCATACTTTTCCAACTGTTCCATATAGCGCAGGAAATGATAGAGACCGAAATAACTGGTCTTCTCATACTCCGCTGCCTTAACCAGAAGCATCTCCACATTGGCCCGGCGCTTACCGCCCTCCGGTTTGGCTGCCACATAATGCAGGTAACCTGTCTCCCGCAGGATGGTCTGCAAAAGCTCATGAACGCTTAGGTATGTGGACAAGCGGCGGTATCCAGCCAGGCGTTCCAGAAACGCGGTAATCTTCGCCCCGCCGTACAACACCAGCGCGTCATACAGATACTTTTTCTTCGGATAGGCTGCCCGCACCAGTGCAATCTCCTCTTCCGTGAAACCACCCAGATAAGAATGCAGCACTCCATAGAGCGGAATGTCCTGCAAAGGATTGTCCAGAACCCGTAGAAAATGTAGGAGTTCCTGCACTTCACTGGCTGCAAAATAACCGGTTCTGGAAGTCATATGTACAGGAATCTGCTCCTCCTCCAACACCCGCTTAAAGACTTCGTCCCAGCCGGAGACCGTGCGCAGTAAGATCACAATATCCCGATACGATGCCCTGCGCAGCTGCCCGGTCTCCTTGTCTGTCACCTGAAATTCTCTTAATAGCTGTTTAATCTTAGCCGCCGCCCCATAGGCCTCCTGCTCTCTGGCCGAGATTTCTTCCGGCTTATCCTGGGTCTGGAAAAGGAGCAGTTCCGTCTGATTGGACACAATCGGATTTTCCTGCACCGGATACACCGCCCCCTCGTGCAGGGCCGCCAGGTCATCATAGACAATGCCGCCCACTTCTTTGCCCATAATCTGTTCAAAAATCCCGTTGACACTGGCAAGCACCTCCGGCCGGCTGCGGAAATTCTGGTGCAGGTCAATCTTCATGACATTCTCTTTCTGTGTTTTGCCCGCATAGGCCTCATATTTTTCCAGAAATAACTCCGGCCTTGCCAGGCGGAATTTATAGATGCTCTGTTTCACATCCCCCACCATAAAGCGGTTATATCTGCCCTCCGCCTCGCCTGAGACAGCAGACAGAAGATACTCCTGCACCAGATTGCTGTCCTGGTATTCATCGATCAGGATCTCCTGGAAATGGCTTCGGTAAGCCAAGGCAGTCTCCGTAGGCACACAGGCGTCTGCCTCTCTGCGAAGCAAGATCTGCAGCGCAAAATGTTCGATATCATCAAAATCCAAGAGATTCTTAGCCCGCTTCTTCTCATCAAAGGCTTCCTTAAACCGCAGTGTCAGATCCACCAGCGCATCCACCGCAGACCCGCAGACCGCCATCTGCGCTTCCAGCTGTTCACTGGTCTGGAAAAAGAAATCCCCGCGTATCTCCTGCAGTTCTTCCTTCACCTCATTGCGAAGACTCTTGGCCAGTTCCCGCTTGACCAGGGAAATGGTGTCATCCTTTTTCGAGGGAAGGCGGTCAAACTTTATATTCTCAAAAGCTGCACAGAGTTCGTTGTAATCTGGTGCGGACAAGGATTGACCGCACCGCTCTCTCAGTCTTTCCACCATCTCCCGTTCCCGCTCCAAAAGGGGCCCGTAATGATAAGGCCCGTCCGGTTCCTCGCTGAGCCTGACAGCCGCCTGTAACTTATCCGCACAGTCAGAAAGCAGGTACTGCACATGTATCAGCATGTCTTTCATCCACGCTAAAGACATCAGGTCTATCCCTTTCTGTCCTGTCCCAGATTCGTTGCCAGATCCGCTGTGCAGCTCATCTCCCGCCTCTTCATTTGACAGTCCTCCATCCATAACGAACAGAGAATAATCGTTCTTTCTCTCTATCAGCCATTCTTCCGGAAAAGGCATACTCATAGCGAAATCATACAGTTTCCATACCACTTCCTCCGCAGCTTCATCCCGGCTGCCCACGCTGAAATACTCCATACAGTTCAGGAAGGCGGGATCTGCCTGTGCATAAGCCTCCTCTAACACCTGCGCCAATACATCCTTGCGCAAAAGGCGCACTTCTCCCTCCTCCCCGATCCGGAACCCGGGATCTAGACCAATGGTATGGAACTGATTGCGCAAAACAAAAAGACAAAAACTGTCTATCGTGGTAATCTGCGCATTATACAAAAGTGTCACCTGCCGCTGCAGATGCTCGTTCTCCGGATCACGGGCCAGCCTGTCATTTAAAGCTGCGCTGATCCGTTCCCGCATTTCTGCTGCCGCCGCATTGGTAAAGGTAACCACCAGAAGTCTGTCGATATCCGCCGGGGCTTCTCCCTCGCTCACCATCTTCACAATCCGTTCCACCAGCACCGCCGTCTTGCCGGAACCCGCCGCCGCCGAAACCAGAAGATTACATCCGTGGGTATCAATCACCTGTCTTTGTCTGTCCGTAAATGAAATCGCCATCCTGCCGCCCTGCTCTTTCTATGTTGTTACCAAGTTCTTTCCCTGCTATCTCTATCTTCTTTCTTCCTCTTCCCCGCAGGCTTCCCTGATACATGCCAGGGCTTCTTCCTGGCGCATCTTAGGCAGCTTACGCATCTGGTAGCCCTCGATCCTTGTATCATACCCGCAGACACTCCTGTAGGCACAGTAGGTACATGCCTGGTTTCCGTTCTGCTCATACGGATTGACCGAAATGGTCCCCCGCAGAATCTCGTTGCCCAGCTGCCGGATCTTGTGGTTTACATAACTCGAAACCATCTGCATGTCCTCCTCCTTTATGACACTGGAGTAAGCAGAGAAGGAACCGTCCTTCTTCCGCTCTAATGGCAGAATATCGGACTTGTCCGTAAATTCTGTATCCAACAGTCTGACAGCCTCGTCATTTTGATTGACTATTCCAGTCATCTTAAGTTCCTGCAATAATTTTGTATTAATCTGCTCCGGCGTCAGTTCCGCACCATCCTCCACCATAGGATCCGCGATATGATAATACAGCATGGCCGCTGGCACGACTTCTTTATCCGGATGCTTCTTCTGTTCCATCTCCACCGCCGCATTCATATAGACCACCAGCTGTAACTGCAGACCATAATAGAGCGCCGCCAAATCAAATTTCCGGTCGCCGGATTTATAATCGATCACTTTCACATAAACTTTGTCTTCCACCTCACAGGTATCCACTCGGTCGATACGGCCTCGCAGACGCATTTTCTCCTGCTCATTCAGAGCGATATTGAGGGCATCCAAATCCTCCAGCACAGAGAAAGACATCTCAAACTTGTCCGGTATAAAGGCGCCTTTGCGAAGCTGCGTCTGCAAAGTCATCACCGTCCGATTAAGAATCCTTGTTATCCGCTTTAACAGATGACGGTTTCTGGCATTGCTGTAGAGAATCGTCTCACCATAGTCAGCCGTATAAGCCTCAATGGCTTCCTCTACCATCTTCTGGGCCTCCTCCTTTGGAAAGTCGAACCAGGTATATCCCTTCTCTGCAAGTTTCCCGGCAAAGATTTCCAGAACGCCATGAAAGACATTGCCCATGTCCACAGCCTCAAAACTATAATCTCCCCGTTCTCTGAGCGCCAGCCCATACTGCAAAAAGTGCGCATAGGCACAGGCCGCATACCGTTCCAGCCGGCTGACGCTGTTATGCAGGACAGCCCCATAGAGCGCCTGCGTCACCATAGCCGACAACGGTGTATCCTGATATCGATAAAAAGCCGTCTCCAAAAGCCTGTCCACCGCATCCTGATAACCGGAATCCCTATGATAACAATGATAAAATGTATATAGCTGCCTGCGTTCCTCCGGCCCCAGCCGGCCCGCCGCATACTCCCGCATCAGATCTGCCACCATACCGATACCATCCGGTCCGCACACAAACTGCCCTGCCGCCGAACAAGTCTCCGGCTGTTCCGCACGAAGCGCCGGAAAAAGTTTCCGCATCAGATCGATCAGATAAGCCGGCCTTAAACTCCGGCCGTCTGCACCTGCTCTGGCATAGGATAAATACAAAGCCCCGGAAGGTTTGGTCATATTCAGGTACAGATAAAGCCGCTGGATATACATCTGCTGCCTGGGCGAAGGCGCCAGTTCAAACGAAGATTCCCGGATAAATTCCCTGTCAATATCCGAGATGATGCCGCCTTTCCCCGTGCCTTTGGGAATGTTCCCATCATTGATACCCAAAAAAAAGAGCACCTTCACCTGCTTTAGCCTGGTACGCTCGATATCACCCACCAGTATCCGATCCACATTCTGGGGAATCGTGCCTACCGCAATCTCCGCAAGCCCAGAATCCAGAATGTCCGCAAACTCCTTCAAATCCATTTCCTCATCTGCTAACAATCCCTCAATCTGATCCAGCAGGTCGATCACCAGCGGATAAATCTGTCCGTATTCCTTTGCTCTGGCCAGATCCCCTTCCTGTTTAAAGTTTCGCTCCAAGTCTGCCAGTTTCTGCTGCGTTTCATTGCGCACCAGGAACTCATAGAGCGCCCGCACAAGTTCTCCAGCCTTTTTATAAGGCACAAGCAGGGGCGAAATCTGCTCCATCAACTGCGCCCGCATGGCGTTATACGCCTCCAACTGCGCAAGCGCCGTTTCCTCGCCCTCTGTATCTTCCTCTTTATAGATAAAAATATTCTCCCATCGTTTCCGTCCCCGAATCCCGAAACGCCGCACATAATTCTCCAGCCTGTCCACGTCCTCCCGCACAAACCCCGTCAGTCCGGTTCGCAGATAATGAAAGACCGCCTCAAAACTGAAATCTTGCAGCACAATCTGCAGGGCGCTTTGCAGATACGCTGCAAAAGGATTCCCCAAGATTCCTCTGGTCTGATCCAGATAAATGGGCATCCCAAACTTCATAAACTCCTCTGCCGCATCCCGCCCATAGACTTCCATATTGCCGGTCACCACCGCGATATCCCGATAGCATAATGCCTTTCCCTGCTTCTCAGCCTCCTGCAAAAGCCTGCGGATGGCAATGCAGGTCTGATGCAGCTCCTCACGCGGTGTGGACGCCTCCAACAAATGAATGTTTTCCACCTCTCCCTGATAAGGCGCAATAGGATACCGGAACAGATTATGCTCCAGATACGCAAGTTCCGGATTGTCTGCAAACCTGGGAAGCCGCCCATCGCCAGACCGTCTGCACCAGACCGCTTCCTCCTCTGTAACCTCTGCTTCCTGCATCAGTCTGCGCAAATCCGCCACCGTCTTCTGGGTCAGATAAAACAACTTCTGTTCCCCTTCCAACCGATATGGATTCTCTCTCTCATCTATCGTCAATGATATAATGACTCTATTGGTCAATCTCATCAATTCCTGGATCACACGATTTTGAATCGGCGTAAAGCCGGTAAATCCGTCAAAGGCAATCACACTGCCCCGGATAATCCTAGACTTCGGCAATACCTCCCGCAGCCGATCCAGCGTCTCTTCCGTGGTGATGAAACGGGTACGGATATATTCCTGAAAGGCCTGATACAGGATTCCCAGATCCTGCAGTTTATAATAGAGCGCCCCCCTGCTTCTCGCATACGCCGCCAGTTCCTCCAATTCCTTCGTCCCAATCCCATACTGCATAAACTCTGAGATGGCGGACTTCACCTCATGAATATATCCAATCTTATGCAGATGACTGCCCATCACCGTAAGCTTATCCCGCACCCCCTGGGCCGCCTTGCGAAGCACCAGACTTTTACCCGTATCATCCAGAACCGGCAGCTGCACTGCTCCCACTTCCTCCAGGATTCTATGTGTCAGCCTGCCGAAACTCAGTACATCAATATTCATGATGGCATGATTGGGATGTTCCAATACCAGATCCATCTGTGTCTGCATGGTAAACTGATCCGGTACAATCAGAAGATAATTTGTCTCCGGATGCTTTATAGAAGCATCTATGATGTCCTGATGCAGTTTTTTGCTCTTGCCGGCGCCGGATGCGCCGAAGTAGAATTGTAATGCCACGGGGTGTGTCCTTTCCTATGTAATATCAATACATATTCCGGTTAAATTTCTATTTTATGATCTTTCCATTAAAGAAACGGAACCATATATACAGGCAGGCAGATAACATCTTTCTTCTTCCTGAAATCCTTCGTATATATCAAATAGCGCTGTAGAATCCTATCTGAGAATTTATCCGTAAAGGCATCCAGAGATGCATGTGTCTTATAACCGGATGACTTTATTTCCAGAGGACATATCTTATTCTTCCTCGCAATCACAAAATCAATCTCATAATTATGCTTAGATTTTTCATTTAAAAAGGTATAATAAACAATTCATTTCCATTGGAAGCAAGCATTTGGGCAACCATATTGTCATAAAGATACCCTAAGCCAGCATTCAATTTATCATTCAACAGTTTTTCATAAATCTCGTTTTCCGTAAAGTCCCTGTCCTTAAACATCAAAGTCGTAAAAAGACCGGTATCACTCAGAAACATCTTGAAGCGAGACAAATTCTTGCTATTTGACACTCCTGCATTAGGATCACTTGCATGATAAGACACCAGTACTGTTCTGGAAGCCTTAAGTTCCGTAATCAATTCCAACACCGTATCAGCCCTATCTCCTTCCAGCACACTGGAAACCTGATATCTGGATGCATTCTTGTTTAACTGTGCCGGGATTGCATCAAACAGAAGAGACAACTTCCCGGTCGGATCAATTTTCATAAAATCATCCTCAAACAGTTCCCTGACAGATCTTGCCGCTTTGGAAAAATCAATCAGAATATAGCTTTTATATTCATTTCTGGCAAATTCCTCTACCACCGTTGATTTCCCGACACGGCGTGCGCCCTCTATCAGCAATGCCGTTTTACCGCATTTCCGCATTTTTCTTTGTCTCATTATACTGCACTTCCGCGTTTTCTTCAATTCTTCCTTACTATTACAAATCAACTATTACAAATCGAGTAAAGCTCGATTGCAAAATCCGCTTCGCAGCCTCGGTATAAATGGAGCAGTTTCCTATAGCATAAAAGACGCCCTCCACCCGGAAAGCGTCTTTTTATGTATTAAACATATTCTCTGTTTATTCGAATCCACAAGACGGTACTCGCAATCACGCAAAGCCTAAGGACTTCAGTCAAACGGAATCACACCACCGTCATATGTATTATTGATGTACTCCTTAATCTCATCCGACTTCAGGACATCCACCAAAGCCTTGATTCCTTCCTTACCCTCATTGCCTTCTTTCACTGCAATCACATTCACATATGTCTGTGCCGCTTCGGAATCGGACTGCTCATAGGCAACCGCATCTTTGGATACGGAGAACCCGGCCTCCATTGCGTAGTTACCATTTAATACCACAAAGGCTGACTCATCTTTGACTCTGGGCACCTGCGCCGCCTCGAGTTCCTGAATCTCTACATTATAAGGATTCTCCTCGATATCGCGTACTGTTGCCTCCAAACCAACACCGTCCTTCAATTTCAGGATACCGTTATCCTGTAACAGCAGAAGCGCTCTCGCCTCATTGGTGGTGTCATTAGGCACAGAAATCACATCACCCTCTGCCAGCGTACTTAAATCGCTCTTCGTGCCGGGATAAATCCCGAAAGGCTCATAATGAATACCGCCTGCATTGACAAGATGCGTACCATGTTCCTCATTAAAGGAATCCAGATACGGGATATGCTGGAAATAGTTCGCGTCATACTCGCCGCTCTCCACTACCTGGTTAGGCTGTACATAATCGCTGAATACCGTTACCTCCAATGTGTAGCCCTGCTTTTCCAGAATGGGCTTCACCTGCTCCAGAATCTCCGCATGCGGCGTGGCAGAAGCCGCCACCGTGATAGTGCTGTCATCCTTGGATGAGCCGCAGGCCGTTAATGCCCCAAGCGCTAACGCTGCAGTCACCACACTTACAATCCATTTCCTTTTCATAACTCTCTCCTCATTTCTGCACTGTTCTTGTGTTTGACAGGTCTGTGTTTCACAGTGCGTAAACACTGACCCATGCCATCGAAGATGTTATCTCTTCTACTTATCTATATACAAGGATTCCATTATGGAAATCTCCATATATAACACCCTTATGTATTCCATTCCCATGTACAGGCACCTGTTATCTCCTCTCGCCTGCCCTTTACACCGGAAATCCTGCATCTGCTTTATCTGTCTGTTCACTCTCGCAGGAAGCTCAACCTCTACCGCTTACGCCTGTCTATCTTCACCGCCAGCCGCATCCCCATCGTCTGGAACACCTGTACCAGAAGCACCAGAAGTACCACTGACACGATCATAATAAGCGTCTCCCAACGATAGTAACCATACCGCATGGCAATATCGCCCAGACCACCGCCGCCGACCACACCAGCCATAGCAGAATACCCTAAAATCGTGCCAATGGCGATGGTAACGCCTACCAGGATCGATGTCCTTGCCTCCACCAGAAGTACCTTCCATATAATAGTAAAAGTGCCAGCCCCCATACTCTGGGCCGCCTCGATCACGCCGTGATCCACTTCCTTTAAAGAAGATTCAATCATACGACCGATAAAAGGCGCCGCCGCCAGGGTAAGCGGTACGATTGTGGCTACGGATCCCGTTGTCTTACCGACAATCGCCTTGGTAAGCGGCATGACCAAAATCAGCAGAATCAAAAAAGGAATACTCCTCGCAATATTCACGATCACATCAAGCACCTTGTACACCGCCGCATTGGGCTTAATCCCTGCCTGATCTGTCACCGTCAGGGCTATCCCCAGAGGAAGTCCCAACACATAACCGAACAAAGTTGACAGCAGTGTCATAAGTAAGGTATCCCGAATGCCTTCCAGCATCATCATGGTAAGATCACTCGTCCACATAGCCGTTCACCTCCTCCACCGCAAGACCCCGCTCAGTCAGATATGCCTTCATATCCTCCTGCATATCCTTATCATCAGGAAGACTGAGGATCATCTCACCTCTGGCAATACCTTCCACATTCTTCGTGTCCGCCTTCAGAATATTGATCGGTTGTCCGAACTTTAACACCATATTAGCAATGACCGGTTCAAAGGATGAATTTACGGAAAAGACAATGCGAATGCAGCATTTACCTTTCATCAACTCCTTCTGATGTCCCTCCAGGGTACGCCGCTCTGTTCCGCTGCCCTTAAGAATCAGTTCCTTGGCTTCCGCTGTCTTCGGATGGGAAAAGATATCAAACACCCGGCCCTGTTCCACCAAATGACCCTCTCCGATGATCGCCACATGGGAACAGATCTCCCGAACCACAGACATTTCATGCGTGATGATCACAATCGTGATACCATACTGCCTGTTAATCTCTTTTAAAAGCTGTAAAATAGACTGTGTGGTTCGCGGATCCAGTGCACTGGTAGCTTCATCACACAATAAAATCTTCGGATTGGCCGCAAGCGCCCTCGCAATCGCCACCCGCTGCTTTTGTCCGCCGGAGAGCTGGGAAGGATACGCTTTCGCCTTCTCCGTCATTCCCACGATCTCCAAGAGTTCCGCTGCCCGCTTTCTGGCATCTTTCTTCTTCATGCCGCCAATCACCAGTGGGAAACAGATATTATCAATCACATTCTTCTGCATCAGCAGATTAAAATGCTGAAAGATCATGGCAATCTCGCGCCGTTTTTCCCGAAGCTGAGCCTCGGTCAAAGCGCTCAGATCACTGCCCTCAATCTCCACCGTACCAGATGTGGGCCTCTCCAGGAAATTCAGACACCGCACCAGAGTACTCTTACCCGCTCCCGACATACCGATAATGCCATAAATGTCGCCTGCCTGAATGGACAGACTGATATCGTGCAGTGCTTCCACATTGGCTTCACTGGTCACAAAGGTCTTACATAAATTGTGAACTTCTATCATTCCCGCCATTATGATTTATCCTTTCGTGTCTGCTTCGCAGCCGCTTGTTTTCCTTTGCGGCTTCTATATCAATTTAGTATGAATACAGCGGATTGTCAAGGTTTGCACTGGATATTATGCAATGAGTGCCGATTGCCTGAGAGATTACTGCGTCCGTGCACGCTGCAAGACAGAACATCTACCATTACATCAGTTCCAATACCGATCCATGTATCCCTGCGCTGTCTCCGGAGATATCTGCAGTTTTTGTACCAGCCGTTCCCTCGTCTCCTCCCGGGTACTGCTATACTCTATACTCATCTCAATCAAGGCCCTGACCCCTTGTTCTATCCCCTGTTCTATCCCTTGCTCTATTCCCTGACTTAATCCTTCCATACGTCCCCTCTGTATCAACTCCGCTATCGCATTACACATATTTACCTTTCCTCCCTCCCTGCCGTATTCTTTTGTTTTTAAAAGTTCCACCGTTTTAATGTGTTCTGCTATCACATCGAATGTTTCCTCATCCAATTCCTGATAAACCGGATCACTGGCAATCAATCCGTACAGTTTATCCGGATCATCCGCATAACGGATGCAGTCAAATACCTGCTTTAAATCTGTCTGAAATACCTCTGTCTTATCAAACTTCCGTACCTCACAGACATAAATCCTGTAATCATTGACCTTTTCCCGCAGTTCTTTCGGAATGTCTGTAAAGTCCAGTATACTGTGCAGATTAGTGGCTCCGTCCCACACTTCCCCATAGTACAGCACCAGCGTGACACAAGGATACAGCCTGCTGTCCTTGGCAAATCCCGACAGAAATTCCGCAGATGTGATATCTTTACGCCGCTTGACCCGATTGCCGATCACTGCCGCCTGCCTCTCATACTCCGCCGCATCATAAGACATACAGCGAAGCGGCATCAGGTAGTGCACTTCCTCCTGATTCTCAATGCCAATGACCATAAAATTGACGCCAAATGCCGTTTTTCGAATTACGTCCCTGTATTTCGTCTTCCTCTTTGGCCGCTGTCCGTCTTTTCCGGTTGACATCTGTAGATATCCCGTCTGCGAATCCATCTCTGCCAGATCTGAGGGCTGCAGGATTTCCCTGCCTCCGCACACCACGCCATTGATCAGGTCGGCAAACCTTTCGGGCACGCAAAGATACCCCTTCTCCCGTAAATCTTTTTCCATATTCCGTTCCTCCCATGCAGGAGGTTTCCAGAAATCTCCTGCCCTTTATAATTTGTGGATAAAAGCATAGATTTCTGAAAAGTAACAAAGAAAATTAAGAAGGCTCTCGCCTGAACCATAGAATTTATGCTTTGAAAAAATGATAACATTTTATAGATAATTTAGCAAGGAAAAACTAATTTTTCTAACGAAATATTTTGTAAATCATGACAGTTTCCTGCCAATCATCACCTTATTGGTAAATACCCCTTTATCCTGCATCACTTTCAATCCGTCATGCAGCCTGTCAAACGAAAATCTCTGGGTAATCTGCGCAGACGGACGGATTCTACCCTCTTGTATCGCTCTGACAGCCATATGCCAGTCATCTCCTTCGTCTTTGGTAAAGGAAGAATTCCACGTACCATATACCATAAGCTGCTGCCGAAGAATCTTCCAGTAAGTCTGCTTGTCAAATGTAATATCTCCCGCAGGATTGCCCACGAATACAACCTGACCGCCTGCCCTGACCAGACTGACCGCGTGATTAATACTCTCACTCACACCCACACACTCAAAGACAACATCCACGCCGGCACCATCTGTCTGTTCCCTGATAAAATCGAGCGGATCTTTCTCATGACAATTACAGAAAGAACATGCTGCCAATCCCGCCAACAATTCTTGCTGTCCTTTTCTCGTCCCAACAGCATACAAGTTCTTTACTCCCATGGCTGTAAGCCATTGAAGCACTAATATCCCAATCGTTCCACAGCCATATACCGCCGCCGACTGCACCGCTGCCATATCCGCCTGCCTGATGGCATGCAGGGCTACACATGTGGGTTCTAACATCGCCGCATCCTCAAAGCCGACTTCCGTTGGAAGTTCAATCAGGTTCCAGACCGGGACTGCCACATACTCTGCAAACCCGCCGTCTGTCCGGGAACCCAAGTAATTATAGGAACTGCACATTTCATAGGCCTTCCTCTTACACTGCCCACATTTCATGCAGGGAATCAGCGGAAATACCCCTACTTTTTTGCCAACCAGGTACTCGTTTTCTTCTGTGGCCGCCTGCCGCACGACACCTGCAAATTCATGTCCGGGAATGGTCGGAAAATGATAAGTCCCCGTCTTAAAAATACGCGGGACATCAGACCCGCATATTCCCGCATTGACCACCTCCACCAGCACTTCATCCTCTTGCAACTGGGGTGTTGGAACCTCTTTATATGTCAATTCTCCTACTGCTTCCAAAACGTGTGCTTTCATTATCAATCCTCATTTCTGCGCATACATTTGCACATAACTTCCTCTCATTCCGAACTATTTTCCTGCAAATAACCGCCGATAATTAAAATGCCATCATTTCCTATACGACCTATGTATCCAGCAATGCCTTAAAACGTTCCAGATCCGCCTGTGTCGTAATCTTAAAATTCCCTTCATCCCCGGGAATCATTGCAATATCCATCCCCGCCATAATTGCCGGTTCGGTAGAACCATTGATCCGTTCAATCCGATCCGGTATCAGACATCGGTTTGCCTCATAATATTTCCCAAACAAAAAAGCTTCCGGCGCCTGTCCCGCATAAACTTTCTCCCGCTCCAACAAAGATGTTATTGTACCTCCATCTCCTAAATATACCGTATCTTTCATAGGAAGAACCGGCAGTACACCATCATGCTCTCCGCAGGCATCTATACATGCAGTAAGTAACGCGGCCGACACAAACGGCCTGGCTGCATCATGAACGATCACAATATCCGTATCTCTGGCATATTGCATGATATCCTGAAGACCATGATAAATCGAATACTGCCGGTTGCTTCCCGGCTCAGAGAATCCTTTGAATTTACCCAGAACAGTTTCCGGCATCTGTTTATGTATGCTTTCCCGCCATTCCACATGCGCGACAATCTGTACCGCATCAATCTGCGGATGCGTGCCAAACACTTCAAGGCAGTGCATGATTACGGTTTTCCCTTTGACTGCAATATATTGTTTCGGAATATCAGACTCAAGTCTTACCCCGCTTCCTCCCGCCAATATCAGGGCTACATTCATATAGTTACCTCTTCATCATCTTTCGTTTAACAATATGCGGACATCTTCCATTCTAGTCCTCATTTCAGCGCACGATCATATAGACATTCCCTTCCATCTTTATCCTCAGAATTTCAATTTTCTGATACCAGCCAAGGTTTCCCCATACGGCTTTTCTTTACCAAATAGAAGAGTCGTACCCAAAACAAAACCATCCACTCCCTTAGGAGCATATTCAATGATTTTATCCGCGCCACAGGCACCGTCCCAGTAAATCTGGAAATTCATGTCCTCTTTTAAAGCAAGCAGTTTCGTTATCTTCTTACCCACATAAGGCATGTACATCTGTCCTGCGTTGCCGGGATTCACGGTCATTACCAGAACCTTCTTCACAATCCGCAGCATTTCTATGACTGTCTCCACACTGGTGCCAGGGTTGATTGCAATGCCCGGTGTTATCCCGGCATTGATAATTTTCTGCAATGTAGTGGAAGGATGGTACTCCGCTTCCGGATGGATGTAAATCGTATCTCCTTCTCGCAGATGTTTGGTAAATAACTCTACCGTATGATTGGGATGCTCTACCATCAGGTGCACATCCAGTGGTTTCTTGGTCGAAGACGCAATATAAGCCATATCATTTAAGGACATGGCAAAATTGGGGACATAGCGCCCGTCCATAATATCAATATGGAAAGAATCTATACCGCCTGCTTCTAAGTCCCTTACCTCTTTTTCCAGATTGCCATAATTGGCACACATCATGGATGCCATTAAATCGAATTTCATTTGTTCTCCTTAATCGTCTAAATTTTTCTTACCAGGGACACACAGTCTAAATCCTTTATGCCCCAATCATTCACTTGTTCTCTACTACTTCAAAGCCAGCACAATAAACCAGAACCTGTATCATCATCTCATAAATATATACTGCTAACAATTTGTTATTGTTCAGTTCTCTTAAATTATATCCGTTATTGCAATAATAAGCAATCCTTTCATTTCCCTGAGTTTCCGTAGTGATATCAATCCCGTTTCCGATCAGCGGCCTTTACTATCCACCGCTTTCAAAAAACCCCTAAAATATAAGGAATCCCGGCCTACGTTGTTGCAGCATAAAGCTAATTGAACTGAATGCTGCTCAACGATAAACAGGCGGATTCCTTATGTTATGTTCTACTATAGATACTTATATTTAAAAACGGGAAGTAGACGAATATTTCAGCGCAGATTTCCTGAAAGAGGCACCAAATCATGTGCCGGCAGAAGATCCTTCCGAGGCTTTCAATCCTACCCTACGTCAACATGATCCGCCCCGTATGCACCAGGTTCATCCTATCCTTATGATACAGAAAGTACAGCGTTAATAGGTTCTCCCCAATATACCCGATATATCTGTCCGCACGCTCGCTCCCCTTCGGTACCGACAGTTCCTCTACCCGTTCCAAGATTGGGAAGAGCCATTCACAATACTCCCGCAATACCGCCGCCTTGGCAATAATGATATTATAATTATACATATATTCCTGTGAAAATATCTCCTCATAGGCCGCATAATACGCCGGCTCAAGTTCTTCCAGCGCCTGCAGTACGGCGTCCCAATCAGATTCTTTCATATATCTTGCATGGTGCTCCCTGATATCCGGTTCATGTATGGTCGGAAAAGGCAGTATCGCATCGATATCCCCGTTGGCAAGATGGATCATATCCTCCTCCCTTAAGTCAAGGTATCTTCGATAGTGAAACAGACCATAGTATTTCCCTGCTTTATCAGGTTCCCCCTGCAGACGGTTTTTCCATATCCAATAGAGCGCCGTCAGTTCGCAGTAATTTGCATTCTTAAGAGAAATATTGTCCCCCATATTATCCAGCATATCCGCCACCTTTTTGGGGGCCAGGGAAGCGCCTGCCTGTATGGGTACCAGCCATGAAGGTTGGCTGTATACAGAGCGAAGCGGCTTATCCTTATAAAATTTAGCGGCGTAAACTTCCAGATTAGACAATGCTATCCTCCCCATAATCGTGTATGGATTGAAAAATCCCCATATTAGAATAATACTTTTCCATCAATTCGGATTCTTTTCTGGAATCCAAATTGATATGATTGTGGAATCCATGCTCCTCCAGCAGTTTTACGACCTCTTCCTGCGCATCCTCCGGGATTGCAATGAGGATGCAGGCATCTTTCTGGGAAAAGTTCTCAAGTTCATATACCGGAAGCCCTGACAGGGTATCGGGATTCCCCTCTTTACTGCTGACCAGGAATCCGACAATCTCAAGCTCTTCCTTATATAAATACTGCACAGCAAGGCATGCGCCCAGGGCGATACTCTTAGCCCCAAAGATAGCCAGCTTCCACATTGCGGGTTTCCTCCTATCTCGTTCATCTTGATACATGGTCCCCAAAATAAATTGTCTTCCTGCCGATCTATTCACACATCTCCAGTCCAAAATGCGCCGGTATCCCCACATCCTCCGGGAATCCCCAGATATCTGCAAACTCATACGATAGAAATTCCTCAGGCTGGTTGGGAATCCAGAACCATTCCCCTTCCCACATCACCTTTTTCAGAGGAAAGAGAACCTCCTCCGGCATATAGCCTTTATGGTATTTGTGATCCATCTCCAAATTGTCCAATCCAAAATAGATCTGACTGCCCTGCGGGACAGTGTGGCGCCGATTCTCTGTCACAG
>CAMXIF010000038.1 GCA_947243845.1 uncultured bacterium
GTTGACATGGTAGCGGATCACCCGGACGGATATTATGACATCATCTTCATGGATATCCGGATGCCGGTTATGAACGGCTACGAGGCCGCCAGCGCCATACGCGCTCTGGATCGAGGCTACACAAGACATCTTCCGATCATCGGCCTGTCCGCCAACGCCTTTGCTGAGGATGTAGCCATGTCCAGAAACGCCGGAATGAATGCACATATTTCCAAGCCTCTGGATATTGATCAGCTTGCTAAAACGCTGGAAAGCTGGATTTAACAAAATGAGGGAACTTTATCTGATACACATGGCAAAATAATCCCCCTTTTCCGTTCGGAACAAAAGACTGTAGGGCGGATATTGCTTTTCAAACTCAAATGCCCTGGCCACCTGTTCAAAGGTCAGGGTATTGATTTTTTCCAGTTTATCCCCCTCTCCCACGGCAAAATGTGTTTCCATACACCCCATGAATTTATTGGAGATGAGTTTCATCGCCTCCACAATGGTTTTATCTATTCTGTTGACCTGTTTGCCTAAAAGTCCGCTGATCAGCTTATAAACCATCTGCTCTTCATAAATGAGGACTACCTGCCTGTTCTGCCCGCTCTGCTTATGATAATTTAACCGATAGCAAAGAGCCTTTCCGGAAGCAAAATCCTCGCCGCTGTAATTATCGCTGACAAGTTCCGCTTCCAGCCGGAACAGATCATGAAATGTCTGGATCACCGCCTTTTCCAGAGAAACCAACTCATCTTCCGTTGCTTTATGTTTCCATTTATGTGCTGTTTTGCCCGTGATGGCATAGTCTTCGATCATGATGTGTGCATCCAGCCAGCCCACACAGATACCCAGGAAATGTTGAATCGACTCCGCAGAATAATCCTGTGATTCCATCTCCTGTTCCAAAGCGGGAAGCGTATGATTCTGCATATTGTCATGCAGGCTCTTATGGATCTCATAATCCGGATAGCCGATTTTTCTCATATATGCTTCTTCTTCCGCAAAATGCTTCATAGTATAGCTTTTGAAATACTTAATGCCCTCCTGACAGGCATGTTTTTGTTTCTCTGCGTCTTCCGTCAGGCTCAGCAGCTTCCCCACGATGGAGAATAGTTTCTTGTGCGCACGGTCTACAATCTCCACACCGATATTAAAGCGATCGTTCCATTTTACTTCACTCATAGTATCTCTGCTTCCTTTGCAATGTTGTATTGATATTCCCATCCCCCTTATTTTACCAAGAGGAACAAAAAAGCACAACCCATACGAAATCGGCAATACTGTCAAGAAATATTAAGTACTGGAAGTCTGAAAAACGGAAAGGCGGAAATGCTTTGTAAAATCAATCCGATGCGGCTATACTATAACATAGAAATAAAAAACTGCCAGTAAGATTTCATGATGCCGGATAATACGCAATAATGCGTAAAAGATGACATTGAATTAATATCTTATTTGAAGTATGATAGAAGAAATAGATTCTTTAGGAAAAAAGACAGAAATATCAAATATTAAAAGAAAAGACAGGGTGCTTTATGCAGAAAACCTTTATCAAATATACGTTTATCATTGTAACCACGGCTATTTCTCTGATACTGCTCATCAATTTTATCTGTAGTCTGAAAATCCTGGAAAACCGACAGTATGATACTTTCTATACAAAGACAGAACAGATGATTCATACATTGGAAAACAACCGGGAAGAACTGCGCCTTTTGCGGGAAGGACTGGATGAAGATTATCTGACCAGGGCCAAGGCCGCCGCTTATGTTCTGGATAATCTGGAAGAGGTATCCATGGATGTCTCGGAAATGCAGTATCTGGCAGATCTTCTCAATGTGGATGAAATACACATTATTGATGGGGACGGCTTTATTGTCGCAGGTTCTGTTTCCAAATATATTGGGATGGATATGCACGATCATCCTCAGACAAACGCCTTTATCCCCCTGCTGGAAAGCAATGGCGAAGATACCTATTTCATTCAGGAAGCCCAGCCAAATGCTGCAGAGGATAAGATCATGCAGTATATCGGCGTTGCCAGGAAGACACAGAAAGGATTTATTCAGGTGGGCTTAACCCCCACAAGACAGCTTGAAGCACAGTCGCGAAATACCTATGAATATATTTTTTCCAAGTTTCCTACTGACAAAGGGGAGGAACTGTATGTGGTTGATACTCGCAGCGGTAAAATGCTGGGACACTCCGATGGTCTCAATCAGGACTTCAGCGCGGAATGTTACCAGTTGGAGCATCTGTCGGACTGCTCACAGGGTGCTTATAAATCAGGATCCGACAACCACCGGATGTATGTGGTAAGCAGACAGTATGACAACGTATTGTTGTGCACTGCCCTGCCCCAAAATATCCTCATGCGCAGGTTATGGCTCGGTATGTTGGCAACCCTCGTATGCCTGTTTTGTATCGAGGCTGCTGTCATCCTTCTACTGACTTATCTCGTGAAGCAGATAGTAATCAACGGCATACACCGGATTAATGAAAATCTTACCATGATCACGAATGGCAATCTGGATATTCAGGTTGCGGTAGGTGGTAATCGCGAATTTGAAGAATTGAGTACAGGCATCAATAAAATGGTCAAAAGTATCATCAGCCTTTCAGATCGCATATCCGCCATCATCGAGATCAGCGGCATCCCGTTGGCTGCATTTGAATACGGACAGGATGGCAGAAATCTTTTTGTTACCTCCGGTCTCAGCGGACTATTGGATTTGTCTGACCAGGAAGCGGCGCAGATTTATCAGGATTATGCAACATTTGATAAGTATATCCGTACACTCACACAGACTCCTGTGGAGGGGGAAACCGACATCTACCAGATCAATGATGCCAAATATATCCGCATACACATGTCTGAATCTGAAGATGGGCGGCTTGGCGTCATATCGGATGCCACGAAAGATATGCTTCAGAAAAAGCGGATGCAGTACGAAAATACCCATGACCCGCTGACCAGACTGTATAAATATAACCCCTTCAAGCACCTGGCTGCCAAAAAACTGCACGCTATGCCATCCGGCCAAATATGTGCCATAGTAATGCTCGATCTGGATTTCTTCAAGACCATCAACGACACTTTCGGACATGATGCCGGAGATCTGTACCTGCAGGAATTTGCTGAAATCATGATGAAAATGCCTGAAGAAAACTGCCAGTCCGCAAGGCGTTCCGGTGATGAATTCTGTATGATGATATACGGCTGTACTGCTGTAAACGAGATTACGGACTTGCTGGATGTCTTCTACGAAATGCTCTCCCGGCATGAGGTTGCCGTGGCATCTGATCAGGTCAAAATCATATCTGTCTCCGCCGGCTATGCGTGGACGGATACGCCGGACATCAGCATCGAAGATCTGCTTGCCCACGCAGACGAAGCACTCTACGAAGTGAAACGTACACTGAAGGGGCGTTATGCCGAATATGAGGATAAAGGAATTTTATAGCCTTTTCACCGGATGTCTGACAACGGTCTTCAATTTAGCAGGCGCCACTCTCCTCACATCGCTTAAGTAAATTTCATGGTGAAGCCTTTGATCCGTTATATCCAGTGCGTAACCCTGCGCAGTCATATACTCATGCATGGTTCGCACTGTAGCCGGTTCATCGTCATAAGGACCAATGTGCATACACTGTACACACAGTCCTTCTTCATAAGTGAGAAATTCCACCCTGGAAAAATCTGTCTTTTTCTTCCTCGCTGCCTCCTCTATGGCCCAGTCAAAATCCTTTCTGGTAACAAAATCCGGAAGTCGAATCACGGAGATAAACTGAAAATCCTCTTTGTGCGCATAATCTATTCCCTGCACACCATCCTGCCACCAGAACCCCTCTAATGGCGGCACCACATAGTCAAAGTATCCCTCGATACGATGATCCCCCATTTTGCTCATCTTGATGGTAAAGGCAATCCCATAAAGCAGGCCGATTGACTCTTTATACTCGCTGCCCTCCACATTCGGATTACCCTTACCACGGACTGCGATAAAGTTCATGGACGGCACCTCGATGATACTTGGTTTGTTTTTGGGCATATAAAACTCTTTGTATTCTTTCTTGTAATCAAATGCCATGTTTTAGAGCCTCCTGCTGCTTTTTCTTACTGAGTCCACTAAGTACCAGCTGATAGGACTTGTCCAGCATATCTTTTAAGAGATCGTCCGGTACTGCTCCATCCGGTTTGACAGAGTTCCAGTGCTCTTTATTCATATAATATCCCGGTACAATATCCTCGTACTGCTGCCGCAGGAAGTCTCCCTCCACCGGTTCCAGTTTCAATGTGATATAATACGGCTCATTATCCTCTCCCAGACAGACCGCCGCAAACATCTTCCCTCCGATCTGATAGCGGATCCAGTTCCACTCCTCTTTCAAATCCTTGGTGACGCCAGGTTTTTGTAATAAAAATTCATCAATCCATGTATATCTCATTTGTCCCCCTCCTTTTTCAGATGATATAAATATTATACATCATAAACAGGACATCTGTATGTCATTTTTGGATGATAAATTTACTTTAACAATATATCCAGGGATTCTCTCCCATATCTAAAACCGGTTCCCTGCTTTTTCCTCTATCTATCAATCCGCAATTTTATCCAAGCCTGTTTTTACGCTTTCTCTTATAATGACAGCATATCGTAACGGACAGCCCTCAGACAATACACATTACGCACAGTATCTGTCTGTAACTACCTTTGTCCGCCCAAAACAAAAAGGAGGAAAATACAATGACTCAACAATTGCAATTACTTTTTGAAACCTTCAACAGGGGAAATCTGAAACTGGTGTGGTGTCAAGCCGCAGACATTCTTGAACTTTCTGATCATATGATAAGGACTTAGCGCGATGCTTCTGGCCATGTCCTTTACGGACAACGGAAGTTGCGGCGTATCCGCAATCAGTCGTTTTAACTGCATGGCATCGGTTTCCTTCCGCTCCTTTTCATCTAACGTGACAGAAACCGGTATGCACAGATTGACAATAGAATAGGTCTTATCTTCCACCGGTTCTATGGCGTGGGGTATATCCTGCCCTATGTAAAAACATTCTCCTGCACTATAAATCCTTCTTCGCCCTTGGCAGATGATACACACACTTCCCTGTAGGACAATTCCCGCCACCATATGCTCCGCATGGGTATGCATCGGATAGGATTTGTTACAATTCTCACAATGGATATATGCAATCTCTTTTTCGTTGCGATAATAGGTAATCTTTTCTTGCGCCATCTTCTCCCCGCTCTTTAACTTTCCTTTCAGCGCTGCTCTTCCACCAACCCATAAATCTGATACAGGGAAAGTATATTCTGGTACATCATCTTCCGCGACATCAGCTGCTGATAGGTCACCGTCTTTACTTTCCCTTCTGCTTTCATTTGATCCATGGAGGACAAAATCTTGGCATACTCTTCCTGCACTGCGGCAAGCATTTTCTCAAATGCTTCCAGACGTTTTTCATCCATACACGGCCTCTCCTTTTCTGGCGTTCTGCGTTCAGTATATCACAGCCACAAATGCTGTAGTCCTTGCTGGCTCTGCGTCTATTTTACCACAATCCGCCCCTGAGGCACATCATAATCTTTACCGATTGTTCCCCCCCCCCCAGATAATTGGCTATGTAATCAATCAAAACCTGATAATCCATCATCCATGCCCAAGTGCGTCAAAAGAGTGACCTATAGTTTGTTATCATCTATTTCCTTTTTGATCGGCTCTTTGTGGATGCTTTCTTTTTGTGTTTATTTCTGGACAGACTGCCTGTATGGACGAAGTACCCTACCACACCGGCGCCGGCCGACAAAGTTATAAACCCTGACACAAGAACAATATTCCTGGTGGTGTTAAGTCTCTGCTTTATTGTTATCTGCCGGTGTTTGCTGACATTCTCACCCACTCCGTCAGATGCAGGCGCCCCCAATTCCTGCGACATAGCTTCCACGCTCTCCTTCGAGACCATTTCATCTGCAGCAGAATTACTGCCTTTGCTATTGTTCTCGTCCTCTGTCAAAACAGGCGGTGTGTGAGCGGTCGTACTTTCACCATTCGAATCTTCCGGAATATAAGTTATTGTAATATTACTGTCATCTGCATTCTCCGGAACATTGCTGTTCAGGGACGTATTGGCATCCACAGGGTTTGTGGTGTTCTGATTGTCTGACTGACTGACACCGCTGCTGTTACTCTCGGATGATGTCTCAGAATCTGATGAGTCATCCTGCGCCTCATTGACACTGTTCTTATTGTCACTGTCCTTATTGTCACTGTCTTTATTCTTCCCGGACTCTGTACTCTGTGATGGATGCCGGTTATCTGCAGTTGTGTCGTCAGAGTCCTCTTTGGGATCATCAGGCGGATCAACAATGGATGTGCCGCCCCCGCGGCTGCCGCCTATATCTTCTGCGGACTCCATATTGTAGGCAGCATAGCGCAATACGTTAGATAAATAAGTTGTATCGTCTTTCTCTCCCTGCAGGCGGATATATACGTAAGGGTTCTGTGCCTTGTCCCAGTTATCACAAGGGAAGTAGATGCGAAAGCCTTCCTTCTCGGAAGTTACCGTTTTCTTTTGACTCTCAATCCAGCTTGTACCGTCAAAAGAATACTCTTCCGTCACAGTAAGAGGGAGCTGTCCTTGCGGTTTCGTATAATCGCCCTGAAAGTAATATCCGTTACCACGTATAAAAGCATCCACCCTGGTAAAAGTCAGCGGGTAATCATTATAAACCACTGTACAGACCGGCGGCACTTGAAAAAACGCCTGAGAAGATATACCTTCCACCCGAAACCGCCGTCTTTCTTCCTGCTGTTTTTCGGTTCCTGCAAGATCCCAGGAAACCTGTATCATCCTGTTATACTGTATCTGCCCCTGATAATTGACTTTGCATTGAATCTGTGCAGGCAGACTACCGTCTGCGGACTGCCCCTTTTCCACAACCACACAGACAGAAGAGGACTCCGTCACAAAAGGCTTGTCCGCATAATGAATCTCTCCGGACACCCTGCATGGAGCATAGGTATTCCCCAGAAGAAGACCTGCTCCCTCCTCCTGCCACAGGGTATATTGCGGAGAAGTCCCCGCCGCTATACCTTCCACAATGACACCGTCAAGTGTCAGCATACTGCCTTTGATCGCATGAAAAATGCCCTTACTGCCGCCCTTGCCGCGAAAAATAAGATGCCCATCACTAATAAAGGCGATATTGCCGGCCGCAGTAATCGTATAAATATCAGTATCCACAACAATATCCGGCAGATTGGCCCCGTTAGGCGTAAAATAATAAAACTCTCTCAGGACAATATTATTTGTCAGTTTTACACTGCCGCCGCCGTTTTTGTGTGATTCAAGCCACTCTATAAAACCATCGGCTGTGGATACCGTATCCTGCACCGGATTTTGGCTGGTATCCTGTACAGTGTTCTGGCTGATAGTCGTTTCCGGATTTTGCAGCGTATTTTGACTGATTGCCGCTTCCGTATTCTGTGCTGTGTCCCGGATGGCGATTGCCCCAGGCGCAGCCATTGCCATAGATGTATCCAACAGATATAATGAAAATATAATTATAAGGGCCAACAAGCCTAAATTCTTTTTCCTATTTTTCATACAACTGTTCCTCTCACCAATCAGATGGCTATATATTATGCCATCGTTTCAATGCCCCTAAATGGAGATTACCATGAGACAGACAATCTTTACCAATTATGCGAAACAGGCTGTCCTGATCATAGCCGGCGCAGCCATACTGACTGCGCTTGGGCTTTGGACAAGCACCTGTTATGATAACAAATATATAGCAAAATCCGCGCACACACAAGATAATTTTACACAAATCCCCGCAAAAGGACATGTCTCTCTGATGGATGGCTGGACACTGTATCCTGATATTTTACTTAATCCGGAAGATTTTGCCTCCCAGGCTTCAGCAAATCATCCGGCCTACAGCGCCTGGGCCGGTGAGTATCCGAATCTCTCTTTGTTTCATGAAGATCGAAGTCCCTACGGCACCGCCACATGGCATCTGCGTCTGCAGGGCAATGGTGTATTCACTCTCTATCTTCCGGAACCCCTGTGCGCTGCTAAGGTGTTCGTGGACGGGCAATGTCTTGGGCAGACAGGGGAAGTCAATCCGAAGAGCTACGAACCCCTGATTCGGGATTCTTTCTTTTCCTTTGCCCTGGACGGCGAAGCAGAACTAATCATCCAGACTGCCAATTACTCTCATTATTACGGGGGCATCTGGTATGTGCCCGTAATCGGAGATCCGGACAGCATCCATCATCTGACCGCCGCCCGGATGACTGTCTATGCACTGCTTTTTGCAGTCTCCCTCACCCTGTCACTGTTTTGCATCGTTCTCTGGAAACGCAGCCAAACTGCAAAAGACCGGGTAACCTTTTACTTTGGGATGGTAAGTATTTCCTTTGCCCTGCGCATCTGTTATCCTTTCTTCCGTCTGTCAGGCGTACCGCTTGTGCGGATCCTCTATGCCCTGGAAGACGGCGCTGCGATGCTGGGCATCTATTTCTCCCTGCAGATTGCACTCCTGCTGTTTTTGCCAAATAGTTCCCTGCGCTTCAAGAGCGCCCTGCGTGCCATTGCCCTAAGCGTTTCCGTGACAGCTATTATGATGCCCATGATCATACTGCCCGCAGTTCCCGGCCTTGCCCCACTGTACGGGCTATTCATCTCCTGGTATAAACTGCTCATGGCCGGCCTGTTCATCAGCCTTACCATCTACGGCGGTTTAACAGGCGCTGACCATACCAAAATCATTCTGGCAGCCGCCTGTGCAAACGGTATCTGCCTGCTGTACGGTGTTCTCTCCATCGGCGAATATGAACCAATCATCGGCGCATATCCGGAAGAATACGGCACTTTCTGCATGGTCATTGCCTTCGCAGTTCTTATGATGCAGCGAAATCATGCCATGGCTGAGGAGAACAGTAATCTGAATCTGCATTTACAGGAGGAAGTACAGGACAAAACAAGACATTTACAGAAGCTTCTTGCAGAAAGAGGACAGCTGCTCGCAGAATTGGGACACGATATGAAATCGCCTCTGACCGCCCTCTCCAACATGGCGCAAATCATTCGTCTAAATGACATTATGCTGGACGAGGATACCCGTGAGAGAATGATTCACATAGAAGAACAGTGCGATATTTTATCCAAACGGCTCAAATCCATTCAGGAGATAGCCGCCCAGACCAGCGTTCCCATGTCCATGGAACCTATCGTATTGAACACTTTTCTCTCTGATTTTGGACGCAACTGCCGTCCGATTATAGAACTGAACGGTACCAGTTTTATAGAAAAAATCGACTCCTGTCCATGCCGTGTCATGGCCAGCCGCGACCAGCTTTTCCGTGCCCTGGAAAACCTGTTATATAATGCTGCCGACTTTACTCCTGCTGACGGAGAGATCTCACTTTCTTTGACGACAGATAAATCAGCCGCTTATATTAGCATTGCCGATACCGGATGCGGAATACCGAAAGAAGACCTGCCGCGTATTTTCCATCGCTCCTACACGACCCGCGCTGACAAGGGCGGACAGGGGCTGGGACTTGCCATCACTCGTGCCATCGTATTGGAGCACGGCGGACAGATTTCTGCAGAATCCATAGAGGGGGCGGGCGCCACATTTACGATCAGGCTGCCGTTACTTTCCTGAGTCATAATTTTCACATTTTTGTTTTCCGCAATTCGAAATTCTTGTATAATAATGATGTAATGATTTTAGATCCTTTATGATTATATTGCAGAAAGGAGCATCCACATTGAAAGCCATAACATTTACCGATGAACATGGAAGTTTTACCATGAAACAGCCCGAAAATACAAGTTACCTGTATTTTCCCCTTGCCTCGGAGGCCGGACTGAAAAGCTGCGTCACGCCAAACCTTGGCGGCGATGCGAAGATCGATCAGGAGACCTTCCTTTTGGAGCCGGTGAGTTCCGAGAACCTGCATAACAATCGTTCCGTCAGAAATTTCTGGTGTGTCATAGACGGTATGGGCGTATATTCTGCAATGGGCGCTTCCGCCGAACAGGAAGCTGCCAGATTCTCTCCCGCCCAGGACGAGTGCGAACTGTCTGCCGGTTTTATGTGGCAGACCATAAAACGCTCCTCCAAATCTCTTCCGATCGAAACCACCGTTACCTCTTTTGTTCCAAAAGAGCATACTGTAGAGGTCATGTTTGTGACCATACAAAATAAGTCCAGCAACACGCAGCAGCTGACCGCTTACGGCGCCATTCCTCTTTACGGCCGCAGCGCAGACAATATCCGCGACCACAGGAATGTTACCTCCATGCTGCATCGTATCCGGACGAACAAGAGCAGTATTTTAGTCTGCCCCACCATGTCTTTTGACGAGAAAGGGCATCGGCCGAATCATAAGATTTATCATGTCAGCGGTTTTACAGGCAGCGGTAATATGCCCGTAAGCTTCTACCCCACCGTAGAGGATTTTATTGGGGAAGGCGGAACCTACATCCATCCACGCGCCATATATGAACAACATCCCGGAGTCCCGGCTTTCAGTACTGCCGAAGGAAGAGAGGCTATGGGCGCAATGCGCTTTGAGAAAGTCTCCCTCGCTCCAGGAGAAAAGGCCGAATATATTATGTTACTGGGTGTAGAAGAAACGGAAGACCAGATTACGGATGTTCTTCAAAAATTCAATACCGCCAAAAAGATTCAGGATGCTTTTATCCAAACCAGGACTTATTGGCAGGATCGGGTATCGGTCAGTTATCATACCAAAGACTCCGACTTTGACCAGCTTATGAAATGGATCAGCTTTCAACCTTTTCTCCGCCGCATATTCGGCTGCTCTTTTCTACCCCATCACGATTATGGCCGCGGCGGCCGTGGATGGCGGGATCTGTGGCAGGACTGCCTTTCACTGCTGTTGATGGAGCCTCAGGGCGTTGGAAAAATGATTGCCGCAAACTACGGCGGTGTCCGCATCGATGGCACAAATGCGACTATCATCGGAAGCGGAGACGGTAACTTTATTGCAGACCGCAACGGCATTGCCCGTGTCTGGATGGATCACGCCCTCTGGCCGTTCATGACCACCAAACTTTATATCAATCAGACTGGGGATTTTGAAATCCTTTATAAACAGATTCCTTATTTTAAAGATGCGCAGACCATGCGCGGAACCGACATCGATACTTCTTGGTCTTTGACAGACGGCAATCAACAGCTTACTGAGCAACATGAGATTTATACCGGCAGTATTTTAGAGCATCTGCTGATTCAACATCTCACCGCCTTTTATGAAGTGGGTGACCATAATATCTATCGTCTGCGCGGTGCGGACTGGAATGATGCTCTTGATATGGCAGCAGAACGCGGGGAAAGCGTTGCGTTTACCTGTGCCTATGCCGGCAACTTACAGGATCTGGCAGACTTGCTTCGTCTTCTGGACAGCGCTTTTTCTGCCCACACGGTTGAACTGTTGGAAGAAATCGCCATCCTGCTGAACGATGATCCCCAAATGTATGACGATATCGACCAAAAGCGCAAAATTTTAGAAGATTACCTGGAACACTGCCGTCATACGATTCCTGGGAAACGCAGCGCCTTCTCCCTCTCTTCTCTTGCCGCGAACCTGTCTGCAAAGGCAGACTGGCTGATGAAACATATTCGGTCTCAGGAGTGGATCACCGTTTCTGAGGAGGAGGGATGGTTTAACAGTTATTATGACAATCATGGCCGGTCTGTTGAAGGATTACACAATGACCATATGCGCATGATGCTGACAGGCCAGGTATTTGCCATTATGAGCGGCACTGCACAAGATGATCAGATCCGTAAGATTGTCAAAGGCGCAGATCGTTATCTTTACCAGGAAAAGATTGGCGGCTATCGCCTAAACACAGATTTTCAGGAATTGAAATTTGATATGGGCAGAATGTTTGGATTTGCCTATGGAGAAAAGGAAAACGGCGCTGTCTTTTCCCATATGACAGTCATGTACGCAAATGCCCTGTATCGCCGCAGCTTTGTAAGAGAAGGCTGGAAAGCGTTGAAAACACTGGCCACAACTGCCCTCGACTTTGATACCAGCCACATTTATCCGGGCATCCCGGAATATTTCCGTGCTGACGGACGGGGCATGTATCATTACCTGACCGGCGCCGCAAGCTGGTTCATGATGACCATGATCACGGAAGTTTTCGGGGTTCGAGGAGAGGCCGGTGAGCTGACGCTCTATCCCAAACTGCTGGCAGAACAATTTGATGAAGCGGCAGCCGCTTCCATCACTGTTCCTTTTGCCGGTAAAATGTTCAGGGTTATTTATTGCAATGAATCTGGGAAGGATTTCGGTTCATACACAATAGGTTCTGCCTCCTGTGACGGAACCGAACTTACCGTAAACGACAGTTGTTTCGTTGTCCTTCCCCGACAGATGCTTGAAACGTTGTCAGACGAGATTCACAAAATTATGATCAAACTTATTTGAGTCAGACATCTTTACATGAACAATCCGGGGTACCAAAATACCCCGGATGATACTGTCTGTTAAATCCCTATTTTCTACTTACAATGCTCTTCCACTATGCGAACCGCAATCTCCCGCAGCATTTTCCCGCCGATCTCATGTTCCATATCGTGTTCAGCAGGTATAAAACCGCACTTTTCATAAAATTTCCTGGCGCGCAGATTTTCTTCCAGCACCCATAAAAAAATTTCCTGATAACCAAGCTTCTTCAATTCCCCAACCGCCGCCGCAAGCAGAAGCCTGCCATATCCCTTTCCTATATATTCCGGCAAAAGGTAGATGGATATAATCTCTCCAAAACCGCTGAACTGCTGCCATCTTGACTGACTATAGCTGGAAGTGCCAATCAATTTACCATCCTCTTCCATCACAAGGGACCCTACCCCCTCCTGATCCAAGCAGGAAGCCCAGCGTCCTGCAGGGATACTGTCCAGATACTCCTGCGGAACAATGCCCCGGTAGGCATATTTCCACCCTTCTTCATATATATGGCTGATGGCCATCCTATCATCGCTATCTTGAATATTCCTGATGTTCAATTACTGAAATCCCCCATCACTTTGAATCTATTACGGCTCAATTACTTCTTTAAGAAATCTAAAATCCGCTCATTATAATCCGGCGCTTCCTCATACGCTGCATGTCCCAAATTTTCATACATATAAATCTCGCACTCTAGCGCATCGTCAACTTCGATCTAACCCTCTCCTCATCCCCCAGGATACCATGCATACCACCATACACACACCTATGATGAGCGCCGCATACTCTCCAAAGCCCGTCCATTCACGATACCACATCCTTTTTACAAACGGCAGGGCCAATACGATCAGAAGATACCAGAATACCGGGACAGACAGCCGGTTCCTCTTTGTAGTCGGAGCGACATTCAGATAAAGCACACACAGCGCCGTAAAATAAGTAACGGTTCCGATCAATGTGTGAAGCCTGTCGGGCGTAAGCCACCCAGCTGACAGATACAGCTTATCAAGCAAAATAGGGAGCCTGACAGCAAGCACGATACGAATACCGTTTACAAAGATTGTGAAGAAATATGCAAGGATAAGACTGTACACAATCCGCCTGCATCTGCTTTGCATACCGCCTTTTGGCTGACAAGAATTTTCATACACCAGTATAAAGACCAGCATCAAAAACGTCAACAGCATAAATCTGATTCCTGCACAGGAAGCCGCAATCAGAAATTGATACCCATGGTTCACATATCCCTGATGGGGCAGGTACTCAAACGAAATCCCACCGAGAATACCAGCCCACCTTGCGGTGGGCGCCAGTATCCACTTAAGATGATCCGTATCGCTTATTCTGCAAAAATAACGCATAACCAATATGATAACAATCACTGCCAGATAAAGCAGCCAGTCATTACGTATCCTTGTTTTTATCTGTATTTTGTCAATATACATATATTTGTATGTCTCCATTCGTCTCCGAAACAGGGGTGTCCATTACTTCCCAGTCTGTCTGCGCCGCCAGCACAGCTTTCTGAAGAATACTATCAGAACCAACATTCCGCCAAGCCACAAAGCGCCAGGTTCCGAACCGACACGATATCCCACCGCCAACTCAGATACTTCCACCGGAAGAGGCAGAGGCTGATCCACATCCGCTGCATCACCGTCAGGATTACGCACAACATCCAGTACCGCAATAAAGGAGGTATAAGGTGTGATCATGTGATAATCCAGTCCAATCTGTGTTACTTCTTTCTTTACCTTGGGATCATCGGCATCCTTTCCAAAGTCAGTCAGGCGTTCCACCCTTTTACGTGCCCAGAGATATCCGATGGCATCATTTTCCCTGACAACTGCATCCGCCACATTAATTGTCTGGGAATATTTGCCCTTACCGGTCATACCCTCAATCTGAATGGTTCCTGTCGCCTCCCCCTTCCATTTCCCAAGCAGGACAATCGGTTTCTTTGCATAAAGTGTAGGCACCACAGTGGGTTCTACATCGTATGTATCAAATCCATGAAAGGAGACCTTGATATCCGTCATAACGGGGGATTGTATGTAGGTGCGGAATTGTTCTGCTGTCCGCGCCGCTTCTCCTGTATCGGTAACAATAAATGGCTCTCCCTGTCCGATAGATGCAATCCCCTCGATCAGATAACGGTTCACAGCATCTCCAATGCCGAAGGAGAAAAAATCCGCCTGACCCATATTATCGTGGATGATTTGAAATATTTCCTTCTCACCACTTATATAACCATCACTTATGATTACGATATTACGTGAAACATTGGGCATAGCTGGCGTACGTACGGCATCCTCTAACGCTTCGGCAAGTTCCGTACCGCCTGTGCCGGACTGTTCTTTGATCAGGCAGGCTGCCTTGCTGATATTTTCCTCTGTGACAGGAACAGAACGATTCGACATCTTAAGAGCAGAGCCTGAAAAAAGAATCAGGTTAAAGCAATCCGTCTCCCGCAGACCGGAGAGCAGATTATAGATCAGACCCTTAGCCGTTTCTATCGGGAATCCCGACATGGAACCGGATACGTCCAGCACAAATATATATTCTCTGGGCGGAATTTCTTCCACCTCACAGCGTTCCGGCGGCTGGACCATAAGCATGAAAAAATTCTCCTTTTCCCCCTGGCTGGTAACCAGTCCGGTACTGATCTGTTCCCCTGTCAGTTTATAATTCAGAATAAAGTCCCGGTTCCCTGCATAATCCGAAGGATTCTTCAGACTGACATCTGCCATGGTATCACCCGTGGAATTCACTTTGATTTCATGAGAACTGCTTGTCAGTTCCGCGATCGGTACACCAGCGGAAACCGATACATTGATATTGTAGGTATCAGCCGGCGCGGAACCATTCTTAAGATAAGGGGTGCCCGTCCATTCTTCCCGCGTGCCGGTATCATCCAACGCCGGACTTACGTACCGGGGACCGACAACAGTCGGATAGACGAATTGATAGACTCCTTCCGATGGCATGATCATCTCTGTATAGTGCAGTTCTATACGCACCTGATCGCCGGGCATGATATTTGCCACATCCATGGTAAATACATTGGCTCTTTCCTCAGATAACATGGAAGCGCTTTTACCTTCGCTTTTGGCTGTTTCAAATTCCTTCTTTGCTTCCTCCTTCTCCTTGATGACCGCTGTCACCACCTGATTACCAATCTGCATCTGCATCCCATGCACCGTGACTTTTGTAGATGCCGGAAAAATATAACTGGCATTAATCGGCTGACTTCCCTCATTGGCATAAGTCTGCACCACATAGGTATCCGCGATCATTCCCTCAATTGATACATTTACATCCGTACTTTTCAGGGGAAAGCTGTCCACTCCGGTCTCTTTGCTTTCCACATAAAAATAAGGCGAACAGGTTTTGTCCTCTTCTTCTGCGCCCTCTTTTGCATGTACTGTCGGCACATAGCTTAAGAGAAGAGCAAATACGGATAAAATGCACAGCAGTTTTGTGTGTGTCTTGTGTTGTCTCATGTTATCTCCATCCCTTCCTCATACCGGTTAACTGTATTGCAGGACTGTATTCCCGCAATGGTATTGTGATGTTTTCATGCTACAATACAAAGGCATCATAACTGCATCTTTTATGCATCAAAGAACCATCAAATTTGCATCAGATTTGCATCATAGAGTTGTTACTTTATCTCCTTTTCCCCGAAAGAAACGAAAGCCCTCTCAGAACGGCATACGATACTGCTGTAAAAATAATGAAGAAACAGATGGATGCCCCAAGGATATACGGCAAGTCCGCCTTTTCTCTTGACAGCCCGCAAAATACTATACTGAATACTCCCGTACATATAATGCTGATGATAAAATCTTTACCGCGGCTGCTCTTGGTCCGTGCATGATTCCATACACCGTTTCTTACCATAAAATAAATATAAGTCAGACCGCCCACAATAAGGATTACCGTTTCTCCCATAACCAGAGACAGATTTCCTGTTATACTCATTTGTACGATAATTGTCACCGCACATATCAGAAACATAATGCTAAACGAAAAGCTTCCTATTTTCGCTGCCTTTTGCCTTTCCAGTTCGTGATAATCAGCCACTTTTAATAAGGTTTCTTTTATTTCCTGATCCATCTCTTTGTCCTCCTTTTCTCCATTCAGAATCTCCTTGATCTCCACATGATAAAATTCTGCAATCTGTACCAAAATACTGAGGTCCGGCAGATTGCTCCCTGTCTCCCACCTCGACACAGTCCTTCCCGAAACCCCTAAGGTTTCCGCCAGCTGCTCCTGCGTGATTCCTTTTTCCCTGCGAAGATGTTTTAAAAACATCCCTATTTTCTTCGGATCCATGATATGTTCTCCTTTCTCCTGTGGATTCCTTAAATTCGTGCCTTCCCCTTTTCCCTGAATCTTACTCTTTCCCGAAAGGAAATGACACGACATAAAATGAGAAAAACAAATAATCCTTCTATCCGACACTTATATCAGTTGATATTTTAACACGTTCTTACAGATTATACGCTTTATACGCTGTCATTTACATGAGCAATCTCTATCTGCACTGCCTGACAGATTACTTGCGACAACCGCCATCTTCCGGAAGCTAATAATTAATCTTCTCAGGTTGATCATCTGAATAGTATGTGTTTCCCCATTTTAGAGATTACTTAGAGATAAGATTGCTATACTAAATTGGGGAATTTATTTTCTCACAAGCTGCGTAAGCAACAAACCATGTATCTTACATAACAGGAGGGAGAAAATTGAGCAACTTCAGAATGGAGAGAAAAATGAGACGACTTAACATCACAAAGAGAATTGCTGCCTGTCTGATGGCGCTGACTCTTGCCGCCGGATCAATTACCGGCTGCGGTGACAGCGGTGCCGGGACTGACAATGCAGGCGGCAGCAGTGTAGGCAGCACGCCGGCTGTTGAAGAAACGGCACAGGGCGATGAACAGGGAACCGCCATGGGCCGCTATGTGGAGAAAGAGGCAGATCTTGGCGAAAACAGTCTTACTGACTGGAACAGCCGTGTGTTCCCTATGACGGACGGCAGCTATCTTTTGTCGGATAACAGCGGTTTCGTGCTTCGTTCACGGGATAATGGCGCAAGCTGGGTGAAAGAGGACTTACCTTGGCTTAACCAGATGAAGGCAGACAACAAATACATTTTGACCATGGCCTTTGGTCCGGATCAGACAGCCGCCGTGATATGGACGGAACCTGAGGAAGGCAGTGGCGATGACGGCAACGGCGTTCAGCTTAAAATGGATATGCAGCTCACGATCATAAAGCCGGATGGTACACAAATCCCGGTGGATGTCAATCTGGAAGCAGATGATATGTGGGTCAACAGCGTTTCCATATCAGACACGGGAAGGATTATCGTAAGCACTCTGGGCTCCAACCTTTATGAAGCCAAACCAGATGGAAGCTGTGAAAAGCTCCTAAATATTGGAGATGGAAGTCCGGCACTCGTACGCTTCCACGGCGATATTATGCTCTTGGATGGATGGGGATATGACGTGCCTCTCCTTTACGATATGGAAGAAAAGGCATACATCGAGGATCAGGTTCTGATAGATTTTGTCCGGGAAAACTTTGCCGCAAGAGACTGCAGTCCGGGCAGAAGCTATGACATGTTCCTGGTTTCAGGCGGCGATGATGCCATTTATCTGGCGGGGCAGACAGGGATATACCGCCATGTGCTGGGCGGCAGCGCTATGGAGCAGGTTATGGATGGAAGCCTGACCATTTTGGGCAATCCGGCCTGCCAGATCATGGATATGATCGTGGCGGATAACAATGAATTCGTGGTACTGTTAACCGGAGAAAAAATGGCACGCTTCATCTATGATCCCAGTGTACCTTCCAGACCGAATGAAAAGCTGCAGGTATGGAGCCTGGAGGATGAGATGGTGGTACGACAGGCAATCAGCCTCTATCAGAAAGAGAATCCTGCAGTTTATGTAGAATATGAAATCGGACTGGAAGGAAATTCCATGACCAGAGAGGATGCCATCAAAAACCTGAATACGCGCACCATGGCCGGAAAAGGCCCGGACGTCCTGGTTTTGGATAACATGCCTATGGATTCCTACATCGAAAAAGGAATCCTTGCAGACATCGCTCCACTACTGGACGGCATGGGTGGCGAGGATGCCGTTTTCCCGAATATTGTGGATGCTTTCAGAGAAGACGGACATGTCTATATGGTTCCCTGTGGAATCCAGCTTCCCTATGTTCTTGGCCGGAACGAAGACATTAAAGATATGACAAGCATGTCAGATATTGTAAATATAATGAAAGAGATGCGGAGCCAAAACCCTGGCACGGATCTGCTGCGTCTTTCATCACCTCAGGCAATTATGCGGGTATTCTCTCTGACATGTGCGCCAGCCTGGAGAACAGAAGAAGGCGCCCTCAACGCGGAAGCCATATCTGATTTCCTGACACAGACAAAGCAGATTTATGACATACAGATGGACGGTCTTTCGGAAGAAGCCGTTCAGGAATGGGAAGCTGAAAAGGATATTTATCTTAGCTACTATAGCGTAAACGGCGAGAGTCTGGAAGAATCGGACGAGATCAGGACACGTCATCAGGGTGCCTATTTAATGGGAAAAGCACAGCAGTTTGCAGCAGGTTCCACCGATAATATAGGCGAATACAACTGTCATATGTCCCTTCCCAAGTCAGAAGGTTTTGAGGACTGCGGCGTTATTCCGATGAATGGCCAGTGCAGCAACGTGTTCTGGGCCAAGACCCTTTTGGGCATCAATGCTTCCTCGGAAAATAAGGAACGGGCACAGGACTTTATAAAGACAGCTCTCAACACAGAAGTGCAGATTGATATGGAGAACGGTTTCCCGGTGACACAAAAAGCCATTATGGACAGCTATACGGCCCAATGGAAGCTATATAAGGATAACGACTACGTATCCGGGTCGAGTGGCATAGTTGGTTCCGATGGAAACGAAATCATCCTTTTAATCCGAATCCCTGATGAGGCAGAAGTGCAGGAACTGATACAGTGGATTGAATCGATGGACACTGCCTATGTGGAGGATAAGACCTTTGAAAGCGTTGTTTACGAGGAAGGCGCCGCCTATATGCAGGGAGAAAAGAGTCTGGAGGAAGCAATGAGCTCCATCGAGACAAGGCTTGGCATTTATCTGGCGGAATAGTTTCTGAAAAGACTACAAAATGATATGAGGAAGCGTCACAACATAACGAAATGCAGTTATGGAGTGGCGCTTTCTCTTTTCCTCAAATATGCCTAAAAAGTAAATTCCTTCGAGCCTAACTTTGCGAGATATGCTTCGCAGCCTCGGATAAACGGAGCGCTTTCCTATGCCATAAAATAAAGGTGTGCAAAACAACCGCCAACCGCCAAAAGAATTATAGTATTGAATTTACATATAGTTTTAAAAACTATCAAAAGAAGTAAAGAAAGCTCTACTCTGTAATATTTACATGTAAAACAATTGCATTTACCATTCAAACGTAGTATTCTATATAATAATAATCAGACAGCTTTTAAGTCAGCCTGTTATCATCTTCTGTCTGTCAGAATACTTTACGCAAGGAAGATTTACGATATGAGCGAGACCTTTCATATTATCAGTGACGGCTCTTGTGATCTGCCGCTGGAACTTGTAAAAGAGAAGAATATCACAGTCGTTCCCTTTTATGTATCTTTTGATGATGAACATTATTTCAAGGAAAATGTGGAGATTGGCATCCGCGATTTCTATCAGATGATGGTAGACAAGAAGGGCGTATACCCCAAATCCTCCATGCCCTCCATTCAAGATTATGAAGAAGCTTTCCACCCCTTTGCCGAGGCGGGAATCCCTGTCATCTGTATCTGTATTACCACTAAATTCAGCGGTTCCATGCAATCCGCTCTCAATGCCAGGGAATTGATTCTGGAAAAATATCCACAGGCTCAGATCACTGTCATTGACGCCACTATTAACACTGTTCTGCAGGGACAGTATGTGCTGGAAGCTGTAGAACTGCGCGATCATGGCGTCAGCTACCAGGATGCCATAACACGGTTGGAAACAATCAAAAGCACCGGCCGGATATTCTTTACCGTGGGCAATATGGAATACTTAAAACACGGCGGACGCATCGGGAAGGTGGCGGCCCTGGCAGGCGGTGCCCTGGATATCCGTCCCATCATCACCTTAAAACAGGGTGAGATCTTTCCCTCCGGCATTGACCGCGGCCGGAAACGTACTTTAAAAAAAGTTATGAACCTTCTTTTAGATTATCTACAAAAAGGCAGTCTGGGGATTGACTGTTATAGTATCGCGGTGGGATACGGCTATGACGTAGAGGAAGGCGCCGCCTTCCGCGACCAGGCTCTTGCTACCCTGCGGGACAAAGGGTATGTGACAGATCAGATACCCATATATCAGATCGGCGCCACAATCGGCGTGCACACCGGCCCTTATCCGCTGGGATTTGGGATTATTGAGAAAGGGATACACTCGTAAAAAGGGCGCCCTGCTTTGATGCAGAGGCGCCTTTTTATGAACATTAAGATATCTGTGCCCGGTAAATATTATTTTCAGCTTTTGGTGGGATATGCCCGTCCCAAATTGACAGAAATATATTTATAGTCCGTCTGTCTATAGTACCATGACCATGCATGATACGATGTAGAATGATGTTTATCTGCATTATTATCACACATGGTCACTGTTGTATGCCCTTTACTCACGATATTAATCACCTGCATCCATTCTCATCAAATCTCTCTGACACGCCGCCTCTGTATCCATAATAAGAGCCGGATCCTCAATGCACACGGCTAATATATCCGTTTCTATAAGCAATTACCAAATGCCAGGCTCCCTATTTTATCCTAAAGTCTTTACGTCATCGCCGCGCCGTCAACCGAAAGAATTTCTCCCGTAACATAAGATGCCATATCACTTGCAAGAAATACAAATGCATTGGCTACATCCTCCGGCTCCCCTACACGTCCAAGCGGGATTGTAGCGGTAAGGCGTTTCACCATCTCTTCCGGCAGCGCCGCCACCATATCTGTCCTCGTCACACCAGGCGCCACTGCATTGACACGGATCTGATCCTTACCCAACTCTCTTGCCAGGGATTTGGTGAGGCCGTTTACTGCGAATTTCGATGCCGGGTAGCCCACACCTGCCGGCTGTCCATAAATACTGACCATGGAACTGGTATTTAAGATGACCCCGCCGCCCTGCTCTTTCATGATCTTTGCCGCCGCCTGTGCGCAGATAAAGACAGAATTCACATTCAGATCAATGACTTTCTCAAAATCTTCGGGCTTGTACTCATAAAAACTGTCACGTGCGGAGACTCCTGCGTTATTTACCAAAATATCCAGACTGCCGTACATGTCCTTTACTTTCGTAAACACTTCTTCCACTTCCCCGGCATTCATCAGGTTCGGCCAGTAACCGACAACCTCGGCATTAGCGTCTTCCTCTTTGATCTTTTGAAGCGCTTTATCCACTGTCTCCTGTCTGGAACCAAGCAACGCCACTTTCGCGCCATTCTCCAGAAACTTCTTCACAACGGCGAATCCGATTCCTCTGGTTCCGCCTGTAACCACTGCTACTTTTCCCTGTAATAACATAATGTTACCTCCTCAGATACCGTAATATTACTCTGCGCCTTCTTCCGTTACTCATCAGACACAGAACGCCGACTCTGCATCTATTATACCGCAAATATCAAAGCACCGTACCGGAATTTTTTATGAATCCTATTAAAATTCTGCGCGCAGCAAAGAAGTCTTTCTGCCACCGCCATCATTCTTTCTTCCATGATACTATCTTTCACAGATTTTATGAGCACTAATCTATCCACCATTTTACAATCCGGCTGCTCCCATCCTGCTCCCACAGAATCATAAATTTCGCTTTACCCACGCAATGTACATTACCGCCCTCACCACTAAGATACTCGGAAACGACTAAAGCGTCTCTGCCTTCGTACTCCATACTGCATATATTATAATAGCCGCGGACATTACCCCCGACTACGCAAGCCTGGTTCGGTTCAAATATGTTTTCCGCCTCAAATGCAATCGTTTCATCCAAATAAGGACAATACGCGCTATAGGTATTCGCCTGCGATTCCTGTGTGATTTGAACGTGAATTTCTCTGTCATCATCCTCATAAGACTCAGACGGAAAATCCATTTTTTCCATACTATAATCTTTATATTTCAATATTCGTAGATGCCAGTCTCCTGCGGCCCCATTGCCTGTTCCGCGCGATTCAAACACAATCTCCGTATTCCCATCATCGTCAAAATCCCCCGTTACCACATACAATTCAAAAAAAAACGGATAATCATCATCCCTGAAACAATATGCCGGATCCTCATTCATATAAAAATAGATACACCCCTCACCATAGAGGTAAAATTCACCCTCCTGTACCATTGCTACCATATCTTTCTGTCCATTTCCGTCCAAATCTTCTATCAACAAGTCGGTGAGTTCCCCGGTTCCATTCAGGAACACATCGTCCTCACATAGTCTCTCATAATACTGCTTGGCTTCGTCCCTGTCTAATTCCAGAGTCCTCGCTTCCTCATAAAATTTCGCTTCATTTCTCTTCCTTCTTTCCTCTGCTGTAAGAGCGGCCTCCTGGGCATTCTCTTCATTTTCCGATACTTCTTCCGACTCCTCCCGGATACCCTGCTGCACTTCCATCAGGGGGTCTTCCTGTGCCTCTTCCGCATCTTCTGCTGTCTGAGCACTCTCCGGCTCCTCTCTATTCTGTGCACTTTCCAGCACGACATCCGCCTTATGACCGCCACCCGCTTCCTGTTCTCCACAGGCAGCTAATATCAATCCACAGCATATGCTGACCCACAGGGAAATGATAACCCTGATTTTTTTCATCTTCCGTTCTCCCTTATCCATCCATCTCACCATACCTTTAGCTATATTATACATAAACCCCCAAAAGAAAAACAGCGTCAGACGGCAACAACTAAATAAATCCATCTATACAAGCACAACAACAATTGACAGCATTTCAAATCTATGCCAAAATAAAACAAAAAACGACAAACGTCAGATTCTAAAAAGAGGATGCATATGGCAAACAAAACAAATGTCTTAGCACAATATGACAAGCAGCATAAAAAATATGAGCGTTTTGCAAAAGAGGTAGAGCACCAGCTCCGTTCCATCCTTGAGGAAGAGGGGATTGTCTGCAACGCCATCACCAGTCGGGTGAAGGAACGTGACAGCCTCGATAAGAAAATCGATATCAAGATGGATAAGTACAGTAATCTAACGGAAATCACAGATATTGCCGGTATCCGCGTGATCACCTATTACGATAATGATGTGGACCGGGTCGCAGAGATTGTAGAACGGGAATTTTGCGTGGATAAGGATAACTCCATTGACAAGCGCAAAGCCCTTGATCCTGATAAATTCGGCTACTGCAGTGTTCACTATGTGGTCTCGATGAATGAGACAAGACTGAAACTGCCGGAATGCAAGGCCTATGCCGGATTAAAATGCGAGATTCAAATCCGCACCGTACTGCAGCACGCCTGGGCGGAGATCGAGCATGACCTGGGTTATAAGAGTGAGACCGGCGTTCCCAGAAATATCCGGCGTAACTTCTCCCGCCTTGCAGGACTATTGGAACTTGCCGATAAGGAATTTCAGGAGATTCGTGACTTTTTGACGGAATATCGTCACGATGTAACTTCCATGATGGAACAGGATGCTCCTGAAGTGGCTGACAGTGAATTGGATGCCGTGGTGTTGGAAGCTATTCTAAATACCAATCCGAAATTACAGAAACTTAATCAAAAGATTAGTGAAATTGCCGGTATGGAAATCCGGGAAAGCGAACTACAGGAGAGATATGTCGGTACCCTGCAATACTTGAACTCACTACAGATTGAGACGACACTACAATTAAATCAGAGCATTGACCAAAATATAAATCTGGCCCTCTATTTAGCAGAAAAGATTTTACGCGACAGATATCTTGTGGAGCCAGAGGATAGTTCCTTATCAAAAACAATTGGCATTTTTTATCTCTGCTACGCTGAATTATTATCAAAGCACCCTAGTATAGATGAAATTATTGTATACATGAAGACAAATTCGATTGGTGATTCTGATGAATCCGAATCCGTATATGGATTTGCCGAATCACTGTTACAATATGGCCGTGAATTTACTTCCCAACAATAAAAGTCGAGCAAAGTTCGATTGTGAGATCCGCTTCACGACCCCGGATAAACGGAGAATTTGGAAAGTCCCCTATATTTTGGTGTGGCTTTCCTTTTTTGCAGCATACTATTTGCATTTCCACAAATAAAATCAAGCAGACTCTTATTCCACTCTGTATAATAAGCGCAGGACAGTTGAAACGGAGGAACGTAACCGATGTGTGAATGGCAGCGGCAGATACAGCAGATAGTTTCTGAAATAGACCTGTATATCAAAAGAAACGATAACAAATCCCTGAATCTTGGTTATCTTTCCAGGCAATCAGGTTATTCCGAATTCTATCTTTCCAAAAAGTTTAAGGAGATTTCAGGAATGCAGTTCAAAGATTATCTGCGGCATCGAAGACTGGCCTTTGCCTTGAAAGAACTCAGGGATACCTCAAAGGGAATATTGGACATTGCCCTACAGTATGGATTCTCTTCCCATGAGGCCTTCACACGTTCCTTTAAGGAAGCCTACGGCGTCACCCCCAGTGAGTACCGCAGGCACCCGATACCGGTCGCCCTTCGTACCATCATCAAACCTTTTGACTGTTACTTAACAGAAACAGGAGTGGATACCATGAAAAAATCTGAACAGGAAATCAAGACTTATTTTGTAACCATCCCGGCACACAAGTTTCTTCACATCAGAAGCTATGAAAGCATCGGATACTGGGATTTCTGGCAGAAGCAAAGTCTCATACCCGGACAGGACTGCGAGACAATCTGCGGTCTGTTGGACAGTATCAAAGGGAAATTGGATGACTTGGGCGGCGATGATGCCAACAGCGGAAGCGGACAGATCATGGCATATATCAACGAGCCGACCGGCAGGATCTGCAGTTGGGGCATCCCTCTGGCAGAGTGTTACGGTGTGCGACTTCCGTTAGATTATGACGGCGAAATTCCTTCGCAAATGATATTGATGGATATCCCCGAAGGCGAATATCTTGTCTTTGAACACGGCCCCTTTGATCTTGAGAAAGAAAATCAAAGTGTGGAAGAAAAAATCGAAGCAACGATGAAAGCATATGACTATGCCGCCTCCGGATATTGTCTGGACACAACACCCGGCAGAATCTTTTATTTCTACCATGATCCGGCCCGGTTTTGGAAATATATCAGACCGGTACTGCGTATAAAGAAAGATGCTTAATGTTTGTCAGATTTTATCCTTGACGCCATTTCAAAAAGTGATATAATGACATTATACTGACATGTCACATATGGCTGAAGGGAGAGAAAATGAGTGCAAAAATCATAAAAGGAAGCGCTGAACTGGGACTTAAAATCCGAACCAGGCGGAACGAACTAGGTCTTACAATTGAGGATGCCGCCTCCCGGGCAGGTGTTGGCACCAAAACCTGGAGCCGATACGAGGCGGGGGAATCGATCCGGCGGGACAAGATACTCCCTGTCTGTAAGACACTGAATTGGCATGTGCTGCCGGGACAGGAAGAAGCCGTTCATGAGGATAACAATATTGACGAATATAGAAGCAGCAGATTATGGTCTCAGGCCCTGGCCGATGTTTGTGGAGATGCCGCCGCTGTATCATTTATCATCGGAAGCGATATTCTTCTGGACAATATCGTGCAGGATTTGGAGAGTCTCTCCCACAGACCGAAAGGAACACATATTGGAGAACTGGAACTTTCCTGGCTGAAAGACAGTCTGCCCGCACAATTCCTGATGCAGTATGATTATGACTTTCTGTATTATCTCAAAGCCGCCCTCATTCGCTATCGAGAGCAGGCCGCAGGTGGGAATCTGTTTGTAGCCCATACAGTTGCAGAAGAATTGATACTGTATTTGGTTATGGAAGAGTCTGAATTTTTGATGGAAAGCATCCTGCCGAGGCTGTAAAAAATTTTGTGTCTATGGGTAAAAATCTTTTTTGATAAGAATTA
>CAMXIF010000039.1 GCA_947243845.1 uncultured bacterium
TGCTGTGCGACTTTCATATAATATCAGATGCTTTCTAAGATGTCAACGGGTTTTTTCGATTTTTTTGAAAATTTTTTCCGTATGATTTTATAACACGTAAATCCCTATATAATCCAGCACTCTGTAAAGCAAATAAGAGAGAACCAAAGCCTCTGCAGCACCCATGACCGCACCCAATAATTTATTGAGTCCGCCGATCACAGAAAGATTACCAAGCGCCAACAGCGGCTGAAAAATAAGATTACAAAGTTTAAAAACAATTCCTAATAAAACCAGACCGATAATACAAACTGTCAGAGTACTGGTCGCTTTGGCCGTTAGGCTGCTCACCGCAAAGAAAATAAGGACAACACAAACCAGAGAAATCACACCGGACAAGATATTGACAATCTCCTGCATGATGCCATTGGCAAACCCTCTGTGAATCCTCCATATAAATAGTAAAAATATAACTCCCGCAAAAATGAAAGTAACCATTTCCTGCCTCATCATCATGTTCATTTTAACTCTATCGTATCGATTGAATTTGACGTCACTACCATGTAACGATAGTTCCCGCTCAACGGTATTAATACCAGCGCAGACTTATTGAAGGTACCATTATATTTCTCAACACCTTTACTATTATAGATACTACACTCTGACTCATTATGAATAATGATCTGATCCTCGTGGAATAAAATATCCGTATACTCGATATCAAATTCAATGGATTGCTGAAACACCCCTGATTTATGATATACATCCAGCCGATACTTGTTATTACCCTGTGTACTGTTAAACACCAGGCCAATATATTCATTTCCATAATAAACGCCGCGAACTTCTTCGCTGATAAGCGCTTCCGCCACGCTGAGAGGCTTTTGCGCCCCTCCGTAAAACATAATCCGGTCATCAGATACAGCAAACACCGAGCGATTATCCAAAAAGTGTGTCAACGGCACCACCTCATTCAGATAATCATAACCGCTGACATAATTATCCGTATTGTTTTGTCCAACTGCACCAAAATTATAGAATGCCACACTGGATTTCATATGACCGCTGTCCACAAACAAGTAAGACACACATACCAATTCCCCACTTGGAGAAATGGATACACTGACCGGGTATCCACTTTCTTTCATGGTAGTCCTAAAGCGCACCAATTCGTTCCCTTTCGCATCATACAAACATATAAAAGTGACATTCGTGTCATCTAACACCACTGCCACAACACCATTAGCCGCCACACAGAAATCACGCACCGGCCTGTTCGTAGTGATACTTCCCAAAGGCCCCGTTGTATCCATGACATAGATTGTCCTGCCGTTATAATCACCAATTGCAACCACATTCTGACAAATATCCACCATTGGATTCTGCATCCCAAATGTCTGATTCCATACCGCATTTCCTTTGGTGTCCATACAGTTTGCTCCATCTTTACTGTAACTTAGAAGATGTCCTGCAAACGGCATCAATTTGACATCCTGCGTAATATTGATCTGCACGGAAGACAGTTCCACACTCTCCGTGTATATCTTATTCTGCCATTGAATAAAAGCGGCCGCAGAAATCGCAGCAATCAAAATGATAACCAGAGTCGTCCGATAAAAAATTGTAAATTTATGACTCTTTATCTTTTCTCTATAGCTTACTCTGGGAATCTTGTTCTTCTCATTTTCCCTCTCTGCTTTTCTTTTCAGGTAGTCTCTAATATTTACCATCGGCTGTACCTCTTATACCCTCTTCCTTCCCTGCCGGTATACCACATTCTCCGAGCCCGTAATTCTTAGGACGCAGGTTGCTGGCGCTGTAATCCTTCGCTACACCTGCAAGAATTACGCAGCAATTCTTGGGACGCAGGTTCAGCAACCTGCGTCCATTATATCACAACTACAACTCATCAGGGCAGTATTATTTTTTGGCCGGAGCGGATTCGATCCGGATCTGATATATCATTCAGTTCGCATATCTTTTCAACCTGAGATATATCTCCATAGATTTTCTGACAGATTGTATAAAGCGTATCACCCTTTTCCACTTTATAATATCTTGTCACATTTCTGGAAAGGGCTTCCGTCTGATCCCCCTCATTCGCCTCAGACTCTTCCTTAAGATCTTCAGAATCCGCCTTCTGCACATTTACATCTTTCAATAAACCTTCCACTGCATCTCCATCAGACTTATCACTCTCAGGCTGTTCCTGACCGGGAGTATCATCTTTGGGCTGTTCCGTCTCCGTTACGTTTCCTGCATCTCTATCATCCTCATTTTTCTGATCGTTTCCCTGATCATCTTTCGCATCTTCTTCCTGATTTTTCTCCCGCTCCACCACAACATCTTCCTCAGGCTCATAACCATCCGCCACAGAATCATCCGCCTCCTGGTTCTCTATTGCAAAAAAGACCTCTTCCGCCGACTGATTTAACTGCTCCATTTTATCATAGCTGTTCGCAGAATTAATGACAATGGCAACCAGGATAATCAGAATCATCCCCAGCTGTGCCGACATCACCCCATGAGAATGAACCGGCTTTGTTTCTATCTTACCCGGCATGGACGGCATTCCCGCAGACCCTTGCTTGTCCTGTTTCTTTGTTGTTTGCGGCTTGTTAAAATGGCGCTGTCTCTCTACCATATAACTCTGCATTGCCTGGTTGTCTTGATAAAAGATATCATATCCCTTAATCTGATAGATTTCTTCCGGCTCCCGCACCATAAACACCGGCCCCGCCTGCGTCAGCCGGCACATAATCTCTTCCAGTAAATCATATGTATCAAAAACCGGAATCTGTTTATCTCGCCCTGCCCCGTAAATAATATACTTTTTCTCCCCGCTCTGTCTGGTGCCATAGAAATAAATCTCAGAACATTCCAGCGATCCGGTTTCATACTTTAAATAGGATAAAACATAATCTTCTACATAAAGCTTGTACTTTTCTTCTTTTCCTCCTTTGTGAATGACAATCGACTTCGATTCCATCTCATCCACTCCTCGCCACACACATCCTCCAAAGATAGTCAAGTTCAGCGTTAACAGGACTCCTTCTCCGTTAACGAATCCGCCCCGTGTACAAGTATATCATACACTCCCTGAAAATATAGGAGAATCCGGCGATAACAAAAATTACAGTATTTGTTTCAGATGTTATAAAAACCACTTACACTATGACAATAAAAAAGGTGCTCTTAAGGCACCTTTTTACTGTCATTCGATTGTTCTGATTTTCGATCCAGCAGCCTCCTGCGCTGACACCAATAGAAAACTGCACCTGCGGGAATCGCAAAAATCAAAACCCAACTACCGTTATTGTATATTTTAAAGGAAGACATGATAAACCAGTTTACGCCGAGACTAACATAAGTGTTAGGCGCCCTCTGCAACAGGAAACTGAAAAAGGCCAAAACCACCACCAGCCACAACCCAAACAGCCGGGGCCGATTCCGAAGGATGTCAACGATTGTGATGATAATCAGCAGATAGGACAGGGCAGCATGGATCAATATCGCCCACTGCAGCACAGAGTTCTCACTGGCAGTCGTAAAGCTGCCGCTAATCTGCATTGGTTCGGCCCCTTCTTTGAGATAGACCCCACCCACCCCTTCTCCATTATCGTCTGACAGATAGGAGATGTTAATCGTGTAAAACTTATCTGGTGTATAAACGTAATACTGTGCCTCACAGAGATGGGAATTCCCAGTATTTCCCAGGGCCTTCTGAGTGTTGATGGCATTCAGCTTCTTGGTATGGATGTAGGACTTTTCCCAGATCTTACGGATGGTCTCATAAGACTCGTCAAATTCCTCGCGGGTAACAATCCCCGGATGCAGGGATTGATAAATCCGATCGGCATCGTCCTCGTTCAAAGCCGCAATCAATCGCTCCACTTCGCGGTCCATCTGCTCATTTTTAAGCATGTTCCCACATCCTGACAAAAAACAACAGACTAAAATGATGAAAGATAAACATACAATCCTTGTTTTTTTCATAGAAATTCCCCCAAAACCATTAAACCATATTATAAGTCAACCACACCCTGCCCCTTCCGCATCAGATAAACTGATACACTGTCTCAGACTGATAATCCTTTCCCGGCCCAAACACTGCCTGTGGAAAGTTCTCATGATGAATATTATCCGGATAATACTGTGTCTCCAGGCAAAATCCCATCCGCGGCTTATAAAAAGCGCCATCTTTTGCCGGCTCTTCAGCAATACAGTTACCCGCATAGAATTGTACGCCCGGCAGAGTGGTAAAGGCTTTCATCCTCCGTCCGCTCTTCGGATCCTCTACCTCCGCAATCTCTCGAAGGGTTCCATCCGCGCCATCGATCACAAAATTGTGGTCATAGCCAAGCGTCAACTTAAGCTGTTCATAATCGGCATTGATATCCTGTCCGATCGGTTTGCCAACAGTAAAGTCCATGGGCGTTCCTGTCACAGACTGTATCTCTCCTGTAGGTATCGCACCGGGAACCACAGGTGTAAAATGGCTTGCATTTAACTTTAATATATGGTCTTCAATGCTGCCGGCTTTATGTCCTGACAAATTAAAATAAGTATGATTGGTCAGATTAATGATTGTATTCGCATCCGCAGCCGCATGATAGCTTAACTTGAGCGCATTGTCATCAGACAGACTATAGACCATGGTAATCTTTTTATTCCCTGGAAATCCCATCTCCCCATCTTTGCCCTCTATGGTGAGCGTCAGGGAATCCTCTCCTTCTTCGGGCGTCCACACCTGCTTATGATAGCCATGTTCCATATCCGTGTGCAGATTGTTGGGCCCGTCATTGACCGCGATATGATACTCCTTCCCGTCAATGGCAAAGCAGGCGCCGCCAATACGATTAGCGCTGGGTCCTATGGTCGCACCCAGAAAACTGCCGTTTCTATAATAATCTTCCAGATTGTCATATCCAAGTACCACATCTTCCAATTTACCGTCTTTATCGGGCACCAAAAGGCTCACCAGATTGGCTCCGAAATTCGTAATCTTCGCCTCCATGCCGTTCTTATTTTTCAGTGTGTATATAAATACTTCCTCACCAGATCTTGCTGTTCCAAACTTCTCTTTTACAATACTCATCCTTACCCACAACTCCTTTCCTGCCAACCCATTCAGGCACTGCTCCATTTCCAGTGACGTCTTTGCACTTACAATTCCACTCTTCCTTCAAGCGCCCGAAGCAGCGTCACTTCATCAATATATTCCAGATCACCGCCCACCGGCACGCCGCTGGCTATTCTCGTTACCCGAATTCCCGTAGGCTTGACCAGCTTACTGATATACATTGCCGTAGTCTCTCCCTCCAGGCTGGAATTCGTAGCAATGATCACTTCCTGCACATCGCCTTCCAGACGCTGCATCAACTCTTTGAGCTTAATGTCACCCGGCCCGATTCCCAGCATGGGAGAGATTGCCCCATGCAATACATGATAGACGCCAATATATTTGCCCGTCTTCTCATAGGCCGCCAGATCACGGGTATTCTCCACCACCATGATCGTTGCATGATCCCTGCGCTGATTAGCACATACCGGACATACGTCCTGATCTGTCAATGTATAACACTCTTTACAGTATCGCACATTTTCCTTGGCGCTCACGATGGTCTGGGCCAGCCGTTCCACCCGCGCCTTCGGCATATTGATCAGATGAAAGGCCAGCCGCTGCGCTGATTTGTGCCCGATTCCGGGAAGCGCCGCCAGCTCCTCTATTAATTTATTGATATGTCCGCTGTATAAATCCATCAGAAGGGAAATCCTCCGCCCATGCCAAGGCCCCCTGTCATCTTGCTCATGACCTCCGCATTAGCCTCTTCCGCCATACGAAGCGCCTCATTTGCCGCCGCCATCACCAGATCCTCCAGCATCTCGATATCATCCGGGTCTACTACTTCCTCAGACAGTTTGACCTTTGTCACTTCCTTCTTACCGGTCACAGTCACTTCCACTGCACCGCCACCGGATTTTGCCGTAAATTCTTTCGTCTCAAGTTCCTTCTGACTCTCCTCCATCTGACGCTGCATCCTCTGTGCCTGCTTCATCAGATTGTTCATGTTGCCCGGCATGCCGCCGCCGGGAAATCCTCCACGTTTTGCCATAATCTGTCTCCTTTATATGATAAATTTATTTCATCTTTATTCAATCTCAATATCCATATGCACGACCTGGGAGAGATCCACATAGTTCAGTGCAAAGTCCTCCTTACTCTGTATCCCCTGCACCGTCACATCAATCTCCTTCCCCACCGCATCCGACAACATCTGCGTAAGCAGTTCCTTATGTCCTTCCTGCTTCAGGAAATAATCGGAAGCCAGTCCATCTTCCACCACGACCATCAACTTATTATCGCCGCCCAGACTAAGCCTCGCCTCTTTCAAATACTGTTTCATGGGCATAGGCGCGCTTGACACGATTTCCTGCCATCGCTCCACCGCCATCTGCACATCCTCCGGAATTGCCTTGGGCAGAGGCGGCCGTTCCTTTATGGACGCTGCACCCATCTGACCTGGCCTGATGCCCTCCCCGGCATAATTCTGCACCCCCGCCGGCATTACCGTCAAACCGTTTTCCAACTGTTCTTCTATCACCCTGACCCGCTCCACCACAGAGCCAAAATCCTTCTCCATATTTGGCCGGCACAGTTTGATCAGCGCTATCTCCACCAATATTCTCTTCTGGGACGCATATTTAATCTGGCCCGACAATTCTGAAAAGATACGGATATAGCGCATAATCGACTCCGTTTCCAGCATCTGTGCCTCTTCCTTGAGACGCACCAGATTGTCGGAAGACACATCTATCACATCCTCAATATCATCAGAAGACTTTAATAACAGGAGATTTCGCAGATACCAGGTAAAATCCGTGACAAACTGCGTCAGTTCCCGCCCCTGCATGACAATCTCCTCCAAAAGCCCGATGCAGCCCGTCACGTCCTGATCCACCACATGCCGAAGAAGCCTGCTGAACACTTCCGTATCCACTGCTCCCAACACATTCAATACTTTATCATAAGTCAGCTCCTGCCCAAAATGAAATGCAATACATTGGTCCAGAAGACTCAAAGCGTCACGCATAGATCCGTCCGCAGTTTTTGCCACATACCGGAGCGCCTTTTCCTCCACCAATATCTGCTCTTCCTTCATCAGTTCCCGCAGTCTCTCAGTGATCGTATCTATCGTGATCCTGCGAAAATCATAGCGTTGACAGCGGGACAGTATGGTGATCGGAATCTTGTGCACCTCTGTGGTCGCCAGAATAAAAATCACATAAGAAGGCGGTTCCTCCAATGTCTTTAAGAGCGCATTGAAAGCGCCGATGGAGAGCATGTGCACCTCATCTATGATATAGACCTTAAACTTGCCCTCCGCCGGCGAATAAGAAACTTCATCCACAATCTCACGGATATTATCCACACCGTTATTGGAAGCGGCATCGATCTCGATCACGTTCATGCCCGCCCCTGCCGTTAATGCCTTACAGCTTGCACATTCCCCGCAGGGGCTTCCTTCTATCGGATGCTCACAGTTGACCGCTCTGGCAAATATCTTGGCTACCGAAGTCTTACCGGTCCCCCGTGTTCCGCAAAAAAGATACGCATGACCAATACGATCCGCTTTTATTTGGTTTTGTAAAGTAGTAACAATATGTTCCTGGCCTTTCACATCCTCAAACCGACTGGGCCGAAACTTGCGATATAACGCTGTATATGACATAAATTAATCTCCGAAACTGATACCCACCATCTTCGCTTCTTTCACGATAGTAGCATCCGGTGACACCATCTTTAATTTGCCTGCCACCTCTTCAAGCGGAACTTTAACGATCTCTCTGTTCTTATAACCTACCATAAATCCATACTCGCCCTTCAGGATCAGCTTTCCTGCCTCAGCGCCCAGACGGGTTGCAAATACACGGTCATAAGGACAGGGACTTCCGCCGCGCTGTGTGTGTCCAGGCACTGTCACACGCACTTCCTTGCCGGTCTTTTTCATGATCTTATCAGCAATCTCATAAGAAACTGACGGATAAGGATAATTCTTCATCTTCTCTTTATATTCCTTCTTGGAAAGTTTTGCATCTTCCTTGGAAATAGCGCCCTCTGCCACTGCCATAATGGTAAAGCGAGAGCCTCTTGCTGCCCGCGCATCCACAGCCTTGATGATACTGTCAATATCATAAGGAATCTCCGGGATCAAAATGATGTCTGCACCGCCTGCAATACCGGCATTGAGTGTCAGCCATCCTACTTTATGTCCCATAACTTCCACGATAAACACACGGCCATGGGATGAGGCTGTGGTATGGATACAGTCAATACAATCTGTTGCAATATTCACCGCACTCTGGAAACCAAAAGTCATATCTGTACCCCACAGATCATTATCAATGGTCTTGGGAAGCGTAATCACATTAAGGCCTTCTTCACGAAGCATGTTAGCGGTCTTGTGTGTACCGTTGCCGCCTAAAATCACAAGAACATCAAGTTTCAACTTATAATAGTTCTGTTTCATCGCTTCTACTTTGTCAAGTCCGTTCTCATCAGGTTCTCTCATCAGTTTGAAAGGGGTTCTGGAACTGCCAAGTATCGTACCGCCCTTGGTCAGGATTCCTGCAAAATCATTGCCTGTCAACATCCGAAAATCCCCGTAGATCAGTCCCTTGTAGCCATCCAGAAAACCGTAGATCTCCACGTCCTCTCCGCTACAGGACAAACACTTCACAACGCCTCTCATAGCAGCATTTAATGCCTGACAATCTCCGCCGCTGGTTAACATTCCGATTCTTTTCATTTTACTTCCTCCTTATACCCCGTTTTCCATATTGTCGTTGCATAAAAACACTAAGTAAATTATAGCCTATTTTTTCCTTCACCACAACTTCTATTTCTTAGGTTTTCCTCACGGCCGCTACAATTAATCTGATAAAATAATCCTATGAATCAGCTGCATTACTGCTCCATTTTTTCATCTGTTCAAGATCATTGATAAGGGTTTCAGAGTATCTGCTTGCCTCCTGATAAATCTTCTCTGCTTTACTATAGTCTTCTTCAAACAGGGCATCGATTGCCTGCTTGCCATAATTATGGAACCGCTTATGCTTTTCGCCTAATTCCTTCCAAAGCTTCATGACCTCCGGTTTAGTCGGTTCTATTGCATAATAAAAATGCCCAAACCCACATTTTCTGTCATTAACCTGTAATGGCAGGATCGTCCTCTCTTTAACAATCCGTTCCAAATTTCCAAGCCAATTCCTGTGCGCGCTAATCGCTTTGTCAATATATCCGGCAAAATTATGATCCTCCAGCTTGTAAAAGGCATCTTTCGACATAGTACCCATGACTTTAGCAGAATCGTCCAGTATCGATTCAATCCGCTCCAACGGACTTGCCAAATCATAAATATTCTGCCCATGTTCCCGCAGCTGCAACATATCCTCGTGTAAGACGCCGCACTGGCCATTGATATCCGTTGAGCGTGATTCCAATTCGATAATAGAACTGCTGATTTCCTCACTAAGACTCGCCAGTGAGGAAATGTTGTTAGTAATCTTCTCCACGCGCTGACGGTTATCCTCATTCAATTCCCAAACATGGCTGATTTTCTGTGTGACCGTCTCCAATGATTCAATCGTATTATCCACGCTCTCCACACTCTTGGCAGACGCATTGAGTATGTCCGCCACAGAACGTCCCATACTTGCAGTCAGTTTCTGCGTTTCGTCAGCCAGCTGCCGAATCTCATCCGCAACGACTGCAAACCCCTTACCGGCTTCCCCTGCCCTCGCCGCCTCGATGGAAGCATTCAATGCGAGGAGATTCGTCTGCGAAGAAATAGCATTAATACCGGCAATCACATTATTCATCTGACTTATAATCTCAGAGAGCTGGTTCATATCCTGCTGCATCTCCTTCGATGCACTGATCGTACTGTCAGACAGCTTCTTTGTATCAGTCAGTTCCTGCTGCCCCTCATCAATCCGCTGATAAACCGCGCTTGACTCTTCTGAGATATCAATGATTGTATTGGTCAGTTCCTCATGCTGAACGGATACCATCTTGGCTATGGATTCTGCCTCGTTGGAAGCCGAATGAATCAATTCGGTAGCATCTGAGACACTGTCCGACACTTTGCGGAGTATTTCAGAATAATGATTCAGCGAAAGATCCAGTGAACTGATCTGCATCAGGGAATCCAGAATATTTGCCAGCACTTCCTCAAACTGTGTACGGCCCGCAATCAGACGATGATACATCTGCTCCAACTCAACAGATTTTGCACCATAATCTGCTTCCTCAAGTTCTGACATAGACAGTAACAAGTTTTGCTTTTTTGTTCTCATTAAAATACCCATAATTACCCCTTCGTCTCCTTTCTATCGTATACAATTCAGACAATTGTAAATGATTAACAAAAATTTTTATCATACTATTATACCGAAATTATCTTGTCAAGAAAATCTTCATGCTAATCTATGCCATCCCGGCGCAATTGTTTCTCTATCCTATTTCTTTCCCGCAGTTCCTTAAAAAAAGTCTTGAGCAGACAGGTGCACTCCTCCTGCAAAATTCCCCGGCGCACTACTACCTGATGATTGAACTTTGGCATTTCCAGAATATTCAAGATAGATCCGCCGCACCCAGCCTTCGGATTCATGGCTCCGATCACTGTCTCCGTAATCCGTGCCTGCACAATGGCCCCGGCGCACATCTGACAGGGTTCTAACGTCACATACAGCGTACACTCTTCAAGCCGCCAGTCTTTCATCTTCTTACTTGCCTTGTTGATGGCTGTAATCTCCGCATGGGCAAGCGTGTTTTTATCTGTGTTGCGCCGATTATATCCTCTGCCGATAATCTTATCCTGATACACGATCACACAGCCGATTGGCACCTCCCCCAGTGCATATGCCTTCCTGGCCTGGCGGATTGCTTCTTTCATATATTTTTCATCCTGTGTCATTGCCATATATTCCATCCATCCTTAAATACAAACTCTTGCTTTATCTTTCCGACCAAGTCCCTTTCACAAATATTATCCTATCACATTTCATAAAAGATTCCCAAAAGATTTTAGAAAACAGTAGACAAGGATTTGATTTCAACTTATAATCTTATTCGTATGGAGATGTATCGAAGTGGTCATAACGGGGCGCACTCGAAATGCGTTAGCCCTCCGGGGCACGAGGGTTCGAATCCCTCCATCTCCGCTAAAAAGCCAAGGCGTTTTTGCTTTGGCTTTTTATTTTCTGCAGGACTGTCACTGCATGACCTATTCGTCCTCCCACGGTATTTCATTAAAACATTTGTAAAACTCACTATTGTTCCAGTCTGACACCGGACGGTAATCATAGGCAACTCCATCTATATGGAAATTCGGGCAGCTGTCTGCAGCCATAGACAGTTTCACTACATCCCCGTTTGCCAATGTCAACTCCAGACAGGCACATTGTGTTCCACATTCTGTTCCGCCATATATATATTCCGCATTACGAAACCATTCTTCAAACTTTTGCAGTGTCTCTGCGTCTGTTATGGTCTGGCTATAAAGCTGTCCGCCGGTAAAAGCAGCCTTAACATCTAACTTAGCGGATATAATATCCTTGATTTGGGAAACATCATAATTTTGATAACCTATTTTCTCCATTAACATGATCTGTATATAGTCGCACAGTTTAGGCGCTTCTGTCAGGCACTCCATAACACCATTTTCATCCTCATATGTATAATATAGGTACCCTCCTTCAAACGCTCTTATTTCTACATCATTATAAATGATCTGCCAGCCTCTTTCTTTATGGCCTTCCCATCGTCTGTCAAGCGGTTTCCCTTCCAAATCCAGTGCCTGTACCTGTGCTGATAGCCATTCCTGGTCTTTATCTGTAGGAATATAATAATAATAAGCATACTCACTTATCATGGACGGCTGTACTTTTATACATATCTTGTCAGCTTCCGGTTGTTCATAAAGCATGATGTCCTGTATAATATCGTTTTCTGCGGGTATTTCCTCCGCCTGTAAGGAAATATGCTTTTCAGGAATAGTATTCGTAAGCGCATTACCTTTGGGATAGATTTCCTCGTCCGAATAGCACAAGGGTTCTGTACTTTCTGCTGGAATTGTAATTCCTATCTGATCCTCTTTGGTGGGATTCGTTAAAAAGCATACCGCCAATATTACTACTACCGCTGCCGCTGCCATAATAATCCATACTGTCGGTTTTTTATAATTCAATATAGACCTCACTCTTTCCTTCACTCCCACTTCCCCAAAAGCCAACGGACACACCATGATCAGGCTCTTCTGTCCTGCACAGGATAACAGCACTTTAGAATACTCCTTTTTCTCATGAAATGTCATATCTTTGGCTGCTTTTTCGTCACACGCCAGTTCAATGTCCTTGCAGAGCAGGGAATATGCTATCCAGCAAAGAGGGTGAAACCAATAGATACACAATAATAAATACCCCAAGGCTTTCCACCAATGGTCTTTTCTTGTAAGATGTGCAGATTCATGTGCCAGGATATAGTCCATCTCTCTCTTACTCAGTGCAGAAGAAAGATAAACTCTTGGTCTGACAATTCCTAAAATAAATGGTAATGTTACAGCATCACAAATATAAATATTATCCCTGACACATACCGCTTCTCTCACAAGTTTATGCAGTTTTACAGCACTGACTACTGCACAAATGATCAATAAAACCATACCACAGCCCCAGACAAGACCGGCTGCATATGTAACTATCTGCAAGGGAGCCGCACTATCTGATTCGTTATACGCAAAAGTTTCTGTCAATATTGGGTTTATCGTATTTTCCACAATCGTCAGGCGGCTGTCTATGGACGGTATATAATTTAGCACTTCCCCTTCCACAACTGTGCTGGATTTGATAGGTTCCGTACTTGACAATATACTGAACTGGCTTTCAATGGAAACCGGACAAATCAGTCTGACCGCTACTACGCCCCACAACAGACAGTTCACCCATTTGGGAATTTTCCTAAATAACTGCCTGATACATAAGACTGCCAATATTAACCATCCTGCAGTAATACTCATATTTAATAGTTTCAAGAAAATATCGCCCATACCCTTTACTCCTCTGCCGCGTCAATCATCCTGCGGATTGCTTCTGCTTCTTCTGCTGTAATCTGAGAACCCTGCATAAATGCCGCAATGAATGCCGGGAGGGAGCCGGCGAAAGTATCTTCCACATATTGCCTGCTCTGCATGGAATAAAATTCATCCCTGGAGATCACAGCAGTTACCACTCCATTTTCATTACGGAACAATCCTTTGTCTATTAATCTCCGCAACACATTATGTGCCGTGGTTCTCTTCCAATTAAATTCGACCGCTGTCATTTTTACCAACTCAGACGAAGTAACCGGCTCATGCGCCCAAATCATATCTGCATACCGTGCCTCAATAACACCTAATTGTATTTCCGCCATCTGCCTCCTTCTCCTTTCACAGACCATTCATTGTAGTCTCTCCTATAGACTACCATGAGTGGTCTCAAATATCAAGATTGAACTCAAGTATGACACTGTGATAGAAATATAATCCTTTATGGGCGGATATGTTTGCATCCACAATCAAAATCAACATACGGATACTCCCGGTTAAGCTCTTTCATAATCATTCCATTCAAATTGATCCAGCTGATACATTTGTCCAGAATAATGGCATCACTTGTTATGACATGTTCAAGCTTTTCCAGAACCGAATCCACATTGTGAATTACCTCCACCTTCACTTTCATATCAAATGAAAGTAATGTCTCGATAATCTTCTGCTTTAACCTCCCTGAATTAGATACCGGAGCATCCAGATAAAATACTGCTTTATCCACTCTATTCTGCTCCAAAGTTTTACCAATCAGCATAATAGCGGTTTCCGTCTTGTCAATCAAACGATATGTCCCCCTGAGCGCCGCCAGATCCCGAATGGTTCCATCCATACACCTGAGTAATAAAGAATCTGACAAGGCGACCTCCAGTGTAATGATCGTATTAAACCCATCAATATTTACCGTACTTCCATGCGGAATATTCTTAACCTCCTTATTTCTTCTTATCTGAAGGTCTGCTTCCGAAGAAACGGCTCTTACCAATGCCAATCTCTGCCGCTCTGACAACAGATAGTGATTTCCGACAAAGGTTGAGGCCCCTTTTATCGGATATCCCTGATTTAGCAGATAATATAAATCCCGTCCGGCCCTGTGCAGATTCTCAAGCGACCGGCTTCCGAATTCTTTTTCATCATTTGGAGAATATCCTCTTTTTATTGTTGTCATTTTTACCCGTTTCCTTTTTGTTCGTAAAACATTCAAACATCCATCCGTTATATTCTATCATATTGCTAAAGCAATAACTGATTAGAAATCCATAATGAAAGCTTCCAATGAGGAAGTTTGAATGTATTTTGGTATTAGAAAATGTATCTTAGTCATCAGGATATTTAATTTGATAAAGGACTATGGCATAACTACTGAGAAGGTGATGAAATGAAAATAAAAAGAGAACAAGACTTATCATGTAATGAAATGGAAATAACAATTAAATATCCCCAAAAGGACAAGCAAGTTAATCGTATCATTAGCTTTTTGCAGCCGTTTGACTTCCGATTATACCAACTAAAGGATAAATTGTATCAAACCCATTTTTAACAGCAAAATGGACGCAACTTTGAAAAATGGGGAAAAAGTTTATATTAACCGTAATTATTTGAATGAAGTTAAAAAAGCATTGTGAGACAAAATATAAGAAAATTCATCGTAACATAGGTATTGGGGGATCATCAAAGGAAATGTTATTCTATTATTTGCAATTCACCTTTCTCACCTGATATTAACTTATTAAGCATTATTTCAAAATTGTCACCCCAATTTATAAGACAATCATCGTATCCTGCATAGTAAAATCCATTTTTAGATAGAAATAATGTCATGTTTTCCTTTTCTATGTCTCCGATTATTAACAGATCATCTTGCAAAAATTCATTATACTCTTCTACTACATCCATTGTTATTACCTTTTGAGCTTCTATTGGATTTAATCGAAGAAGCATATCCTGTTTCCAGATAGGATGGATATAATGGATTTCTAAACATGCATACTTCTCTATAAATTGCTTTTGTTTAGAATTATAATGATAACCGCACTCTTCATACATATGTAATATAGCAGAAATATCTACATTTCTTTCTTCACAATATCCTGCTTGTTCTAAAAGAATATCTACTTTTTCCATCGTTTTCTCCTACCGGTTTCCTTTTGGCTATTTCAAGGCGCTATGGTAAAATGCTGATACTATATTTTTGGAGGTAGTAATTATTAAAATTGTGAATACTTTTCCAGGAATCCTTTTTACTCATTCCGTTATAGAAAACTATTTCTCCTTTTAAATCCTGCTCATAATGGGAAACTCCCTCTCGAATTCTTTCCGCTAATATTTCCTTATCAATCATAAAAGTTGCTTTTTTGCATTCCTCTTGAAATATACAAGCGTCATAATATAGAATTGCAATATAAATTTCAACAGCATTGCCCTCTAAAAGTTTATTAATATTTTCACTAAATATTTTATCTATTTCTTTGATATTTTCTATTTGCTTATAAAAGCAATTTACCAAAACTGCATTTATATCTGTAGGAAAAACATCTGATGTAAAACGTGACACTTCAATCTCATACCCGTTTTCCCCTTTTAATAAAGATAATACTTCTTCTTTTTCAATTGCCTTTTCAAATACCTTTTGCTACGGTACTCCCTTTTCGGAATCGCGTACCCGCTAAAAACGGGCTTATAAATATACATTGCAGGCGACATACAAATATTTTATAATCAAATATATAAATCAAAAGTTCATAGGAGAACTTTATGAAATCAAGCAATAATGACAATGGCTGGTTAATCGGAAGACTATATTTCAACAGAGAAGATAAAAGAGTAATTATCAAGAGACCGAACAGTGGGTTTGGCTATACAATGAATTTAGGAAATAAGTGGACATGGATATTTACTGTTGTTTTTGTAATTATTACAGTTATATTAGTCAGTGCTCTTGGTCCCACACTCCTCTTTTAACCCAAATTCGTTGCATGTTTCATTCATTATATAATCTCCCTTTATGGAAAAGTGTTTCCACTGCTTATCCGGCATTTACTTGTCCTTGATTATCAAGTACATAACAACCACCTATAATTGTTAAAGTCAGAAAAACAATTCCTAAAATCAAAACTATTTTTTGGCTCCGCCCTTTCTTTTCTATAAGAATGACTTTTACTATCATGCAAACTGCCAATAATACAAGCGTTAATAATCCATTTATCAAAATGCCGGTATACCATGGAGCAGATTGCATAACATATAAATACGGATATTTTCTAAAATGCCAGTATTTATATAATCCTGAGCCAATGAACACACCAACAAACGATCCCATGATAACATTTAGTATCTGGTTTATCTTCTTTTTCATGGCTATTCTCCTCAAAAATCTTTTTTATCATACTATCTTTTACTGCTTTTACTTCTCTCCCATACCTTTTCCTCCTTATCTTACCACAAATTCCGCAATTCCCATACCCCTCGCTTCCTGCCTGTATGCACTTTCAACAAAAGCGAGGTCTGCCATAACATACCGCCCTTTAGCCTCCTTTCCCTAATCCATAACAAAAACCAAGGCCAATCAGTCCCATCTTGCAACTGATCAGCCCTGGTTTGCTTTTGAAAAATCATCGTCTCGTTATTATTTACGGAGCAAACATAGCTAATTGCATCACGAACCTTATAGGCAGTGCAGGATATTTCATTTGATTAAAATCCCCAACAAAAAATAACTCTTTGCTGGGATAATAAAATGCAAATGAGCCTGTTGATCCGCTATGACCCATCAAATCACCTTGCCCCATAAAGGAAGTGGAAAATCCGCCCATTTTTATTCTCATATGGCCACTTCCATAATAGATAGGAAACATAGATAGCTGCAATCTTCTATACTGTTTTGAATCAAGAATTTTTTTGTCAAAAAGTCCCCCATGAAAAAAAGCCTGTATGAATATCATTAAATCTCTTGTAGAGGTAATGCAACCGCCGCTTGCTTTACTGCACATTATGAATTGCGGTCTATATAACTGCTTATTCCCATAGTAGACCATAGGTATATATTCTTCTTCCGAGACAGGCAGATAAGTGTTAACCATATTGATTCTTGAAAATATGTATTTATCAAATGCCCTTTTTAATGAGCATTTTGTAACCTTTTCAATAATATCGCCCAGTATATTATAGTTAATATCTGCATAGTAGGCATTGTTTTTGCAATTGGGTGGGAAATGAGCTTCTTTTTCTTTCGTCAAATCAATATTTTTGTCAAAGGTAATAAATGTATCTGCAATTATCGCTTGTCTTTTGATGCTGTCTTTTCCCTCCTCATATATATCCGGCAATCCGCTTGTTTGGTAGAGTAAATCTGATATTTTCAAATCATATGAATAATCTTTACCTTTATAAAAATGCAGTCTTTTCAAATAAGCAGGTTCATAAAAATTTAGCAGATTATCGTTCAGTGTCATATAACCTTGTTGAATGAGAATAAAAATACATGCCGCAGTAAACATTTTTGTTATACTTGCCGCTATGATCGGGCTATCTATATCTTTTCCCCCACAAGCCTTTGAGAATATAGTTTCCCCAGTTCCTTTTTCAATTAGGACTACGCTTTCATAAATCCTTTTTTCTTGCACATATTTATTAAATAGATCATCATAACTCTTTGTTTTCATAACATCACCTTGTTACTATCATATCCATAAGCCAATCTATCTTTGGTAATGGTGTGTTGGGAATCCTGACTTTTTCCTGTGCGATTCCCTGTATGGCACCAAATATAGCGACACATAATGCATGGGAATCACCCGTGCGAAACTCGCCGCGCCGTTGCCCTTCTATAATGACAGGAATCCACTGTCTGCAAATATCTATTGATTTCAAAAGCAGCTCTATTTCCTTATCATTCACTGTTGTATATTGAACATTATCCATAAACACAAACATCTTCCCAAATGAGGGATTGCTTTCTAGCTGTTCCAATACATTCTTTATGGTTTGAAAAAGGTATTCGCGAGGTGTTTTCATTGCTATTTCTGCATCTATTCTCATTTCTTCAACACCAATCTTTACCAGTTCATGATAAATACTTTCTTTACTGCTAAAATAATGAAATAACAAGCCTGAACTGACACCGGCTCTTCTTGCAATTTCACGTGTACTGGTACCGTAGTAACCTTTTTCTATAAAAACATCCAGTGCAACCCGTAAGAGTTGTTTTTTTCTTTCATCTCCTTTATCCATAAATAACCTCCCGCAAAACTAAGCATATGCTCAATTTTATATTGTCATCTTAATTATGTCAAGAATTTCACAGAAAGTTTTACCCAATTTTCACTTTTCTGGTTTCACTTTTGAGAAACATAAGAGCGCTCAACAGGCTAAAGCCCATATTAAAGCAAAAACCAAGGCCAATCAGTCCCATCTTGCAGCTGATCAGCCCTGGTTTATTTTTGAAAGAATTTCTGATAATTATCCCACCGAGATTTTCATCCAGTCATCTATATTACTGATTTTCTTATCCGTCTTCTTGCCAATACTGTGATAGTATACCAACAGCAGGAAAATCGCAACAAGCGCCAGATTTCTACGCATTTTTCCACCTCTATGAGCCCATTTGATAATCTTTGAAACAAGTTCTTTTTTCTCTTCCTCTGTTATACCGCTGCTGCCATCCGCAAAATACAGGAGGAGATAGGCAAGACCCACAATCATCTCTATGGTCGCATACCATTCCAGTGAATTATAGTCACCGGTCTTTGGTTCATTGTCCTTGCCCGATTTTGCGTTTCCACTACCATTCCCTGTCACGTCACGGTACAAAAGTGCGTAGGAGGAGAAGAGATTCGTCTCAATGGTGACAGTTTCCTCAACGCTGTCTAAATCATTTAAAATCACTGCCTCGCCGTCATGCACGCGGATAACGGCAAATTCTCTCGTTAACGTATTGCTCGTGTTCTTTAACTCATCCGGAACGGCAATGGTAATTCTGATCATTCCATTTGTTTGTGCTATCTGCTCCCTGCTGTCCCCAAGTACTTTGAACAGACTGATATCCAGGTATTGTCCGATTTGATAGCTGCCCTTCTCCTTGTTCATTACTGCTTTATCCTGGCTGCTTACGCTGGAAGCGGCATCCTCCACGACCAGAATTATTTTGACGCTCGCTCCTTGTTTCACTGCCTGTCTTTCCGCATCTGTTAAAACAACTGCTGCCAGTTCTCCTGTCGTCATAGAAATCTCGGTATGAGGAACTTGTGCGTTCTTTTCCACTTCCTTCCAAATTTCCCCTCTATTGAGGGTTGTTCCCGGACTGCCAGCTGTTCCTGCGGTCTCATCATTACCGTCAAGACTGCCCACTAAACTATTGTCCATTTCATGACGGTCACCGGAACCACTGCCTTTGTCCGGCACCGGATATGCCTTGATATCGCACTTGATACTTTCGGAATTGAAGGTATCATCCTTCGCCTTTATTCTGATCTCATAACTTCCCGGTGCCAGATCCTTGATCTGTCCATCATCATCTGCAGTCACATCCTGCCAGGTAGTCCCTCCATCCGAAGAAATCTGATAGGATTCTCCTGGTGTCAGATTGGTAATCGCACCGTTATTTTGTCCACTGCCGCTCTCACCTATTGTGCCTGGCTGTGGAGCGTTCGGACGAACCGGCACTGTCAGGCTCTGGGGATCACTGTCCACCTTGTCCTGGCCATTTCCCTTTTTGACAATCTCCACGGTCTTCCCGTACCAATCTTCATCAAATTTTATCTTACCATCTTTATCCGCCGTACGTTCCTGTGTATGTTCTGTGCCCTCGGGAGTAGTATAGCTCACTTCATATTTCTCTCCTGGCTTAAGACCTGTCAGAGTCCCATCCTGATAATCTATCCCGGCCTGCGGCGGTATTTCTTCTGTCGGCTGGGTCGAACCTATCGTAACCGCAGCAGATACTTCACTCCGGAAATGATCCTCTCCCGCCTTTACCCGCACTTGATAGCTGCCGGGCATGAGGCCTTTAATCTCCGTACCGCTTAAGACAGCATCTGTCCATGTGTTTCCGCCATCGCTTGATATCTCATAGGCAGTTCCTTCCGTCAGCCCTGTCACAGCGCCGTTGCCTGCTCCCGGATAGATCTCATCCCTGCCGCTGATGGCCGGAACGGATGGACGGTCTTTCACCGGGATTTCCGTAGGCGCGCTGGCCGGGAAATCACCGTCTGCAGGATAACGTATGTAAATACCTCCACCGATATAATCCGTTATGTCATGTTCGTCACTGGAAGTAATAGGTTGTGTACATTCCGGATCCCGAAACGCTTCCACTCCTTCCGGAATGGTGAACGTTTCCTTTTCGTAATCCACGATGACAAGATCTTTCCCACTGTCCGCCCCTGGTGCCGCAAGACATGTGGCAATCACCGCACTGCCCTCCGGAGAATGGAAGCTATTTGCTGTTGGCAGATAGCGGGCTTCAAACGTATATTTTGTCTTGGCTGTCAGCCCGGTAAATATAGGGCTGTCCTGCCATTGGCCGCCATCTATCCGATACTCCGCCCCTGCAATCGTTTTCAGTGTAATCTGGGTATCTGTACGGCTCACAAGTTCCGGTATCGGAGCATTTGGACGGGCCGGCACAGACAGGCTCTGGGGATTACTGTCCACCTTGTCCTGGCCATTTCCCTTTTTGACAATCTCCACGGTATTCCCGTACCAATCTTCATCAAATTTTATCCTGCCGTCTGCATCCACAGTATATTCTTGTGTATGTTCTGTGCCATCCAAATCGGTATAGCTCACTTCATATTTCGCACCCGGCGTAAGACCTGTCAGAGTCTCATTCTCATAATCTATCCCTGCCTGCGGTGTTGCTTCTTCTGTCGGCTGGGTCGAACCTATCGTAACCGCAGCAGATGCTTCACTGCGGAAATGATCTTCTCCCGCCTTTACCCGCACCTGATAGCTGCCGGGCGTGAGGCCTTTGATCTCCGTACCGCTTAAGACAGCATCTGTCCATGTGTTTCCGCCATCGCTTGATATCTCATAGGCAGTTCCTTCCGTCAGCCCTGTCACAGCGCCGTTGCCTGCTCCCGGATAGATCTCATCCCTGCCGCTGATGGCCGGAACGGATGGACGGTCTTTCACCGGGATTTCCGTAGGCGCACTGGCCGGGAAATCTCCGTCTGCAGGATAGCGTATGTAAATGCCACCGCCAATATAATCCGTTATGTCATGTTCGTCACCGGAAGTAATGGGTTGTGTACATTCCGGATCTTGGAACGCTTCCACTCCTGCCGGAATGGTAAACGTTTCCTTCTCGTAATCCACGATGACAAAATCTTTCCCACTGTCCGCCCCTGGTGCCGCAAGACATGTAGCAATCACCGCACTGCCCTCCGGAGAACGGAAGCTATTTGCCGTTGGCAGATAAAAAGCTCCAAACGTATATTTTGTCTTGGCTGTCAACCCGGCAAATACAGTGCTGCCCTGCCATTGTCCGCCATCTATCCGATAGTTCACCCCTGCAATCGTTTTCAGTGTGATCTGGGTATCTGTACGACTCGCAAGTTCCGGTATCGGAGCGTTTGGACGAGCCGGCACATGCAGACTCTGTGATGCACTGTCAAGCGTGGTATCGTTATTCCCCTTCTTCACAATGCTCAAAGTCCTGTTAAACCAACCACTGTCTATAGAAATCTTTCCCTGTGCATCCGTTGTATAGGTAACATTGTTTATGGTGTACTGCCCGGTTGCCACAAGACCGGTCAACTTCTCCTCACTATAATCAATCACCGCCTGCGGCGTATTCTCTGCCCCTTTTACTTTGACAGTAACATTCTCCACTCCCTCATTGCCGGCATGGTCTCTCGCCGTTACCTTAATCACGGTTTCTCCAGACGGAATCTCCCCTGCCAGAATTGTAAAGCTGTCACTCGTCACCATACTTGCGGTGTAATTATGATTTACGGTTTTCGTACTGTCGGCGCCCACCTGATAGGTCACGGAAGCGATGCCGCCCGCTATCATACTCTGACCACTTGCATTTTCCTGGTCTGTGATAGTAACCGTGATATTTGGCGCAGTGTCATAATAACTTCCCGACACCGCACTGCCGTTCACAGCAAAGCGGATCACAGGCGCATTGTTCTCTACGATAACCCCGCCGCCTGCACTCACCGTCACGCTGTCCGCCTGATTGCCTGCCGCATCCGCACAAGTAATACGAATGCCTCCCTTAAAATCTTTATCAAAAGAGATTGTGGCTAACCCGCTGTTATTCACAGAGGCTGTCTTCGTCTCCTCCTGATTAGTTACCGGATTACCACCTGCATCCACCGGCGTCATGGTATAACTGATCTGTGTCACGCCGCTTCCCGCATCGGTAACAGGTACATAGATGAGCAGACTCTTCTTCCCGATAATCCACTGCCAGAGATCTGCCGCCTTGTTTGCATAAGTCAACTCCCCGATCACCGGCTTGACCGTATCCAGTTTTATCCTGAATTCCGTGCTTGTCCCCGATTGATTTCCCGCTGCATCTTTCGCATAGAACCGATACTTATGGTCTCCTTCTTTAACCGTGTAAGAATAAGAGGTACTACCGCTTGTAAAGCCGCTTACCTTCGTATATGTACCGTTGTCAATGCTCACCCATACCTCAGTCACACCCACACCGTCACGCAGTGTAAGCGGAATTGTCTTTTGTGTACGTGTCCAGCCTGTTGGCAGACTAACGCTGCTCTTAGGTGTATCAGGCGCCGTTTCATCAAGCCAATGTGCATAGAGTGTATGGGCGGTCGTCTTGGTGACTACAGTGGAACTGGAAACTTGATTTCCCTTTCCGCCTGTCTGCGTATACCATCCTTTGAAAGTATAACCTGTTTTGTTCGTGGTCGGCACCGGCATAGTACCATAAGTTCCCTGGTAAGTCACGTCCTTACTCGCCGGACTTCCCGCACCGCCTTGATAATTAAACGTTACTCTGACCGTACTTCCTGTCCACTTCGCATAGAACGTCTTTGCCCCTGTATCCGTTGCGGAAATAGCCGTCACAGCGGAGCCTGTGAAACCTGATGTTGTATACCAGCCGCCGAAGACATAACCCGTCCTTGTAGGTATGGGCAGGGTCAGACCTTTTCCATAAATATAGCTGGTATAATTACTTTCGTTTGCTATCGTTCCGCTGTTTTTGTTGTAGGTTACAGCATAAGACGCCGCCGCGATCAGGTTCGTTCCACTGCTTGCAGGAATCAGAGCATAACCGGAATTGTCCAGTTTATAATGCTGGGTATCCTTACTCCCCGTCACTACCGTGGTTCCGTTCGTAACAGAACTCATTTTAATGGTATATGTGCTCGTCAAGCCGCTCACTGCCGTGCCGCTGGCCGTAACTGCATTGGTTGTGTATATACTGCCTGAAAGCGTAGAATTCCCGGCGACAGAAACACTCTTCCCATCATTATAAACACTGTAAGTATTGCCTGAAATGGATCCGCCGCTTAAGGTCAAACGGCCATTGCCGCTGCTTCGCAGATAAACCGCACAGTTTTTATTGGAGGTATCCGTATTCCCCGTTATGGTACCGCCATTCAGACTACATGTTCCATCCACAGAGAGGGCAGAACCACCGCCGCCCGCTTTACAGCTTCTGATGGTACCGCCATTCATGGTAAAAGTACCGTTTGAAGAAATCCAGACTGCGCCGCCGGTACCGCCCACCTCGCAATTTTCAATGACTGCACCGGAATTCATGGTCATTTTTCCATATACGGCAATCACACCGGAACCGCTGTTTTTATAACCATTGCTAATGGTACAGCCATTTCCCAGTGTCAAATTCACTCCTGTATCGCTGGCCCCATCTCCCACCTTGATCAGTGACTGACTCAGGCCTTCTCCGCTGATATAATCCCTGTTTCCATCATAGATAATATTGGTCAGCGTCAGGTTGCCACTGCCCGTCAATGTAATATTTCCGTACTGTCCGGCAGGCATTCTGGTAATGGTGCATGGATTGCTCGTATTCTTACTGGTAATCGTGACCGTCTTGTTCACTTCCACCTTTTCATTAAAGACAATATCCGTCAGCAGCCGGATAGTGCCGCCCGAATATACGTTAGCCAACGCGGTGGTAAATCTACCGGTCTTCCATGCTCCGCCGGATGACTCCTGCCACTCCGCCTCCGCTTCCTCTGTGGAACTTAAGATGATCTGATTATTTGCTTTATCCAATTTGGAAAAAAGAGTGGAATCCGCCATGGTAACTTTGCTGGCATCCACACCGGTCAGGGTATAGCCGCTGCCCTTGGCGAGAACTTTTCCATCCTCACGGGAACTGCATTTCAGGGTAATCTTATAACGCAGGGTAGAGGTAATCTCAGGGCAAAGTGTTCCCGTGGTATTATCCAAATATATGTTATCCTGAATATTTCCCTCTCCTCCAATATATAACTTAGAGGACGCGGCATTGAGTGTAGAATAATATACTCCCATTCCTGCGCCGCCACTAGCTACCTTATTTCCGGAAATAGTACCTCCGTTTACCGTAAGCCTTGCACCGGATGAGGCGAGATAAACCCCGCCGCCATTAGAGGCGGAATTACCCGTAATACTGCCGGAAGTCATGTTGCAGGTACCTCTCAGATAAACGCCCCCTCCGGCATAATCATAAGCATGACCTCCTATATTCCCTAACGTTTTACAATTTCGTATGATTCCTCCATTTATATTCAGTGTTCCCGAACAATATACACCACCAGCAGCATAAGTTCCCCCGCTGGTACTGGTATTCATATTATAATTATTCTGAATTACCGCTCCATTGTTCATATTTACCGTTCCAGACTCAATAAAAACGGCTGGTCCATACGCTTCTACTGCGTTACCATCAATGGTAATATTCTCCATCACCAGATTGCCGCCATAAACATGAAATAATGTGTTATATTTACCAGCATTACCATTAGTGCCCGTATATCCACTAGCCCTCACAAGCTTACCGCCGCCTTTAATCGTCACACTCCCGCTGACCTCAAGCACTCCGGATACAGTCACTGTCACCCCTGGATTGATCGTATAGGTTCCCGCAGCCAAAGTCTGTGCTCCCCACTCCTGATTGGATGTTATTGTTCCAGGCACAGCCGTCACCGCAGCTGTCGTCATCGGCTCGTCAAACGCAAGCCATACGCCCACCTGCTCTACATCCTCTGTAATGGCATACTCCTTCTCTTCCCCATCCTTTCCAAGCCGTGCTTTAAAGAAGAATCTTCCACTGTAAGGCAGATTCCCCTCCTCATCCTCTATATACTCCGGGCACTCCCATCCGAGAATAGACAGTTCTTCCTCGATTAAAGTATTCTTACCGCTTTCCTTATCCGTACTGTCTGTACTACCCGTTTCATCCTTCTTATCTGTGTTATTGAACTTCTCATCATTTTCACCATCATTACCAGCCGTATCCGCTTCGTCCTCCAAACCGATCTCACCGGCATCATCCCACTCCACCATTACCGTTTCCGGGAAAAGGGATGTAATATCCTCAAACGGAATCTGTACCTCACTGTCGCCCCCTGCTATATTAATGCTATATCTCTCATCTTCATAAAATAAATCCCCCTTGGGAGCAACATAATCCTCATCAAAGTACCATCCGCTAATCTGCTGCGCAAACGTCTGCTCTTCCTCAACAACCGTTACCGTAATCTGTGGCAGACTGACATCCTCTGACAGCAAATACCCCCCCCGGCAGTTCAGGGGTGAAAATATATTCTCCCACAAGTTCACCGTCATACTCCGGCGAACTTGTCCATGTAATATTATCTATGATGATATTTTCTGTTATGTTTTCTTCGGTTTCTTCCTTTTCAAATTCTTCCTCTGTCTCTTCAGGCGCATCTCCAATCTGTTCCTGCAATTCTGGCTCAGCATTGTTACGGATTAAAGTTTCTACTGACGAGTTTTCCAAAGGGGCCGAGCACACCTTTTCTAAGGATACTGTAAATGTTGCTGTTTCCATCTTGGCAGTATCCCCTGTGCTCATAACAGATTTTGAGTCTTCCGTTTCTCGCAGATTCTCTGCATCCCCAGAATTTTCTGTCTTTTCTGAGTTCTCTGTCTCCTCCGGATTCTCTGTCTCTTCCGAGTTCTCTGTCTCCTCCGGATTCTCTGTCTCTTCCGAGTTCTCTGTCTCCTCCG
>CAMXIF010000040.1 GCA_947243845.1 uncultured bacterium
GGATAATACCAGATTATCAACTAAATGTTGAATGGTTAAGTAAGCAGTAGTTATCCTTATGATAATATTGTTAACTGGGAGATAATATTTTGGAGGACGTAAGAGATTTTTTTAGAGAAATTGATTCGGTATTTACAATTTATGTTGTAGAGCAGCTCTTTGTTGTCGGAAGAGGCGCTGACTATTTTCGTTCGTATAAAGGAAAGGTTAATTATATTGATTCTGACAAAGAAATAAAGAACAGAATTGGAAAGATTCTTCAAAAAATTAATAAACATATTCCTAACGTAGCGGAGCTGGTGCTATCATGTTTTAGCCATTCATCTCCGTTGGATTTATTGGATATTGTATCCGCATTAAGTAAATTATTTAGTGTGACTGAACATCAAGCAGCGGGGACAGAAGTCATTGATCCAATTATTATCCAAGAAGGGAGAATTCTACCCAAATATATAAATCAAATTATATCTTTGCATAAAGAAAGTATATTACGACCTGTAATTATTATTCTATTGAAGGATAACGATTTTGATAGAGCAAAATCAATCTTATCAGGCAGCCCTCATAATACTCAAATCAAGATGATTCGCAATTGTGGTGAAACAGAGATGTACAGAGTTATCAACTGTGGTACTGATAATATTCATGATTTTTTAGAGGCATTTTCAATGCAATGCTTTAATACATGTTCAAACACAAAAAGAGAGATTTTATACAATAAAGATTGGGCAAGTGATTCTGTTATCCGCTTATATTCACCAAGCATTATGCAATTAAGAACAAGCATGCTTTTTCGGGATAAAACATTAATAAGAAAAGATTTAGATTTGCTCATTAATAATATTAATACAGCTGAACCAAAAACTGAACATGAACGAAAATTATTGGAAGCATTTGAATGTATCCTTCGCCTCTTTCGAGTCTTTTGTAATGATGGCGGTGTGCAGGACATGAATATGGCATTATCTCTGGCAAAGGTCCTTGACAATGACATTTTATTGGCACATGTGTACCGCAATGCTTACTTTTTGGGCAATTTATCCATAAAAGAAAAAATAGAACTTATGGAAAAAGCTAGCTCTATTTTTTCAGAAAATGGTATGGAGGATTATGCTATCTACGCAAAAAATAATAGTTTGGTGCGTCAATTTGATATGGAATCTGTTTCCGTATATGATTTCCTCGAACTACAAGAACAGGCTATATATAACGTACCCGGGTTGGTTGGAATGTCTCATATTCTAAATAATACCGGGGCTGCCTTGCTGACTAGCGGACACCCTGATTCCGCAATTGAGTATTTTGATAAAGCATTGGATTATGCGTATAGACCTGAACGTAGCATTCAGAAAATAGCCATAATGAGTAATAAAGCAATCACAAAAGCCTACTGTGCTGAACGCATAAATGAGAGCGAATTATATAAAATAATGAACTTAATCTTTGATAACAAAGAGGTTTTAAATTTACCATTTTTGTCAGCCAGATATGCTTTGAATGTGGTTGCGGTGGGATATGATTTAAATCTCTTAATCGGTGATGAACTCATGACAAAATATCCTGTAAAAGAACTAATCGCATCATCAATATCTGATAATGAACTTGGATCTGGACAATTAATATTACAGCTACAAATTTTAGCAGACAAATATAACAGACCAAATCTTGCAACAATCATATACCAGCCGAAACATATTTTAGAGGCTAAAGGTATACGTAAAGATTTTATTGTAAAAAATACATTTAATCCATGCTCATTCAGTACATGGTTTTAAAAGATAACATGGAACTTGCTAATAGAAAACTATATATATTTAAGCTGCCTAATGTTTTTCTCAATATATCCGTGCTGGAATATATTGAGTCATTGGAGTCCACTGACTCAAATGAAAACATAAAGTTATTTTTATCCCTTATAGTCGGCATTACATTTACTTCAATAAAGTATAAATCATTGAAATTGATAACATTATTACCTGCATCATGATATTTGGCATCCAAGCATTTTACCCGTGCGTCTATTCTACAAAATGTGTGAATAGATAACGTATCCGCCAAAAGTAAATATTTTTCTTGAATTTTTTCATCAAGGCTGATTTTTTTGAATTTGTATTCCTTCCTCAATTTTTTGGATTCGGCGCTATTGAACCATGACAAATCTTTGTCTTCATGAAGATACAATACGCTGGGCATTAAATCTATCTTTTGGGTATGTACATTGTAAACTAATGGTGTGGTAAGCTCATATCCGTGAATAAATTCCTGATAAATTCCTTCTTTATATTGATTATTACTACCACGTTTAACACCCAGACTATTCCCGAGATTAGTAGGACGGAAGATGCCGCTCGAATCATTTTCATTCAATGTTTGAGGAACCTGAAGCCCTATGGAGTTTGCAATTAAGTTGGAGAGCAGTTTATTTTCACCTGTAACAATTGTCACTGCGTTACAGGGAATACATGGGATTTCCAAAGAACTGCAAATAGCTGGAATCAACGCCATTACGGACAAATCAGTAGTCCCTGTATTCATATTCAGAACATAATCGATATGCGGCAGTGTCTTATTGACTGCCTTGTCTAAAAAAGTCCGTACATCTATAATCAGCGGCAGACAATGTAACTCTTCTATTGCATTTAACCAGTTGGATATAATACTGCTTTTCCAAATAAAGAAATGGTCAAGTCCGCCAGAAATATCACCTTCAAAGGTATACACTACCGCAACGGTTTTCCCTCTTATTTTCTGAATTTCTTTACTCATTTCCATAATACACCTCTGTAAATCTTATAGATAACTACTGCTTACTTAACCATTCAACATTTAGTTGATAATCTGGTATTATCCCTTATTTATCTATTAATAGACAATTATTACTCAATGGAGAAATCATCCCACAAATCTAATTGAGCAGTTGTTTCAAAACACATATTTTGGTAATGAGTAAACGTAAAAACGATTCAATGATTTTGCAAGTATCTTAGCAAACGGCATTATTTTCTGATTTAAAGTTTTCGATTTTTTATACTAGTTTAATGAGGATTGACTTAAAGTTACACGCCTGATAGAATTTAATTTGTATTATGTTAAATTGCAAAAATTATGGAATGTATAAAGCGAAATAGTGAATATAGAAAATATTTGAGAACTATGAGGAGTAATTTTGGTAGACAAGGCTCCAAGCATATTAGATTACAACACTGAGAGAACTTGAAAAATTATGGTAATCTTGGAGGGCAACTGCTTCTTTAGCATATCATGCAACAATTTCTTAATATGAATTTATTGTTTGTAGTGTTTGCTATGTGGACAAGATTAAGGAATATCATATTAAAAGTATACGGAGAGGAATCGTTATGCTTTTCAATTCATTTGATTTTATTATCTTTTTTCCGATTGTTGTTTTGGTTTACTTTTTGATTCCCCCAAAACTTCAACGTATATGGATTTTGATTGCAAGTTATTATTTTTATATGAGTTGGAACCCGAAATATATTGTGCTTATCTTGTTTACTACAGTTGTTACATTTATTGGCGGTATAGGGATTGATATTTTAGATAAAGACTCTAGAAGGAGACAAATCTGCCTAGTCTGTAGTATTTCAGCTAATCTTTTGATGTTATTTTTCTTTAAATATATAGATATGATGATTGGATATTTCAATAAGGTATTGGGATTGTTTCATATTGGTATAATAGAGAAAAATTTTTGTTATGCATTGCCTGTTGGGATATCCTTTTTTACTTTTCAAGGCATTGGCTATGTTATTGACGTTTATAGAGGTGATACGAAAGCGGAAAAAAGTTTCTTATCATATGCATTATTTATTTCCTTTTTCCCCCAGTTAGTAGCGGGGCCGATTGAACGCTCGAAGAATCTGCTTAGGCAGGTTAATGAGACGCATAGATTTGTGTATGACAGAGTTAAAAATGGACTATTATTAATGTTGTGGGGATTTTTTTTAAAACTAGTAGTGGCGGATAGGATAGCGGTTTTTGTAGATGCTGTTTATGAAAATCCATTTGGAAATAATGGCTTCTTTATTGTAATAGCAACAGTTCTTTTTGGCTTTCAAATATATTGTGATTTTTACGGATATTCGACAATTGCCAGGGGGGGGGGCAAAGTGTTAGGGGTTGAATTGATGGATAACTTCAAGGCCCCATATATGTCCTTAAGCGTAACGGAATTTTGGAGAAGATGGCATATTTCTTTGACCGGTTGGTTTCGGGATTATTTATACATTCCATTGGGAGGAAATAGAAAAGGAAAGCTGAGACAGTATAGTAATTTAATGATTGTTTTCCTCGCCAGCGGATTATGGCATGGAGCTTCTCTTTCATTTGTAATCTGGGGAGCATTGAACGGTATTTATCAGGTTATAGGAAATATTAGTAAGTCGGTCAGATACCGGATTATGAAACGGTTTCAAAGTGATGAAATAAAATGGGAACACAGGTTTTTGTGCAGATTGTGTACTTTTTGTCTAGTTGATATTACATGGTTGTTTTTTCGGGCTGGAAGTATACAAAATGCGGTTGCTATATGCGAGCAGATGTTTGGCGTATGTAATCCGTGGATCTTTTTTAGCGGGGCATTATATGAAATTGGGTTGAGCAGACAGGAATTTTGGCTGATGCTTATAGCCATTGTTATTGTTTTATGGGTGGATAGCTTACATTATCGTGACATACATGTTTTAGCAGTTCTGGAGAAACGAGGATTATTATTTAGAACTCTGGCAGTCAGTGGATTGATTTTTGCGGTAGTCATGTTGGGCGTATATGGAGAGAGTCAAGATGTGGGGACATTTATCTATTTTACATTTTAAAACGTTTACCAAGAGGAACCTGAAACGATTCGCAGGTATTATTGCATTGGTTTTGGTATTAATGGTGGAAGAGAGCATTCTGGAATATTTGCTGGTGGATGATGATGGAACTTTTGAGCGGATGATGATGCATGATTTTTACAAGAATACTGAAAATATTGATAATTTATATTTAGGTTCTTCGCATGTGTTCTGTGATCTTAATCCTGCCGTCTTGGATGAAATAAATGGGAAAAATAATTTTAATCTGTCAACTTCTGCACAACCTTTAATAGCATCTTATTATCTTCTCATAGAAGCGGATAAAAATAATGATTTGGATTGTGTTTACTTGGATTTATGGAATGGACTGCTGATGGAAGACAATGGGATATGGAAGGAACCGGGAGAATTGCTAACGAGTTGGCAGGTTTTGGATCAGATGAAGTTTTCTGCAAACAAATTAAAATGGCTGTTGGATTCTACAGATTACCGTTATGTTTATTTGTCAGCGTTTCCATCTATTCGCTATAAGAATAGACTGTTGGATTTTGATTATTTAGCGGAACAGTTGCGGAATAAAATGAAAAGCGACTATCGGTGTTATAATGACTATGAAAATTATGTGCATAAAGGTTATAGCTATACAGATCATACGGCAGATGAACTATATTGTACAACAACTGTACGAAAGGTGGAGAAACCTCGTAAGTTATCATCAACAGCTAAAGAATATTTGATTAAAATTATAGATTATTGTGATAAAAATAATATTAAGTTAAGGTTGTGTGCGAATCCCGTTTCGGATTGGGCAGTATGCCAGACAGGTGATTATGATGAGTATGTGATGCAGATGAGGGAACTTGCCGCACAATACGGTTTGGAATATTATGATTTTAATTTGTGCAAAAAGGAGTATTTGGATATAGAAGATAACACTTTTTGGAGTGATAATAATCATTTAAACAGATGTGGAGCAGAACTGTATTCTAATGTTTTCGGAACCTTCTTTGAAAAGTTGGAAAAGGGTGAGATACAAAGCTCAGATTATTTTTATGACAGTTATCAGGAAAAATTAGATAACATGGAAGAGCGGGTATTTGGTGTGGTAGTGGAAGAAATCGAGGATGAAAGAAGAACAGAATATTTCGCATCATTAAGTATGGAATCAACGGAGGGGTGTCGGCTTTTTAATTTGTCAACAATAGATAATTTGAAATCGGATGGAATAGAAACTTATGTATATAGGGTAGAATCGGGGACAAAGGAAATGAGTGTTCTTCAGGATTGGGATGAAAATAGCAGATATATTCTTCCACCAAGCGCTGAGAGTGGGAAATTATATATTAAAGTAAGGAATGTCAGAACAAAAGAAGAGTATGGTGAGGTAGATATAGAATACAGCAAAGACTAATGTGCTATGAAATATCATCAGCAAACTTTCTTGTCAAATTTTTATAAAGAGATTATAATTGAAAACACTCACCAGTCATATGGAGAGAATATTGTAAGTGGAAATGATGTGATCCAAATAGAGATAGAAAAAGAAGTCAGAGTGACCAATGGTGGCCTGCATCGATGAGTGAAAAGCGTATTGCATGAAAAACAAAAAATATTATAGCAGAAGAATCATACAAATCATTATACTGATCGGATTATTATTTCTGCTGGTAAATTGGAGAGAACTTGTGTTTCATCTGCGCAACCAGTGTCTGTCAGTAGATATCGTAGCGCAGGAAGAAATGGACATAAAGCTGGCGGAGCGTATAGACGCCGGTCATAGACCTGCCCTTTCGTATAACGATCATGAAGTTGCCTGGGATGGGATCACGGGCAGATATTACCTGCCTCAGAATATAAGAGAGGGGAACATCTGGGACGGTATTCTATCTTCCAGGGATGGCACATTATACTGGCTGGAAGACGAGTATTTTGGAAAATACAAAGAGGCCATTGCGCAAGGACATGCTTTTACCCTGTATTGTGTGGATGGTGCATCCTGGTATAGCTGTGAGGTGGTTTTTACAGGGATGCCGGTGATGGTCATTGAGACCGAAGACGGGATGGAGATTGACAGAGAGGGCGCAGTCTCGCAGGCTAGAATGTGGATTCGGGATGTGAAAACACAGGGGAAACAATACCAGACCGTAAACTGTCAGATTTCTGCACGGGGAGACAGTTCTAAGGGGTTTCCCAAACAGGGATACAAACTGGTGCTTGATAAAAAGTTATCGCTTCTTGGACTGCGCACGGATGAAGACTGGGTGATGGTGGCCCTGTGGGACGATGACGGGCTGATTCATAATAAGTTTTCATATGATGTGTGGCAGGATATGGCGGCCAGTAATTCTGTGCGTAAGGATGAAGGCACCAGAATGGAGTATGTGGAATTGTTCTGTAACGATATCTATATGGGAGTTTACGGCCTGGTAGAGAGAATGGACGGGAAACAACTGGGGCTTGATAAGAATGATATTTTATACAAATGTCACGGATTTGAGGTGGCGGATGAATCCATAGAGGAAGATTTTGGACTCAGTGTTGCCTATGATATCAAATATCCCAGGGAGTATGACCGGGATACGTGGATTCCGCTCAAGGAATATCTGGATGTGTGCGCAGCAGATACGGTGACGGATTATGAACAGGCAGTTTCCCTGTTGAATATGGAGAATGCCATAGATTATAATATCTTTATAATGTTGACCTGGGCGGGGGATAATAATCTCAGGAAAAATATCTGTTTTGTAGCGGAATATATGCGTGACGGTACAGAGCGGTATCAGATGATCAAAGTGCCCTGGGATCTTAATTTTAGCTGGGGACAGAGCACTTATGAGGGGGACTTTGATCGGAAGCTGTATCAACCGCAGTGGATTGAAGACCCAACCCTGTGGAGTTTTGATATCCAAGCTATGTATCAGTGTTATCCGGATGAAATTCAGTATCTTACACAAGAACGCTGGCGGGAACTGAGAAAGCATGTGCTCTCTAAGGATAGGCTGTTTGCCATGCTGGATGAGGAATTTGCTTATCTGCATGGTTCGGGAGCATATGACAGGAACTATGTCCGCTGGAATGAACATGGGCGTGAAAAGTGGAAAGACGAATACATTTATGAATTTGTGGAAGGAAGACTTGCGTATCTGGATGGTTATTATCAGGACTTTCAGGAATAGTCAATAGGAGAGGAAAATTATGTACCGTGTAGAGAATAAGTATAACTGCAGTGAGACAGAGATGTATATGCTGCAGCAGAGAGTGGATACAGTGCTTCAGCCGGACCGCAATGAGAGTAATCCGGAGGGATACAGTGTGGTGAGCCTGTATTTTGATGATTTCAAGGACAGTTGTCTGCAGGAGACGGTAGACGGTGTCAATTTGCGGGACAAGTACCGTATCAGGATTTACAATGATTCTCTGGATGTGATCAAGCTGGAAGTAAAATCTAAGAAGGACAGCAGGATTATCAAGAAATCAAAGTCTATCACTAAGGAGGAGATGGAGTGCCTGATGAAAGGCGAATGTATTGAGGATTCGGCGTCAGCGGAAGATCCGGCAACGCTTTTTAATCTGGCGATTCGTACCAGGGGACTACGCCCGAAGGTGGTGGTGGCCTATGAGAGAAAGGCTTATGTGTTTGGGCCGGGCAATGTAAGGATTACGTTCGACAGGAATGTGCGGGCCAGCGGGCGGACAGAAGATTTCGGAAAATCAAATATTAGCTATGATTTTTTGCGGGAGTGTGATAAAGTATTAGAGGTGAAGTATGATGAATTCATACCGGACTTTCTGTTACAGCTTTTGGAACTTGGTAATATGCAGCAGACGGCATACTCCAAATATCAGTTATGCAGAGCGGCGGAGAGTTAATAACGAAAGTGTAAAGGAGTGTAATCATGTCGATTAAGGATGTTATTAAAAGCAGTGTGTATGAGAGTTTGGGCGGCGGTACGAATCTGTCAGTGATGAATATTTTGCTGCTCATCGTGCTGGCCTGTCTGGTAGGCGTTTATATTTTTACGGTGTACAAGCTGAGCAGTAAGTCGGCGTTTTATTCAAAGGATCTGAATGTGGCGATCGCGGGTATGCCTCTTATTGTGGCGGCGATTATGATAGCGATGCAGTCCAATCTGCTGGTATCTTTGGGTATGGTTGGTGCGTTGTCCATTGTCAGGTTCCGTAATGCGGTGAAGAATCCATTGGATCTTCTGTATCTGTTCTGGTCCATCAGTGCGGGTATCATTGTGGGCGTAGGGCTTTATGTATTGGCTTTTGTATTATGTATCGTGATGACGATATTACTTTTGGTGCTGGATATGGTTCCCAATGCGAAAGCGCCGGATTTGCTGGTACTTCGTGCGGAGGCGGATAAAGTGGATTATGCGCAGGTTGAAGGCATCTTGAAAGAGATGTGCAAATACCACAAGGAAAAATCCAGATGCATCAAAGGCGGCGAAGCAGAACTGATCATCGAGATCAAGACGGCGAAGAAGGAAGAATTGTTTGAGAAGATCACGGGGATTGCTTGTATGACACAGGTTAACTGTATTTCCCATGATGGTGAGAGCCGCATCTAGACGTGTATAGGGAAGGTAAATGGGATGTTAGTTGCGATAGCGACATTATATGGTAATATTTATTTGTATAAAAAGAGAAAGAACATAGACAGCGCAGGCCTCAGTTCCTATATTGAGGCCTGTTGTGTGTGGATGTTCTTTTTGTTTACGGTGACAGAGGTACTGTCTGTCTGGCATATGGTGCGTTTCCTTTCTCTGTTTGGGCTGTGGGGGCTGTTTGACTGTGTACTGCTCGCTGTGTTGGTATTTCAATGGATAAGATACAGCAGACAGATAGCTGGGGGAAGCCAGAAGAAAAAAAAGAGTCTGGCCGGATGGATGCGTGAAATATCTGGCAGCGGCTGGCGTTTTTTCAGGGAGGCGCCATATTACGGTATTATACTGGCCATTGGAATCATTGTGCTGTTCCTTGCCCTGGCTACAACGCCCAATAATTGGGACTCCATGACGTATCATCTGCCGCGGATTGTCCATTGGGCCCAGAACCGCTCAGTGGAACATTTTGCGACCAACAGTATCAGAGAGATTTCCAGCCCGGTGTTGGCGGAGTTTGTTAACCTGCATGTATTTATTCTGTGCAGGGGACGGGATGTTTTGTTTAATCTGCTGCAGGCAGTATCTTATCTGACCTGTGCGGTGATGGTGGGAGCGATTGCGGGCAGGATGGGGTGTAACCGTCTGTTTCGGTTTCTGGCGGTGCTCTTGTATATGTCAATGCCCATTGCCTATGCGGAGGCGCTTACTACGCAGGTGGATAATTTTTCCACTGTATGGCTGTTGTTTTTTGTTTATTTGTTGCTGGATATGGTAGAGAGTAAAGAGAAGCTGGCGGTAGACTCCGTTACTGTGTGCAGGGTCTGCATGATGGGGTTTTGTGTGGCTTATGGTTATCTTGCCAAACCCTCCGTTTGCATTGGAATGGTGGTTTTTGCCATCTGGCTTTTGATCGTGTGTATTGTCAGAAAGGACAGGGTGTGGAATCTGCTGCGGCTGGCAGGATGTGCGCTGCCCTGTGTCGTATTGCCGATTGTGCCGGAAATGCTGCGGAACTTTAAGACATTTCATGCTTATGCAAGTTCTGCTACAGGGGCCAGGCAGCTGGTGGGGACACTTCGACCTTCCTATCTGTTCATTAATCTTATGAAAAATCTATCCTTTAATCTGCCCACACCACTGTTTAAGGACAGTGAGAAATTTTTTGCAAAATTTGCCTCGAAAGCGGCCAAGATTCTGCAAGTGGACATAAATGCGGAGTCAATTGCGGAGAATGGTTTGGAGTATGGATTGCATAAGGCGAACACTTATGGCTGTGATACGGCGGTCAATCCGCTTGTCATGTGGTTGTTTATCTTCTGCTGTGTATGGGTAATCTGCCAGATTAGAAAGACGGATTGGAAGTCATTTCGCAGTGGATATTTGCTGACAAGTGTGTCGGTTTTTCTGGTATTTTGTGTTTTCCTGCGCTGGGAACCGTTTGTCAGCAGGTACATGGTTTCCTATCTGGCACTGTTGTGCCCGATGATTGTTTCACAGATACAGTTTGGCACGGAAGGAGAGAACAGACAGCCGTTTCGCCACGCGCTGGTTGGCATTATCGCTTTTCTTGGGGTGATGGAAGCAATCAGTGTGACGCATTTTCATTATAATATCTGGGCCTATGGAGGCGCCAATAACAGACCATACGGATATTTTGCTTCCAGGAGGGATCCAGCGGTCTATTATGCGGCGGTGACGGATGAGATTAAGTCAAGAAAGTATGAGTCGGCGGGATTGTATCTGATGAAGGCGGATGATTACGAATATCCGTTATGGATGATGGTTGATGACTGCAGGATGGAGCATATTAATGTGCAGAATGAATCGGCAATATATGCAGATAAGGAGTTTACACCGGACTGTATTATATGGTTTGGGAGTCTGCCGGAAGATGTGGAAGTCAATGGCAGGGTATATGGACAGGTTACAGATTTTGGGGATGGATACTACCTGTTGGAGTAAATCGAACAAGGCTCTATTGCGAGATCCGCTTCGCGGACTCGGATAAGAGGATGATTTTCTATATAGAAGAATGTCTGGCTGTGGAAGCCAGACATTTATTTTCGTGAATAATGAGTCAAGTGACTGTTTAAGCCACCCCTTGATGGATGTTGGCATATGGTGACTGCCGCAGGGCTTTGACTCTCAATCCGTATTTTTCAGAAATTTAATATATTTGAGCAGATCGCGTCTTTCCTTGGCATTTAGGGTTTGGAGGTCAAACACGACATCGTGCATGGTAACGTCACCCAGATATTTATTGTGCAGATTTGTATTGCCAAGGTATCCGGCCTCGGTACCAAGCAGGTAGTCAGCGCTGACTTTGTAGTACTGTGCCAGTTTGACCACGGCCCATATCGGAATTTCGCGATGACCGTTTTCGTAATTGGAGTATGTCTGTTGTGATATGCCAAGATATTCAGCAATGGTTTTCTGCTTGATATCGTTGTCTTCCCGTAAATCTCTGAGAATCACACGTAGTTCTTTCATTTTTGCTTCTGTGCTCTGCGCTGGCAGACTCCTTTCTAAGGCATTTGATGATTACGACAACATCGATGTTGTTACAAATCCTAGCACACAACAAAAAGTTGTAGCGCGGAAACCATAAAACGAAATGTACTTAAAACCATTACAACACATTATTGTATAAACGACCAACGTAGAGTTTTAGAAATCAAAATTGCCTATTATATATTTTTCCTGTCAAACGCCGGTTAAGCCCATTATTGTAATTTATGGAAAAACAGGGTAGAATGAATAATGTAAATTGTGGGTGGTATAGGGATTCGATTATGAGAAAAGTTTCATTGCTGGTGACCGTTTATAATGCCGGAGATAATCTGGCGGTCACATTAGAGAGTATAGAAAAACAGGATTATCAGAATATAGAGGTCGTGATTGTGGACGGAGGATCCACGGACGGTACATTGGATCTGATCAGGCAGTTTGCAGACCGGATCAAAGACTGTGCGGGGCTGTCCCTGCGATGGGTGTCGGAGCAGGACAAGGGCCTGTATGATGCCATGAACAAGGCATATCGTCTCAGCACCGGGGACATCATTGCGGTATGCAATGACTGTCTCTGTCAGCCGGAGGCAGTGAGTAGTCTGGTGAGGGCGTTGGAGACTGGCGGTGAAGGCTGCGTGGGTGCACATTCCGATCTTGTATATGTGGAGGGCGATCGGATCATCAGACATTGGCACATGGGGGAGGGAAAGCTTTCCCAGGGCTGGATGCCGGGACACCCGACTCTTTTTTTGAAGAGGGAAGTATATGAAACGTATGGCCTGTATGACACTTCTTATCAGTGTGCGGCGGATTATGAATTTATGGTGCGGTTTTTAAAAGATAAAGGCAACAGGCTTGCTTATGTGCCCCAGGTGCTGGTAGCCATGTTTTATGGGGGAACCAGCAATGCGGGGCTTAGCAATTATCTGGTCTCCTTCCGGGAGGGGTATCAGGCGCTTAGGAAAAACGGTGTGAGGTTTCCGCTGTGGATCACGTTGCGAAGGAGTGTGAGAGTGCTTTTTCAGTTTGGAAAGCATATCTGAGAATTTGATAAGATTGTCGGGGATAAAGAATGGACAAGCGATTGGGCAGAGTGATTTTATATGGACTTTCGATGCTTGCACTGTGCGGAGTGCTCTGGTATGGCGCGAGATTTGATATAACGCCGGAAGATTCTACCCACAGGGAGGGGGGAAGTAACGCAAATGCAGCGTTCTTAGCCAAACTCGAAGAGCAGGCAGCTTTGGAGGCCCAGAAGCCGGAGACGGAGGCGGTGCGCAGTGATGGGTATGAAGATATCGCCTTAGAAGTAGAGACGCCGGGCGGTGATCAGGAGATTCTGCTTTTTAGGCAGCAGGGGCAGGCGTATTTTTTTCTGCCCTCTTTTGCAGAGGCAGAGGCGCTTATCTGGAAATATGATGAGAGGGAATATCTGATTAGCCTGGGCGGGGAACCGGTGCATAATGGAGACAGGCTGATGCTGATGCCGGGACAGACTGAGTCACTGTCCTATGCCCGTAAAGGTCAGGAGGTGCAGGAATGTAGTCTTATGCTGATGCAGTCAGATACGCTGCCGGCGGTATTTATCGAGACGGATTCCGGTTCTCTGGCTTATCTGAATGAGGATAAGACACATGAGGAAGTGGGCAGCTTTTTATGTGTGCTGGCAGATGGCAAGGTGGACAGTGCAGGCAGGCTGGGGAAGGTCTCCGGCAGGGGATATTCCAGTTTTAATGCGCCCAAGAAATCTTATGGCATTCGTTTTGCGGTGGCCACGGATGTGTTAGGGATGGGGAGCGCCAGGAAATGGGTTTTACAGGCCAACGCCTATGATTTGAGCCGTATGCGCAATCGGGTGGTCTATGACCTGGCCCGCGAGATGGGAGTTCCTTATGCGGTGGACTGCGCCTATGCGGATGTATATTTTAACGGAGAGTATGCCGGCAATTATCTTCTGTGTGAACGGGTGGAGGTAGGCAGGGAACGGATAGAGATTAAGGATGGCTGTCTGCTGGAGGGCGTCTTTGCAAGCCGTGTGGAGGAGGAAGCGGAATACAGCACTTTCATCGGGAGTGAGGCGGGCTGGTATGAGATCAAGCACCCAAAGAATATTTCGGAGGAAAAACTGGAGGAAATGAAGCTTCTCATGGATGAGGTGGCGCAGCTGATAGAGCAGAGCGATTCGCCGGAAGTTTACGAGCGGCTTAAAAACATGGTGGATATAGAATCCTTTATCCAGATGTTTTTGCTGGATGAGCTGTCCAATGAGGCGGATTTAAACAGGGCCAGCACCTTCTATTTTACAGCAGATGACGGGAAGCTCTATGCGGGACCGGTGTGGGATTATGACAGATCCCTGGGAAATGTGAAGTCATCGGATTATGAACTGCTGGACTGTTTTACGGTAGGTCTTGGGGAGAAACTTTTTCAAAGCCCGTATTTTCGTCAGGATGTGGTGGATAGTTATAATGCGCATTACAGGGAACTGTTTAGTCGTTATGAATCTTCTTATATAGACGAACAGAAAAAGGAGATTGGCGCTTCGATCGCGATGGATACGGTGCGCTGGAGTGATGAGGCGGTTGACAGATATACGGTTTTTAATGATACCTATGATACTTTTGATGACGGTGTGGCGTATCTTCAGGAGTATTTTGGGATAAGATACCGATTGATAGATGATGTTCTGAATGATCCGGGTAAATATCATCAGGTAGAATTTGTGAATACCGGAGCGACAACAGAATATGTAAGCCAGAGACTCTGGGTGCGGCATGGTGAAGAGATTCCGGAGGATATTATGTCGTATCTGGCTGGAAAGTATGAGAATGATGTGTGGTTGTATGAGGATGGCGGGGAATATCAACCAGCGCCGGTGACCGGGGATGTGCGTCTTTTATCCGGTATCGTAGAAACAGTTGAAGAGTGAAGTCTGTACAGGAAACGACAGAGAGAGGAAGGGTATGAGAGATTCCTTTGAACGGGTTATTAATATTTTAATCAGGGTCATTCTGGCAGCAGTGGTGTTCGTGCTGTTTCTACATAGTATTTTCAGCACCAGTTTTATCGGGCAGATTCCGGGGGATGACGGCGGGATACAGGATCACACCCTAAATGTGACGGATAGTCCCTTTCTGCACCTGCTGATTCTTTTGGTGATCACCATTGTTTCTGTTATGCTCTGTCGGATATTTAGACAAAGAGGGATTAAATTCCGTTTGAACAGGGCACTGATAATCATTGCAGCGGCAGGATTTTTACTGGGAACCGTCTGGATTCTGGTAACACAGCTGCATCCGGGTTCAGATCCGGCCAAGGTATGCCGGGTGGCGGCCGAATGGCGGGAAGGGAATTTTTCCGCTTTTGAACAGAGCGTGGATGGGGAAGAAGGATATCTTTTCAGGTATCCATTCCAGTCGGGAATTGTATTGTTCTATTATCTGTTGATGGGGCTTTTGGGAACGGAAAATTATGTAGGACTGCAGTTTGTCAATCTGTTTGCGTTGACAGCATCCTATTATCTGATCGTACGGATTTTGGGGCAGTTTTGGAAAGCGGATAATGTGTCTGTGGCATTGGCTCATCTTGCGCTGATTTTGTGGGCACCCTATATGTTCTATATCACCTATCTCTATGGAATCATGCCGGGGATGGCCTGTTCCCTGGGAGCGGTGTATTGTGTGGTACGCTATCTGGAGACGCGGAGGCTGTGGTATATGCTGCCGGCGGCGCTTTTGATGGGAATTGCCACGGTATTTAAGATGAACTGTCTGATCTATCTGGTGGCAGCTGGCTGTTTTCTTGTATATGACGCGGTGAATGGGCTTCTTCAAAAGGGGCAGGGGACGAAGAAGACCTGGTATATGTCGCTTGTGTTTGTAGCAGTAATGGGACTGGGCGTTGCAGGTATGAACCAGGCGGTCAACAGTTATGTGGAGCATTTGTCCGGTTATGAGATGCCGGAGGGACAGGTGATGCTCTCCTGGGTAGTGATGGGATTGCAGGAGGCGCCCAAAGGGCCGGGCAATTATAACGGTTTTAACGGCAATGTCTATACGGAGAGTAATTATGATACCGAATTGGCCAATGAACGTTCGAAAGAGGCATTGAAAGAGCAGCTTAGGTGGATGAGGGAAGCGCCTGTGGATCATGGACTGGTGTTTTTTGCGAGAAAGACTGCCTATCAGTGGAATGATCCTACTTTCATTTCGCTGGATCGGATGGCGGGGAGAAAGTCGGGGATTGAGAGGTCTCCTGCAGTGCTGAGTCTGATTGAGGGAAAGGGATGTACGTATCTTTCCATCTGGCTTAATATCGTGCAGACATGGATTCTTACGGGAGCCTTATTTTATCTGCTCTTTACCGGCAACAAGGCAAAACTGCCAGAATTGCTCATCTATGTGGTGTTTCTGGGAGGGTTTTTGTTCCATCTGGTGTGGGAGTCCTCCGCCTCCTATGCGATTCCTTATTATGTGCTGCTGATTCCTTATGCAGTAAAAGGCTTTGCAGAGTATATCAGATGGGCGGACAGGGCGTTGAAATGGCTTATCAGGGAGCCTGCAGATTCAAAGAAGGAAGATATAAGGCGATTCTTTACCAGGGAAAATACGCTCCTGATCATGGGTGCGGCAGTCCTGCTGGCGCTTCTTGTTATGTTTGGACAGACAGAACTTTTTAAACGAACCATCAACTTGAATGATGATTTGAAGGGTTTTCATGCCAGCGAGCAGTTCTACAGAACCGGGGATTGGTCGCCGGATCTCTAGTGTGTCAGGAAGAAACGGAATAGACGATAGAGCCGATGGCGGATGCAGAAAACATAGCATTTGTTATGGATTCCGCTTATGTTGTGGATACTGACTGCATGAAACGCCTTGCGGACAGAGGGATAGTTGCATTCTTCGCAAAAGAGCTGTTTGGCTTCAAGGAAAGAAGCGGCGGTATCCCGCAACACAGGGACAAAAGTGAGGAGACACTGGTATACGATATAGTAATCCAGCTGCTTTTCCATATATGGATAGAGTGAGCAGTCAATTATTTCATAAAACGTATCAAAAAGTGTATGATTTTCAAGGAGGCGCTTATCATCCATATGGTGTGTGAGTGAAGAGGAACTGCTCCGGTAATAATAGAGCGTTTCTTCTAAAAAATAGACGGAAGAGGCTTCCAGCAGGCTGATATAGGATGCAAGCCCGTCCTCCCCGAGTTTCAGGGAGAGGGGAACCCGAAACAGATGCCTGCCGATTAATTCCCGCCGGAACAGTTTATTACACAGGCTGGGGGCAATACCGTAAGTGAAAAAGTCACCGTAATAGATCATGTTGGGATAAATCTGTGCCTCTAGTCGAGTTTTATCATAAAGGCCTCCCGGAAAAGGAGAACAGCAGTGAATTTCCTTCTTGGGAGTGACAGCCGTATAATTACAGCAGACCATGTCCGCCCCGGTGCTTTGGGCAGCGCCGCACATCAGTTGATACATGGAAGGATCAACCCAGTCATCGCTGTCCACGAAAGTCACATATTGCCCTCTGGAATGGGTAAAACCATTCTGTCTGGCGCAGGTGTGGCCGCTGTTTGCCTGATGGAAACAGTGAATGAAGTCATGCTGGGCGGCATAGGCATCGCAGATGGCGGCAGAGGAATCCGTAGAGCCGTCATCAATCAAAAGCAGTTCATAATCGATCCACTCCTGTGCAAGGATGCTGTCGATACAGCAGGAAAGATATTTTTCAACATTATATACGGGGACGATGATGCTCAAAAAAGGTGTGGATGACATGGCGGCTCCTTTGATTTTATATATGATAGTAATATTGTTTCCTATTGTAACGTTTCTTTTTCAGGTTTGCAAGCGCGCGAGAGGGAATGTTCTAATGTGAGTATTGTGTATGGAGTTATGAATAGTGTGAAATGTAGATTTTAGCGTTTAAACGAGGATTAATATGACAAAAAGAATTGTATTTGTGATTCCGGATATGCCCGGTGGTGGTACGGAACGCGTGGTAGCGCTTTTGGCTAATGAATATTGCAGGCGGGGGATTGGGGTGACAATCCTGCTCTTTGCAGGGCATGAAACGGCCTATCCTTTACTCGATGGCATAGAGGTGGTCAGTGTGGGGAATCCTTCCGGGGGCAGTATCAAAGAGAGGATTGGAAGAATCGGCAGGATGCGGCGGTTTTACCGGGAGCATAAAGGTTGTCAGATCTGGGCTTTCAGCGTGATGGGAGCTGTGTTTTCAGCAGTGGCGGCCCTGGGGCAGCGGCATTTAATGCTGGTTTCCGAACGCAATGATCCCAACAAATATGAACATCCTAACATCAGGAATCTCAGTTACCGGATGGCGGATGTGGTGATATGTCAGACGCCGGATGCGGTGGAGAGTTTTCCGGCGGCAATCAGGCGTAAGGCGGCGGTCATTCCGAATCCGCTGGAACTGGAAGACGTGAAGTCTTACGAGGGAGAGCGGGAACCGCGAATCGTGGCGGTGGGCAGGCTGAGCGCGCAGAAGAATCATAGGCTCTTACTGGAAGCATTTGCTGGTTTTGCCGGGAAACATGAGGCATATGTGCTGGAGATCTACGGCAAGGGAGAGTTGGAAGAGGAATTAAAGAAGCTTGCGGAACGTCTGGGAATCATGGAACGCGTGCGGTTTCAGGGGTTTTGTGATAATGTGCAGGAAAAAATACGTACGGCTGCCATGTATGTGCTGTCTTCGGATTATGAGGGCATTTCCAATTCCATGTTGGAAGCCATGGCGCTGGGAATGCCTGTGATTGCCACAGATTGTCCCATTGGCGGTTCTAAGATGTATATCAAAGATGGTTTGAACGGACTGCTGGTGCCGGTAGGTGATGCAGAGGCGCTTACGGCGGCCATGGACAAGCTGGCGGAGAACCCTGAGCTGGGCAGGCGGCTGGGCATAGAAGCAGCGAAGCTGAAAGAGAATTTGGCGGTTCCCAAGATCGCCGACCGGTTTCTTGCGTTATCTGTAAAAGGCAGGAGGGGCGGAGGTTTGTATGAGTAAGGTGCTGGTCATCAATCCCATTTTATATACGGCGGAAAACAATCGGATTCCGCAGGTGGATTCCATCAAGGATACCATGATCTACACCATGTGTCAGGGCTTCCGGGAGGCAGGGCATGAGGTGACGCTGATTGCTGCTGAAGATTACCGGCCCCGGCGGGAAGAAAGTTATCCTTTTCCCGTTCTGTGGTTTCATACGGTGTGGCGCAGCCTTTTTCAGCCCAGATGTTTTCCCTATATGCCTGCCCTGCGCAGGTTTTTGAAAGAACATACAGAATATGACATGATTGTCAGTAGCGAAGTGTTTGCCACCTGGTCTTATACGGCGGCCAGACTTTGTCCTGAAAAGACGATCATATGGCATGAATTGGCGGCACATAATAATATGCTGCATCGGATTCCTTCCAGGATATGGTATCAGGTGGTTGCCCGACTTATGATGAGGAAGGCAAAAGTGGTGCCGCGCTCAGAGGCTGCAGCTTCTTTTATCAGACAGTTCATGCCCCTAGTGACGAAAGAAACCATTGACCATGGGGTGAATCTTGCGAAATTCCCGCTTCCTGATGCGCGGGATAAAGCGGAACAGTTCGTGGTCGTGTCCCAGTTGATTGCCCGCAAGCAGGTTGACCGAACCATAGAGAGTTTTGGAGGTTTTGTGAAACAGGGTAACACCGGATACCGGCTGTGTATCATCGGGCAGGGGGAAGAGGAAGTGCGGCTGAAAAGTCTGGTGCGGAATCTTGGATTGGAAAAGCAGGTTGTCTTTTACGGACAGATGTCCCATGCTGAGTTAATGCCCATTGTCGCACGGTCCAAGGCACTGCTGGTGTCCACAAGAAAGGATAATAACATGGTCTCTATTGTGGAGAGCATTGCCTTGGGGACGCCGATTGTGACTACCCCTGTGCCTTACAACGCGGCATATATCAGGCGGGAGGAACTGGGCATAGTGGAAGATGGCTGGGGCGCGGAAGCGCTGATACAGATTGTGAATCAGAATGAGAGGTATGTGGATAACTGCGTGCAGTATCGGAAGCAGCTGTCAAGTGTGGCTTGTGCGGAGAGATTCTTTGCTCTCCGGTAAGCACGGTTTCTTGCTTTTTTGGCAGTATCCATGTAAGATAGGTAATAGGGCAAAGCCCCAAGCGGCATTTCCCAGATGGAGGAATATATTTGGAACCAATAAAGGTAGCTTTTTGTTTTGACGAAAACCTGACTGTGCCAGTGCAGGCTACGGCAGCATCTCTGGTAGACCAATGTGTCAGGGCATCTGTTCATTGTGAGATACATTGTATCTGTACAAGTGCGGCTGCACGGGTGGAGGAGAGTCTCAGGCAGATTGTGACGGCCAGGGATGCAGAATCCGTGTTGATTATGCACAGTATAGATAATCCCTATGCGGATTCTTATGAGGTTAGGGATATTTCTGTTGCTACCTATCTGCGGCTTACGCTGCATAAATTGTTGCCTGAAGTGGACAAGATTCTGTATATGGATGTGGATGTTCTGGTGCTGGACAGCTTACTGCCGCTTTGGGAAATAGCGCTAACCGATCATGTACTGGCGGCGGTCAGAGGAACTGTTAATCTGGCTGATAAGTGGGAGTGGAACAGTGACAGGCCATACTGGCATTTGCTGAAGGGTCAGAGAGGCAATTATATCAATGCGGGAATCACATTATTGAATTTGGCAGAGATTCGCAGACGCAGTCTGGAAAGACAATGGAGTGAACTTGCCAAACAGCGGCTTTATTATCAGGATCAGGATATTTTAAATATTACCTGTCAGGGTGCTATGGTTTATCTGCCGCCCAAATATAACCGGTTAACTTATATGGGAGGCAGTGAATATCACAGACTCGTTGACGAGGGCATTTATACACAGGAAGAATATGACGAAGCCATGAAAGCCCCTGTCATCCTGCACTATGCGGGAGACAAGCCCTGGAATCGTTATGACACGAATTTAGGAAAGGTCTGGTGGGACTATGTGAACAGCCAGCCGGATTTGAAGGGATTGTTTGATGAAGAAAGAGCGCGCCGCAATCATGGTCCTACATTGGCGGACAGGGCAGTGCGTAAATGGAAGAAATTATTTAGCAGGGAAAAACTGTAAAACTGTACAATAGCAGACAGTTATAAAGAATAAAACTGAAGAGGAATATTTTCAGGACGGATTGGAAAGGAGTACGAACAGAGATTATGAGATTAGCAGTGGCAGGAACAGGATATGTAGGTCTGGTAGCCGGAGTATGCTTTGCAGAGAAAGGGCATGACGTCACCTGTGTGGATGTAGATGAGGCAAAGGTAAAAATGATGGAGGCCGGTGTGACGCCCATCTATGAGGAAGGATTGCAGGAACTGATGCAGAAGAACAATGCTGCGGGCAGACTTCACTATACCACAGATTATCGGGAAGCCTACAGGGATAAGGATGCGATCTTTATCGGTGTGGGAACACCGGAGCAGCCTGACGGTTCTGCTAACTTAAGTTATATTGCTACGGTTTCCAGACAGATTGCGGAATCGGTGGAGCGGGACTGTCTGGTGGTGGTGAAATCTACGGTGCCGGTGGGAACCAATGATAAGGTGGAGCAATTTATCCATGGTTTCCTGGAGCGGGATGTGAAGGTGGAGGTGGCCTCCAACCCGGAATTTCTTGCCCAGGGCTCTGCGGTACATGACACGCTTCATGCGGCCCGCATCATTATCGGTACGGAGAGCAAAGAAGCTGAGGAACTGTTAAAGAAGATTTATGAGCCGTTTGGACTTCCCATTGTGTCTGTCAACAGGCGTTCAGCGGAGATGATCAAGTATGCCTGCAATGACTTCTTGGCGCTTAAGATTTCTTATATGAATGATATTGCCAATCTTTGTGAACTGGTGGGTGCGGATATCGATGCAGTGGCGGAGGGCATGAGTTATGATGCCCGGATTGGCGCGAATTTCCTCAAAGCCGGTATCGGGTATGGCGGCAGTTGTTTTCCGAAAGACACCAAGGCTCTCAAATATCTGGCGAAACAGCATGGGTATCAGTTGAGGACTGTGGAGGCGGCGGTGGATGTGAATGCTACACAGAAGACCAGGCTTTATGAGAAGGCCTGCCAGCGTATGATCACATTTCAGGGATTGAAAGTGGCGGTGCTTGGTCTCGCTTTTAAGCCGGGGACGGACGATCTGCGCGAAGCGCCATCAGTGGATAATGTGAAACTTTTGTTAGAAGGCGGCGCTCAGATCGTGGCGTACGATCCGGTGGCTGTCAGGAATTTTGAAAAACTCTATCCGGAAGGGGCAAACGGACGGGGGACAATCAGTTATGTGGACACGATAGAAGAAGCCTTGGCGGGAGCCAACATCTGCTTTGTCTTTACAGAATGGCAGGAGATTAAGAATCTTGTGCCGAAGATATTTAAGGAACAAATGAAAAACCCGCTGGTTTATGATGGGCGCAATGTGTTCGCTGTACAGGCCATGAGGGAAGCGGGAATAGAGTATTACAGTATAGGGCGTTAAGAGCAGAAAGGAAAGAACCATGAAAGCGTTGGATTCCACTAAGATATATCTGGTCACCGGTGGCGCCGGGTTTATCGGCTTTCATTTATCAAAGACACTCCTGGAAAAAGGAGCTGTGGTGATCGGTTTTGATAATCTGAACGATTATTATGATGTGAAACTGAAAGAGGACAGGCTGGCGATTCTGGA
>CAMXIF010000041.1 GCA_947243845.1 uncultured bacterium
TAGTTTTTTGCTATACCCCATAAGAAAGAAATACCTTCTCTAAAAAAGACAGTTTTGATTAACTGTCTTTTTTACCTTTTACGGATAAAATTTAAGTAATATTTTGTCAATTCAGGGCAATTTATACAATATGTGCCATATCGGGTCGTTTAAACCCTTGAATATCCACAACATATAGGATAAAATAACTATGTAAGTTTTTCGTAATTTTTAGAGGAAGGCTGAATATGGACATCAATCAATTTCAAAAGGCAGAAAAAAATCAGATGTATATGGCAGGTATGCGGCCGGTGTTCAACAGGAAAGCCCTGTTCTCAGATTTGACGGAGGATTATGTGTGTCCGCCGGAACCCAGTGCATACGAGGAAGTGACGATTTATTTTCGTTCCGGACGGAACAATATCGACAAAGTGTTTCTGGTGGATAAAGGGCAGAAGCATATTATGACCAAAGTCGATTCTAACGCTTATTTTGATTTCTATGCTCTCAGTATCCAGCTGGAGGATGAAAAGTTAAGCTATTATTTTGAAGTACATGCGGGTAAGATCTCCTGCTATTATGACATGCGGGGCGTTACAAAAGATATCAACGAATACTATCACTTTCAGCTGATTCCGGGTTTTAAGACGCCGGATTGGGCGAAGGGCGCTGTCTTCTATCAGATATATGTGGATCGGTTCTATAATGGAGATCCCAGCAATGATGTGCTCACGAATGAGTATCAGTATATTGGAGATAAGACCGTGCGGGTGGAGGACTGGAATAAGTATCCTGCAGCCATGGGTGTACGGGAGTTTTATGGCGGTGATCTGCAGGGTGTGCTTGACAAGATGGATTATCTGCAGGATCTGGGCGTGGATGTGATATATTTCAATCCCCTGTTTGTATCGCCATCGAATCATAAATATGACATTCAGGATTATGATTATATAGATCCTCATTTTGGCAAGATTGTGCACGATGAAGGGGAACTTCTGCGCCCGGATCAGAAGGAGAACCGCTTTGCTACCAGGTATATTGACCGTATCTCCAATAAGGATAATCTGGAAGCCAGCAATGAACTTTTTGCGGAAGTAGTAAAAGAAGCGCATCGAAGGGGTATGAAAGTTATCCTGGACGGGGTGTTTAATCACTGTGGTTCTTTTAATAAGTGGCTGGATAGAGAGCGGATTTATGAGAATGCTCCGGGTTACGAGAAAGGCGCTTATATTGATAAGAACAGTCCATATCATAATTACTTCCACTTTTTGGATGAGAACCGGTTCCCTTATAATGGTTCTTATGATGGCTGGTGGGGGCATGATACACTGCCTAAATTGAATTATGAAAATTCCAGACAATTATTGGACTATGTATTGTATATCGGAAGGAAATGGGTATCACCGCCTTATAATGCAGACGGATGGAGACTGGACGTGGCTGCAGATTTAGGACACAGTCCGGAATTTAACCACCGTTTCTGGCAGGAGTTTCGCCAGGCGGTCAAGATGGCTAATCCAAATGCGATCATTCTGGCAGAGCATTACGGCAGCCCGAAAGACTGGCTGCAGGGTAAAGAGTGGGATACTGTCATGAATTATGATGCCTTTATGGAGCCGGTCACCTGGTTTTTGACCGGGATGCAAAAACACAGCGATGATTACAGGGAAGATATGCGGGGCAATGCAGATAGTTTTTGGGGCGCTATGAGACATCATTCTGCGAATTTCTCAATGCCTTCTCTTCTGGTAGCAATGAATGAGTTGTCCAATCATGACCATTCCCGGTTTCTTACCAGAACCAATCACAGGGTGGGAAGGACTAATACCTTGGGGCCTCATGCGGCAAATGAGGGTGTAAATAAAGCCGTGATGAGAGAGGCAGTGGTGATTCAGATGACCTGGCCCGGCGCACCGACTATTTATTATGGGGATGAAGCGGGTGTCTGTGGATTCACCGATCCTGATAACAGAAGGACTTATCCATGGGGACATGAGGATCATGAGATGATCTCCTTCCATAAAGATATCATCCGTATCCATAAATCCCACAAGGAGTTTTTGACCGGCTCCCTAAAATATTTGGACGCTGATTATAATGTGATAGCTTATGGCAGATTTAATAAAATGGGCAAATCTGTGATACTTGTGAATAATAATGACTATGAGATCACAAAAGAACTGTCTGTTTGGTATCTGGGTATCCCGAAAGAATGTATGCTCAAACAGCTTCTTTTGACAACGGCGGAAGGATATACCACGGAAAATAAGGAATATCCGGTGGTTGCAGGTAAAGTCAGCATAACGATTCCCAAGACTTCGGCAATCATTCTTAGGTATACGGATGCTTCCGGCAGAAATTTTGTGCAGTTTGAGGGCTGATCATGAAAATACTGAAGAAGATTTTAGCGGCCATTGCAGTCCTGACGGCATTGTTGTGCATCCTAATCCTGTTATGTGCCCTCAATCCAAATATCACAAAGAAATTGTCAGATCTGGTATCGGGGAATATATCGTCAAAACAGACGCAGCAGGAGGATACTTCGGAATCCGGAGAGCCGGAAGATGTCCTGTCCGGGGAAGAGGAGGAAGAATCCGATTCCGTGCAGGAGCAGGAATCGCTGCCGGAACAGGAAGAAGAACAGTCTTCGGAGGAGCCGGCCGGAGAGGATTGGACTGAGAATCTGAATTTGCCGGATAAGGAGGAGCCGGAAGAAGTTGTCAGAGGTACCAATGGTTATGAGGCGCCATCAGAATCCGGTATCGAAGTGCCGGAAGCTGTCAGCGGTAAGTCGGGGTATCAGCCGATTACAGAGAAGTCAGAAGAGTTGCCGGATGCGGAGGGTGGTGAGTACACCAGCGATTTGGGATTTGGTCAGCTGGGGGATGGCTATACCTTTGATCCGGCAGTTTATCCTTATTATGCTATGCTGGATGCCAAGGGGCAGCATTTGTACCGGCAGATATTTGCTAATGCCAATGCGTTCAATGGAGCCTTTGTACCGATTGAAGCTGTGCCGGTGTCGGAGATTAAGAATGTAATCATGGCAGTCTATAACGATCACCCGGAGTTGTTCTGGCTGAACACGGCTTTTGTCTGCAAATATGATAAGAATAAAATCTGTGCGGAATTGGAATTGGAATTTAATATTACACAGGAGGAGTTTCCGGAAAAATCTTCCAAGTTCTATAATACGGTAAATACGATGCTGACACAGGTGGAGAATCTGAGTAATTACGAGAAGAGCAGACGGATACACGATCTTTTGATCGAAAAGATAGAGTATGTCAAAGGTGCGGATATGAATCAGAGTGCCTATAGTGCATTGGTGGAAGGCAAAAGTGTGTGTGCCGGTTATGCAAGAGCCTATCAGTATCTTATGCAGAGACTGGGGATTCCCTGCTATTACTGTACGGGGTTTGCGGGGGAAGATCACGCCTGGAACATTATCGGACTGGAAGATGGATACTATAACGTGGACGTAACCTGGGATGATACACCCGGAGGCGAATACGATTATTTTAATAAGACGGATCAGGATTATGCGGATACTCATGTCAGAAGGGACTTGTCGATAAACCTGCCTAAATGTGAGGGACAAAAGTATCGGAATCTGTAGAGCATTCATGTAAGGTGGTAGAATAGAGTGTCAGATAGCGCGGCCGTGTTGAATGAAGATTTAATCTATGAAATACTATCCGTGGTGGAAGAAATCCCGGCGGGAAAAGTAGTCTCCTATGGACAGATTGCAAAATTGATAGGCAGGGATAATTATGCGAGACTGGTAGGGAAGGTCTTAAGCCGTGCGGAATATTATGGAAGCTATCCCTGCCACAGGGTTGTGAACCATGCGGGCCGATTAGCGCCGCACTGGGCAGGGCAGCGGGATTTATTAGTAAAAGAGGGCGTAACCTTTAAAGAAAATGGCCATGTTAATATGAGGAAACATCAATGGGAGTGCTGAAAACACTCCCATTTTATTTATGCTATAAGAAATTTCTCTGTTTATCCGAGGCCGCGAAGCGGAGCTCGCAAAGTTAATTCCGAAGGAATTTACTTATTTTATTTAAGTTCCGAAAGATCGTTCACCAGCCGCACGCCCTCAATCCGGCTGATCTCTTCACGGACTGCCTGCGTATCGGCGTTCAGCCGCACACTGAGACGATAGTTAAACGAATCTTTTAAAGGGTTTTCGCTAAAAGCTTCTGCAATGCCGTCCAGATCCGACAGATAGGTTGTCCGGAACTCGTCCCAGGCCTCATCACCACTTACAAAATGGCAGGAAGAGATACCGGGAATCTGCGAAAGCTCTTCGCCAATCTGCTCAATCTCTGTCTGCGAAAGAGAGATTTCCATAAAAACAGCCAGGGTTTTTTCCTGATAGACATTGTAGGCGGCATATGAGGTAGTGCCGGTGATCATGATCGCAAAGGCGGCGATCAGAGCCATGGCCAGTCGGGAATAACTTGTGTAAGGAAAACGCTTTGTTTGGGAGGCGGTGCAATTGTGCAATAAAGTGTCTGTCAGTTCGGGCGGTATTGTAATGGCATCTTTTATCTGTATCATATCGTTTTTATTCATAAGTTATAACTCTCCTTTTTGATGTTTGTCAGTTTTATTAATGGGTCATTTGATTGAACGGTTGTAAAACCCAATGATTTCCCATCTGTGAGGGCAATCTTAAGGGCTTCCCGACCGCGCTGGAGCCGTTTCTTAACTGCACTATTCGATATTTTTAGGATCTGTGCAATTTCCGAGACGGAATATCCCTCAAAATAATGCAGCATCAGCACTGTTTTGTACTTGGCCGGCAGGGAATAAAGCTCTTCCAGGTGTTCTTTCTGCTCCGGACCGGGCAGGCATTCTTTCAGTGATTCCAAGTCTATGCAGGCATGTCTCTTACGGAATCTGAGGAAATCTGTACAACAATTTGTTGTAACTCGTAACAGCCAGGCCTTTTCATGTTCTGTAGACTGAAAAGAAGGCGATTTTTCCAGATAGCGGAGCAGGACTTCTTGTAAGATATCCTGCACATCGTGAGGATTTCCAAGCAGCAGGAAAGCGCTTCGATAGAGTGTGCTGCCATGGCTCTGCAGGATGCGTTTGATATCCATTTCACTTTTGCGCATATTACGCGCTCCTTTCTTGGTTTTTAAGAGGCCTCTTGACTTATATACGAATGGGAGAGCAGGAAGGTGACCAAATATAATATATTAATGGGTTAAAATTGCCACCCTTACGGTGGCAACGAGGACAAAAAGGATATGATATAATAACTAAGTAAATAGGGTATATTCCAAAATGATCATCATGGTGAAAAGTGAAAGAGCCATGAAGACATCCAGCAATAAGATTCCAATGTAATGTATTATTGGGTTTTTGCTATTACATAAAGGCCAAAATCGCTGCATATTACGGTAGTTAAAATTAAAAAAGATAATTAACAGAACAATGAACAAACAGGAAATGCGTTCTAACCATAATGCGGAGGCAGATATCGTTTCAAAATCCATGGAGAGGAAAAACCAGGAAATAAATAGATAAACGCTGGTTGACATTACCATTTTCCAGGGAGTCATGGTTCTGTATCCCGGAGGAAGGAACAATCGCCAGTTGCATGAGTCGGACGATGTATTTTGGGGATTTTTACTTTTTCCCTGAATTTCCTGTTTCAGGGATGACACGGATTCGAAACGATTAGAAGGATCGATCTGGATACATTTATTAATGATTTGAGTAAATGCATCTGTCGGGGCGGGCAGAGCCGAAGTAAGTTCTTTTAATAAGATACCGAGTGCATAGATATCAGTCTGTGGAGTAGAGGAACCAAAACCATATTGCTCCGGGGCAGCATAGCCTTTTGTACCGAGAAGCATTGTGTCGGTGGAATTTATGTTGGTCAGGTATTTTGCTGTGTTAAAGTCTATGAGTATGGCATGGCTGCAAGGCGTAATGATAATGTTAGACGGTTTAATATCCCTGTGTATGATCGGTACTGGCAGAGAATGAAATTTTTCAAGAATATCGCACAGGTCACAAATATAGTGTGATACGGAAGCTGCGGACAGCTGTCCTGTAACCATCAGTTCCTGCAAAGATACGCCGGAAATATATTCTTCGATTACCGTTAATCGGTGGTTCTCTTCATATATTTCGATGACTTGGGGAATGCCGGTAATTTTATTTTGTCTTAGGTAGACATATATGGGAAGGTTATAGATATCCAGTATTTTTTTAATAAATATTTTATGTGAGATTTGGTGTTGGACAAGGAAAATGTTATGTGCTTCATTGATGACAGCGATTGTTTTGTAACAGGAAATGTTTAAATTGCAAGAGGCATCCATGAATATGATCCTTTCGTAATATACTAATGAACATTATAGCAGATAGGAGGCCATAATGAGCGAAAAAAATACACGAGATTTAGAAAATGTTCTCGGCAGCACTCACATTAAAAATTATAGTGCCTACTGTGCGGAAAATAAAGACAGTATGATAATGGGAAAAGATGATTTTATCATTTATATGAAGAAACTGTTTCAGGAAAAGAAACTAACACAGCAGCAGGTTTTTTTGAAGGCAGATATTCCCGAACGTTATGGTTATAAATTACTAAACGGAGAGAAAAGGACGAAACAGAGGGATGTGATTTTGAGAATCTGCTATGCGGCGGAATTTACTTTGGAGGAGACACAAAGAGCGTTAAAAGAATATGAGATGCCTACACTATATGCAAAAAAACCGAGAGATGCATTTATGATGATTGTATTTAATGAGAGGCCGGGAAGTATCATTGATGTAAATGCCCTTTTGAAACAGAACGGAATGGAGCCACTGCGCACCAGCGGATTACAGGACTGAAATAAATGGATAAAAATATTAAAACACATTAAAGGAGGACTTTTTTATGAAGACATGGAAACTTGTAGCAGGGATTATCTCAATTATCCTATTTGTGGTGGTCACATTTCAGTCATGTGCGGCTGGAGTGGTCAACGCCCTGGAGGATAATGGGGAATCTTCTGGTTCCGTTGGGATTCTTGTGGCTATTTTGCTACTTTCCGGCGGTATAGTATCTGTAGCAACCAGAAAGGCGGAGGGAAAAGGCGGAAATATTGCCCTTGTCATTCTTTTTGGATTGGCGGCATTGTGCGGTTTTGCCGGACATGGAAATTACAGTGATCTTGTCATTTGGGCAGTGTGGTGTCTGATCAATGCTGTTCTGGCTATTGTGGCACTAGTTAAGAAAAGTTAGAAAAAGATGGATATATTAGGAATCTTATCTCTTATTTTTGGTAGTATAGGTACAATATTGTCGTATTGGAATTTGAAGGGTTTACTCACGAACAGGCTGTATATGGAGCGGAACAAAATGGGTATTAGGGAAAAGGTGGTAGAAAATCTACCGCCTTTTTCTTTGGAAACAGAAAGATTGACTTCGTTAGAAGCAGTTCCTATAATAGAAGAATAAAATATATTTTAACGTTTATCTGAATGAGGCTTACTATGACAAACCATGAAATACTGCAGTGTGCGCTTAAGCAGTCTGCGATAGATTTACACTGTGAGCCGGAGGATTTCCTTGCGGCTGAAAATAAGATTGTGATATCTGAAACAAATGAGAACGCCAGACGCTACCTGACGCTGCCGTTTGCCTGCAATCTGGTGTCCTATGGAAATAATGTGGTGGCATCAATCGATGACAAACTGCGGGATATCGTATCGGGATATATCAATAAATACCCGGTAGAACATCTTTTTGAGACGCCCAATATGCAGGTGATCAACACAGCTTTGATGCAGCACGGCCTGCAGGTCTGTTTTATGGCGGAGTATTTTTTGCCGGATATGAACGTGCTGCAAGAGTTAACCTGTGACTATGAGATGCGGATTCTGGAACAGAGAGATTTTGAAAAGCTCTATTTGCCGGAATGGAGCAATGCTTTATCCAAGGAAAGGAAAACCCTGGATGTGTTAGGTGTGGGAGCCTATGAGGGGGATCGGCTGATTGGGCTGGCAGGATGTTCCGCGGATTGTGAGACCATGTGGCAGATTGGAGTGGATGTTCTGCCGCCGTACCGCAGGCAGGGAATTGCTGCAGCGCTGACGGCGCGGCTTGCGATGGAGACTTTTGCGCACGGGAAGGTGCCCTTTTACTGCGCCGCATGGTCGAATATCAAGTCTGTCCGCAATGCGATTCGAGCAGGTTTTCGACCGGCCTGGGTAGAGATGACGGCGAAAGAGATTGCGTTTGTGGAAAAAATGAATCAGTGAAAAGAGGAGGATCAAAATGCTATCATTTGAATGTGATTATAACAAGGGCGCTCACAGGCGGATTTTGGAAAGATTGCTGGAGACCAATGAAGAGGCACTGCCGGGGTATGGCAATGACCATTATTGCGAGAGTGCCAAAGAGAAAATCCGGAAGGCCTGTGACTGTGAGAACGCGGAGATTTTTTTCCTGGCGGGAGGAACCCAGACCAATATGCTGGTGATCAGTACCATGCTTAAACCCTACGAAGGAGTAGTGTCGGCCACGACAGGCCATGTCAGCGTACATGAGGCGGGGGCGATTGAACACAGCGGCCACAAGGTGCTGGAGATTCCCAGCCACACGGGGAAGATGGATGCCGGGGAACTGGAAGAATATTTAAAGCGTTATTGGGCAGACAGCAGCCATGAGCATATGGTGTTTCCGGGGATGGTTTATATATCCCACCCCACAGAATATGGTACCTTGTATACCGGGGCGGAACTCGAAGCCCTGTCTAATGTGTGCAGAACTTATAAAATACCGTTGTATCTGGACGGTGCAAGATTGGGCTACGGCCTTATGAGTAAGACCACGGACGTTACCCTTCCTATGATTGCGAAGTACTGCGATGTGTTTTATATTGGCGGCACAAAAGTAGGGGCGCTTTGTGGAGAAGCGGTAATCTTTACGAAGCAGAATATGCCGGTTCATTTCCTGACTATGGTCAAGCAGAAGGGTGGACTTCTGGCCAAGGGACGTCTGCTGGGAGTTCAGTTTGATACGCTCTTTACAGATGATTTGTACTGTCAGATCAGCCGACAGGCGATTGAAATGGCGGAAAATTTAATAGAGTTATTCCGGGAAAAGGGATATCGTTTCTTTCTGGATTCTCCGACCAATCAACAATTTATTATTCTGGAAAACAAGGAGATGGAAAAGCTGCGAAGGAAAGTACGGTTTGATATCTGGGAACCGTATGATGAGACCCATACGGTAGTGCGTTTTGCCACGAGTTTTGCCACCACGGTGGAAGATATAGAGAACCTGCAGAAAGTGTTAGAGGATATATAGGGGATGGAAAAGCGTATTTTGTATTACAGAAAATATATTGATGGACTGTTACAGCAGGTAGATGCGGATTGGGCGGCCATTATCAGGGAACATTTGATCCAGGTATCCTTTTTTCAGCATGAAAGGCTGATTCATTTGATTGTGACCGTTACCTTTGCGATTCTGGAAGTGGTGGTGATCGGACTGTGTGTGACAGCATTTACGCCGGGTGTGGGGCTGTTGGCATTCGCCCTGCTTGTGCTTCTGGTGCCTTATGTCCGGCATTATTATATTTTGGAAAATGAAGTGCAGAAGATGTATGTCCAGTACGATAAGCTGGTGGAGAGACGAGACGGGCAGGGGAGACATTTTATATAAAAGATGCAACCTTTGACAAGGCTGAAAGGTATTAAGGGTAGAGCGGCTATATGCGGCTTGGACATGGTGGACTTGTATGACGAATGAGGAACGGATAACGACAGAAAATGCGGTGGACAGATATGCCGATATGGTGTACCGGCTGGCGTTGTCACAGATGAAGAACAGGACGGATGCGGACGACCTTTTTCAGGAGGTATTCGTCCGGCTGGTCAGCCACATTGAAGAACTTACTTCCTGGGAGCATGTGAAAGCATGGTTGATCCGGGTGACGATTAACTGCGCCAAAAAGTATTATGACCAGTATTGGAATAAAAATGTGGATTATATAGAAGAAGCGGAACAACTCCAGGGGGCGGAGGCCTATGAATCGCCGGATGAACATCCGGTGAGGCAGGCGGTGGCCAAGCTGCCGCCCAAATATCGGCTGGCCGTGCATCTTTTTTACTTTGAAGAACTGTCAATCGCTCAGATCGCTCAGATGACAGAACAGAAAGAGAGTACTGTCAAATCCCAATTACATCGTGCCAGGGAGATGCTAAAGGGTCTGTTGGATGGAACAGGATAGAATTATTAAGACAGAAAACAAATGCAGATATAAACACAGGAAATATAATTGCAGATGTTAGTTAGGTCAATTGACCAAAGAAAGAGGAAATCATAAACTATGATGAATCAGTATAAAAACGAAACTGCGCAGATACATGCACCGCAAGCGCTGATTGAAAAAACCAAGGCAGCAGTGCGGGAAGAAGAGGCACGAATACGCAGGAAACAGAGCAACCAGCATTTGGCACAGGCGCCACAGGTTACTTATGCGGACTATGAGGCACATCAGAAGAAATACTCCTGGCGTAAATGGAGCTATCCGCTGACGGCGGCGGCTGCTGTGGTGATACTATTATCTGTATCATTGGCTGTGAAAGGTGTCTGGAAGGACAGATTTACGGGGAACCGTATAGCTCTGGATGGGGCTATGCCGTCCGCAGAGGCGCCGGAAGCGGCGGCAGGTGAAATGAGCGGTGCGGCGGCAGGCGGTGTGATGGAGGAAATGGAGAGTGCGGCGGAAGCACCGGAGGAAATAGAAAATACCGCAGGAGCCATGGCGGAAGAAGGCACAGATAAGATGGACAGTTCTGAGAGCGCGGCGGCAGAAGCGGCGGCGGATTATGTTGAGGAAGAAACGCAGCGTGACATGCTGCAGGACAGCGGTGCCGAGAAGAAAGAAATGAAGCCGTTCCGATCTGCAAAAGGCGGCTATGTGGAGATAGAAGCTGTGGAAGAAAAGCCGGCCTTTTATGATGATCCGGCGGCGGAAGATATTGTGTATGAAGGCCTGACGTTCCGGGTAATGGAAGAGGAGAAAGGCTGGATAGCATATGTGGAGTCGGCAGACGGGACAGCTTATGTGATCAGCGGAACGTTTGAGGAGTTAGATGTCTTCCTGAAAGAAGGGTATGGTAAGCTGGAGAAAACAGCGAAATCTCATTCATAAAAATTTCGAAAAAATTTTATTTCGTTGCAACTTTTTCAAATCCTGAAAGGTATTAAGAGTAGAGAGATCACAAAAGATACAATCTGGTGCATCTTTCGGGGAGGAAGCAGAGAAGCAGTTTTGGAATGGAGGAAAAGGGATGAAAAAGTGTGTAAAGCAAATAACAGTATTGGGTATGGTTGGCGTTATGTTATTGACAGGCTGCGGCAGTTCACAGGATGGCGCCACTGCGGAAGCGCCGGCGGCGGTAGAAGATGCAGGATATGTCTCAGATGAAGCACCGGCTAAGGAGCAGCCTGGAGGAGCATATGTTTCGGAAGAAGCATCGGAGGTGGATGGAGCGGAAGCTGAATACGACAATGCGGCAGGGGATGCAGGCAACAGTAACAGTACAGTGATGTTAGGAGAGCAGGAGAAAGAGAAAATGGAAGGCATGGATAGTGCCAGGTCTGAAGCTGCTCCCGATGACAGTTATCTGGACTCCTGTTATGATTTTGATGACGAACTGCCGGATAATTCCGGGGAAGAATATAGTGAGTGGGAAGAAAAAGGCTTTTCTTCCGTGATGGCAGAGCCGCTTTCGACTTTTGCTGCGGATGTGGATACGGCTTCCTACAGCAACCTGCGCAGACTGATCAGGGATGGTTATGATCTTGACAGCCTGCCGGACGGGGCAGTCAGGATTGAGGAGATGGTCAACTACTTCTCTTATGATTATAATGATCCCACAGGAACAGATCCCTTTGGTGTGACAACACAGATTGGACACTGTCCCTGGAATGATGAGGCGGAACTTCTCATGATTGGGCTCAAGACGCAGGATATTGATTATTCCCGCGCACCGGCATCGAATCTGGTATTTTTGCTGGATGTGTCCGGTTCCATGTATTCGGATGATAAGCTGCCTCTTTTACAGGAATCATTTTGTCTGCTGGCGGAAAATCTTTCAGAGAAAGACAGAATATCCATTGTTACTTATGCATCGGAGGACAGGATTGTTTTAGATAGCGCGCATGGAGATCAGACAAGAAAGATCAAAAAGGCGCTGAATGGCCTGGAAGCAGGCGGCGGCACCTATGGAAGCAGAGGTATCGAGACAGCTTATGCGCTGGCGGAGGAGAACTTTATACCAGGCGGTAATAACCGCATTATCCTGGCTACGGATGGCGATCTAAATATCGGACTGACCAGCGAAGAGGAGCTGGAAGAACTGATCACAGAGAAGAAAGAATCCGGTATTTTTCTTTCAGTACTGGGCTTTGGAACCGGCAATATCAAGGACAATAAGATGGAGACTCTGGCGGACAAAGGCAATGGCAATTATGCATACATAGACTGCCTGCGGGAGGCTGATAAGGTACTGGTGGAAGAGATGTCTGCTACGTTGCTCACTATCTGTAAAGATGTCAAGTTTCAGGTAGAATTTAATCCGGAAATCGTGGAAGGTTATCGCCTGATTGGTTATGAAAACAGGGCTTTGGCAAAGGAAGATTTTGACGATGATACCAAAGACGCCGGTGAGATTGGAGCCGGTCACAGTGTGACGGCGCTCTATGAAATCATTCTGCGGGAGCCTCTTGAAGGCGGCATGACAAAGGGTGAGGTTGAGGATCTAAAATACAGCAAGGAATATAAGAAAAGGCTGGATGAAACAGGAGAAACATCAGCAGCTCCTTCCTCAGACAGTAAGTATAAAGAGTGGCTGACCATCAGCATCCGTTATAAGAAACCGGCGGAAGATGAGAGCAAGCTTTTGGAGTATCCGGTGGGATACGACAGCTATGAGGAAGATCCTTCGGATGACTTTATCTTCGCGGCGGCGGTGGCGGAGTTCGGACTGTTGGCGTCCCACAGTGAGTATCCGGAAGATGCTTCCGTAAAGAATGTGAAGAGGGCGCTTAAGAGCATCGATCTAAATGATGAATACAAAGAAGAATTTTTGGAACTGGTGCTGGAAGCAGAATAAAAGAAAACTATAAAAGGGCGGTTTCAGACTTATTTAAAGGTCTGAAACCGCCCTTTATCATATACAATATCCATCCGCTTATCCGAGGCCGCGAAGCAGATTGACTTTTTTATTTCACTTCAATCCGTCTGACTTCTTCCTTCGCGGCAGCGTCCTTCTTCGGGAACTTCACTTCCAGGATACCGTTATTATAAGAAGCATCGATATCGCCGGGCTCCACATCATTGACGCGGAAGCTTCTGGAGTAGGAACTGTAATACCGCTCTTTGCGGATATATTTGTTCTTATCTTCCTCATTGCTTTCCTCCTTATGGGAGGCGGAGATGGTGAGCAGGTTATCTTTCAGGTCTATGTTGATGTCGGACTTATCGAAGCCCGGCAACTCTGCCTGCAAGAGGTAGCTGTCGCCTTGATCGATCACATCGGTCTTGAAAGCATCGAAGGTAGCAAGTTCATTGCTGCTCCAGAAGTTCTTGAAAGCATCATCGAACATCCTGTCAAAGGGATCCTCATAAAATGACGGTTTGTAAGTGTTGTGGCTAAATAATGCTGGTCTTAACATAATGATCACTCCTTCTTTTTGTTATCAGTATGACCGTTATCAGAAATATGATACAGCCAATATTGGTTTGTTTGTTCTTTGTTTATATATGTTATACATCATATATAACAGATAAGCAATTATGTAAGTATAAAGTATTTATTAAGAGAATCTAAAATGGGGACAGCCCGACAGACAGGAAAGCCGGGCAACTGGCAAAGTTGAACTGTGTCACCCGATTCATATTGCGAAAGAACCGGATTGTGATATGATAATATTATGATTTGCAGGATTATGGAAGGTAGGAGTATAATTTATATCTTCCGGCATAGTTAGGAGGCACTTTGTGGGAAAGAAAATAATAGCGGCGGGACATATCTGTCTGGATATAACGCCAGTATTCCCGGAGCAGAAGGTGGAAAATATCGGTGATATCATGGTACCTGGCAAGTTGATCCAGATGGGTAGTGCCGATGTGCATACCGGTGGGGCGGTGGCCAATACCGGACTTGCCATGAAGGTATTAGGGGCTGATGTGACGCTGATGGGCAAGATCGGAGCAGATGAGTTCGGAGGTATGGTACAGAATATTCTGCGGCGGTATGGCGCGGATGAGGGGATGATCGTGTCCGGGGAAGCGTCTACTTCCTATTCAGTAGTGATTGCGATACCTGGTATCGATCGGATTTTCTTACATAATCCGGGAGCTAATGATTCTTTTGGCAGTGAAGATATTGATTATGAAGAGGCAGGCAAAGCGGATCTGTTCCATTTTGGCTATCCGCCCCTGATGCGGAGGATGTATCAGGAAGGTGGTAAAGAACTGGCAGAGATGTTTCGCAGGATGAAGGAATGGCATGTGGCCACTTCTCTGGATCTTGCGGCAGTAGATGCCAAATCAGAGGCCGGCCGGGCTAATTGGAATGATATTTTGTCCCGAACGCTTCCTTATGTAGATTTCTTTGTTCCAAGCGTGGAAGAGTTATGTTTTATGATCGATAGGGACAGATACGAGATCTGGAATGAGCGGGCAGCTGGACGGGATATCACAGAAGTCATATCACTGGAAGAAGTAAGACCGTTGGCGGACAGGGCAGTTTCCATGGGAGCTGGAGCGGTTCTCATCAAATGTGGGGCGCCGGGGATTTACTATAGGACAGCATCCGCAGAGCAGATGAAACCGGTCTGTGCAAGGCTGGGTCTTGCTGTGGACGAGTGGGCAGATAAAGAAGGATTTGAGAGAAGCTTTGTACCGGAGCAGATTCTGTCCGGCACCGGTGCGGGAGACACCAGTATTGCGGCTTTTCTGGTATCCGCACTTGAGGGAGCAGGACTTGAGGAGGCAGTTTGGCTGGCGACAGCCACAGGGGCCTGTTGTGTGGCAGCTTATGATGCTCTAAGTGGTTTAAAACCGCTTGCTGATCTGAAGGAAAAGATAGAAAAAGGATGGGCGAAGAACGAGTTCGCCGGCTGGTAAAGGAGAAGGATATGCTGGTTACGTTAAAAGAGATTCTGCAGATTGCAGAAGAGAGAAAGATTGCAATCGGAGCATTTAATGCGGTGAGCCTGGAAAGTCTGCAGGCTATTTTTCAGGCAGCCGAAGAGGTGGATGTGCCTTTGATCATTCAGTTTGCACAGTGTCATGAATCATTGATACCGTTGGAACTGATAGGGCCTTTGATGGTAGATTTTGCAAAGAAAGCAAAAGGCCCGGTGTGTGTACACTTGGATCATGGGGAAACTTTGGAATACTTACAGCAGGCCTTGGAGATTGGATTTACGGGAATCATGTTTGACGGTTCTACTCTTCCCTATGAGGAGAATCTGGCTAATTCGGCAAAAGCGGTGGAAATGGCAGGTAAGTACGGTGCCAGCGTGGAAGCAGAATTAGGAAGCATGGGCAGACGGGAATCCGGCGCTGGAGATGGCAGTGGAGAGGATGATGACACCAAGATATATACGGATCCGTTGCAGGCGAAGGACTTCGTGTCGCGGACTGGTATTGATGCACTGGCATGTTCTTTTGGAACCACACATGGAATTTATCTCACGGCACCGAAGCTGGATTTTGACGTTGTCAGGAATGTCCGCAGCCAGTGCGGCAATATACCGGTGGTGATGCATGGCGGTTCCGGTGTCAGCAGGGAAAATTTCCAGGAAGCAGTCCGGGCGGGCGTCAGAAAGATTAATTACTTTACATATATGGATAAGGCGGGCGGCAGTGCGGCGTCAGAGTATATTCAGAGCATAGAGGATGGCACTCCGGTCTTTTTCACGGAGGTGTCTGCGAAAGCAAGAGAAGGCATGAAGGAAAATGTTAAGACGGCAATGCGTGTGTTTGCAATGCGGGAAGATTAACAGCAAAAGGAAAGGCAGGACATATAAAAACGGAGGCTGTATATGCCTCCGTTTTGGTCTGATGTGCCTGATAGCACATATTTCAATCATAATAATTAATATATAAAGGGAGCTAATTTCTCCCTAATCCCCTCATCATCTGCATCGTCTGGATCATAACTAAGACGAACGGGCTTGGTCAGATCGAGTGCCATCACGCCAAGTATGGATTTGGCATCCACTACCCTGCGGCCTTCCCCCAGATTAAAGCTTAAATCAATCTTATCAATTACATTCACAAACTGTCTGACCTGATTTACATCATTGAATTTTACATGCACCTGCCGCATAATTTTGTCTCCTCCTTAATCATCATTGATACTATGAAAATAGATACTCCACAAATCAACACCGATTAGCTGCAATTCCCCTACACGCAGGATTCCCTGAAAACATATCTTTTAGTCTGTTGTATGTAAAAATTTTTCTGTGAGCCTCCTTTCTTTCTGAAAATATGGTTGTCATTTCGTGAGAATATGATATCTTGTGTTTTTATAAATGTAAATAGCCAAAACTTATAATCTTTATTTGGGTTTTTTGTGGATAATGCCGAGAATTTCAAGTAAAAACCGCATTATTAGATTGGCAATATATTTACTAAATTATCGAAGCATGTGAGGCAAAATGATGAATTTCCGGAATATTAGGATAATTTCGTCACCAAATACATTTTCAAATGTTAGATTATTTGATACAATATTACACGGAACGTAAAATAATGCTGTGTCAGAAATGTTTTTATGAGGGATTATTTAGGAGACATGGTGTATCAACTAACCTTAGGAGGAAAACAGTATAATGGGAAACTATGAAAATGCAGGAGCAGGTATTAAGAAGATGTATATTGCATCAATGGGCAGTCTGATCTGTGTGGTATTGTTAATCATACCAGTTTTGAACATTCTGGCAGCGATTGCGGCACTGGTCTTTATGGTCATGAGTATGATAGGCCTGAATCAGGCAGGCAAAGATATCGATGGATGCAGAACCGCCTTTGGACTTACAATCGTGAGTCTTGTTTTAAGTGTTATCAGTGTTCTTTTCCAGAGCGGCGCTATGCATGTCATTATTCAGATTGCAGGTTATGTGATCGGCTTTATGATAGCATATCTGGCATGTACTTCTATTTCTGAGGTGATGATCCGTATTGGTGATGTAGATGCGGCGCACAGCGGAGAGATAGCATGGAAGGTTAATGCTGTTTGCTATGCGGCATTGATTTTGATTGTAATTGCGATGATGTTTTCGGTATTCGGTATTGCCTCGGGTGTGGCAGGTGCTCTTATCTCCTTGATACCTTCCGTGGTCTCTGAGGTATTTTATATGTTGTTTTTGGGGAAGAGCAGCCATGCATTGAATGGTTAATATTTATTGTATAAATAATTTTTGAAACAGTGAAAGGATTTGCTCTTACCGGACGTATTACTTATGAAATGACTTGAAAACGATAAGCAATACGGGAGGTAAGATCATGAAAAGAAGATTAGCAAGAATAGCGGCGGCAATGGCTGTAGCGGCTTTGATAGCTGGCAATTCAACATCGACAGCGTTGGCATATAATACCAATGGGGCAAATACAGCGGCACAGAATGTGTGGTGTAATCCCGATGGCAGCTGTGATGTGAACGGTGTCTGCATAAACGGCGGCGTGTGCGATGGCTCGCATGGCTGGTATACTATCAGTGGCAATGCAACATCGGCAGCTGACAATACCGGTGGTTCGTATTCGGCAGCACAGAATGTGTGGTGTAATCCTGACGGCAGCTGTGACGTGAACGGTACCTGCGTAAACGGCGGTGTCTGCGATGGTTCACATGGCTGGGGAACGTATGCATACGATGGCAGTGGCTATCATCATGAGGAGTACTATGATAACGGCGGTTACCATCATGAGGAATATTATGATGACAGCTACCATCATGAGGAATATTATGATGACAGCTATCATCACGAGGAGGAATACCATCATGACAGCGGCTCCGGCCATCATGGAGGCGGCCATCATTCAGGTCGTCATCATTAAAGAACAGACAATGGATGTCAGGCTTTGCCCGACATTCTGGTATGAAACAAAAAGCCCTGCTGTACCGGCGGGGCTTTCTCTGTGGGGCATGAAGGAGAGGGTAACGTTGAAAAGCGCAGAAGAAATCAACTGTGCCATGGAATTGTATGCGGATATGGTGCGGAGGATATGTCTTGTACATTTAAAAGACAGGCATGATACGGAGGATGTATTTCAAAATGTGTATTTGAAATATATGCTCTATGAAGGTACTTTTGAAAGTCGTGAACATGAGAAGGCCTGGTTTGCCAGAGTGACGATCAATGCCTGTACAGATTGGCTTCGCAGCTTTGCGCACAGGAAATGGGTTCCGTTGGATGTGATTGCGCAGGAGCGGGAGGCGCTTGACGATACATCCGGAGAGGTTCTGGATGTGGTGTTGAAGCTTCCGGATAAATATCGTAATGTTATCTATCTTTTTTATTATGAAGGGTATTCCGCAGTAGAGATTGCGGGAATACTGGGGCGTAAGGAGAACACCATATATACATGGCTTGCCAGGGCTAAAAACCTGCTGCGGGAAAGTTTGGGAGGTGAGTGGGCATGAATCCGATTCGGAAAAGTCTGGAAAATATACAGGCATCAGAAGAACTAAAGAGAAATACCCTGCGTTACCTGAATGAGCAGCAGGTCAAAAGAAGCAGGTTCAGACCGCATTTTGCTCCCGGGTATGCCCTGGTGGTAATCTGCCTTTTCTTCCTCGTGGGAACAGGGGGATATTCTGTGTATAGAAAGCCTGTTTCTTATATCAGTGTGGATGTGAATCCTTCCATAGAACTCAATATCAACCGTTTTGGAAGAGTGGTATCTGTGGAAGCATACAATGAGGATGGGCGAAAGATCACAGAGCAGGTGCCGCTCAAAAATGTTTCTTATATGCAGGCAATCGACAGGCTGCTGAAGGATGAAAGTTACAACAAATATCTGCAAAAAGACGCTATGCTGGTCTTTACAGTGGTCTCCGACAGGTCGGAAGAGATTGTAAAGGAACTTAATGCCAGCGAACTTTTCCAAAGCCATGAGGCCCTGACCTATGTCAGTGATTCTGCATGTATGCATGAAGCGCATCAGCATGATATGTCGTTTGGAAAATACAGAACTTATCTGGAGCTTCTGGAATATGACGAGAGCGTTACCATAGAGGACTGCCACGGGATGACCATGGGAGAACTGCGTGACAGGATAGATAACTGTTCCCACAATGGGCAGACAAATAATCCAACTGGGCAAAAAGACCATCACAACAGCAATAACTCCCATGGCGGTCATCATGGACATTAACGAAAGAAAGCTTTCCGCTTTGCTCGTGTGAGATAAAGAAGTAAAAGAAGTGTAAAAATTTAGCCGTTCCCTATCCGGCTGACTGCCGGACGGGGCGGGCTTTAGTCGGGCAGCAATTTTCCAGTCAATTCCGAAAAATAAAGCGGCGAAACAATCAAAATGTTATCATATTCTTGTATGTATTTATATATCTCTTGCATTTCATCATTTATAGCACACCCATTATTTTCCCAATAAGACTGGCAGTATCACCATTTTTTCTTGGAAAACCATTTAATATCAAAGTTTTCACTATAATCTCCACTGCTAAATCCCGATTGTGATTTAATGATTTTTAAGGGAAACAAAATCACATAAAACAATATAACACAAAATATACGGGAATTGGTAAACTGACTGAAATGCTTTCAAAAACTCAATGAAAAGAGGACAGATAAAATGAATATGATTTATGCAACATACAATATCCACCATAACAGCATTGACGTATTCACCTATGCAGGCTACTTTTTACGGATAGACTGTAATAAAGCAGAAGAAGGATTGAAAACTACTCCCTGCTTTGAATGTGCCCTAAATGCTCTGGCAATAGATGAACCGCTTGAATATGCAAGATTGTATCTTGAAGGAAATATGCAGATGTGGGTGGATGCGGAAGACAGTCTTGAGCTGTGGTAATTTTAATTCCCCCGAATTCGGGGGAATTAAATCACTTCAAAATCTTTGTAGTCTGTTCTTCCAAAATAGACATCTGATGTATGGCAATCTTGTTAAGTTTTATTAAGCGTTCTTTCTGGTTCAGCCCATCTTCGATCAACACCGCGTTAATGTTTTCCATATTTGACAAGCATATCAATTCATTTATACTTGCATAATCCCTGATATTTCCCTTTTTATCAGGATTCTTATCACGCCATTGTTTCGCTGTCATGCCAAATAATGCCATATTCAGCACATCAGCCTCTGATGCATATATGACGGAAGTCTGCTGTGGTGTGAGTTCCGGCGGAATGAGATTGACTTTGATTGCATCTGTATGTATCCGGTAATTTATTTTTGCCAATTCCCTCTTTGCGCTCCATCCAAGTAAAGCCTGTTCTTCTTTCTTTAACCGCTCAAATTCTTTGATAAGGTATAATTTGAATTGCGGAGACACCCAGCTTGCAAACTCAAACGCAATATCTTTATATGCGTATGTACCGCCATACCGTCCTGCTTTTGCCACAATCCCCTTTGAATTTGTGCGGGATACCCATTGCTTAACCGACATAATAAAACGGTTTAATCCTGCCTCCAGCATGATTTCTTCATAGGCGGCAGCATTGAAGTCTGCATTATACATTTCTTCCCATATGCCAAGAAATTCTATTGTATTCTTGTTGCGCAGCCATTTTTCTATCAGAGCAGGTCCGTTGTCAATTTTCCTTACCATATCCGTTAAAGAAATATAATCGTCTTCTTCAATCTGTAAGACTTGTATCTCTGTTCCATCAACATTTAGTTTTCCCATAAGAAGATTCCTTTCATTTAATAATCACATTCCATTTACCGTTTTCAACTACATATTGAAATTCCGTTAAATTATCATCTTCCATCACTTGAAGAAGTGGTAGTAGGTCATTTACAGTATTCATCTTTGGCAGGTCTGATTTTTTTACCCAAACCATTTCTCCCTCCTCTGATGATGTTACTTCTCCAAGATAATCTGTTTTGTAGAAGGTAATTATTATTTTGATGTATCAGGCATAAAACCGTTAATTCTACATTTTCTGTTCTCTGCACATGCTATCACTCCATGTACCGCTCTATTTCATTCCAGGTCTTTACCGTCAAGATATTTGTATCTTCTGTGTAAGGCAGATCAATCGCCCCTATGTAGCATATTGGCAGAAGACCGGCATTTAAGGCGCCATTTACATCGCATTCATACTGGTCTCCGATATACCAGACTTCATCCGGCTCTAATCCAGCTTTTTCCAAAGCCAAATCAAATCTCCCTATGGAATGCATTTCTTCCATATATTCCCGCCTGATTTCATTTGCTTTAGCTTGCACCTGCTCTGCCGACAATTGATACTTATTTCTCGTAGCATACTGTAAGACAGCCTCTGTTCCCTTTACGCCGTCAAATTTCTGTTCTGCAATCAGAGTCTGACCATAATCAAACAATATCATTTTGGGTATTTTCATGTAATTTACCTCCACATTCAAAATATCCCTCTTGTATCAGTAATTCCAATACAAGCGCCTCTCGTTCCAACATTATCTGAGTGAAATCATCCAGTATCGTTTCCCTGTTTACATCTATCGCAAGTTGCGGCTCCAGAAATTTAAGCGTAAACCCTTCGTCCGCTTCATACTTGTCCAAATTTTGTTGTTCTATATCCCCTTTCACGCTACACAGGAAATAATAATTATCCTGGATAAAAATATCCTCTTTTGTACCTTTCTGAATGCGATGAACCTGCCCATATTCCT
>CAMXIF010000042.1 GCA_947243845.1 uncultured bacterium
ACGTGTATGTAAATACACTGAACATTATCCACTATATGCATGACAAATACTGCTACGAGAGAGCAGAGATGGCTCTTCATGACAAGAACGTTAAGCGTTACTTCGCAACAGGTGTTGCAGGCCTTTCCATCGTAGCTGACTCCCTGTCCGCTATCAAGTATGCTAAGGTTGAGCCCATCAGAGACGAAGATGGTATCATCGTTGACTTCAAGACCACTGGTGAATTCCCGAAATATGGTAATGACGATGACCGTGTAGACGAGATTGCTCAGGAGATCGTACACAAGTTCATGACAGCTATCAGAAGACATCATACCTACAGAGAAGGCGTTCCGACAACTTCCATCCTTACCATTACTTCTAACGTAACCTATGGTAAGGCTACAGGTAACACACCTGACGGACGTAAGAAAGGCCAGCCTTTCGCTCCTGGTGCTAACCCGATGCACGGACGTGATACTCATGGTGCAGTAGCTTCCTTATCTTCTGTATCCAAACTTCCGTTCAACGATGCACAGGATGGTATCTCCAATACCTTCACCATCATTCCTGGTGCTCTTGGTAAAGAAGATCAGGTATTTGCAGGCGATATCGAGGTAGATCTTAGCAAATAAAAAAAGTAATTTGCTTCGCAAATAACTTTGCGAGTTCCGCTTCGCGGACTCGGATAAGCCGTGATCAGCAAAAGATGAATATTTTCTGTTGATCGGAAAAAAATCCATATATGTAAGATTTTTTTCCAGGGATATAAAAGGAGGAAATAATATATGGATGACAAAAAGATGATTGATGACTTTATCAAGATGATGGATTCCGGGATGGCACAGGGTGTCGGACATGTAAATGTGGAAGTCGATGATAAGGCACAGGATTCTAATATTCAGACCATGGGGTGCACGGATTGCTCCCGCACCCCGCTGGCCTGCAGCGTTCCAACTCTCCACGAGGGTTTGGATGATTTTAAATAGCATTGAGCCATGCGGATTTCTGGCAGGGCAGACAGGAGAAAGCTTGCTTTCGGATGGATGGTCTGACAGAAATCCATAGGGCGATAGCCCGTAAACGAGTGAGCACGGCTCACGAGTGTATGGCTCAGTATATGAGTATGACTCAATATATGAGTATCACTCAGTATACGAGTATCACTCAATATACGAGTACATGCTTGATGCAAAACAATATAAATTATAGGAGGACAAAACAATGGCAGCAGCAAATGCTCAGGTAGATAACTTAGTTTCTTTATTAGATGGTTATGCAACAAAAGGCGGCCATCACCTTAACGTTAACGTACTCAACAGAGATACTTTATTAGATGCTCAGAAGCATCCTGAGAACTATCCTCAGTTGACAATCCGTGTATCCGGTTATGCTGTTAACTTCATCAAGTTAACACCGGAACAGCAGGCAGACGTTATCTCTCGTACATTCCATGAGAGCGTATAAAAAAGGTAAATTCCTTCGGAATTAACCTTACGAGATTTGCTTCGCAAACTCGGATTAGCGTTAGAAATTAGATGTGTTCTTTGGGGACTGACCGGATTGCTGGTCGGTCCCTTTTTATATAACCGTCTTTTAAACGGAAATTACAAACCATCTGGTTTTTTACTGATAGAAAGAGTATACTATTATTATTACGAAAAGAAAGGCGGTTATGAATATGCAAGGCAGAATACATTCTTTAGAGAGCTTTGGTACCGTAGATGGCCCCGGTACACGTTTTGTGGTCTTTGTCCAAGGCTGTCCTATGCGCTGCGCCTATTGTCACAATCCCGACACCTGGGAAATGAACGGCGGCACATTGATGGAACCGGAATATATTTTTGAACAGTATAAGCGAAACGAGGCCTTTTACAAAGGCGGCGGCATTACAGTTACAGGCGGCGAACCTTTGATGCAGGTGGATTTTCTCATCGACCTATTTACTATCGCCAAGGCAAATAACGTGCATACCTGTATCGATTCATCAGGTATAGCTTATAAGAAAAATGCCAATCCCGAATGGCTTGCCAAACTGGATAAGTTGATGGAATTAACCGATTTGGTCATGTTAGATATCAAGCATATTGATCCGGAGAAACATAAGGAACTTACTTCCCAGCCCAATGATGGTATTCTTGCTTTTGCCGAATATCTCAACGAAAAGCATGTGGACATGTGGATTCGCCACGTAATTGTACCCGGGATTACAGACGATGACAAATACCTTTATCAGCTCGGCTATTTTATCGGCGCTTTCACAAACCTAAAAGCCCTCGATGCGCTCCCTTATCATACCATGGGAGAATCCAAGTATGAGAAATTAGGCATGGAATACAAGCTGGCCGGTGTCCCCCAGATGGATAAGGATAAACTGGTAGAAAAAAAGAAGGTCATTTTGGACGGCATCCGCAAGCGCCGTGAGGAACTTGGCATCCAAAGTCATCCCGCAGAATAAACCGTCATTTGGCAATAATAGAATCCTTCGCGACAGTGAAGTTTAATGCGCTTTTTTTGCGTTTTCATAATGCGCTTTCTTCACACTTTACCCTTGTATATTTATTGCATTTATATTAGAATAGGATGTAGGTAATTGATAAATATATATCAATTTCAAACAGTCTTATATGCAAGGAGGATAATTGTTATGGCATATGTAATCAGTGACGCTTGTGTAGCTTGTGGTGCTTGTGAGGCTCAGTGCCCGGTAGGCGCTATCAGCATGGGTGATGGCAAATTCGAGATTGATGCTGATAAGTGTATCGATTGCGGTTCCTGCGCAGGTGCTTGCCCGACAGGCGCTATCTCTCAGGGTTAATGATCCTACAATCCCCTATCATAAATTGATAGGGGATTTTCTTTTGCCCTTGGGCAGTTTTTCCTTCGGGAGATGCCGCTGTCTGATCATCTCATCAATCTTTCGATAATGTTCTTCTTCCTTCTTCCAGTGCTCTTCATCCCGCTCCTCCTGCTGTCTGAACTGATAGTCCAGTTCTTTTAGAATACTCTCTTTGATTTCTGTGCACATTTCCTGATTAGCGGACTTTACGGCCTCACTTACCATATGCTGTAAAAGATACTGTAATCTGGCCGCCTTTTGCGTCTTATCCATCTCCTCCTGCACAGTATACTCCGGCAACTCATCCTGAGGAGTTTCTATGACCGGTTCCTTGCCTTTGGAAAGAGTGACCATATACTTCTTGGCCTTATTCATAACCATATCTTCTACCTTATGATCCATATTTTCCACATTTCCCATACGATTCATCCCTTCCAAACTCAAGCTGTTTGCCTCCTCTTCACCAACTTTGCTTTCTTCCTGCTGTCTTTCTTGTGGTCGTTTCTTCTCCTTCTGCCTTTCTGGCTCCTGGCTTTCTGCGTCCTTATCTGTCCCAAGTATCATGCTGCCGCCACACAGAAATGTCCGTATCGCCTTCAGCTGTAGTCCCTGCTCTTTTAATGCCTTAATTCGCTGCAGCTGCTCGATATCCTCTGACGTGTAGCAGCGATGCCCCATTTCATTGCGCTTGATTGCAAGCTGTAACTCCTCTTCCCAGTAACGCAGGACGTGTGCCTCCACCTGTACTTTCTTAGCCGCCTCCGATATGTAATAAATCGTGTTTTCTCCCATACTGCCTCTCCTTTCTATTTCTAGTGCCACAGTCACTTTATCCCTGTCATAAGATGTCTTCCAACACATATATCGTATAGAACAACAAAAGAGACTCTGCCGCTTCCGGCTCGTCTCTTTTGTATAAGTATCCTATTAACTATTTCTATTTTTGCAGATTTGCAAACTTGGTAAAATCCGGCAGCCATACCAACTCTACCGTACCAATTGGGCCGTTTCTCTGCTTCGCGATAATGATCTCTGCGATCCCTTTCTTCTCCGTATCTTTATTATAATAATCATCCCGGTAAATGAACATGACCACATCGGCATCCTGCTCGATTGCCCCTGACTCACGCAGATCAGAAAGCATCGGTCTGTGATCCGGTCTCTGTTCCACCGCACGGGAAAGCTGTGAAAGTGCAATCACCGGCACCCGAAGTTCTCTGGCCAAAGCCTTCAGGGAACGGGAAATATCCGAAATCTCCTGCTGTCTGGAGTCTGTGGATCTGCCGCTTCCGGACATCAGCTGCAGGTAATCTATGATGATCATTTCCAGATTGTGTTCCAATTTATATTTACGGCACTTGGAGCGCATCTCTGAAATACTGATACCGGGCGTATCATCAATGATCAGATTCGACTTCCCGATCACCGCCGCGCTCTCAATCAATTTCTCCCACTCCACGTCCGAAAGGTTACCTGTTCTCAGGTGCTGGGAATCCACTCTGGATTCCATGGAAAAGAGTCGGTTGACCAACTGTTCCTTGGACATCTCCAAACTAAAGATTGCCACCGTTTTATTCTGCTTAAACGCTACATATTCAGCCACATTCAAAACAAATGCCGTCTTACCCATGGAAGGCCTTGCCGCTACCAGAATAAGATCGGAAGGCTGCATACCGGCAGTCCTATAATCCAGATCCAGGAAACCGGTGGCTACACCAGTGACATTACCCTTATTATGGGATGCCCGCTCAATATTGTCCATAGCGTTCATGACAATCTGTCTGATCGGTACAAACTCGTCACTGTTCCTTCTCTGCACCAGGTCAAATACCCGCTTCTCCGTATCCTCCAGGATATCTTCCAAATTCTCTTTACCCACATAACAGGTATTGGCAATCTCCTCATTGAGACGAATCAGCCGCCGCAGAGTAGATTTTTCTGCCACTATATTGGCATAATATTTAATATTTGCCGAGGTGGGCACCGCAGTGATCAAATCGCGGATAAATTCGAGACTGCTCACCTCCGGCGGTACATCCTTCTCTTTGAGTCTATCCTGCAAGGTGACCAAATCCACCGGTTTTCCTTCATCGTTCAGTTCCACCATGGTATCAAAAAGCGTTCCATACTGTTTATTATAAAAATCTTCTCCCAGTACAATCTCCGCTGCGACCACAATTGCTTCCCGATCCATAATCATGGAACCGATGACAGACTGCTCCGCCTCCATACTATGCGGTAAAATTCTCTTGAGTAAAGCTTCCTCCAATGCCTGTCACCTACGCTTCTTCTATCACTTTGACCTTTAATTTGCCGGTCACTTTGGTATGCAGTTTCACACCCACCTCATAGACTCCCAGTGCTTTAATTGCTTCCGGAAGCTGAATCTTTTTCTTATCGAGTTCCAGTCCGCACTGTGTCTTGGCCGCCTGCGCAATCTCCTTGGAAGAGATAGAACCAAATGCCCTGCCGCCCTCACCGGACTTCATCTTCAGAACCACTTCCTTCGTTTCCAGAACCTTAGCAAGTTCCTGGGCTGCTTCCAGTTGTTCCTTCGCCACCTTATCGGCATTGGCCTTCTGCAGTTTCAGGTCATTCATATTCTTAGCGTTCGCTTCCACACCAAGTTTCTTAGGCAGCACATAATTCCTTGCATAACCGTCACTGACGTTCACAATCTCGCCTTTTTTCCCCAAGGACTTAACGTCCTCCAACAATATAACTTTCATCTGTATGATATACTCCTTTCCATGGACAATCCGCTGTCTTACTCTCTCTATCTTACCTTCCAGAGACTTGTACTACGCAAGTTCTCCTTCCGCTATCATCGCATCAAGTGTTCTCTTAATGGCTACAATTCCTTCTTCCAATGTGCCATTTTCAATCTGGGTACCGGCAATATTCAGGTGGCCGCCGCCGCCCATTCTCTCCATGACTACCTGTACATTTACCTCATCAATGGAGCGCGCACTGACATAAATAATTCCATTATAGGGTGTCAGAATAAAGCTGGCCTTGATTCCCCTGATATTCAAAAGTTCATTGGCCGCCTGCGCGCCCACTACTGTAGGACTGGCCACATCCTCACCCATACAAACGGATATCGCATAATAATCCCTGTAAATCTCTGCCTGGCTGACCGCATCTGCCTTGGCCTTATATTCTGCGGCATCATCTCGGAAAATCTTCCTCACGCGAGTCACATCGGCACCGTTTCTTCTCAGGAAAGCCGCCGCCTCAAAAGTCCTGACACCTGTCTTGGTCATGAAATTATTAGTATCGATCATGATGCCGGAATACATACAATCGGCCTCTTCTGACGTCAGTTTCAGATCATCGCTGATATACTGCAAAATCTCAGATACCATCTCGCAGGCCGAAGAAGCATACGCTTCTATGTAAGATAGGGTAGCGTTCTCGATGATCTCCGTCCCCTGCCTGTGGTGATCCAACACCACCACGGACTTACAGCGTTTGAGCAGTTCCGGGCACTCCGTGATGCTTGGCTTATTCACATCCACCACCACCAGCACCGCGTTGTTGCCTACCATCTCCAGCGCCTGCATGTTATTGATGATCATATCATCCGCATATTCTTCATTGTCTAAGAACATTTCCACCATAGGCTGCATGGAAGATGTCACGTCATTTAATACAATATGAGCCTTCTTTTCCATTGTCTTGGCTATCCTGTAGATACCCACGGAAGCGCCAAAGCTATCCACATCACCCATACGATGTCCCATCACATATACATCGTCTTTTACGGAAATAATTTCCTTAAGCGCATGCGCCTTCACCCTTGCCTTGACACGGGTGCTCTTTTCCATCTGCTGGCTCTTGCCGCCATAATAAATCACATTTTCCGGCACCTTTACCACAGCCTGATCGCCGCCGCGTCCCAGGGCAATATCTATGGCATTTCTCGCAAACTCATAATTCTGCGCATAGGTAAGTCCGTTGAGTCCCATACCGATGCTGATCGTAACCGCCATCTCATTACCAATATTGACTGTCTTCACATCTTCCAACAGGTCAAAACGGCTTTCCTGCAGCTGGGTAACAGCCTGTTTACGCATGATGACCAGATATTTATCTTTCTCCAGTTTCTTACAAATCCCATCCATGGCCGCTATATATTTATTCACTTTACGATCGATCAACGCAATCAGCAGGGATCGTCTGACCTCTTCCACACTTTCAAGAGCTTCCTCATAATTGTCCAGATAGATAAGCCCCACCGCCAGAGATTGGTCATCCACCTCTTTTAAGGCAATCTTAAGTGCCGTCTCATCAAACAAATACATGGCAATCAGATATCCATCATATCCTTTCGCCTCTATGATATCACTGTTTAGGGCCATCTCCCTGAGGGAAATCTTCTTGAGCTTTGCAATATAATTGCCGGACTCGTATTCCACATCAAATTCAACCTCATCCTCCTCATTGATACCCGGAAGCTTGTCCTTGGTAATGGAGGGAAAGAGAGACGTAACGGACTTGCGATACCCTTTTTCCTGATGAACCAATCTCTCAAAGGCAATATTTGTCCAGATAATCTTCCCCGTATCGTCAAGAAGCGCATGAGGAAGTTCCAAATCCCTTAACAATCTTCTCTGTATCTGTCCATACTGAGTTGCAAAGCTGATCAGCTCATTCATGATGATGGGCTTATTATAAAGCATCATAGACAGAATAATAGCAAAATACAAAATTAGAAAGACACTTAAAACAAGTCCTGCCCTATAGTCTATCATATAGATCAGAACATCCACTGCCACCAATAAAAATCCTAAATACAGAGATGATTGTAAATAGGATTTTAGTCTTCCTTTTAATCTTACATTATTCTTCATCTTAACCTCTTATATAAATCGAACTTAGATCGATTACGAGTTCCGCTTTGTGAAATCGAATTTTAATATAAGTATAGCATTTTTTGTAAGATACTGCCACATCAATATATAGACCTTTTTCTCAGAAAAATGACAGGATATTGAAAAAGACCAATGGAACATGTCCATTGGTCTCCCTTGATCCAAACTTTCTTAATCCTGAACGTAAGGCATAAGCGCTACGTGTCTCGCACGCTTGATTGCTACGGTAAGCGCTCTCTGATGCTTTGCACAGTTGCCAGTGATTCTTCTGGGAAGAATTTTACCTCTCTCAGATACGTATCTTTTCAGTTTGTTTGTATCTTTGTAATCGATCACATTATCTTTACCACAGAATACGCACACTTTTTTTCTTCTGCGCATCCCGCCCTTTTTCTTAGGGAAATCCGGCCTGTCTGTTTTATTAAATGCCATGATGTTTACCTCCTTCATCAATTAAACGGCAGTTCCTCATCGATTCCATCCGGAATATTCATGAAGCCATCGCCAGCTGCTGCAGGTGCCGGAGCAGGTCTTCCCGCAGGGACAAAACCTCCATCGCCCCCAGAACTGTTCTTGCTCTCTGCAAACTCCTGGTCTTCCACAACCACATCTGTTGTGTACACCTTAACACCATCCTTATTGGTATAGCTTCCAGTCTGGATGCGTCCGGTAATCGCAACCTTAGTGCCCTTGTGAAGATACTTCTCTGCAAATTCTCCTGATCTTCCAAATGCCACACAGTTTATAAAATCTGCTGTCTGATCATCATTATTACGATTGAATCTACGATCTACTGCCAGTGTGTATCTGGCTATCGCCATCGCGTTGTCTCCCTGGGAATATCTCACCTCAGGATCTCTTGTCAAACGTCCCATCAGTATAACTTTGTTCATAAATACCTCTTTCTATTTCTCGTCCTGTCTAACGCACAAGTATCTGATGACGTTGTCCATAATGCGGATACGGCTCTCGATCTCAACGGGAGCAGTGCTCTCTGCTTCAAACTGAATAAAGTAATAATAAGCCTCTTTCATCTTCTGCACTTCATATGCGAGTCTTCTCTTACCCCAGTCGTCAACATTTGTGATCTGACCGCCGAACCGCTCTACCAAAGCTTTTGCTTTCTCTACAGTAGCAGCCCGCTCGTCATCTTCGATCTTTGCACTAACAACAACGGCTAACTCATATTTGTTCATGCTTCGTTACCTCCTTTTGGTCTCTGGCCCCTCCCTCACGAAGGAGCAAGGATGTCTGGCACTTGGCCAAATTAGTATATCACGGATATTTATGATATCACAGGTGTGATAGAAGTGCAAGGGATTTCGTCACACTTTTCACACTTTTTTGAATCATTTCTTCTCCGGCCGAACAATCTCTCTGACATTCTTCTCCGCCTGCGGACGCGGAATCATAATCTGGTGCCCGCAGCCTTTACATTTGAGCCGAAAATCCGCCCCGATACGCAGAACTTCCCACTCCTTGGAACCGCAGGGATGCTGTTTTTTTAATTTTATAATATCACCAACCTGTATGTCCATATCCGCCCCTTATAGAGAATGCCCGTATTGGGGATATTCTCTTATACGAAACTTAGTACTTCTCACACTAATCTAACTGAGAGAAAATCTCTCCGATACTGCCCTGCACCACCAAATCCGCAATGGAATCCCTGGGTGTCGGCGTCTTATTGACTAACACCAGCTTATTTCCATTATAATAATCCAGAAGTCCTGCTGCGGGATAGACTGCCAGGGAAGTACCCCCTACGATCAGGACATCCGCCTCGCTGATACAACGGATAGCTTTTGATAAGGTCTCCTGATCTAGCCCTTCTTCATAAAGCACTACATCAGGCTTGATGCTGCCGCCGCACGCACAGGCTGGCACTCCCTCTGAGTGCAGGATGTATTCCGCATCATAGAATTTACCGCAGGACTCACAGTAATTGCGGAGCACAGAACCATGCAGTTCCAGTACCACCTGACTGCCCGCCGCCTGATGAAGCCCGTCAATATTCTGCGTCACTACCGCCTTCAGTTTCCCTTCCCGCTCCCACTGCGCCAGCTTCAAATGCGCCGCGTTTGGTTTCGCATCCAGACAGAGCATCTTAGCACGGTAGAACCGATAGAACTCCGCCGGATTCCTACGGTAAAATGTATGGCTCAATATTGTTTCCGGCGGATAATCATACTGCTGGTTATACAGACCGTCCACACTCCGGAAATCCGGAATCCCGCTCTCTGTAGACACGCCTGCACCGCCAAAAAAGACAATATTATCAGTCGTTCTCACCCACTCGCTAAGCTGCTTTATCTGTTCAGACTGTGCCATATGATCACCTTCCCTCTCCTAATCCCAGTCTGTTCACTGCCGAGAAGATTGCCCGCACGGAAGCCCTCGTGATATTAGAACTTACACCCACACCGTAGGTCACTCTGCCATCATCCGCATCCAACAGATGGATATAGGCCGCCGCCTGGGAATTGGAACCACTCTGCAGTGCATGCTCTTCATAGTCCAAAATTTTCATGTGAACATTCAGTTCTTCCTGCAGTCCTCTCTTCACGGCATCGATCGGTCCATTGCCCACCGCTTCAAAGGACTTCTCCACACCGCCATTGGTATAGATTACCGTCACCTTAGTATCAAACTCAGATTCAATCTCCCCGCTCAGATCATCCACCCGCAGCCTGCGGAAATGAATAGGCTCCTTCTTCATCAGATATTCCTGACGGAAGCTTTCCATAATCTGATCCGGCGATACCTCGCCCTGTTTCTCAGAAATTTTCTGAATCACATTAGCAAATTCCTTGTGCATCCCCTTCGGCAGTTTGAACCCGAAATACGTATCCATAATAAACGCAACTCCACCTTTGCCGGACTGGGAATTGATGCGCACGATGGGTTCATATTCCCTGCCGATATCCGAAGGATCTATGGGCAGATAAGGCACTTCCCAGATATCGCTGCCGCGCTCTTTTAATGCCTTTACACCCTTATTGATGGCATCCTGATGGGAACCGGAAAACGCGGTAAACACCAGCTTCCCGGCATACGGATGTCTGGGATGTACCGGAATCTTACAGCACCTCTCATAAATCTCTATACTCTCATTCACATGCTCGATCGCAAGCTGCGGATCGATACCCTGAGAAAACATATTATAGGCAATGTTCAAGATATCTACATTACCCGTCCTCTCCCCATTGCCAAAAAGCGTACCCTCCACACGGTCAGCGCCGGCAAGCAATGCCAGTTCCGCGCTCGCAACACCGGTTCCCCGATCATTGTGCGGATGTACACTCAAGATAATACTCTCGCGGTCCTCAAAATGTTTGTTCATCCACTCAATCCTGTCCGCAAACACGTTGGGTGTAGTCATCTCTACCGTAGAAGGAAGATTGATGATCATGGGATTCTCTTTCGTAGGCCCCCACTCTCTCTGAACCGCAGTACAGATCTCCAGTGCATAGTCCAGTTCTGTGCCGGTAAAACTCTCCGGGGAATACTCTAAAATAATCTTGCCGGGGAATTTTTCCGCATGCCTCTTGACCATCTTCGTGCCCTCCACGGCAATGTTGATGATCTCCTCTTTATTCATATGAAATACAACGTCCCGTTGTAAGGTGGAAGTAGAATTATAAATATGCACGATCGCCTGCTTACAGCCCTGGATAGACTCAAACGTTCTCTCTACCAATTCTTCCCGGCATTGTGTCAATACCTGCACCACCACATCGTCCGGAATCAGTCTGCGATCCACTAACTGACGCAGAAAATCAAACTCTATCTGGCTGGCCGCCGGAAACCCAATCTCAATCTCCTTAAAGCCCAGCTTGATCAGATAATTAAAGAATTCTATCTTTTCTGAGACGATCATCGGATCTATCAAGGCCTGATTTCCATCCCTCAAATCTACGCTGCACCAAACCGGCGCCTTCTCTATCTGCTTATTGGGCCACTCTCTTTCCGGATAATCCTCCACAGGATTTCTGTGATATCTTTTATAGTTTAACATCCTCTCTCCTCCTTCTACAAAAGTAATTTGCTTCGCAAAATAACATATCGAACAAACTCGATTGCGAGATTCGCTTCGCGAATTCGACAAAGCGGAGCAATTTCTTATAGCAAACTAAAATGAAGGCCCGTTGAATACAACGGGCCTCAACAAACAGCGTTATTCTCCGAGTCCGCTCTCGATCGCACCAACCAGTGCTTTCAGAGCCGCCTCCTCATCTTCGCCATCACATACAAACTCGATCTCATCGCCACACTTGACACATGCACCCAGCACGCTCAAAACACTCTTGGCATTCGCCGTATTCTCACGAAATGTAAAAGTTATCAAAGATTTGAACTGCATCGCTTCCTTACATAGGATGCCTGCTGGTCTTAGATGTAGCCCTGTCGGGTTTTTGATGACTACCTTTTGGCTTACCATACCCTTTTCCTCCAACTCTATTTCCGATTGCTAACCCCCACGTCCACAATCTAACACTAACTATAACATTTTTTTGAAACTATCACAAGTCCTATAGCATAATATTCTGAATCAGTTCGGCCAGTTTGCGTGCCTCCTCATCGATCATTTTCTGATCTTTGCCCTCAATCATGACTCTGACAAGAGGTTCTGTACCGGACGGCCTGATCAATACACGTCCCTGTCCCGCAAATTTCTTGTTCAGGGCCTCGATGGCCTCCGCAATCTCCGGATAATCCATATATTTTTCTTTCTTGTGGTTCGGCACCTTAGCGTTTACAAGCGCCTGCGGCATCACTTCCATGACTGTCTTCAGTTCTGAGAGCGGTTTACCGGTCTCCACAATCACCTGCAGAAGATGCAGAGCGCTCAACAACCCGTCCCCGGTAGTATTCTCATCTAAGAATATCACATGACCGGACTGCTCACCGCCGAGACTCGCTTTAATCTCACGCATACGCTCCAGCACATATCTGTCTCCGACCTTGGTCTGCTCCATATGAATCCCGTTCTTCTCCCCCATCAGGAAGAAACCCAGATTGCTCATAACGGTTGCCACGATCGTATCTTTGTTGAGTTTACCCTGCGATTTCATATGGTTGCCCACAATAGCCATGATCTGATCGCCATCCACAATATTGCCAAGCTCATCCACCGCCATCAGTCTGTCGGCATCACCGTCAAAAGCCAAGCCAACCTGCGCTTTCTCAAAAACCACCCGCGCCTGCAATTCCTCCATATGCGTAGAGCCACAGTTGGCATTAATGTTCGTGCCGTCCGGATTATTATGAATGGCCACCACTTCCGCACCCAATTCTTTCATGGTCTCCACGGAGGTATAGAAAGATGCTCCTTCGGCACAGTCCAATACGATCTTCATGCCCCGCAGATCAATATTGACTGCTTTCATCGCATGATTGATATATTCTTCCCTGGCATCCGTCCGATACTTGATCTTACCGACACTGGCTCCAGTAGGGAATTTGACGCCCTTCATATCGCTCTTGATCAGTTCCTCAATCTCATCTTCCAGAGAATCCGGAAGCTTATAACCATTACCGTCAAAAAACTTGATACCGTTAAATTCTACCGTATTGTGGGAAGCGGAGATGACCACGCCCGCATCTACCTTATATTTTCTGGTAAGATATGCCACTGCCGGTGTGGGAACCACTCCCACATAGACTGCATTCGCCCCTACGGAACACACACCAGCCATCAGGGCATTCGCCAACATATCGCCTGAAATTCTTGTGTCACATCCCACCATGATCGTGGGTTTGTGTTCATTCTCCCTTGTTAGGACATAAGCCCCTGCCTGCCCCAGCTGCATTGCCAGCTGCGGTGATAAATCTTCGTTTGCAACTCCACGGACACCATCTGTGCCAAATAATCTGCTCATTCCATTGATTCCTTTCCTGGTTCAATTCTTATATCACGCGGTCTACTCCTCCGCGATAATATGCACCCGTACTTCCGTCTCATCACGCTGTCTGACAGAATCATTGGCCAAAATGACTCGCACCGGAATCCAGTAACTTCCCTCCATCATCTCCGTCATGCCCTCCTCTTCCATCCAGGCCTCCAAATCTATCATGGCCGTAACATCCTCAGCCGTGACAGTATCCAAATTAGAGGCAAGACCTGTCAGCATAATGCTGCATTCATTTTCCGGTTCGGTGATGACTGCCTTATACTCCTGCGGCAATCCGGTAAATATAATATTATTTACAGGAACCCGCACGCTCCGCTGTGTTTCCTGCTCTACATGTGCCGTAATCTCAATCAGTCCGTCAAACTCCGTATCAGCGAGAACCACACCTTCCGGCAGATACTCCTGTATATCCACAGGTACAATGACATTCTCTTCAGCGCCTGTCACATCCACGATTCCCTCCGGAATCTCAATGGCATTAACATGATCGAGAACTTTACTTTTGCCCGCTATCCGAATTGCATTACTCGTATAACTGATCTCTCCTGTAAACTGACTGCCATCAGCCACAGTTCCCGTCACCACGCATGTCACCGGCACTTCCTTCACCTGCAGAATCTCTACATTGACACGCACTTTAGAGATGCTTTTCTCAATATTGCTGGCTTTAATCTCCTTGCCATCCTCATCATAGAGACGGATGTCTGCGTCCGTATCGATATTACTGTTAAATCCAGAGATATCAACCTCCGCCTGCGCCCTGCTGACTTTGGAGATCACAGACTTCGGTCCTGATATTCTGATCAGGTTCTGGTCAGTTTTGACATCTCCCACTATATATCCTTCTTTCACTTCCCCGCTGGTTCTGGGACGCAGTGAAAGCGATTTTGTCTGCTTCTCTTCAATACTCAATTTTACACTGTCAATATTGCCTTTGATTGCATCCAGCTTATCATTATATTTATTGATGGACAGCTTAATGGGAATGGTATCCACACTGGTCAGATCATTCACATCGGCCACCGCCACCACATTACTCTTATCCAAAGCATCAATGACAGACCTCGGCGCTGATACACTGACCACATCGATCACATCCGTACCATCCAATATTTCATACACCTGCCCCTTATCTGTGATCAGACTGGCATTTCTGATCGTGACAGGTACATCCGATACCCTGAAAGATACCACCGGATCATTGATATTGGTCACGACAAGCCACAGACCGGCCGCACACAGGAAAGAGGCAATCTTGAGTCCCCAGTTTTTGGTGATCTTATTCTTCATTCCCGGACCTGCCTTTCCAGAGTTTGCGTTTCTTCTCCTCCATCGGTTTATCCTGAATATCCGACAGTCTCTTACGCAGCCTCTCTGCATCCAGACCCCTTTCCAGCTGTCCGCCGTAAGCAACGCTGATCTTGCCGGTCTCCTCAGAGACGATCACTGTCAGGGAATCCGTTACTTCCGATATACCAACGCCTGCCCTATGTCTTGTTCCCAAATCCTTACTGAGAGCCATATTATCCGACAGAGGCAGATAGCAGGTGGCAGAGATAACTCTGTTACCCCTCACGATCACGGCACCATCGTGCAGAGGTGTATTATGCTCAAAAATATTGATGAGGAGCTGGCTTGAAATAATACCATCCACATCGATACCCGTTCTTTCATACTCCTTCAAAGGCTGTTCATGTTCAATCACAATAAGTGCGCCTGTCTTCGCCTTTCCCATCTCCACAGATGCCTTTACGATCTCATTAATCGTGCGGTCAGAAAAGCGTCCATCCGCTCGTTTGCTGGAATCCAACAGCGATGAGAAAATATTTTTACGCCCCAATTCCTCAAGAGCCGACCGCAGTTCCGGCTGCAATACTACAATAAACGCAGTAACACAGACGCTGAAGATATTCGGCACAATCCAAAGAATCGTATTCATCTTGCAGATTCCTGCGATTATGACAAATACCAGTATCAGGATAACACCCTTGAGCAGCGCCCACGCCCTGGTATTTTTAATCCAAAGCAAAATGTGATAAGCCACAAAAGTCAGAATTATAATCTCTACTACATCGTTCCAATGGACCGAGGGCATATGCAAGTTGGAAAGATATGGCCCAATCCATTTATTCAGTTGTTCCATTCCCTCTCTCACCTACCTCTAACACTTTATGATTCGTGTGTACTTCTAGATCTCTGCACCGGTCTTGCATTTCTTTGTGTATTGATCTGTTTCACTTTTTTCTCCGCCCTGGCCACGGTCACCTTAGGCACCGCTTTTACATAATAATAATACTCATCATCCTCAAACTGTACCTTTTCCGTCCGGCTGTAATCCACGTTAAATACAAAGAACTGCAGCACCAACACCAGCAGGAACGATATAATCGTTCCCAGAATAACACCAAATAGCGCTACATTTGTGTCAAACATCAAATCCCCTACCAGCAGCACCATGATATTCACCACAGCGCCTGCCGCCATGGCAATCGACCACGCATAGTCAATACTCAGCCTTCTGATAATATACACCAGAATTACCGTAACGGCAAAAGCCGCAATCGTTATCACCATTTCCTTATTGGAGAGCAGCCCATCAATAAGAAACTTAAACCTGGCCGTTCTCTCCTCATCCACCATGGCTGCAATCACCGTTGCATTCTGTATCACATAATGAAGCATATAATAAACCATCACACCGCAGGCCACAGACACTGCCGATGCCGGCGTCCCCACCAAACCCATGGAAATCGGTATCACATAGGGAATCTTCATCAGGAAACAGACTGGCAAAAGCACGATCACCACGGTATCTTTCGGGGAAAATCGAATATACAGCAGAAACATTAACAGGAATCCCACACCGATCACCACCGCCGTCTCCAAATTAAATTTGTAAAGATGGAGCATGGTAAACGCTGCTGCCGCCACAACAATAAAGTTCATTGGCATAAAGGAACACATAAGCGCTACAATCAACACCACAGTCAGTTTATCAATGCTCTCCATATATCCCAGCCGTGAATTGACCATAAGAAGTGTCACCAGTGCAAGCAAAAACTTCAGAAGCGGCGTGATATACACTTCATATTTACTGTATATTGCCATTAATATCTGTTTTACAACAAGTAAGGTAGTCATCATTTATCCTTTCAGTTAAGACCTTCCGCTTTTGTACATACCTGCCAGTTTATGCAGATTCATATAGTACAGCCGCAGGCTCTTCTTCGCCCTGCTGTAACGGAATGAATAAACCAAATAAGAAATAAGCGCGTAAATGCCCACTGTCTTCAAATAATTAGACAGCACATTCTTCGCAAATTCCAGAAGGTCCATCTTATAGATTTCCATCATGAAAATCTCAAAATCATAAAAAATGTACATGGCAAAAACCACTACAAATGCGATGGTTGCACTTATAATGGATTTGAGTACTTGCCATCCTATGTAATCACTCCGGAAATAGCTTCCTATGGCTACGTTCTTCTTACCCTCGTTCGCTTCATAGGAGGCCATCTGAGTCATCAGGATGATTCTCTCTTCGTTTAACATACCAGTCTCCAATGTCCAGCCGGATCTAATTTAAAAACCGCATCTTCGGATTTTCTTTCTGATCCTTCTTCGGCTCAGGTTTCTTGACTTCCGGCTTTTTAATACTGCTATTAAGCTGATTCGCCATACTATTCTTACATTTAGAACAGAACCGCCCTGTCAGTATCACAGATCCGCAGTTCTCACATGTCAAAGTGATTCCGGATTCTGCGCTGAGTTCCAAACGTTCTTCCCGAAGCCACTGATGAATCTGGTTCGTACTCACATCACATGACTCAGATACCTGCGGAATCGTTGCATGCGCATTATCCCGGATAAACGCCTTTACTTCCTGAAATTTCTGCTCCAGTGCTTCCTTGCATGCCATACAGATTGGTGGTCCGGATACATAGTTAAAAAGGTTACCGCATTTTCTGCAATTTCTTACATTCATACTTTATCCTCCTGCTGACAAATTGTTGTTCACATTCCCCTGCCTATGGCAAGTGTCATGAAATAAATTCGTTCTACCCCCGCTTTTTTCAGTTCAATACTTATGGCATCTATCGTACTCCCTGTGGTATAGATGTCATCAATAATTATAATCGTACTTAATTTTACATCATTACGGCAGATTTTGAAAGCCTTTTTCAAATTATTTTGTCTCTCTCTTGCAGATAAATCTTTCATGGGTGCAGTTTTGTGCACTCTCAGAATCAGATCCGGGACTGTCGGGATGCCCGTCAGCATAGAAAGTTCCCTCGCAAGCACCTCTGCCTGATTATATCCTCTCTGATATCGCCTGCTCTTGTGGATTGGTACCGGTACCAGCGCATCCGGCCGGCATTCCTCAATAAACTTTCTGCCTTTATCCGCCATACAAGACGCATAATAAGAGGCGTACTCCTGTCGTCCCTTATATTTGAAACAATAAAGGGAGTCCGAAATACTCTTATACTCAAAAAGCGCCATTCCCCTGTCAAAATAGTGTTTCTGCACACTGCAGTCGTGGCAGTATTCTTTTTCTTCCTGCGCAAGGGGTTTACCACATTTCAGGCAAAAAGGCTGTTTGATATATTGAAAAGTCTGCTCGCAGGACGCACAGACAAGGCTGCCAAAAGGGGCGACAGGACAGTCGCAGACAGGACAGCGTCTGGGAAACAGGAGATCCAGAAAAAACTCCCGAAGTGATTTTATGCGCTTCATAATAAAATAATTCCTTCCTGATATTACCCGGTCTAAGGGATCAGTTCCCTGATACGGTCCGAAAGTCCCGTATACCGGCGGTTCTGATAGTTATTGGCAACCATCTGGCGAAGCATCTCACGGCTTCCCAGGATTGTGACACAATTCCTGGCCCGCGTCACACCAGTGTAGAGAAGGTTGCGGTTAAAGAGCATCCTCGGTCCGGACAGAAGCGGCATGATCACCGCCGGATATTCGCTGCCCTGAGATTTATGGATAGTAACAGCATAAGCCAGCTCAATTTCATCAAGCTGCGCATACTGATACGTTACCAGCCGATGTTCATCATACTCCACCACCACTTCGCGGGAATAATCGTCAATGGATTTTATCGTGCCAATATCGCCGTTAAAAATACCGCTCCCCTTGTCAATGGGTATTCCGTACTTACTGACCACCTCCCACTCTAGCTGATAGTTATTCTTAATCTGCATCACTTTATCCTGTTCCCGAAAAAGCGTCTCCCCTGCCTGGCACTCTCTTTTGCCGGAGGAAGGCGGGTTCAGGTATTTCTGCAGGATCCCGTTTAGGACTTCCACGCCGAGTTTGCCCTTGCGCATCGGCGTCAGCACCTGTATCTCATAGGGCTGCGTCCCCACATAGGGTGGCAGTTTATCTAATATTAACTGTATCATATGTTTGTAGATAACATCCGTGTCATTTCTTTCCAGAAAAAAGAAGTCCCTGCTCTTATTATCTAATGCAAGTTCCTCTCCTGCATGAATTCTGTGAGCATTCAATACAATATCGCTCTCTCCTGCCTGCCGAAATATCTTCTCCAACACCACCGCCCGAAAACGGCCGCTCTGCATCAGATCCTGCAGCACCTGTCCCGCGCCCACCGAGGGAAGCTGGTTCACATCGCCCACCATGATCAGTCTCGTCCCCACCGGGATCGCTTTCAGGAGCGCCTGAAAAAGAAAGATATCCACCATGGACATTTCATCCACAATGATCACGTCCGCTTCCAACGGATTTTCCTCATTCCGTTCAAACCGGGCTGCCCTGGCTTCCTCAGAGACAGCGCCATTCAATTCCAAAAGCCTGTGTATCGTGCGGGATTCATATCCGGTGGCCTCTGTCATGCGCTTGGCTGCCCTGCCTGTGGGCGCCGCCAGAAAGATATCCATCTCCTGTGATAAGAAATATCGTATGATCGCATTGATTGTGGTTGTTTTACCTGTGCCGGGCCCGCCCGAAAGAATAAAAATACCATTCCGGATGCACTCAAACACCGATCGTTTCTGCAGTTCATCCAGTTCTATCTCCAGCTCCGCCTCCACCCGATCAATCTTAGACATGATTGCTGCTTCTTCGGCAGGCAGCAATTCCTCTCTGATGTTCAGATCATGGAGCATCTTGGCACAATTCAGTTCCGCATAATAGTAATTCGCCGCATAGACCTTCTTCTCGGTCTCACCCTCTCCCGGCATTTTGATGACCAGTTTCTTATCCATCGCCAGATTCTGCAGCTGCGCTTCCAGCAGTTCCGGAGCCAGTCCCAGCAGTTCTCCGGCCCGCTCTAACAGTCTGCTCTCCGGCAGATAACAGTGTCCGTCCACACCCGCCTGTTGTAGAGAATATAAAATCCCGCTGCGGATACGATAGTCGGAATCCGTATGAATACCAATCTTGGCCGCAATCTCATCCGCGATCCGGAATCCGATCCCATGAATATCCTCCGCCAGACGATACGGATTTTCCCTGAGGATACCGTAGAGATTCATTCCATAAGCCTCATAGATGCGGATAGCCAGCGTATTAGAGATACCGTATGTCTGCAGGAAAGTCATGGCCTCCCTGGCATCCCTCTTTTCATAGACAATGACAGCAATCTCCCGCGCTTTACGCGCGCTGATTCCCTTCACTTCAGCCAGGCGCTCCGGTTCCTCCTCGATGATACGATAGGTATCCGCACCAAACATCTTCACGATCCGCGAAGCCAAAGCCTCGCCCACACCTTTGATGGCGCCCGAACCAAGATACCGCTCTATGCTCACCACATCATCCGGCGGCAGTATCTTGTAATGATCTATTTTAAATTGCTTTCCATACACCGGATGCGTGATATACTCACCCTGGGCCTCGATAATCTCCCCCTGATCCATGGTCTTAAAAAACCCCACACAGGTGATTTCCGCACCATCACTTATCAGATTGAGCACCGTGTATCCATTGTCCTGATTACGGTATATGATATGTTCTATAAATCCTTTGACTGTTTCCATTGTTATTTTCCTGCATATAAGAACGGACTGCCTTTCAAAGCAGTCCGTTGTGTTATCTGTAACTACTATCAGAGATTGTAGTTGCGTTTCGCCTGTTCATATAACATTTGCGCCAGGGAATTAGAACCCTGAGATGCGGTTTGCTGTGAAATTTCCTGAATAACAGAATCTTTAAAGAAGTCTACCATATTAGAGGCGTAACCGTCCTCATCATCACCAAAGAGATCTACACTCTTCTGCATCTCCTTGTAGACCTGCTCCCACAGGTAAGACTCAAACTGTTTACAGGCATCGAAGAGAGCTTCGTTCTCCTTGGCCTTCGCTGAATCTTCCAGTTGTCTTTGTAAATTCTCTGTGGCTACTCGGTTCGTGTCCGTCATGTAGTCTGTGTAATTAGATAATCCGGTTAAATCACTCATACTTTATCCTCGTAATATTGTTCTATTTTTTCGCCGCAGTGCTCAATGAGCTTGCCTCTGCCTTTTCGCTGCAGTGCTCACTCGAAAAACCTTCGGTTTTCTCTGCTTTTTCGCCGCAGTGCCACTCGAAGCCTTCGGCTTCTTCGTGTTCCGGGCTTCGCCCTTTCAAACTGCAAT
>CAMXIF010000043.1 GCA_947243845.1 uncultured bacterium
AAGACACTGCCTATGTGGACGGAGTTCTATAAAGTTACTAATGCATATTTTGATGGAATCAGCCTGGCTGATCTCATAAAATAAGATTATAATATTGATGATATAAAAGACAGCAAAATGAACGATTAAGACTGACGGAGGCATATAAAATGGCAGTTACAGTGAATATTTATTATAGCGGTGTGAATGGAAATGCCAGAAAATTTGCAAAAGAGATGATTGCAAGTGGAATTGTCAATGACATTCGTGCGGAAGAAGGAAATCTCAGATATGAATATTTTTTCCCAATGGAGGATAGTGAGACGGTGCTTTTGATTGACAGTTGGACAGACCAGCAGGCAATTGATGTCCATCATGCATCACCCATGATGGACAAGATTATAGAACTCCGGGATCAATATGACCTGCACATGAAAGTAGAACGGTATGTGTCTGATGAGGCTGGAGTTCCTGCGAAGGATATGGCGTTTGTGAAGGAATAAGCAGGAGATATGTAAGAAAACAATTACAGAAATCAGCTATCGTTGTGGCTTATATGACAGTAGTTAATATGGGAAAGCAATTTGGAAAATAAAGGTTGTGCTGCGGCTGCGCGTTACAGAGGGGAGGATATATATTATTTTCAGTTTGGGTGTGACCGGCACCAGAAATGAGATTCAGACGGATTTATTCGTAGGAGCGTATGTGAGGAGTATAAAAGATTTAATAATGTATGTTATGTATAATGCTTGGCAGTGGGATGACTTTGTAATTTGCACCGGAACACTTTTTTGTAGATAAATCCCTCAATAATCTTCTTGTGACACATTGTCCATATGGGATATACTGTAGGAAAACGATAGCAGGTACATAGAGGCGAATCGGCAGATGGTTCGTCAGGCGGATGTGCCTTGGGACAATGAGACATAAGTAATGAAAAGTGAGGGAAAGCGATGAAGAGAGAATATCATGTAGCTGTCACAGGATGTGACAGAAATGAAGGAAGCAAAAAAGCGCCCTTCCGGACAATTTCCAGGGCGGCGGCTATTGCCATGCCGGGGGATACTGTGATCGTACATGCCGGTGAGTACCGCGAGTGGGTGAAACCGGAGAACGGTGGCAGCAGCGAGTTTGAGCGGATTGTATACCGTGCCGCAGAGGGAGAGAGAGTAGTCATTAAAGGCTCGGAGCAGATTACTGGATGGGAGAACGTGGAAGGCACAGTCTGGAAAGTAGTCTTAGACAACAGTATGTTTGGGGATTACAACCCATATAAAGAGATTCTGGGCGGGGACTGGTTCGTGGCGCCGGAAGGCGATCTTCTGCATCCGGGTGAGGTTTATCTGAACGGGAAGTCTTTCTATGAGGCAGAGACACTGGAAGACGTGAAGCATCCGGTGATGCGCACGGAGGGCGTCAATCCGCCCTGGACGAACCATGCCGAGCCGCTGCTTCATCCGGAAGACTCCGTGTACCAGTGGTGCTGTGAGACGGATGAGGAGAATACCACGATCTATGCCAATTTTCAGGGAGTAGATCCCAATCAGGAACTGGTGGAGATTAACGTGCGCAAGTGCTGTTTCTATCCTGTCAAGACCGGCAGGAACTATATTACGGTCTCCGGCTTTGAGATGGCACAGGCGGCCTGTCCCTGGACACCGCCGACAGCAGACCAGCCGGGACTTCTGGGTGTCAATTGGAGCAAAGGATGGATTATCGAGAACAATATTATCCATGACGCCAAATGCAGTGGGATTAGTATCGGTAAGGAAGAGTCCACAGGACACAATCTCTGCACGAGAACGCACAGGAAGCCGGGCTATCAGTATCAGATGGAGGCCGTTTTCAGGGCTCGGCATATCGGATGGAGCAAGGAGACCATCGGTTCCCATATTATCAGGAACAATGTGATTTATGACTGCGGACAGAACGGTATTGTAGGGCATATGGGATGTGTGTTCAGTCAGATTTACGGGAACCATATCTATAATATTGCGGTGAAACATGAGTTTTTCGGATATGAGATTGCGGGAATCAAGCTGCACGCGGCCATTGATGTGCAGATTCACCATAATAATATTCACAACAGTACACTGGGGACATGGCTGGACTGGCAGGCCCAGGGCGCCCGCGTGAGCAGTAACCTGTATTACAACAATGACAGGGATCTGATGATCGAGGTGACGCATGGTCCTTATGTTGTGGATCATAATATCTTTGCCTCGGATTATAACTTTGATAACATTGCCCAGGGCGGCGCTTATGTACATAATCTTTGCTGCGGCACGATGCGGCGGGAGCCGGTGCCTGACAGATCCACCCCTTACCATTATCCGCATACCACGGAGGTTGCAGGCTGTACGGTGGTATACGGCGGTGATGACAGGCTGTACCGGAATATTTTCCTGGGAGGCGCCCAGACTTACACGGAGCAGTCCACCTACGGAACAGAAGGCTATCAGGGCAGTACGGTATCCCTGGAAGAATATATCGATGAAGTACTGGCCCAGGGAAATGGAGACCTGGAGATGTATCTGCTGGTAAAACAGCCGGTGTACATCAACCAGAATTGTTATCTCAAAGGGGCGAAGAACTTTGAGCGGGAAGAGGAGTACCAGCTGGCTGAAGATGACCCGCAGGTAGAGATTTTGCAGGAGGAGGACGGAACCTGGCTGCAGATGATGGTGTCGGAGGCTATGTTAAAAGAATGGGATGAAGAACTTCACTCAGCAGATTTGGGGATGACCCGCATTACCGAGGGTGCGTATGAAACGCCACTTGGGGAAGAGATTGTATTTGATACGGATTACCTCGGAAAGAAGTGGAACGGACATGTGCTGGCGGGACCTTTGGCAGGACTGACCCAGGGTGTGAATAGGATAAAAGTGTGGGGATAACCCATAATATGACAAATGTGTCATAAATGAATCATATGTACATTGTATTATGTGCACTATATGAGAAATAAAACAGGATTAACCACAGACAGGAAGCAGGAGATGCGGCATAGACGGATTTCCTGCTCCCTTTTTGTGAAGGGAAAAGTTTTCCGCTTATTTGAGGCTGCGAAGCAGATCTCGCGATCGAGCTTTGCTCGATCCAGGTAAGATTTTTATAGAATCGTGACAGATTATTAAATGGATTGGGTAAAGCCGGTTTGTTATCATAACCATATAAAGTTCAGAGACTTTTACAGAGTGTAGAACAACGATAAGAAAGGGAGAGAAAAGTATGAAAAAAAGAATGAAATCTCTTATGGCATTAGGTTTGACAGTCTGCATGTGCCTTTCTATGGCAGGATGCGGCGGAAGCGGTGAGACCGCATCGAATCCGGCTTCGGCGGATACGGGAGCGGCGGCCGATGGCAGCAGCGCGGTACAGACAGCGGACAACAGTGCGGATTCCGGTGATAAGGTCATCACTTTCTGGAATGTAGGAACCGAGGGTGCGGATAAGGAGACTTATGAGATGGCAATCCGCCAGTTTGAGGAGAACTCCCAGAGCGGCTACACCATCGAGAATATCCCCACCCAGAATGATAAGTACAAGGAGAAACTGGTGATCGCTATGAGTTCGGGAGAATGTCCGGACATGTATACCACATGGTCCGGCGGTCCGATGAACGAATATATTGATTCCGGCTATGCACAGCCTCTGGATGATCTGTATGAGAAATACGGTTTAAAAGACCGCTTCATGGAAGGCGCGATCGAGCAGGCAAGCTATAACGGCAAGATTTATGCGATTCCGGTCAAGAATATTTCTATCGCCGGTATTTACTATAACAAAGACCTTTTTGCAAAATGCGGTGTGAGCGTGCCCACTACGGTGTCTGAACTGGAAGCGGCATGCGATACTTTCCTGGCAAATGGCATTATTCCTTTTACATTGGCGAATGGTCCGAAGTGGACAGGATCCATGTATTTCCAGTGCATGGCAGCCAGAAAGGGAGGTTTGGAGCCGTTCCAGAAGGCTTCCGCAGGAGACGGCACTTTTGAAGATGAATGTTTCGTATACGCAGGTGAGAAGATTCAGGAATGGGTCAACAAGGGATATTTCCCGGAAGGATTCAATTCCATGAGCGAGGATGACGGACAGGCGAAATCCTTCTTCTATACGGAGGAAGCGGCTATGTATCTGACAGGTTCCTGGAATACAGCCGCTTTTAAGACGGACAGTGAGGATGCCGGCAGTGATTTCTACAGCAAGGTTGATTGGTTCTCCTTCCCGGCAGTAGATGGTTCCAGTGCGGACGCTTCCATTCTCTGCGGTACTATGGGAGACCAGTTTGTATCCTTCAACTGCACAGGCGATAAGTTGGAGGCAGCTTTCGAGTTTGCAACCTGTCTTTCCAGCGATGAGACCATTGAGTACATGGTAGGTGCGAGTCTGATCCCGCCGGTAAAAGGTGTTGACGAGCTGATCACGGATCCGGTTTCCAAGTCCATCATCGATGCGGCCAACAAGGCGTCCGCAGTACAGCTGTGGTATGACCAGTATCTGAATCCGACAGTTGCCAATGCGCACTTAGACGGCAACCAGGAAGTGTTTGGTCTGACGATGACCCCGCAGGATGCGAATCAGAAAATGCAGCAGGCACAGACAGAATATCTCTCCGGCAAGTAAAAGCAGACGGAGTATTCACGAGAGGGGGATGCTTCCCCCTCTTTGTGTATCACGGTGAAGTAAGTTAGGAAAGGGGTATGGCAGATTATGAAAGAACAGGCGAATTCACTGGGCAGGCGAAGGCAGAGAAGTACGAATATTGCAGCCTTTGTGTTCCTGATTCCGGTTGTTTTGATTTTAAGTGTCTTTATTTTTTATCCAATCGTGGATTCCTTTATCATCAGTACATACAAATGGAACGGCATTGCGGCAAAGAAGACCTTTGTGGGCGCTTCCAACTGGGTGAAGCTGATAGGGGACCGGGATTTCTGGTTTGCGTTTCGCAACAATATTATCATCATGGTCATGTCCATCATTATCCAGATACCGATCGGACTGGCGGAGGCAACGTTTATCGAGTTTGCAGGCAAGAAGGCGACCGTGTGCAAGGTATTGTGGTTCATTCCCATGCTCATGTCTTCGGTGGCGATCGGTTTCCTCTTCAATTATGCGCTTGCAGCCAATGGCGGTATGATCAGCGCGGTTTCCCAGCTGTTCGGGGGCGGCAATATCGATCTGCTGGGAAATAAAAATACGGCGCTTATGACAGTAATTTTTGTCATTGCATGGCAGTTTATCCCCTTTTATATGGTATACTGTATGGCGGCGTACACCAATGTATCGGAGGATGTGTATGAGGCGTCCCTGATTGATGGGGCGACCAAGGGGCAGTATTTCTGGCAGATTGCCCTGCCGCTTCTGATGCCTTCCATCAAGAGCGCCGCGATTCTTTCCATGGTGGGTTCCTTAAAATATTTTGATCTGATCTATGTCATGACAGGCGGCGGGCCGGGAACGGCCACGGAGCTGATGGCAACCTATATGTACAAGAATGCCTTTGCGCAGTTTAATATGGGTTACGGTTCCGCAATCGCGGTGGGAATGTTTATACTGATCACACTTCTCTCGCTGGTAACGATGCGGGCGATAGGCGGCAGGAAAGAGGATGAATAGGGGGCGTGCAGATGGAAAAACAATATGCGGACAGCAGATTCAAAAGCAGGATTAGCTGGGGTGTGGCAATCATACTGGCGGTGATCGTGACGTTTACGTCAGTCATGCCCTTTATCTTTATGGTATTTAATTCCTTTAAGGGTAAATTTGAGATGCTTACCAAAGGTGTGTTTTCACCGCCGGAAAAGCTGAATTTCTCAAATTATCAGGAGGTGTTGGACGGCGGATTTGTGAGGTATTTTGGTAACAGTGTGTTTGTGCTGTGTATTTCTTTACTGTTGGTGCTGTTTATCGCGGCATGTGCAGCATATCCGCTGGCCCGTTTCAAATTCCGGATGAACGGATTTATGTATGCGCTTATCGTGGCATGTATGGCAATCCCGATTCACATTACGCTGATACCTGTGTTTCAGATGACTAAGAGTCTGGGGATTTATGATACCATCTGGGCGATGATCGGGCCCAATGTGGCTTTTGCCCTGCCGATTTCCGTGTTCATCCTCACCAGCTTTATGATGGGGATCCCGCGGGAGATAGAAGAGTCGGCGGAGATAGACGGCTGCAATAAGTACAGGATGTTCTTTACAATGATCCTGCCGCTTGCCAAGCCGGGATTGTCCACACTGGCAATTTACAATGGCGTGAATATCTGGAACGAATTCAGCTTTGCCTATACACTGACGCAGTCGCCGAAGAACAGGACGCTTCCTCTGGCTGTGTGGGATTTCCAGGGGCAGTATTCCATGAATACACCGATGATCATGTCAGTGTTGACGCTGACGGTACTGCCGATGATCATTCTGTTTATCTTTGCGCAGGATAAGCTGGTGAAAGGCATGACGGCCGGGGCAGTCAAAGGATAAAACAGGATTGTTGGGAATAGAGTGTGTGAAAGCGGCGGATAACAGTGTCACACCGGGAGGAGTATGAGATGAACTTCTGGAAAAAGTGGAATAACGATTGGAATTTTGAAAAGAAGATGGATTACGTCATCATCTGGACAGTTACCGTGATCACAGTGGCCGCAATCGTAATTTCCACTTTTTCTTATATTGTGTCCATTACGGACCAGAACAGCCGTTATGTGGCGGAACAGCTGATGATCCTGGCGGAGGATTATGAGGATAACCTGGAACAGTATAAGGCTTTGGCAACATCTATTAATTTAGATTCCCATGTGCAGAAGTTCAGCGAGAGCAGGACGGAAGAAGGTATTTATGAAGAGATGGGAAATGTCTACAGTACATTTCTAAATCTCTTGTATCTGCAGCATAATGCGAATTTCATTGTCGTGACCAATGAAAAGCTGGGACAGTTTGTATATAATGGCAACAATGCAATCAGTGAGAGCGGATTTGAGACGATATATGCAAAAGATTATGGGGAGAGCATACAGGCCAAAACGAAAGGGACTCTGCGGGTCAGCTTTTCCGATAATTACTATCGGGGCAGGAAATATACGCTGACCCTGTACTTTCCGGCATATTCTGTGACCAAGTTGGAGACCAGTAACGGTATGATCATTGTTAATTTGGATGACGATCTGCTGCAACGTTTTGGTCAGGGAGACCTGCAGTACAGCGCTAACCTGTATCTCACGGATGTGGACGGAAATATTGTATCCACACAGAATGAGGAGACAATAGGGACTCAGATTCCGTTCTGGGACAGGATAAACGGCAGTCAGGGAATGTTCTGGCGAGACGGCAGACTGGTCAGTTACAGAAAGGTGGATGACTGGAATTTTTATATTATCAATGAAGTTCCGGCCTGGTCCTTATACCAGAACTGCTTTGGCACAATCCTTGTTTTGGCCATTGTGACGCTCGTGACTACGGGAGCGGCCCTTATGCTGGCAAGAAATATCACTAAAAAGCTGTATCGTCCGATCAATAAGGTAGTTGCCAAGATGAAAGATGTATCCAAAGGGGATTTGGGAACGCGGATTTTCGTGGATGATATGGACAGTGACGGACGGAAATTGGCGGATGGTTTCAACATTATGATGGATGAGATTGATGTCCTGATGGAACAGGTCAAGGAAGAACAACGGCAGTATGACAAGATGCGTTTTGTGGCGCTGCAGGCGCAGATACAGCCGCATTTTCTGTATAATACGCTGGAATGTATCCACTGGCAGGCTCTGGCGGGCGGCAATAGCGAAATATCTACAATGGTTAAGGCGTTGGCGCAGTACTACCGGATTTGTTTGAGTGAGGGTAAGGAGATTATCCCTCTTAAGATGGAACTGGAACATATCAGGAATTACCTGATTATACAAAATATGCGGTATGGCAATATCATCTCATTTGAGGAAAATGTGCCGGAAAACTATGCGTATGTGATGGTGCCTAAGCTGACGCTCCAGCCTCTTGTGGAAAACTCCATTTATCATGGTATTCGTGTAAAAGAGGGCGTAAAAGGGAAAATTGAAATAGCGGTATCGGAAAGAGAAGACAGTATCTGCCTGACGGTGTCTGACAATGGCGTGGGCATGAAGACGGAGAGAATTGACTATATTAACAGTCATATATCCGATACAGAGGGTAATATCGGATATGGTATCACGAACATAAATAAACGAATTGAACTTATGTATGGAGAACAGTACGGACTGCATTTTCTGTCAAATGAGGGAGGCGGTATCTGTGTGGAGATATTGCTGCCGATGGAAGTTGAAAAATTTGATGTAAAAGGCCCTGATTGCAATAGACTGCTCTGACACGGAGGTTTAAGGTGAAATATAAGATTTTGATTGTTGATGATGAAAAGATGATTCGCATGGGCATCAAGAACGCAATGCCATGGGAGGAAATGTCTATTGGGGAAGTGTTTACAGCAGCGTCCGCTATGGAGGCAGAGCAGATTATCGAGGAACAGCAGCCGGAGATTATGATAACGGATATCAGTATGACGGAAATGTCGGGTTTGGAATTGGTTGGACAGATTCGGGAGAAATATCAGGGGATGCGGGTTATTGTCCTGACGGGATATGACCGTTTTGAATATGCCAGGCAGGCATTAAAGCTTCAGGTACACGATTTCCTGCTCAAACCCATTGATGAGACAGAACTGAAAAAGAGCATCCTTTCACAGGTAGACTGGTTGGAAGAGCGCCGGATGGAGGAGAAAGAAAGCCTGACCATTAAGCGTACGCAGGGGGTCAGACAGCAGATGGAACTGGAAGGTTTCATGCGTGCCCTGGTTATGGGCAGAGAGGATACGGAGGAACGGGCAGAGGTATTCCGGCGGGAGTTTCATTTCGAGGAAGGTCAAACAATGCGGATTGGTATTGTGATTCCGGGAGTATCCAGCGATAAGGATTTAGACAGTGAAAGTTTTCGGATGCAGACGGTGAAACAGATTTGTATCGGAATGATTGACGGACAGAAACGTGGGATTACCTTTTCGGATGAAAAAAGAAGGATTGTCATTGCCTTTTTTTGTGATGAAGGCCGCAAGGAAGATGAACTGGCGCAACAGTTGATTGAGATATTGAATGACGAAGTGGAGATGAGGCCGAGAATCCTCTGGGGCAGTGTAAAGAAAGGCCTTGAGAACCTGCGCATTTCTTATAATGATGCGGTTTTTGCATTAGAGCATGAACGGGAAGAGTTTGAAAAACTCTGTGCGGTGGACTGGAATCGGAAGGGCGAAGACATTTTTCAGGATGTATTCCGGGAATTCCGCAATGCCCTTGTATACAACGTCAGCGACAAGGAAAAATTGCTGCATATTTTTGACCGATTCAGCGTGGCGGTGGACTCCTATAATCTGTCTGCCAAATATGCCAGAAGCTGTTGTTTTGAACTCGCCTCATCGCTATATTTTGCGCGGTTCAGCGATACGGGAAGCAATGACAATGAGAAACTGAGCGTTCTGATGCAGGCGTTGTCCGGAGCGGACCGGGGGAGGGCCTGCCAGGTAACGGCAATGTTTTTGGAGAATCTCTTTGAGGGAGAGGATGGAGAAATACATGAGTTGATTGACAAGGTGAAACGCAGGATCCATGAGAATTTGGCGGATGACCTGACGGTTGCAAGTCTGGCGGAGGAATATTATGTGACACCCAATTATCTGTCGCGGCTTTTTAAACGTGTAACAGGGGAAGGCTGTAATGAGTATATTGTCCGCAAACGGATAGAGCAGGCAAAGTCCCTGCTGGCCACCACAACTCTAAAAGTGGGGGAAATTTCGTTCATGGTGGGATATCGGGATATGAATTATTTTTCCCTGGCGTTTAAGAAACATATAGGGGTGTCCCCAGTGAAATACAGGGAACAGATACAGGGTGGGCAGTGACGCTTCGGAGTGGTGGAAAAGATGATACGGATGATGGAATTAGAGAGGATGTTTGCAGCAGGCGAAGCTGTGCGGATCAGGATAAGCAAAACGGCAGTCTTGACAGGATGTCTGTTGTTGGCGGCGATTACATCTGGAGGATGCGGGCAGAAAGAGCAGGAAAATATTCCAGAGATACCGGAAATAGAAGAAAACAGTCTTGCCGAATGGGAAGCGTCCCTGGAGGAAGGCACAATAGACGAATTGAGCGCAGAGAGTATCCGGGGCGTGTCTGTTGTGCGGGAGGGTGAGCCTCTTTTTGCAGTATCCTATGAACCGCGGACCTATAAGAATACCTTTGACTGCTGGGCAATTTCCGAGCCTTATCAGTCGATGACCGTGGTGGATACGGAGGCCATGTATGCGTATTTCCATGTGCTGGCGGATATGGAACTTACGCCGGCGGGGGATGTGGCGAAAGAACAGACCGGCCTTGCGGACTCTGAGGATACCATTTATGCGGCTTATTATAAAGACCAGACGCCGGAAGGCGGCCAGGCAGCGCCGGACCGCTGCATTTCTTATCGTTTTGGCAGACAAAACGGTGCAGGGGATTATTATGTGGAGGCAGGCGGTGCGGTATGGCTTGCCGACAAAGCGGCGGTGGAGGAACTTTTTACAGTCAACCCTTACGATTACATCCTGAAAGTAGTCAGTGTGGTGGGGGTAGATACAATCTCGAAGGTGGAGATTACGTTTGCTGACAAAACGCATGAGATGGAGATTTCAGAGGGAAAATTTTGGATTGACGAAGAAGCAGTGGAAAGTGCGCAGTTCTATGAATTGTATACGGAATTGATGAGCATTTTCATTGAAAAGGAACTGCCGGAAGATGCCGACACGGACGGGGAGAGGGAACTCCTAATGACTGTTGTTTACCATAGGAATACGGAACAGGCGCCTGGGATTACCCAGCGTTATTATGTATATGATGAAAATTACGCATCGGTACAGGTAAATGGTACGGAATTTTTCCTGGTGGGCCGGGAAGCGATTGAAATCATCCGGGATTCACTCAGATTACTGATTTAGATTTCATAAAATGATTGACGGCCGGGAATATATATGATAGTATTCTCATAAAGCATAAATTCTTTGATGTCAAAGCGTATAGCACGCGTCTTATTATCTAAGAGTTATTTCAGAAAATCTATGCTTTTGAATCCAATCAATATGCAAAAGCAGGAGATTTACTGATAAGCCGGATTTCAAAATCGGATTTTACCAAGCATATCATTCTCCTGTTGGAAAGGAGAAGGAAAGATGATTCGAGGGAAAGAGGAAATGAAAGGAATGGTTGGAAAAGAGTACACGGTAAAAGATATCGAGGCACTGCCGGCTGGACAGCGTGCAGAGTTAATTGACGGCCAGATGTATATGATGGCGAGCCCGGAACGTATACATCAGCAGATTCTCGGGAAGTTGTACAGAATAATTGCTGATTATATTGATGAAAAGGATGGCGTCTGTGAAGTGAACCTGGCGCCTTTGGCTGTGTATATAAATGATGACGGGCGTAATTATGTGGAGCCTGATATTTTTGTTGTATGTGACAGGGACAAACTGGATGCAAAAGGCTGTCATGGCGCACCTGATTGGGTTATAGAAATTGTGTCGCCCAACAGTGAGAAGATGGATCGGAAGATTAAGTTATTTAAGTATCGGACAGCGGGTGTGCGGGAGTATTGGATCGTTGATCCGGAGAAAGAGATTGTCGAGGTATATCATTTTGAGAGAGACCTGGAGAAGGAGTATTCTTTCCGGGAGCATGTACCAGTGGGAATCTACGAAGGGTTCGAGATAGTTATATATGTTTGAGTCTCCCCTGCTTTGCAATATTTCCGGTTGAAGCTGTATTCTGCTTATGCTATAATTAATCGATTATGGAGTTGGGGTATAAATTCTGGGGAAGTAAATCGCATCAGCAGAAGGGACAGGTCATAAGATGAAGACATTCTTGATTTTGGAAGACGGCACGGTGTTTGAAGGGATTCACATCGGGGCCAGGAAAGAAGTAATCAGTGAAATCGTTTTTAATACGTCCATGGCGGGTTATCTGGAAGTGCTGACGGATCCATCCTATGCCGGGCAGGCCGTGTGCATGACTTATCCTTTGATTGGCAATTACGGCATATGTATGGATGACATGGAATCGAAGCGGCCCTGGCCGGACGGCTTCATCGTGCGGGAACTAAGCAGGGTTCCCAGCAATTTCAGATGTGATATTACAATTCAACAATTTCTGGAGCAGAATGGTGTGCCGGGCATCGCCGGAATCGATACCAGGGCTCTTACAAGGATTCTTCGTGAAAAAGGTACCATGAACGGTATGATCACGACTAACGAGAACTATAATCTGGACGAAATCATTCCCAAATTAAAATCATATACAACAGGCAAGGTGGTAGAGCGTGTAAGCTGTACAGAGAAGTATACTCTGTCAGGGACGCAAGAGTTGGCAGAGAACGGGCCGCTTTCGGGCAGCAGTGTATTCCGCAAAGAGGATTATGCAGCGGGTATCCGGGAAAAGAAACCAAGTCTTGTGAGAGAATTAAACGGCAATGGACTGCGGGTTGCGCTCTTAGACCTTGGCGCTAAGGATAATATCGCCAAGTCCCTGGCGGCCAGAGGCTGTGAAGTGACAGTCTATCCGGCATGGACTGCGGCGGCGGAAATCCTTGCAGATGAGCCGGATGGCATTATGCTCAGTAACGGACCGGGAGATCCTAAGGAATGCACCTCTATTATAGAAGAAATCCGTAAACTTTATGAGGCAGATGTACCGATTTTTGCAATCTGTCTGGGGCATCAGCTGATGGCCTTAGCAACCGGGGCGGATACTTTTAAGATGAAATACGGACACCGGGGCGGCAATCATCCGGTGAAGGATCTTCAGACCGGCAGAGTGTACATTTCATCCCAGAACCACGGTTATGTGGTGGATATGGACAAGCTGGATCCGAAGGTGGCAGCGCCTGCATTTGTCAATGTCAATGACGGCACCAATGAGGGGCTTTCCTACACCGGCAAGAATATTTTTACGGTGCAATTTCATCCGGAGGCATGTCCGGGGCCGCAGGATTCCTCGTATTTGTTTGACCGGTTCATAAAGATGATGAGGACATGATAGAAGGATAAAAGGATAGATGGATAGAGATGGAGGGGTAAGATGCCTAAGAATCCGAATGTGAAAAGAGTGTTAGTGATTGGTTCCGGGCCGATTGTGATCGGGCAGGCGGCGGAGTTTGATTATGCGGGGACCCAGGCATGCCGATCCTTGAAGGAAGAGGGCATGGAAGTTATTCTGGTGAACTCCAATCCGGCGACCATCATGACAGACGGCGATATCGCGGATAAAGTATATATTGAGCCTTTGACGACCAAAGTGCTCGAACAGATTATTTTGAAAGAGAAGCCGGATTCTTTGCTTCCGAATATGGGAGGGCAGGCCGGTCTTAATCTGGGGATGGAACTGGACGAGTCCGGATTCTTAAAAGAGCATGGTGTGACGCTTCTGGGCACCACGGCTAAGACGATCCGTAAGGCGGAAGACCGTCTGGAATTTAAGGAGACCATGGAAAAAATCGGGGAGCCATGCGCGCCTTCCCTAGTGGTGGAGAATATCGAGGACGGGGTGGCTTTTGCCAGCAAGATTGGTTATCCGGTGGTGTTACGTCCGGCTTATACCCTGGGCGGTTCCGGCGGCGGTATTGCACACAATCAGGTACAGCTGGAGGAAATCCTGGCTAATGGTCTGCGCCTTTCCCGTGTGGGGCAGGTGCTGGTGGAACGCTGTATTGCAGGCTGGAAAGAGATTGAGTATGAGGTCATGCGGGATGGCACCGGCAACTGTATCACGGTCTGTAACATGGAGAACATCGACCCGGTGGGAGTGCATACCGGTGACAGCATTGTGGTGGCGCCTTCCCAGACGCTGGGGGATAAGGAATATCAGATGCTTCGTAGCTCCGCCCTCAATATCATCAATGAATTGGGGATTACCGGCGGCTGTAACGTGCAGTTTGCCCTGCATCCTACCAGTTTTGAATACTGTGTGATCGAGGTCAATCCCCGTGTGAGCCGCTCTTCAGCCCTGGCCAGCAAGGCGACTGGTTATCCGATTGCCAAGGTGGCGGCCAAGATTGCGCTGGGCTATACTCTGGATGAGATCAAAAACGCCATTACCGGTAAGACTTATGCCAGCTTTGAACCTACACTGGACTATTGTGTGGTGAAGATTCCGAGACTGCCTTTTGATAAATTTATTACGGCGAAGCGTACCTTGACAACTCAGATGAAGGCTACCGGTGAGGTCATGAGTATCGGCAATAACTTTGAGGGCGCGCTGATGAAAGCCATCCGTTCCCTGGAACAGCATGTGGACTGCCTGCGCAGTTATGATTTTACGGAATTATCGAAGGAAGAACTGCTGGAACGTTTGGAGATTGTGGATGATCAGAGGATTTATATCATTGCCGAGGCTATCCGCAAGGGAATTGACTATGAGACCATCCACAAGATCACTATGGTGGATATCTGGTTTATCGATAAGATTGCCATTCTCACGGAGATGGAAGCGGCGCTGGAGAAGGGGCCGTTGACAGTGGAACTCTTAAAAGAGGCCAAGAGACTTGAATTTCCGGACAATGTAATCGCAAGACTCACAGGGAAACGTGAGGATGAGATCAAAAAGATGCGCTATGACAACGGCGTTGTGGCGGCCTTTAAGATGGTGGATACCTGTGCAGCGGAATTTGCGGCTTCCACCCCCTATTATTATTCCGTATTCGGTTCCGAGACAGAGGTGGTGGAGTCCCATCCGAAGAAAAAGGTGTTGGTCTTGGGGTCCGGCCCCATCCGGATCGGACAGGGGATCGAGTTCGACTATTGTTCCGTACACGCCACCTGGGCCTTTGCCAGAGCAGGATATGAAACAATCATCATCAATAATAATCCGGAGACGGTCAGCACCGATTTCGATATTGCGGATAAACTGTATTTTGAGCCTCTGACGCCGGAAGATGTGGAGAACATCGTCAAGGTGGAGAAACCGGACGGAGCGGTGGTGCAGTTCGGCGGCCAGACAGCCATTAAGCTGACGGAAAGTCTGATGAAGATGGGTGTGCCAATCCTGGGTACCAAGGCGGAGGATGTGGACGCCGCAGAGGACAGGGAGCTTTTTGATAAGATACTGGAAGAAACCGAGATTCCGAGAGCGGCAGGCGGCACAGTCTATACCGCCGAACAGGCCAAGGAAGTGGCCAACAGGCTGGGGTATCCGGTACTGGTGCGGCCTTCCTATGTGCTGGGCGGTCAGGGAATGCAGATTGCCATTTCCGATGAGGAGATTGAAGAGTTTATGGCGGTCATCAACCGCTATGAGCAGGATCACCCGATTCTGGTAGATAAGTATTTGCAGGGGAAGGAACTGGAAGTGGATGCGGTCTGTGACGGTACGGATATCCTGATTCCGGGCATTATGGAGCATATAGAGCGCACGGGCGTACACTCCGGTGACAGTATTTCTGTCTATCCTGCGCCAACAGTCAGTGAGAAGGTCAAGGAGACCATCGCGGAGTATTCCAGAAGACTGGCTAAGGCCCTGCATGTGATAGGTCTGATCAATATCCAGTTTATTGCGGTGGAAGATGAGGTGTATGTGATCGAAGTCAATCCCCGTTCTTCCCGCACCGTACCTTATATCAGTAAGGTGACGGGAATCCCGATTGTGGATCTGGCAACGGAAGTTATTATTGGTAAGAAAATCAGAGATTTGGGATATGAGCCGGGATTACAGCCTGCGGCGGATTATTATGCCATCAAGATGCCGGTATTTTCTTTTGAAAAGATTCGGGGTGCGGAGATTAGTCTGGGACCGGAGATGAAGTCAACCGGGGAGTGCCTGGGGATTGCCAGAACCTTCAATGAGGCGCTCTATAAAGCTTTTCTTGGGGCAGGGGTCAATCTGCCCAGACATAAGCAGATGATCATAACTGTCAAAGATGCCGACAAAGGTGAAGCAATTGAGGTGGCGAGACGCTTTGAGAAGCTGGGGTATATCATATACGCCACAAGAAGTACGGCCAAAGCACTGAACGATGCCGGCGTAAAGGCCCGTAAGGTCAATAAGATCAGGCAGGAGTCACCCACTGTCATGGATCTGATTTTAGGACACCGGATCGATCTGGTCATCGATACCCCTACTCAAGGACGGGATAAGAACAGGGATGGTTTCCTGATCAGACGTACCGCCATTGAGACGGGTGTCAATTGTATCACGGCCATGGATACGGCAACGGCGCTGGTTACCAGTTTGGAGAATGCGGCATCTCAAGGGGAGATGACTTTGATTGATGTAGCTACGATAGCGAGGCGCGGAAAATAAAAAGAACAAGTGTTATTGAACCAAGTGGCTTTCAGGGGAAATAGAATGGCAGGATGATGGACAGGCATTGGCTGAATGCTGCAGGATGTTGTGTGTAAGTAAAGTGGGGGAAATTATGGAAGAGCAATGGACTTATAAAACAGATGATCAGATACATCCGCCAACAAAGAAACAGAGCAGTACGCCTGATCCTGAGGGAGTGGACTGGGAGGATGACAGCGGGGCAATACATTCTTTCAAATATACCTATAAGATAACGAAAGAGGACGGCTGGCAGGGCAATGCCTATTACAGAAACTTGCCTGTGGGACAGAAAAGGAAAAATCCCCAGATGATTAAGGGGACGCAGAAAGGCGTGCATTACACGACAGACGATTATCGCGTGGTAGTTCCTGTATTGATTGTGCTGGGGCTTTTGATGACGGCTGTCTGTGTATTTTTGACAATTAAGTTTCCGCTGCTTGGAATTTTATTTGATGTCTTTTGGTTTGTGGTGCTTATCAGTAACATCAGGCCGAGACATATTAGGAAATGGCGCAATCAGGCGAAGCGTCATAAAGAGCAAAAGGAAAACGATATCTGTAGACAGTGAGTGTTGTCAGGGCGGATGCAAAGCACAGCAAAACCTGCAAAAAGAGCGGATAAAGAGGGCACCTGTGTGAATACAGTCAGAAATTATCAGAAAGAACTGGATAAATTGATAGCAAAATTGTCAACACAGCAGTCGGTTCATCAGGCGGAAGGAACGGACGTACAGAGGCCGAGACTTCTGCTGCATGCCTGTTGTGCGCCCTGCAGCAGTTATTGTCTGGAATACCTGAGGGACTATTTTGATCTGACCGTGTTTTATTATAATCCAAATATCACGGAAGATGTGGAATACCGCAAACGGGTGGAAGAGGAGCGGCGGCTGATCGGGATGTTGAATACGCAGATGGATGATTTGACCGAACCCCATGCCGAAATCAAAATAATTGAGGGAGACTACGATCCGGCCAGTTTCTATGAGATTACCAAAGGGTTAGAATCATGCCCGGAGGGGGGCGAGCGGTGTTTTCGCTGTTATGAACTGCGTCTCCGGGCGAGTGCGAGAGCGGCAAAGGAATTACAGTTTGATTACTTCACCACAACCCTCACCATCAGTCCCTTGAAAAACGCGGCCAAACTCAATGAGATCGGGGAGCGGCTGGGAGAAGAATATGGTGTGGCGTTTCTTCCTTCTGATTTCAAGAAAAGAAACGGTTACAAACGTTCTATTGAACTGTCTAAAGAATATCATCTGTACCGTCAGGATTATTGCGGGTGTGTATATTCCCGCATGGAACGGGAGAGACAGAAGCAGAGCAAAATTGACGGTTTGAGTTGACTTTTAGGTGAAAAACGGTACAATGGTAAAAGATATTATTGGAAAAATGTGTTTTGTAAAGAAAACTTAGTAGAAAACAGAGAACATAACAGGAAAATAGCCGGAACGTAATAGAGAAAAGCAACAGGAAAGGTAACAAGACATGCAGAAAATATTAGACCAGATATCAGACAAAATGATGGCGGCCTTTGCGGCGGCAGGATATGACGCAGAACTGGGTAAAGTTACGCTGTCCAACCGCCCTGATCTTTGTGAATTTCAGTGCAACGGCGCTATGGCGGGAGCGAAACGGTACCACAAGGCGCCCCTGATGATTGCGCAGGAGGTGGCGGAAAAGATTGTGGGCAGTGAAGTGTTCGGAGAGGTTAATGCGGTGGCGCCCGGTTTCCTGAACCTGAAGTTAAAAGAGAGTTTTGTAACAGCGTATCTGAATGAGATGCGGGAGAGTGAGAAATTTGGGATGACAATGCCGGTTGATCCCAAGAAAATTATGATCGACTACGGCGGTCCTAACGTGGCTAAGCCTTTGCATGTAGGACATTTGCGTTCCGCCATTATCGGTGAGAGTGTTAAGCGCATCTGTCGCTATGCGGGACATGAGGTGATCGGGGATATCCATCTGGGCGATTGGGGTCTGCAGATGGGGCTGATCATGACGGAACTGCAAAAAAGGCAGCCTGATCTTGTCTATTTCGATGAGAATTTCGAGGGGGATTACCCTGCTGAACCGCCCTTTACCATAGGGGAACTGGAGGAAATCTATCCTGCGGCCAGTGCCAGGTCTAAGGAAGACGAGACCTACAAAGCGGAAGCGATGGAGGCGACCTTCAAGTTTCAGAACGGCGTTCGCGGTTATTGGGCATTAGGCAAACAGATTATCCATGTGTCAATACCCGATCTGAAAAAGAATTACGCGAATCTGAATGTGGACTTTGATCTCTGGAAAGGTGAGTCGGATGTGCGTGATCTTATTCCCCCTATGGTGGAAGAGATGAAACAGGGAGGCTTCGCCTATGAGAGTGATGGGGCTCTTGTGGTGGATGTGAAGGAGGAGATGGACACGAAAGAAATGCCGCCCTGCATGATCCTGAAGTCGGACGGTGCGTCTTTGTACAATACGACAGATCTGGCAACTATCAAGGATCGTATGGAGCAGTATCATCCGGATCAGTTGATCTATTTGGCTGATAAGCGGCAGGAACTTCACTTTGAGCAGGTATTTCGCTGCGCAAAAAAGACCGGATTGGTCAATACAGACACGGAACTTGCTTATATAGGCTTCGGCACCATGAACGGCAAAGACGGAAAACCCTTTAAAACCAGAGAGGGCGGCGTTATGCGTTTGGAGAGGCTGATTCGTGAGATTAATGAAGAGATGATTCGCAAGATTCATGATAATGCCCAGTCAAAGGGGTATCAGATAGATGACAAAGAAGCACAGGAGATAGCCAGGGTTGTGGGATTGGCAGCGATTAAGTACGGCGACCTTTCTAACCAGGCATCGAAGGACTACATTTTTGACATAGACCGGTTTACTTCTTTTGAGGGAGATACTGGCCCCTATATTCTTTACACGATTGTACGGATTAAGTCAATCTTAAGTAAATATGAGGAGCAGGGCAATAGATTGACTGATATGGTTATTAATGAAGCCCTGAATCCTTCTGAAAAAGCCCTGATGCTGGAATTGACCAAATTTCACGGGATGATGGAACTTTCCGTTGAGGAGCTTGCGCCTCACAGGATATGTGCTTATATCTATGATCTGGCCAATGCTTTTAACAGGTTCTATCATGAGACGAAGATTTTGACAGAGGCTGACGAGCAGAAAAAATCGGGCTGGATTGCCCTGCTGAAACTGACTAAGGAAGTCCTGGAGGTCTGTATTGACCTGCTTGGTTTTGAAGCGCCTGACAGGATGTGAAAAAATTCCCACAAAACACTTGACAAGCAGTGGTAATAAATTGTATACTAGCAAAGCGGGTTGTGAAAACGACCCGCTGATATGGGGTCTTAGCTCAGCTGGGAGAGCATCTGCCTTACAAGCAGAGGGTCATAGGTTCGAGCCCTATAGGCCCCATTCAAGTTTAATATAATATAATTTAATATATGGCGAGATAGCTCAGCTGGCTAGAGCATACGGTTCATACCCGTAGTGTCGA
>CAMXIF010000044.1 GCA_947243845.1 uncultured bacterium
CGGACACGAGTTCCGATTTGCCCTCAGTAAGAGAATTTTATAGAAATAAGCATCCTAAACTTTGGGCGGTCTGGGATGCTTATTTCTTTTTATGATTGTCTATGTAAGACAGAGCCGCAAAGATAACAAGCAATAATGTCAAAACTTCCATCACGCTCATGGGCACCACCCTCTTTCGTAAGACTAGAGGGCATCTATCAGAAAACCGCATCCTGCTTCCTTTTCAATTACACAATCCCATTATAACACGAATACATATATTTCTCAATTAAAAAATGGAGATACTGGCGTACCAGTTCATACCGTAAAAAGGGATTTGCTTAAAGCATGAAAAGCGTTTAGGCGTGGTAAAAAAATCTGGTGGGAAATTTCACTTCGTATGCAGTAGGGTAAAAATATGTATACATCGACCCATGCAGTGGGGAAAAACTGCCAGCAATATTTCCTTAGTAAGTGAAGTGTAGGTGAAAGCGAGGGAAATTTTGAACAGAAGAAAATATACGAAACAGCATTATAAGTCGAGTTAATCAGTATAGAAAAATCAGGAGAGCAGGAAATTAAAATTTTAAGTTTATTTGAGATATGCAATAAATATTGATACAGAACAACATGGAGAATAGGAGTATTAACAAGGTGACGGATATGTATAAATCATCATATGAGCGTCAATCTCCCTAAAAATATGTGTTACATAATGGTTCATTTCCTTGCACTATCACGTCTATGCACATAGATGTTTCAGCGTTAGTATATATGTGTAAGATAAATAAATGGTTAGTGCAGGGCACGGAAGGAGAAAGATTATGTGTATGAAAATGTATTTAGTTGACGGAATGTATCTTGGCAACAGGCTCATTGGGTATGAGGTATACAGCCCTAAAGGACATGATTTCATTGGTTTAACGGAGAAGCAGATTATAAGTAAGCTGAAAAAGGATGAAAAGGTTTACGGCTTTATCCTTGGGGAAGAGGACGGGAAAGAAGTTCTTAAGCTGGATGCAGAGGGCTTCAACATGAGCAACTTACAGTTGAAAACTGGTGTAAACAGTCTGTCATGGATGAATGAAGACAGTGGTTCAGACATGAACATGGAACTTATCGTTGTAGCGGTCAGCGGTGACAAAAAGAGAATTTATGAGACAGTCAACGCCAGACATGCAAGGGTAGAGTACAGCGAAGATAAGTTAAGGATGATGATGGAGTTAGGTGTTCCGGTGGCTGGCGTAAGGCTGGAAAAGAATAAGCTGGTGATCTGCGAGGGTGTCGAGGTCAGTGGTGCCGGGGAAGAAGTGAAAGAGGGGGCGTAAGCCTCCTCTTTTGAGGATAGGGTACAAAAGGTTAAAAGAGGTTCTGGAGAGGATTTAAGGGGGCACGGATAATGATTGAACAGTATAAAGGATATGAGATTAAGGTTTACTGGAGCGAAAATGACATGGGTTATGTATTCTGCGTATTCAGCAGGGACGGCGAGGGGATTGAGGAAAGTGGGGCATATTTTTATGAGGAAAATGCATTGCTGGGGGCAAGGAAAGCGGTAGACTGGCTTGTGGAAAAAGAAGAATTGGCGGCTGAAGGATAAAGTTGGCGGTACACTTACAAGCAAGGGCATTAGGAAATATGGGCGGCATAGTGCATAAAAGATTAGGAAATATACCGTTGTTTCGTCTACAGTCAGAGTAATATACAGGCGTTATAATCCCCTGTGAGATTTGAAGACAGGGGATTATTTTTTGTAACCTATTAACGAAGAATCAAGAGCATTGTCTCTGGGCAGAAAAAAGAATAATGGAATAGTCTTTTAGGCTAAAAAAGTGCCTGGCGCATTTATTCTTCCTGAATAGTTCACGTATAATTCAACCGTTCAAGGTGCTGTTGGAAGTGCAGACAGCATATCATAATAAGCACTGGAAAGGGGGGGGCGAGCAGTATATACCCTGCTTTCAAATCTTACAATTTTTGAAAATACTGTAAAAAGATAAGCTGTAAAAAAACAAAAAGTCCTGCCCAGCTATGCCGGGTGGGATTTTTTATATGCCTGTCTATATGCATGTGCCACATTAGACAGTGTTTATAAAAAATTATAAGGAGACAGATAATGGGAAAACGGCATGTATTAAAACAGGGTTTTGTAGGTGAGAACAGCAGTCTCACTCTGAAACTTTCTGTACAGACAGAAAATATGGAAAACAAGGATGTATTCAAGCTCATAATGGCACTTGACACCGAGTACAGGAAACTGGAAAATGAGAAATGTGAAGGTGACGGAAGGGGATTTAAAAAATGGCAATTAAGCTACGAGTGATACCTAAGATAAACGGAAATATGATAGGGGTGTTTGTCCATATACCTGCTACAGGAGAGAGCAGACAGGTCGCATTGATTGAATGTCCGAATGATAACCAGTTAAATGATAACGTGGAACTGGCAGACGAAATATGCAGGACATACAGAAAGCGGATAAACAAGAGTATTTGAGAAAAAGGGCAGTCGCTTTAAAAGCGGCTGTCTTTTTTTGCGGAAACATAAGTAGAAAAAATGAAGAAGTTTGTTTTTTAAAGAATTTTATATCATGTGAGCGGTCTTCTCAATTCTTACTTTATGATACCTTGATTCAAATAAATTTTTCTTGAATGACAAGTTTTCGTTGAGGTGTGTGAACGGGTATTTTTGAAAAAGGATAGAAAAGCAGCGGTTTTAAAGAAATAAAAAATCTCGACTGAATCAGGGGGGATATATGGGATGTCATGGAAAAGGATTCTTATTGATGACTGGTTAGAAAATCAGAAGACAACAGGGCTGATTCGTCCGGCAGGATTTATTTGGGAAAACATAGTGGAAGATTGATTGATATGGATGTCATAATCATCAAGAATGAATTGATATTATAAAATGACCCGGATAGGAAGCATGAGATATTTTCAGTTTATGGAAAACGTCATGCGGCTGATATGACGGCCTGTTACATGGAGATGACTGCGGACAGATAGCGCATGATATAAAGCCATGTATAATTTTTGGCGTACACTTGCCAAAAATTAAAGGATTCCGTATGGGAAATTGTGTCTGTTTATAGTATAATATCAAGAAAAGCATACCAAGGAGGCCACTATGGGAGAACAGTCAACAAAGGAAAAAGGTCTGAATATAGGAGATATTATAGCTGGACTGTCAGAAATCAGCAGACGGATTGAGGGTGAAAACGAAAAAACGCGGCCTCAATTTACTTTTAATGACAATGTTAAAAAGGATATTAAGCCGGATTCAGGGGAAGAAAACAGAGGGGATTCAGACCGGGCAGACGATTTGCCAGTAAAGGTATATGAGGACATTGACATAAAAGACGTGTCGAAAGGGTCAAAATTTACAATACGGATTTCGAACAGGGATGGCTTTTATGTTGACATAGATATGTTTGCTTACAGGGACATCGTGCTTGACAACGAGAAAAGCGAGGAAGAATTTATAACCTCAAAAATCGAAAGGATTATAGGGATTAACAGTAATATTGACAAGACGAGCAAAGCAGTATGTGACCGGCTTTCAATATTGTGCTACCAGAAGGATTTGCAGATTAAGCGATACAGGGAATTAGGATGGGATTTTTATGGCGGGGTGCAGATTTTTAAATATGACAGGATTTACTCAGTGTCTGATGATTTATATGAGATTGAGGGGGAATGCGAAAATGAAGTGGCGGCCGGGCTGGTAAACAGTGAGGATACGGCTGAGGATTATGAGGACTGGCTGTTGTATTTTTCACGGCTGATGCGTTATTCTGACATGGATGCATTGATAATAGCCACAGCCTGTACAGGAGTAATAAGGCAGTTACTGCCCTACACAAAAGAGAACAATATCAACATGAACATTGTTGGAAAACGTGCGAGCGGAAAGAGCATAATCAGCCATTTTGCATTGAGCATGTTTGGCGATCCGGGGCTGTTGGAAGGAAGTTTTACTGACACGGACAACGCAATGGAGATGATAAGGGCAGAAAGGCCTGTACTGCCATATATACTTGATGAGAGGATGCTTAAGGTTGAAGGGAAAACAGAAAACTCAAAACGTCATGCATTGCTTATGGATATATTCAGGGAGTATGAGGGCAAGGTAAAGGAAAGGCTTACAGGGCAGGGAAGCGGACTGTCAGGTAAAAGGACATATGGGCCTATTATAAGCAGCAGTGTGGAGCCGATGCTGGATAAGCTGTTAGAGGAAAGCAGGGATTTAGGGCAGTACAGGCGGTTCATTGAGTTAAGGGTTGAGCCAGCGGACTTGTTTTATGACAGCAGGATGGCAGAGGCTACCGAAGAAGTGTCATATACACATTATGGACACGGTATCTTAATGTTGATAAACTATCTTACAGGGGAACTTGCAGAGGATGATAAGTTTGCTGTTGATATGTATAATGATATAAACAATATGGTATCAGCAATATTGCATATAATGGAGAAAAAGAAGAACCTTGAGGGCATGTTGCGCTCCTGTTCCAAGAGATTTGCGCTCATTATTACGACACTTGAAATTTTGCTGAAGGCGGCAGTAGAAGAAAATATTTCAGGAATGGATATTAAAGCAGGATATGGATGGATAGGCAATAATCTGGATAAGGAATGCATTAAAAAGATTGGGGAACGTCTGGGGAAAGAATGGGGCAGTAAAAAGAAAAACAGCTATCTTGAAATGACCGTTGACAGTTATTTGGATAATAGGGAGCCATTCCATACAATCAGTGAGAATGTTCTGGGGATATTGATTGACAACGCAGTTGAAAAAATGCAGCGCCTTGATGTTGGTTCTGACATTGACATTTATGCGAATATCATTGATTTTATAAAAGGACACAAAGGGGCATTCTTTACAGGAAGTACAATGTGGAGTGGCAAAGATGGCTATGTAGGAAAACTGGAAGAAACGGAAAAGCAGTATATTATACAGATAAGAGTCAACAAACTTGTTGAATGGGTTCTGGTGTATGGCGGAGAATTAAAAGATGATGAATTGAAAGCCTGTATGGGGCGGCTGGAAAGCATAGGCAGTAAGAATAAGGCAAAGGAAGTGCTGAAAGACATATTTGGAGATGTAGTCATGGATGACTTTAAGGGCATTATATCAAGAAAATATGCAGACAGGATTACATGGAAAAAATATGATAAGAAACAAGGGGCGAATAATATCACCCTTGTGGCGATAGTGATAGAAAAAGATATTGTTGACAGTAAGGGCATGAAGGACAGCGATAAAAAAGAGGATAAGGAGAATAATGCATGAGGTTATATGATTACAAGTATTCTCCCATCAGTGACAGGCGCAAGTGGATGGAAACAGTAAAAATATCATCAGGGCTTGGGTATTTTGGTGGAAAACAGTTTATAGGAAAATATCTGATGAACAGGTTGTTCAATATGGCGGTCAGGATGGAGGATGACGGAAATAAGGCGGATATATTCATAGATGCATTTACTGGAGGCGGGAAAATTGGCCTGTCCGTACCGGAAGGGTGGTTTGACACGATAGTCATAAATGATTTGGATTATGGCGTTATTTCTTATTTTGAGGCTTGCAGGGATAAGCCGGACAAGCTGATAAAATTGATAGAAGAAATCGGCGGCTGTATGTGTGAGGAATTATTCGAGGTGTTTGTGTACAACCGTTGCAATAGTTCAGCGTCAGCGATAAGTGAAATAAAAAAAGAATATAATAATGATGATAGGATTTCTGATAAAACAGTGGAGCCTTTGCTTGCAGGGGCTATGACATACTGGGTGGTACAGTCGGAATTTAACGGATGCACGGCACCCGGAAAGGTTCGCTATAGTTTAACTATAGGGGGTAAGGACGAGAAGGACGAGATTAGAAATATTGTTGAACTCGCAAAAAAGCGTATTCCTAAAGTGCATGACATTATTAAAAAACGTAATGTCATTATAGAGAGCCTTGACTACAGGGAACTGATAAAGAAATATAATGGCAGGCCGTATAAGGATTTAAAGGGCGCAGTATATTCAGAAAATGAAGAAATGGGCCAAAAGAATAAGCTATGGTATTTTGACCCTCCATACCACCCGGCAACATTATTTGGTGGGAAGGATGCACCGTATATGATGGGATTTCCTATAAAAATGGTTTATGAAATGACGCGGATACTGCATAATGACAGAATGGACGAGTTCGGGGAAATAAAATATTTCATTAAGTCGGACTATAACCCGAAATATAGATATGAGGAAGAATATGACAGGCAGGTAAAGGATATTCCGCTGTTGAAGAAATTGCAAAAGGCATATCATGATTTTGACGTGCTGGAAGAAAATGACAGAAACGGCAGGAATTATAAAGATACGGGCATTGAATATTATGTAGAGTGCATTGGTGGTTTTGGAAAATGTGCTGTTGATGCTGATGGGGAACGAACATTCGGCATGGAATACATCTGGTGCAGAGGTAACTATCAGGGTGATGAAAGCAGTGACTGGAAGTATAATGGCACGGAACAGTTAATTTGATAAGGAGATATAGGGGTTTGGGGGATATTCCGGATGTGGCTGGAATATCCCTTAAAATAAGTGCGGGATAATGTAAAAATGGACGTGACTTTTTGTAGTGTGGGCGTTAAAATAGGGATGTAGGGGAATTTAGGCTTCCATGCAGTTACTACCGGGAAAGGGGAAAATGGGCCGGTTTCTACCAAGTCTCTACCAAAGGGGTAAAAAGGTATGGTTTTAATGGAAATATAGGAAATTATGTAGATTATGTGAAATAGTGAGGAACAGGTGGAAATAATGGAAAATAAGTGCTGTAAAGGAATAGAAACGAGAGTAGGTATGATTTACAAATTTGAAGTGGAATAATCATGCTATCTGTCAGAACGGGGGAGGAACAAAGATGTCCAAACGCTGGTTTTATCAGGAAGAATTATTCTTTGCCAATGAAGAAGAGAGTCTCAAGGAAGTCAATCAGGAAAAAATCATTGATATGCTCAATAGAAATGGGGCAGTGGGGGTAGTCAGTGGTTTTTATAGTGAGGGATTTCCTGTCTATTTTATCAGTTCTTTTGCACTCAATAATATCGGGATGTCATTTGAACAGTTTATGAAGGCTACTGGCGGTAAATATTTGGAGGCTATATATGCACAAGATCGGGATGCCTTTATGCAATCCTTTAAAAACCTTAAAAGAGGCGGCGTATGCAGTATTGAATATCGTTTGTTAAACAGCAATGGTGAGGGGGTCTGGGTGCAGGAGGAAAGAACCCAATCCATAGCTGACAATGGCAAAATGATATGGATCAGTGCGGTACGGCTGACGGACGAAGCACGCCGGAGCAGTCAGCTGAATCGTGAAGCATTTCAGATGCTGCAGGATTCCTATTTCAGAATCAGTTCCATTGATCTTAACAGAAACTCCATCACGGATATGAAAATTGTGGAAAGTGAAGTGGAGGAGATAGAAGGACTTCGCGGTGATTACAAGAAGACGATAGAGTCTTGTGCGAACAATCATGTGGAGAAGAAAGACAAAGACAGCTTTGCCAATATCATGGCGGCAGAAAATCTGAAATCCGTTTTTTTGGATGGCGGGGCTTCGATATACTTCAATTATCACCGTATGGTGGAAGGAGAATGGAAATGGGTACGCTCCAAGATTGTACCGGTGGATAATTTCTGTGAGGAGAATGCCCGCGTCATGTGGTATGTGAGGAACATATCAGAGGAAAAGGCCAAGGAAGCGGAGATGACGGATAAGCTGCTTCGGTCTAACGCGGAATTGATGCAGGCGAAACAAGAACTTGAGGAGGCCAATCAGAAGGTAAATGAGTCGAATCTTGTGCTCCGCAGAACGTTAAGCGCTGAGGAGCAGTATAGACATGCGATCACCTCTGAGGCGGTATTTGTATATACGGTGAATGTCACACGCAATCTGATCGAAGAGGATTTCTATGAGATCAGGAACGGGGAAATGACTGCGGTGATACCATTGGTGGGGCTTCAGGTGCCCTGTGAGGCAGATGAGTTTTTCATTCGCTGGAGTAAGGAGATGATATTTCCGGAAGATCGGGAACTCTTTATCCAGAATGTCAATACCAAACACTTGCTGCACGCATATGATCGTGGAGAGAATGAACTGATTTTGGAGGTTGAGACGGCCGGATCGGATGATATGCCGGAGATTCTGCGTTATACAATCCTGCTTACAAAGGATACGGAGAGCGGAGATGTATTCGCCCTCATTAATGCGAAAGATATAACGGAGTCAAGAAAAAAGGAAAGGGATGCCAAGCGGGCCCTCTTGGATGCCTATGAGGCGGCTGATCGTGCAAGCAGCGCTAAGACGGACTTCCTTTCCAAAATGTCCCATGATATCAGGACGCCTTTAAATGCGATCATTGGCATGACGGCCATTGCCGGTACAAAACTGAATGATCCGGAAGGTGTGGCAGAGTGTCTGGGCAAAATTTCTTCAGCCAGCAGACATTTACTCTCGTTGGTCAATGAAGTGCTCGATATGAGCAGGATTGAAGCGGGGACGATGTCGTTAAATGAGGAAGATTTCAATATTTTCGATATGGTTGATAATCTGGTGCGGATGACATCTTCTGAGGCAGCGGAGAAACAGCAGAAGGTAGAAGTTGTTACGCATGAACTGGAACATGAGAATGTGACCGGAGACATCATGAGGCTTCAGCAGGCGCTTATGAGTGTGTTGACGAATGCCATCCGATATACGCCCAATGAGGGTGAAATCAGTATTAATGTCGCGGAGAATCCATCCCCGCAGGGTCATACCGGCCGTTATGAAATTGTGATTCAGGATAATGGAATCGGTATGTCAGAAGAGTTTTTAGAGAAAATATTCGAGCCCTTTGAGAGAGCGGAAGATGTACGGATCAGCAAGATTCATGGAACAGGTCTGGGCCTGACGATCGCAAGGAATATCATCCAGATGATGGGTGGTGATATTGAGATAGAGAGCGGACAGGGAGTCGGCACCATCGTTACGGTGACGATTCCGCTGAAATATCTGGAGCAGGATCAGACAGAAGGACTGAATCTAAAAGGTAAAACGGTGCTTGTGGTGGATGACAGCAGGTTTATCTGTGAAAGTTCCTGCAGAATGCTGCAGAAACTCGGCATGAAAGGTGAATGGGTATTGTCGGGAGAGGAAGCAGTTGCACGTGTGATTGAGAAACAGCAAAAGGGCGAGGAACTTTTTGCCGTGCTCTTAGACTGGAGTATGCCTGGTATGAATGGTCTGGATACAGCCAGGGCAATACGCAGACAGGCGATGTCGGATGTACCCATTGCAGTGGTATCTTCCTATGACTGGGTAGATATCGAGATGGAAGCGAGAGTGGCGGGGATAGACGGTTATATCATGAAACCGCTCTATAAGAACCGACTGATCAATACTTTCAAAGGATTCTTGCCGAAAGATAATCAGGGAGAGCATAGCAGTTCCCTGGAGGAGATTGGGAAGAAAGACTATTCGAATAAACGTCTCTTAGTGGTGGAGGACAATGACTTAAACCGGGAAATTGCAACGGAGATACTTTCTCTGACGGGTGTCAAAATTGAGACTGCGGAGAATGGCAAGGAAGCGGTAGATATGATGATGGCATCTGCGCCGGGATATTATGATCTGGTTCTGATGGATATTCAGATGCCGATCATGAATGGCTATGATGCGACCTGTGCGATTCGCGCCATGGAGCGGGAGGATGCAAGACGGATTCCCATTGTTGCGATGACAGCCAATGCCTTTTTGGAAGATGTGCAAAAGGCCAAGGCTTCCGGAATGAATGAACATATGATGAAGCCTCTGGATATTGATCAGCTGCAGCAGATGCTGGCCAGATGGCTCAACTGATGATTGTAACATAAGAAGATACCGATTTCTGTCTGCGGACAGAGTCGGTATTTTTGTATGAGAAATTTCACAAATACAACTAAGGCTTAGAAGCGAATCTCGTAATTTGGCCTGTTTTAAGTTTTCTAAAAAAAGTCTTAAATGTGAGGATAGGCTATTGATTTTTGATGAAAAAAAGGTATTCTAAAGAATGAATGTGCGAAGATGGCAATTGACAGAAAGGATTTGATTTTACAATGAAGAAACAATACATAAAATTCTCCCGCAGGGCGGTATCCATTCTGCTTGCATCAGCGTGTGCAGGTATGATGCTCACAGGCTGCGGACAGGAGACGGTGGAGGAGACAGAGACAGTCAGTGAATTGATTCCGGTGGAAGTGCAGAACCCGGAGGCAGGGACACTGACTTTAAAAAATGAGTTTGTGGGTACGGTAAGTCCGGAGGAGTTTGTGTATGTGATTCCCATGGTGTCGGCGGAGGTGTTGAGCGCTGACGTGTCTGTGGGAGATACGGTAGTTGCCGGACAGGAATTATGTAAACTTGATTCCGAGGCGGCTGAGTTACAGCTTGCCAGCGCCCGGGCTCAGTATGACAGTGTGGAGGCCAATGTGGACGCGGCCCAGGTGGGATATCAGATTGCCCAGGCTCAGTATGAGAGTGCGCTTGCACAGATAGAAGTGCAGAATGAACAGACTCAGAGGCAGAAGGATCTGCAATTGTACCAGATGCAGGTTCAGATTGACAGCATCAACAGCGGCATCGATGATATCAATGAGCAGATGGCGGATTTGAGCGAAGATAAGAGGGATGCGGAAGATAAGAAGGACGACTTAAAGAAGGCAAAGAACCAGGCGAATGCTTATGCGGAGCAGGCGGAGGCGGCGTATGAGCGGGCGCAGACGGCGTATAGTGCGATAGCTGATACGGAAAAATATAATGAGGCAATGCATGAGTATCAGATGGCACTTAATGAGGTTACAATGCTGGATGAAACAGGTGGAAATAAGGAAGAAGCAGAAGAGAGGTTGAAGGAAAAGGCTGATAAGGTAATTGCAATTGAGGAAAAGTTGGAGAAATATGAGAAGTCTTTAGACGAAGCCAGAGCGGCCATGTCCTCAGCCCAGTCGGCCGTTTCCCAGACAGAGTCAGCTTACGAGCAGGTCAAAGCCGGAATTGAATCCATCGAGGATGGCCAGGAACAGTTGGGAGACACACTCTCCGATACGTATAGGAGCCTGGAACAGACAGAAGCCATCAAGAATATGACGGAAGCCAGTCTTAATATAGATACCACACCGGTACAGGATGCCAGCAAGAAGACGGCGGCATTGGGAGTAGATTCTGCGGCAGCCACAGTCAATTCTGCCAAAGTAGGTGCAGAAGGAGCGAAGGTAGCCATCGACAGTGCAGAGTATCAACTGGATATGTATACGTTGACGGCGCCTATTGATGGCGTGATCGAGGCTGTAAATGTGAAAGAACACGATTTTGCTTCTCCCAATGGGCCGGCCTTTGTGATTTCCAATAAGAATACCATGACGGTTACTTTTAGTGTGAGCGAGGGAATCCGTAATACCCTGCGGGTAGGGCAGAGGATACAGGTTGATAGAAACGGAAAACAGTATGATGCGGTGATTACCGAGATTGGTACCATGATCGATCAGAACACGGGGTTATTTGCAGTCAAGTCCTGTGTGAGTACGCCGGATGACAGTCTGCTCACGGGCAGCAGTGTGAAAGTCATTGCGGATACATACAGTCAGAATGAAGCACTTTTGATTCCCTATGATGCGGTGTATTATGACGACAGTCAGCCCTATGTCTATGTGGTGGTTGACGGTATTGCCAGAAGAAAGGATGTCGAGACGGGTATTTTTGATGCTGAGACGATTACCGTTTTGTCGGGACTGGATGCAGCGGATGTGTTGATCACCAGCTGGTCGGCGAATCTGAGGGATGGCGCAGAGATATCAGTACAGCAAAGCAGCGGGCAGGAGACCGGGGCAGAGTAAAGCGCTTGCGTGAAGTGTGCCTAAGCGCCATAAATCGGCAGGATGCGTTTGCTTCGTTACGCATCGGAATGGAGAATAACATAATATGAATTTGACTAAATTAGCCTTAAAAAGACCGGTATCCATAGCAATGATTATTTTGGCGCTGGTGGTTTTCGGACTCACTTCGGTGGCGGGATTCCGTCTGGAATTGACGCCGGATATGGAACTTCCCATGCTCCTGGTATACACCATCTATCCAGGGGCTGATCCGGAGAGCGTGGAGGAACTGGTGACCAAGGAAGTGGAGTCGGCCGGCTCCGAACAGAGCGGTGTCACTACCTATACATCGCAATCGGCAGAGAATATGTCCATGGTCATGTTTCAGTATGAATATGGAACGGATTTGAAAGATGCCTATATGGATTTGAAAACGGCCCTGGATACGGCTAAGGCATCCATGCCGGAAGACGTGAACGATCCGCTGGTCATAGAGATGGCCATGGACCAGATGGAGACCATGGATATTTCTGTTACGGCAGTGGGCGACAGCGATGTGTTAAGTTACGTCAATGATACACTGGTGACGGAAATCGAGACTATTTCCGGGGTGGCGGATGTCTCAGTGTATGGCGGGCATGAAAACTATATCAGGGTCCAGCTGGACACTCAGGCTATGAAGCAATACGGATTATCTATGAGTACCATTGCACAGACGATCGGATCCATGGATTTTACGGTTCCGGCCGGAAGTGTGAGTCAGGGATCGCAGGATATTGCGGTATCCAGCAGTGCGGATATTTCAGGCGTGGTGCAGATTCAGAACATTCCCATTACCACAGCCAAGGGACAGATTATTCCGCTTTCCGAAATTGCCCATGTCAGTGAGAGTCAGAAAGAGGCGTCCAGTGTAAGCAGATATAATAGTCAGGAAAATGTTACCATTGCAGTGACAAAGAAGAAAAGTTACGGTACGGTGGATGTTACCAGAGATGTGGAAAAGGTACTGGACAGGCTGCAGGCCGACAATGATACGGTGGATATCAGCATTATTTATAATGCCAGTGACATGATCCAATCCTCTCTGTCATCCGTGGCCAATACACTGCTCTTAGGTGTTTTGTTTTCCATGCTGGTGTTGTTCATCTTCTTTGGAGATTTGCGAGCCAGCCTGATCGTGGGAAGTTCCATGCCGATTTCTTTGTTTGCAACGATGATTGGCATGAATATGCTAGGGTTTACCTTCAACGTGGTGACGATGGGTGCGCTGGTTATCGCCATTGGTATGATGGTGGATAGTTCCATTGTGGTATTGGAAAGCTGCTTCAGGCTCAAAGATGAGACAGGAGAGTACCATGAATCGGCACTTCAGGGAACCGGTATCGTGACGGCTTCCATTGTAGCTTCCACCATTACTACCGTTGTGGTATATATGCCGTTGAGTACGATGAAGGGATTGTCCGGTCAGCTGTTCTCAGAACTTGGCATGACGATCATCATGGCTATGCTGGCATCCCTGGTCATGGCGATGACGATTATTCCGCTTCTTTTTTCCAAATTTAAACCGGTGGAAAAGAAAGAACTGCCGGTTAACAAACTATTGCGTAAGATAAACAGCGGTTATGACAGACTGCTCCGCAGGCTGTTACCTAAGAAGGTACTGGTTCTATGTGTCTCCATATTCCTTCTGATTGCAGCATTTATGTTAGTCAGCCATATTAATACGGAACTGATGCCCAGCATGGATGAGGGAGCGTTTTCTATCACGGCAAGTTTTCGCTCAGGCACTAAGATGGATGTGATTGAGGAGCGGACAAAGTTCTTAGAAGAGATGGCGGAAGCAGATGAGAATGTGGGACGCTATTCTTATAGCGTTTCCGGTTCGACAGCTACTTTGACAGCGTATCTGACCGATGAGTGTGAACTTTCCACAGGTGAGGCAATCGAGAGTTATACGAAGGCCCTTGCCGATATGACCAACATGGATATCAGCATCCAAGCAAGCGGCGCCAGCATGACCAGTATGATGGGCAGCGGGATCGAGATTGATCTGGAGGGACGGGATCTGAGTGATTTAAAAACCGCTTCCAGACAGGTACAGCAGATGCTGCAGCAGATTCCGGGCGTTCTGCAGACTTCTTCCAATATGTCTGATGCATCTACTCAGGCGAAGGTGGTCATTGATCCCTTAAAGAGTATGGCGGTCGGACTTCCTCCCATGCAGGTGGCGGGAGAAATGTACAATACCTTAAGCGGTACGGAAGCGGCGAAGTTGACCAGAAGCGGTGAAGAGTTTTCTGTGCGGGTAGTGTATCCGGAGGGCGAATTTGATAATATGAACGACCTCTTAAACATCACGCTGACTACGCCATATGGAATCCAGGTGCCGTTGTCAGAGATCGCATCGGTGCAATATGTGGATGCGCCGGTCACCTTGACACGTGTGGACGGAATTTATCAGGTGGCAGTGACTGCCAATACCACGGATGACGCCAGGTTTACGGCACAGGAAGCGGCAGATGAAGCAATGGAACAGATGGTTTTGCCGAGAGGAGTTTCCCGTACCACCACGATGATGGATGACATGATCATTGATGAATTTACGGCAATTATCACGGCTATATTTGTGGCTGTGTTCTTGATCTTTTTGGTAATGGCGATGCAGTTTGAGTCGCCAAGATTTTCCATGATGGTCATGATGAGTATTCCTTTCGCACTGATCGGTTCTTTTGGGTTATTATATCTCACGAGATCAACCCTCAGTATGGTTTCTCTTATGGGTGTGCTGATGTTAGTCGGAATCGTGGTGAATAACGGTATTCTATATGTGGATACGGCCAACAGGCTGCGGGAGGAAATGTCACTTGAGGAGGCGCTGATCCAGAGTGGGCAGCTGCGTCTTAGGCCTATCCTGATGACCACACTGACCACCATTCTTTCCATGGTTCCTATGTCCCTGGGCATTGGGGAAGGATCCGTTATGATGGAAGGTATGGCCCTGGTTATCATCGGCGGACTGATTGCATCCACCGTTTTAATCCTTTTGCTGATGCCGACCTTCTATCTGATCATAGATAAGAGAAGCCGTAAGGAAAAGAGATTGATCAAGAAAGAAGCGAGGTTAGCGGTGAAGGAAGAAAAGAGGAAGATGAAAGAAAAAACGCATGAGATAGAAAAGAAAGATGGTGAATGATAAAATTAATTTGTGCATAATCTTGCATAATAAAAGCCGGGAAACGGATATGCCGCTCCTGGCTTTTGTCTTTTATATTAGGATGTCTGGCGAAGCCTGACATACGCGGTAATCAGCGGATCTGGAACCTGTTCTTGCCGTTTCGCTTAGCCTCATATAACGCCTTATCTGCATTTTGATACAAGAAGTTATAAGACTGGCTGTGTGATACAAAGGCTGCGCCAATACTGGCGGAGAGATTCTGGGCGGGATATTTTTCGTCCAGATTCTGGTGAGCAATACTGATAAATTTTGTCAACATGGCATTTGTTTCGGCGGCTGTGATATTGCGTCCGATAAAGACAGCAAATTCATCGCCTCCCAGACGGGAGACAACATCCTTATTGCGGTTAAAAAATGATTCCAGAAGCTGGCTGAAATCCTGCAGAACCTTATCTCCGACTGGATGCCCCAGCTGATCGTTGACCAGCTTGAAATTATCCATGTCAATAATAAGAAGAAGGCCGTGTTCCGGATTTTCCTCCATGGAGAGACGGACATGTTCCTCAAAGCCATTTCGATTCCAGAGATTGGTAAGAGGATCACGTTTGGCCCGCTTGCGGATGATGCTCATTTCCCTTGAGTACTTAGACGTCATGGCAAATAGAAGCAGGGAGGCGGCAATCGCTACGACCAGCATGGGAAATTCTATTCTCCATAGATTGTGGATTACTACATCCCGGTTCATGCATGTCACAAAATACCAGTCTGTATTTACAATAGTGTTAATGTCCACAAAATATCGATTGCCATAATCGCCGGAAACTTCGTGAAGACCCGTGCTGTCTGTATCCAGAAGCATATTGATATTCTGGTACAGCACAGAATTGTTGTCTGCAGACAAATAATTTCCAACCATAGAAGCATTGGAATCAGCCACGATCAGCCGGCTGTTCCTCGTCACAAAAAGGGCGCTCTCAATTTCATTGGCAGTGATTTCATTGACCAGTTGGGCTGCGTAATCCAGATATACGTCTGCAGCCAGTACACGTATCGTGGAATCAGTGTTGATCCGGGCAGTTACGCTTACACAGGTACTGCCTGTCATGGCATCCACATAAGGTTCCCCGAATGTAAAAGTATCATGTTCCAGGCCTTCCTTGTACCAGTCACGTTCTGTCACAACGAAATCATCATCTGGAACCCAGCCGGAAGAATCATAGTAATTACCGTGCTCGTCTCCCATATAAAGACCGTAAGGGTAGGCGCTGTGAGACCCTGCACTGGTTGCCATCATTCGGTAGGTTTCCTCATTGTCAAAACCCACTTGTTCTGCCATGGTTTTATAGATTGTCATTTCCTGTAAGACGGATTCTGCCCAGGTGCTGATGTCCTCTGCATAGTTCTGAGATTCCAGGGAAAGCTTGGCTTTGGACAATGCAATGATTTCGTTTCTGACAAGAATAAAGTAAATGATGATCATCAGAAGAACAATAGGAACAATTGTGCATACCAGTTTTATATTCGTCCAGATGTATCTAGATTTTTGTTTCAATGATATTCCCCCTGAAGATAGCAAAAAGCGTATTGCCTATCCAATACATTCTAATAATTAATTATAGCAAGGCTAAATCTGGAAGTCAAATTACTATAAAAGCACGTATTGACAAATAAAGAACTGGATGCTAACGTTACAAAAAAGGTGGTGTTTTATGATGAAATATTCTATGAAAAGACAATTTGCACTCGTTCTTCTGGCACTTGTTGCAGGAATGATTTTGCTGTGCCTGATTTTAAACACCACATTGCTTGGAAAATATTATATTAATAAAAAGCAGAATGCACTGGTGCAGGCGTATGCCAGTATCAATGAAGCTTCCAGAGAAGGCGATATCAACACGGAAGCCTATGATATCGAACTGCAGAAGATTCGTGAAAAGTATAATATCCATGTGCTTGTGGTGGACAGCGACTCACAGGCAGTTAAATTTTCCATGAATGACCCCGAAACTGTATTAAAACAGCTGCTGGATCATATTTTTCGCGGTGTGGACGAAGAGAATCTTCTATTGAATGCAGATGACTATAAAATGCAGTTGGTCATGGATTACAGAACACAGACAGAATATATTGAAATGTGGGGGATACTCGACAACGGTTATCTGTTTATGCTGCGCAGTGCCCTGGAGGGGATTCAGGAGAGTGTGTCTATCTCAAACCGTTTTCTCACTTATGTGGGACTTGTGGCAATTTTGATTAGTGCGCTGCTGGTACTGTGGTTGTCCAATCGGTTTACCAAGCCCATTCTGGAACTGGCTAAGATTTCTGAGCGGATGAAACATCTGGATTTTGAGGCAAAGTATACGGGAGATGATAAGACGGAAATAGCAGTCCTTGGGAATAACATTAATGAATTGTCCGAGGCGCTGGAGGAGACAATATCAGAATTAAAGACAGCGAATAATGAACTGTTAAAAGATATTGAGAGAAAAGATAAAGTGGATGAGATGCGAAGAGAATTTCTATCCAATGTCTCTCATGAGTTGAAGACGCCCATCGCACTGATACAGGGTTATGCAGAAGGATTGAAAGAAGAAATTAATGATGATGCGGAAAGCCGGGAATTTTATTGTGATGTGATCATGGATGAGGCGGCCCGGATGAATACCATGGTCAAAAAACTTCTGACGCTGAATCAGTTAGAGTCCGGAAATGAGATTGTGAACATGGAACGGTTCGATGTGACAGCGCTTATTAAAAACTATATGCTTACCTGTGATATTTTATTGAAACAGAAAGAGATTTCCGTCCGCATGGAGGACTATGGCCCGGTCTATGTTTGGGGAGATGAGTTTAAGGTGGAGGAAGTGTTTGTCAATTATTTTACAAATGCCATCAACCATGCATCGGGAGATAAAGTGATCGATATCAAAATACTGAAAATGGAGCAGAGTGTCAGGATTTCCGTATTTAATACAGGAGAGCCGATTCCCCTGGAGAGTGTGGAACATTTATGGGAAAAATTCTATAAGGTAGATAAAGCACGGACAAGGGAGTATGGCGGGAGCGGTATCGGCCTCTCCATTGTCAAGGCTATCATGGAATCCATGAACCAGGAATATGGTGTGGTTAATTATGAAAACGGCGTGGAATTTTGGTTTGTTCTGGATGTCGCGTAACAACGGTGATGTTGTTTGGTTTTGACTTGTAAGAATAAAATTATTGGGGTATAATAGACGCAGGCTCAGCAGCCTGCGTCACAAGAATTGCGGTGCAATTCTTGCTGGAACAGCAAAAGATTACAGCATTAGAGAGCGTATTGCACAGGCCGCAGTCTCAGAGAACGTTAGGTTATTATATTTAAGGATAAGATGAATCATAATATAATGAAATAGATAGGAGATATGGACGTGAAAAGGATTGGGATGATTCTGTGTGGAATTGCGGCATCACTTCTTATGACTGGGTGTGGAGCCATGCCAGATTTGACACAGGAAGAAACAGAACTGATATCAGAATATGCGGTGGGATTGTTGCTGAAATATGATAAAAGCCATGGCAGCCGTCTGGTAGATACATCTGCGTATGATATTGCGGAAGAGACACCAGAGATGGAGGTTTTGGAGGAACCGGTGCCAGAAGAAGCGCCGGAAGATTTGTCAGAGACAACACAGACTGTGGATGTGAGTCAGGATGAAGAAGAGGCAGCAGAACCAGTTGTTTCTTCTGTGGAAGAATATTATGGGATTCCCAATGTGACGGTTCAGTATACGGGATATGAATTGACAGATTCCTATCCGAACACTGAAAATGATGAGAATCTTTTCTTCTCTATGGAAGCGACTCCTGGAACACAGCTTCTGGTACTTAAATTCTTGGTGAGCAATACGGCAAATGAAGATCAGACCATGAATATGCTGGGCTACGGGGCAAGGTTCAGAGTTTCTGTCAATGGGGAATCCAGCAAGGGGGCATTGGCTACCATGCTTTTAAATGATATGCAGACTTTTGATGAGGTGATTCCAGCAGGAGCATCTATAGAACTGGTGAGCATTGTGGAGGTACCCAGAGATATAAGTATAAACAGCATTGATTTTATTCTGCGTGGCAATGAAGAAAATGCAACTTTAAGGCTTCAATAGAAGAAAAAGATAAAAAATGAGAGAAAATTAAAAAATCCCGTTGACATCTTAGAAAGCATCTGATATTATATGAAAGTCGCACAGCACTGAAACAAGTGTGCAGGGCGCGGGAAGAACGACTCGTGAGGAGTCCTTCCAAAGGCGGTCCCACAGGGGATCACATCATAGAACCTTGACAAATAAACAGTAATGCAACCCTGAAAATTCAAGAAGAATTATTCAGAGAGTATCAAGAGAACGATACGAAGAACAGACACAAGTAATAGAAGTAGATCCCTTCGGGATTAACTTCAGAAGCAGATCCTTTTGGGATCGGCTTCACGGATCTAAAAAGAAGCCAAGCTTGTTTTGATCCGGATCAAATGATCCATCGAAAGATGGAGAATACTTTTTAAGAGAGTTTGATCCTGGCTCAGGATGAACGCTGGCGGCGTGCTTAACACATGCAAGTCGAACGGAGATGTCATTTTTGAAGCGATTAGCTTGCTGAGAGTGGAAATG
>CAMXIF010000045.1 GCA_947243845.1 uncultured bacterium
AAAACTGTCAGCAAGCTGCCATTTTTTGATCCTTCGCGGGCTTCGCCCTATCACTTCGCAGTCTCAAAAACTGTCAGCAAGCTGCCATTTTTTGATCCTTCGCGGGCTTCGCCCTATCACTCCGTAACCTGGCAAATTCGTCTGCAAGCAGCCAATTTGCCATCTTACTTCGTGGCACTGCTCATTGCCTACGCGTACATTATAACACGCTCCTCGTTATCTCACAAGAGACAAATCCGGAGGATTCTTACACTGATTTGACCTGTATGCGCTATCTCCTGATCCAAGTGCTCTTGGAAAACAAGATCAATATCGGGAATATCTCCAGACGCCCTGCCAGCATATCGATAATCAACAGCAATTTTGACAAGACGCTGTAACCGCTAAAGTTACAGGTAGGCCCCACGCCCTCCAGCCCAGGACCGATATTGTTAAAACATGCCATCACGGCTGAAAAGTTGGTCATTGTAGAAAACCCGTCAATGGAGATCACAATAAAACTGAATACCACAATAAAGGCATAGGCCGCCACATAAGCATTCATATTGTCCAGCACGCCCTCCCGCACCATCTGTCCGTTCACACGCACCACTTGCACTTTCTGCGGGTGCAGGATCTGGCGCACGTTACGCCGCAGGCTCTTGATCAAAAGCAATGTCCGGCCACACTTGAAGCCGCCGCCGGTACTGCCGGCACAGGCCCCAACAATCATCAATCCCAACAGAATTGCCTTGGAAAAACTGGGCCACAGGTCAAAATCCGTGGTTGCAAAACCGGTAGTCGTCATAATACTTGCCACCTGAAAAGCTGCATGGCGAAGTGATTCTCCAAAAGAGGCATACATGCCGCTGATATTCCACGTAATCAGCAGGATGCTTCCCACTACCACACCCAGATAGAAGCGAAGTTCCTCATCCTTTACCACGCCCCGCACCTGTCTGATAAACAGCATGAAATAGCAGCTGAAATTCACGCCGAAAAGCAGCATGAACACCGTACAGACATTCTGCAGATAAGGACTGTAATCAGCGATACTGCTGTTTTTAATACCAAAACCACCGGTACCGGCCGTACCAAATGCTGTACATACGGCATCAAACAACGGCATGCGCCCGATCAGCAGGAATATGATATTTAATATCGTCAAAAAGACATAGATGAAATACAAAATCTTGGCCGAATCTTTCATCCTCGGCACCAACTTCTCCACCTTGGGACCGGGGCTTTCCGCCCGCAGAAGGTGCATGGTATAGCCGTCACTCTTCTCCCTGCCGCGTCCGATGGCCAGTACAAACACCAGCACTCCCATACCGCCCAGCCAGTGTGTGAAACTCCTCCAATAAAGATTCCCCATGGAAAGCGCCTCCACATCAGAAAGAATAGACGATCCCGTGGTGGTAAAGCCGGACACTGTCTCAAACAGGGCATCAATAAAATGCGGAATCTCCCTTGAAAAATAGAAAGGCAGACACCCCAGAAGACTCATCACAATCCAGCTGATTCCCACGCAGACAAGCCCTTCCCTTGCATAAAATCCCTTCTTGGCTTTACGGCAGATAAAGGATAGGAGGGCCGCCGTGGCCAGTGTAATAGCTATGCTGATGACAAATCCGGTTATCGTCTGTTCCTCTTTGCCATATATACTGATCAGCAGCGCCGGAAGCATGAAGACTGCCTCCACATACAGAATCCTGCCGATAAATTTTCCCATCATTCGATAATTCATAGTATTCCTCGTTCCGAAGCGTTTACGCGACAAGGCAACGCTTCATGCGTTACCCCTTCTTATGATTCAAAAATATCATTTAACTGATAAATGACTTCATCTCTTCCTGTCACAATAATCACTCTGTTTCCTTTGGAATAGAAGGAATCACCGTTAGCTATCTCAAAGCTGTTGAGTTTATTGATACCCGCAATACGGATGTTCTTCTTCAGTTTTACTTTCTTGAGTGGTTCCTCACAGTGCTTTGTATTCTCATCCACAATGAACTCTATGGCCTCCGCCTGGCCATCCGCGATCGCATTGACCGCCTGAGCCGCACCGGCCTGATTCCTGATGCCCCGCACATACCGGAGAATATCATTACAGCACAACTCCTTGGGACTGATGGTACTGCCCACTGAAAGAGTATCCAGAATACTGTTGTTGCTAAGACGTCCCAGTTTCGTAATAATCTGCGGGACTTTACGGCTATTGCCAAAGAGGGAGGTAATGATATTCATCTCATCTACACCGGTTAATGTGACAAGTGCGTCACATTCTGAAATGCCCTCTCTGTCCAACAGAAATTCGCTGCTGGCATCACCGTGTACTACTGTCACATCCGGCAGCTGGTTCGCTAAAGACATGCACCTGTCATAATCCTGCTCTATGATCTCTACCATTATCCCGTCACGCACGAGAAGCTGTGCCAGATAAAAGCTGAGACGTCCGCCGCCGCATAAGATTACCCGCTTGGCCTTGTGAGTGATGATGCCCATATTTTTTAAGAAAATCGTCAATTCCCTGGTGGACGCCGTAACAAAAATACGATCCCCTGCCTTCAATACAAAATTACCATCCGGAATGATCGCCTTGCCGTTCCGCAAGACCGCGCACACCAAAATTTTGCACTTGACCACATTGCCCAGTCCATACAAGCTCACATCCCGCAGCTTGGAATCTTCCTGAATACGCAGTTCCACAATCTCCACTTTACCCTTGGCAAAAGTGTCCCGCTTCAAAAATCCGGGATACTTAATCAGACGTTCCATCTCGATGGCCGCCTGCCGCTCCGGATTAATCACCATGGACAGACCAAACAGATTTCTCATCTGATAAATCTGCCCCCTGTATTCCGGATTCCTGATTCTCGCTATCGTATGCAATCGGGGATTCATGACATGCGCAATGGCACAACACAGCAAATTCACCTCATCTGCTCCCGTCATGACGAGCAGAACCTCTGCTTCCTCCACCCCTGCTCTGGACAACGTATCCATGGACGCACAGTTCCCCTGCACGGCCATCACATCATAGCGCTCCTCGCTGACTTCAAGAACTTCCGCCCTGGAATCGATCAACGTAATATCGTGTCCCTCCGCCACCAGCTGCCTCGTCAGCGTGGAACCGACCTTACCGTCTCCCGCTATTATGATCTTCACTGAAAGTTTCCTCCGTTATGTAAGATAATAAAAGCATAAAAGAGTATCCCATCTTCATTTCCGGATGACACGGATCACTCTACTCCCTTATTATAACACGGCTGTATAAAAAGGCAACTTCCGAAAATCCATCCTTCTGCCTCATCACAATGACCTGTGCATTTGAAAGATACGGATTGGAACAGGTAATGCTGCTTTCCAGTTCGTCCGTTCTCTTCATCCCATTCCAGATCAGGTCAATCTCTCCCTTTGCCAGCAGTTCCGTCTTTTTATCCCAATCTATTTCTATAAATTCTATATCCACGCCAGGCCATTTTGAAAGTTAAATAACATTTTAAAATAGATGATTTTATCTGTTATACTTAATCCTGCAATAGAATTATTTCTCCCTCTCCTTGCGGCTCTTCAAAGTTATTGTAATGATGCTCTAATATTTCGTTCGTTATTATGAATGGAGAATCAGCATTTTAAAGCATATTTCTTTTTTTCAGTCTTTTTTGCAGAGTTTCTTTACTCCAAAAGCTGAAATCAATTACTACGTTTTTTCCGTCTTTCATAAAGCGAATTAATCTCTCACAAAGCACAGCTTCTACTTTCTCTGATAATTCTTCATAACGGCTATCCGGGTAATCAATACCTTTCCTTCCATAAGTTTTCCATAGTTCTTCATCAATTGAAAGTCTGACATATCTATTTTTTTCTTTCTGCTTTGCGTAAGTTGTTTTACCAGAACCACATACTCCGCACATCATAATAACATTACTCATTATAGATTCCACTCGCCTTTTTATTCCACGATCACAAGCACATTCAACAGCACAAGCATGATCGTACACAACTTTCCTACGAGAGTCAGCCCCATATGCAGATAAGAAAATATAAACCAGATATTGGAACTGCCCCCATCTTTACTCTTCCTTTGCGGACGGACAGATTTGTATAATCATTCTTTCATATATCGCTCTCTTCCGGCTCAAATTCGAGGATATCGTCTGCTCCGTCAGGCTCTGATAGTGAGTCGCAAAAGCAGGATGCATCTCTTGTAGTTCGGCTTCATTTTCCTGCTTGGACACCTCTTCCAGAAGCCTTGCAGTATCGGAAAGTTCCACCGCTCCAATCAGTTTACCTCCTGGAAAATGCCTGCGATGGAAATATCCGGGAGAAAAACGGCGTGTTCCTCTCCTCTAAGCGTCCGGGCGAAGGTGTGGGTTTGCAGGCCGTACGCCATACCGCAGAAAGAAGCGGCGGATACAGCCGGTTCCACTATGAAGACGGCATGTTTACCGCCAATGTAATACTGCGGGGTGTAAAATAAGCAGTGCGTGGATTTGTCCATACACTGCTTATCTTATATTGATCATTTACCGATATTCCATCTGCCAGTTTTCTTTAGTAGCATACTCATAATCATACATTATGTTGACCACCGCATCCTTGGCAAGAACTCTTGCCTCATTTCTGATGATTCCGTCCCGTACTCTTTTATATTGTATGGGCAGGTACTGACAAAGCATATTCAACGGAATGTCCGTCCGGTCCAGGTTGTCAAACAGACGGCTGATTGCCTCTTTCACAGGCGGTTCCCCCAGATAATATCTACACCTGTCAGAGAAACTGTACTTTCTTGCCAGGAACAATTCCTGCTCATTTCCATGATAATGTTTTTTCCAGTTATCCGATTTTTCCAGCATGACTTGTTCCAGCACATTGATAAAATCAGAATCCTGCTCTCCGGGTGGAATCACTTCCTTCTCAATCTTATGTAAGGAGAACAGGGCTTCCCTTAAGGAAAAAGTGAGGGCCGGCCCTACCTTGAGGATGCCCACACCATCTTGAGCCATTTCCCGGAGCAGCTTAGCGCCCTGATAATCTGTGGAGTGTCCCTCCATGACCAGATCCGGATATTTTTTGACTGCCTGACATAATTCATAGGCCTTTACCCTGTCATATTTGCACAGTCCTGCATCAGAAAATTCCACGCCCGGCTGCACTACAACCGCTCCTATATGCTCCCATGCATCTGTGATTCCCTTCCTGGCAAAAGCCTCTGTATAGGCTTGAATGGTCTCTTCAAAATCAGCCGGAGATGTTACCTTGATCTTCTCTTCCTGCTCCTGTCCGCCGCCTGGTATGGGCACCTCACTTCCAATCACATAGATGGGTTCCACCGCTTGAGGATTCGTCTGCAGTACCTCTTTATAAGCTTCCTCGCACGCCTGATACAATCTGACACCTCTCTCGGCAATCTTGTCCGTATCAGGCCAGCTGTCCGCAGCATCACTTCCGAGTCTCATGCTGGTATCCAAATGTATTTTACTGAAACCGGCTTTTACAAAGGACCTGACCATTTCCTCGGCTTTTTCCATCGCGCTGTCTTCTGACTCCCCGCTCCATACCAGAGGCCCCAGATGATCGCCGCCTAACAGGATTCTGTCTTTATCAAAATTGACCCTTTGCGCGACATTGTTGATGTAAGCCACAAAATCCGATGCCCGCATGCCTGTATATCCCCCGTACTGATTGACCTGATTCGCTGTCGCCTCAATCAGGACAAGGTCATCATGCCTTCCCGCTTCCTCCATAATCGCTTCTATGACAAGTTCATTGGCGCTACAGTAGGAAGGAAGGGCACAAAATATGCCCTTTTTCCTCTTTTCAATCATCCTCCTGATCGGATGCTTACGCATCACATCATCACCTCGCATTCCTCCTCTGGTTTCCCACAATAATTGTGCAAAACCACACCTTTCACTACTCTGTTTACGGAGCCGTCAGGGCTTGGATCATCCGGCCTGATGCCCAATCTTGCTGAATTAAAGAATGCAAACATCTGCCCATACAGCACATATATCAATGCCGTATACACGTCAGGAATCCTCTCTCCCTCAACAAATATGCACTCATCAGATATCTTTTCGATTTCTTCATCCTTTTCACAGGAAATTACTGTAAGCTTACGCTTCCTTGTGTCATGATAAATTTCCCGCAGCAGATCCCGAATATATTGATTGGTGTATTCACTTCGGGACATCAGGATGATCACATCTGTACCCTTGTCCATAAAAGTTTTCGGCCCATGTCGAAATCCCAGGATTGTCTCTTGCATGGTTGCGATCTTCCCATTGGTCAATTCCATATTCTTTAATGCCATCTCCCGCGCAAGCCCGTTTAAACAACCTGCTCCCAAGTATACTACTCTCTCAGGATTGGTTCCGCTTAAATCCCTCATTTTTGTCCAATCCTCCCGGACGATCAACTCACCCAGCCGGGAAACCGTGTCCACATATCTCTTGTTCTCATCCAGTTTGTCAATATCAAAGAACAAGAGCGCTGCGAGCAACATACAACTGAAGGAACTGGTCATGGCAAACCCTTTATCATTTGTCTTTTCCGGCAGTATGAGCATAAAACAATTCCCATTCCCCTTTGCCACACTGACCAAATCGCCGTCTTTGTTACAAGTAATAATCACATGCGCTATTGTTTCCGTATTTTCCTGCATAATCCGGTATGCGCCTATACTTTCCGGACTATCACCAGAACGGGCAAAGGATACCAGTACTGTTTTCACCTCTCTCTCGATCACTTCCTGAGGGTTTGCCACAATATCAGTTGTTGCCACCGATTCCGCTCTGACATTCTGGCAATTCTTTACATGGCTTTTTACAATATCGCCTATATAATCAGAACTTCCTGCGCCGGTAAAAAGGATTCTGGTATCACTGTCTATATTTTCTTTCAGAAAATCTGCGATACGCTGCCTGTTCTTTTCAATCAACTCATAAATCTGCTTCCAGAGAGCCGGTTGCTGAACAATTTCCTGTGCCGTATTATACCCGTCCATTTTTATCAAATCATCCATCCCAAAACCTAATATCATACCGATCCTCCTTATGTTCCGTCACCATTCTCTACTCTATTTTGCGTCCTCGCCCATGACCTCTTCAAAATTCTCTGCTGTCACCATGACCGCACCGAACGGATATACCCCATAAGCCTTGTCGGTTTTATATTCTTCAAAGATAGGCGTCTCATTGACAATATTTTCATATAAGGCTTTCACGGACTCCTCTCCCACGGTAGAAGCTTTAATATAAGCAGCTGCTTTAAAGCAGGAATATTCTTTCCTGAACTCGTCCTTTGCATGATAGCCGCCAAGACCTACCGTCACCGAATCTTTGTCAAGCCCTGCCTGTTCCAATGCTCTGGTTGCGCCCTGCGCGCCCTCGTCATTGGCCGCTGTGACAATCCAGCTTGTGATCTCCGGATGGGCTGTGATGGTAGCCGCCGCTGCGTTGTATCCTTCATCGGAAGAACCGCCGCCGTAATCGATTCTGATGATATTTCCTTCCGGAAAATCAGTAAAGCTTTCCTTAAATACATCCATTTGCCCATCGGATCTGGGTACGCAGCTGGTTACCTTCTCCATGGCAAGAATCATGATGCCTGTCTTCTCCGGGTCTGTAAGCATATCATTTTCGTTAATATAATTTACCGCCCATTCTCCCATAGTCCGTCCCGAAAGATAAGAATCCAGTTCGATTGCCGGCGCCAGATAATTGCCATTTTCATCTATCAGCGGCACATCCACCGCAACAACCGGTATACCTGCCTCTTTACATTTGGTTACTGTCATCTGACTAAGCTGCTGGTCACAGATATTCACGATCAGCCCCTGAATATCCTGAGATAACAGATTATCCAATACATCCACATAGACGGAAGGATCCTCTTTGGAATCTCCTACAATAAGCGGCTCCATGCCAAGCGCTGCCGCCTGCTTTTCTGCTGCTGCCGCCTCCTGGATAAACCAGGACTGCGTCATATCCCGATAAATGGCCGCAATCTTTACCTTCTCTCCCGTCCCTTCCGCCGGTTTTGCCTCTTCGCTCTCCGTCTGGCTCACATCCGCCTTCTCTGTCTGGTTATCTGTCGTCTGCGCCGGGGGATTTCCGGCCGCATCCTCTCCACCGCCTGAACCGCATCCCACAACTAACGCCGCCATCATTGCCACTGCCATTGTCATTGCCATAAGTCTTTTCTTCATACCTTTTCCTCCTTTTGTTAAATGGTTGGTTATATTTCACGCTTTTTCTTTCTGAAATAGTCAAAAGTAAGCGCAAACATCATCAATAAACCTCTCGCTACATCCTGCCAGAACGTGGATATGTTAAGCAGCAAAAGTCCGTTGTTAAATCCCTGTAAAATCAGTACTCCCAGAAATGTACCACTGAGGGAGCCCGTACCGCCTGTCATCGCAATGCCGCCCAGTACAGATGCCGTGATCGCATCAAAATCCACATTCTGTCCCGCCGATGGCTGTCCCGTATTCATTCTGGACGCCAGGATAATCCCTCCCAGAGATGCCATACAGGCCGAGATAACAAAAAGTTTAAACTTGACCTGATGAATCCGGATGCCTGCAAGCCGTGCTGCAGCCGCGTTGCCGCCTGTGGCATATACATTTCTTCCAAAACGGGTTTTCGCAAGGACCACCCCAAACACCAGGAATGACACAATCAGTATAATCACCGGAAGAGGAATCCCAAAGATTCTTGTTATTCCTACCTTAATATAGGCATCCTGGTTGATAAATACAGGTTTTCCATCACACATGATATAGGCCAGGCCTCTGGCTATGGACATAATCGCTAAAGATGCAATGAAGGGCTGTATTTTCAATACATTCACCTGAAAGGCATTGATGCTCCCAAACAATGCTCCCACGCATAGCGTGATGGGAACAATCAGAATAAAGGGAACGCCCCTTTGCGCCAGCAGACCGGAAAACACTCCCGCAAAGGCCGCAACCGCACCGGGCGACAAGTCAATCTGCCCTGAAATGATCAGATAAGATTCCCCGATTGCAATCAAGCCACTTAAGGATGCCGCAGTCAAAATATTCAAAAGGTTCTTTGCGGTCAGATACCCCGGATGTAATACGGTGAACACCACTGTCATCACAATCATAACGATAAACAATCCCAAAAGATTCGATGCTAAAATCTGTTGTCCCGTTTTCTTCAGTATTTTCAATGTTATCCCTCCATTTCTTCAAGCATTGCGTATCTTAAAACCCGCTCTTCTTCTGCTGTTTTCCCGTCCACTTCTCCTGCAATTCTTCCATTTCTCATAACGTAAATGCGGTCGCTCAGCCCGATCACCTCGGGAAGTTCTGACGACACCACGATCACAGCAACACCCTTTGCCGCCACCTCATGGATCATCCGGTATATTTCAGATTTTGCTCCCACATCAATTCCCTTGGTGGGTTCATCGAGAATCAGGATATCAGGATGCATGGCCAGCCACCTAGCCAGCAGTACCTTCTGTTGATTTCCACCGCTTAGCTGATAAATTTTTTTGTCAATGGAACTGGTCCTGACATGGAACTTGTCCACATTCTCCCTGGCAAAGTTCTGTTCCTTTTTTCCTCGGATGAACATGCCGCTGCAAAGCTTCTTCAAAATCACCAGACTCATATTTTCCTTCACAGAACAAAGGGGAATAATGCCTTCATTTTTCCTGTCTTCGGAACAATATGCGATTCCCAAACGAATTGCCTTTTGCTCTGAATCAATGTTCTGCCTTCTGCCATTTACCTCTATGGTTCCTGCCAATATGGGATCTGCCCCAAACACTGCTCTCATCAATTCCGTTCTGCCTGCACCCACAAGTCCGAAGAATCCAAGAATCTCTCCCTTTTGCAGTTCAAAGCTGATATCTGAAAAGGCTTTCCCACAAAGTCCATCCACCTTAAGCGCGGTCTCCTTTCCTCTTTTGCGCTCAACCCGACTCTCGAACATGCTGCCTATCGGTCTTCCCACCATCTGATTAACAAGACTTATCTCGTCTGTATCTTTCTTATCGTGCATGGCCACAAAGCATCCATCCTTAAGCACCACAATCTTGTCTGCCAGCCGGAAAATCTCATTCATCCTGTGAGACACATAAATAATGATCATCCCCTTTTTCTTAAGCCGTTCAATCAATTCAAAAAGCACTTCCGCTTCCTTGTCTGAAAGACAAGCCGTAGGTTCATCGAAGGCAAGGACCATGGGGTTTCTGGAATATACCTTCATGATCTCCACCATCTGCTGCATCGCCACGGAAAGTCTTTTCACCTTCGTTTCCGGCTTGATCGGCAGTCCAAATTCCGCAATGATTTCTGCGGCTCTTCTGCGCAGTTCCCTGCGATCCACTACTTGACGCTTCTGCGGCAGTCTTCCCACGTATATGTTCTCCGCAACGCTCAGTTCATCAAACATCTGCCTTTCCTGATAAATCAGTCCGATTCCCGCGTTTATCGCCTCATTGGGACTTAAAAAGTGCCTTTCTTCCCCATCCAGCAGATAACTGCCTTCTGAAGGTTGATAGTCTCCGTTTAAGATTTTTAATAATGTGGATTTTCCCGCTCCGTTTTCTCCCACAAGCGCAAGAACCTCTCCCTCAGAAACAGAAAAACTAATGCGCTGCAATGCCGGAACTCCGGCAAAATTTTTACTGATTTCCCTAAACTCCAGTTCATGCTTCATAGTAACCTCCCTGTCAGAGCCTTTTACTTCTCCCATCAAATCGTGCGCTTTCCCTCCTCCATAAAAGCCAGAAGGTTTTCTCCGGATGTCTCCAATATGTTCCAGGATGCCACTCTTCCCACACACTTCATCTTTTCTGTCAGTTCCACACCTTCCCTTACAGCTCTCGTTTCTACCAAAGGAAGGCCTTTCGCGGTATGTACCTCCATCCCCGCATAGACATCACAGACGGCAAGCATCTGCGCCGTCCTTAACTCCTTTTCCATAAAGTCAGTCAGTCCGCCGTCCTCCATACCGACAATCTGCTTCATGTCTCCTGCCCTCCCGCATGCCATACCCTCAAGTTCATATTGCATCCCTGCCGGCGTATACGTATGCCGATACAACATGGGTTTGATAAAATCTGCTACACCGCTCAATTCTTTGTAGTCCTGCCCTACGAAGACCGCCAGAAAAGGGGCAAACAAGTCTAAGCCTACTTTTAATCCCTTTTCCCTGAAATACTCGGACAACGTCTTTACAATCCCTGTGATCAAATCCGTTCTGGCTGACAGATATGCTTCTAGCTGCCCGGAATAAAAACTATATTTTCCATCTTTATATTCTCTGATGTTGAAAACAGCGCCCTTCTTCATGTCTTCCTGTATCTGTCTGCGGGCCTCCTCTATATCAGCCGTTCCAATCCCCGTCTTCGCAAGCTTCTCCATGCAATAGGGACAGGTACAGGAGAACAGCGCATTGGAATCCGATCCGGGAGAAGGGAACCTAATCCGGTCCAAAAAGACGCCGTCAAAAGCAATCTCTGAAAAATATGTTTCATAAATATTGAGTAAGGCTCTGCATGTATCCGGATGACTGGGACAATAAAAAGAAAATTCTTCATCCCCGTCAAAAACGGCTGACTGTAACGGTTTCCCATGCAGGGACTCAACCGCTTTGAAATTACCGAGGCCCTTAAATTCAGACAGAACCTGAAACCAAAGGTAAAGCTCTATGCCCCTTTCCTTCGTATAGTCCCGCAGCCACCTATAAATCTGATGCTCCAGACTCCATCCCACGATAATGCCATCTATCCTGCTATTTTCCAAAACCCCTAATTTTTGTGCGATCTGCTGCGTGGAAATATTGCGCCCCGATACACCCCCTGTATAAATCTGTATCAATTTCTTCATTTTCAAATCCAGCTCCTTTCACAGTATGCGGATTTAACTAGTCCTCCATATCAAAATCGCAGATTCCTGCTTCATGCTGACGCAGATTCTCGATCATTTCCCTTACCTGCCGTCCGTCCCTGTCCGCTGCCAGAAGGATGCCCCCTCCTAAAGGTGACAGCCCCGGCGGCCTTAAGACAAATCCCATCTGCTCAACATATCTGGAAAACGGATCTAAAATAAAGCTTCCGCAGCGAAAAATACCGCCGCAGCAGGATACCTGCGTTTTCTCATTCATAAGACCTAATTGCCCTGCCACCCCTCTCACTGACTGCGCCAGTTCATATGCCGCCATCTCATAAATCCTGACGGCACTTTCATCTCCCAATTTCGCCGCCATCAACAAAACTTCCTGCATTGCCGCTGTTTCTTTTCTCTTTCCCCTGAGCTGTTCCTGATAAAACGAGACCACATCCATATCCCTGCCAAGACCGCACCGTTCCCGCATCAGCTCATACAAAAAACTTCTTCTCTCCCTGAAATCCGCCTGTCTTGCAAATAAGGATAACGTCTTAAGTCCCAGCCAGTATCCGGAACCCTCATCCGAAAAATCTTCATGCCATCCATTGGCTCTGGCCGTCCTGCCTTCTTTGTCTTTGCCCATTACAATTGCTCCTGTCCCCGCAACCACATGGATTCCAAAATGCAGTAACAGGGAACCGGCAAGCCCTATTTCCACATCATTACAAAAGTACATGTCACAGGGCAGCAGCTCCGTAAGTTTACCTGTCAAATACCGGTCCATCTCCTCATACTCACCAAAGCAGCTGATACCCCAGACAGCATATATGAGGTCATCCGGGGAAATGCCTGCCACCCGAAGGGTCTCTTTGGCACCCTCGCTTAAAATCTCACAGACCAATTCTTTCCCCATCACAGAGTATGTACATCCCTGTGTCACGTTACTGGCACATACCCTTCCCATTCGGTCCGTAATCAGGTACGCCGTTTTACTGCCGCCACCATCTACACTGAGATAATATCCCATAAAAAATATGCAAGCCCCCTTTCCTGCTACTCTCTTTTCGTTTCTGTAGCTGCATCTTATCATTCTTGTGTGAAACTTTCAATTATATTCACATATTTACGTCCAATTTTGCAAGTTGACTGTGTATTTTATCCATACCACTTATAAAAGTGGTATGTTTTTTAAATTGTTTTGTACTTTTCTACAATTTACGTTGACAAATGTAACGCCTGCATGATGCCTGCATGAAAAGCGCCTATCCTGTTACGTATATACTTTCCGAATAAACCAATACTATTTACAGGCAAAGCAAAAAAATGTAAAATAGGAATAGATTTATTATTCAAATTGACTTTTATGGATTTTTAACGGAGAAAAAATATGCGTTCGTCTTCTTTATATCTGGAAATATCAGAAAAGATTATAGAGGCAATACAGAGCGGTGAGTATCCTGAAAACTCTCCTCTTCCTTCGGAGCGGTCCCTGAGTGAAAAGTACCATGTCAGTCGTTCCACCATCAGGGAGGCGCTTGGCAAATTGAAAAATGATTATATTATTTATACCATTCACGGCAACGGTTCTTATGTCAAGCCCCAGGTCTTCAACCAGCCGCTCACTAAATTTTATTCTTTTACGGATGAACTCAAAAGCAGCAACATCCTGATTCACAACACCGTCATCGATTGTCATGTAGTGGAAAATCAACAAGATTTGAATGATAAATTTCATTTAACAGGTCCGAATGCGTTTCACAAAATAACAAGACTCCGTTCCGCCAAAGATTATCCCTTGATGATTGAAATCACATACCTTCCGCGAAACCGGTTTTACAAAATAAATTCTGAGATTTTGGAAAAACATTCTCTCTATCAGTATCTGGAGCAGAAATATGATTTTCATGTCACTAGGGCAACAGAGCAATTCCGTCCTATTATTCCTTCAGCCTTCGAAAGAGAGCATCTTCAGATTTCCGCTTCCATTCCCTGCATGTTGTTAGAACGCTTGAGTTATGAGGATGACCAGGTAATTGAATATACGCAGTCAGTCATACGGGGAGATAAATATACGTTTTCTGTCGATCTATGTTTGGAGCCACAGAATAAAACATGAAAAGAGGGGATTTCCCAAATCATGAAATGACTTAAGAAATCCCCCCTAACCAAATACGAGTTACAGTTCTTATGATCGGGCTACGCTCGATCTATTATCTAATTCCCAACTCCGTATCAGACTCCGTAGTCCGGCTGTGGGTTTTGATATAATCCACAATCTCATCCAGCTTCGTAAACGCAAGTCCCACGTAGCTGTCCGCACATCCATAATAGAGCGCAATCTTACCGCTCTCAGAATCATGAATGGTCGCGCAAGGGAAGCATACATTGGGCACAAATCCTTTTTCCTCATACCACTCTTCCGGCGTCAACAGGAAGTTCTCACACCGGTACAGTACCTTAGACGGATTGTCGATATCCAGAATCGCACCGCCGATGGAGTACACCAATCCATTACAGGTTCCCGACACACCATGGTAAAATAAGAGCCATCCTTCCGTGGTCTCAATGGGCGCCGCGCCGCCGCCGATCTTGACGGACTCCCACCACTCGCTGCTTCTGCCCATCACATGTCTGTGTCTGCCCCAGTACACCATATCCGGACTCTCGCTTAAGAAAATATCGCCAAAAGGCGTATGGCCGGAATCGGACGGACGGCTTAAGAGCATGTACTTACCATTAATCTTTCTCGGAAACAGCACCGCGTTCCTGTTGAACGGGATAAACGGATTCTCGATTCTGGTAAATGTCTTGAAATCCGTGGTCTTTGCCATACCGATGGACGCCCCGTAGAAATCCTGACACCAGATAATATAATAGGTATCCTCCACCTTCACCAGACGGGGATCATAGGCATAAATCGGCATAAAGTCATTGCCGTCCTCATCCTTAAAGGGAATCTTCTCTGCCTCAAACTCCCAGTGAATTGCATCCTTGCTGCGTCCCAAATAAATATACGGTATACCATTTACTTGTTCTCCACGGAACACACCGATAAATTCATCTTCATAAGGCATTACTGCACTGTTAAAGATTCTGGCAACGCCCTCCACCGGATTTCTGTCGATAATCGGGTTCTCACTGTATCTCCAGATTGGAGCCCCCTTAAGTCCTTCCGGCTTCTCCTGCCAGGGCACGTTCTTTACCACCGGGCTGATCATCTTTACTTCGCTCATCTCTCCTCCATTCTGAAGCGTTCTGTGCTTCTGTCACTGTTTATTTAAAAACTCCATATTTTTCCGAATCAAATCGCATCTTTGTGCCACGCACTCCACAGAACGAAGCGGGTCTTTCGGCGTATTGAACACATAGTCCAACAGTTTGTCGATGGTCGTTACCGCCACATGCATTCTGGTATCGCTGGCCGCATAGTAAATGCACACTTCTCCGTTATCCTTGGCAATCGCTCCGTTGGTGAATACCACATTGGACACATCTCCCACACGTTCCCAGTCCCTGGGTCCGATCAGCATGCCGGAAGGCTCCGCGATCACTTTGGAAGGATCCTGTAAATCCGTAGCAAAAGCATAGATCACATAACGCAGACCAGCCGCTGTATTTCTCACACCGTGAGCAATATGGATCCAGCCTTTATCCGTCTTGATGGGCGGAGCGCCCGCGCCGTTTTTCGCTTCGGTAATGGTATGGTATCTGCGGATGGAAGTCATCTTCTCCTCATCCACCACCGCATGGGTGATATCCTCACAAAGGCCGAATCCTATGCCGCCGCCCGATCCGGTCTCGATAAAGTCATCCATGGGCCTTGTGTAAAAGGCATATTTGCCATCTACAAATTCCGGATGCAGCACCACATTTCTCTGCTGCGGGGAACGAAGCGTCACCAGGTTGGGCAGACGCTCCCACTCTTTCAAATCCTTGGTCCTCACAATACCCGCTGCCGCCACAGCCGCCGACAGGTCGTTTACGGAAGTATCCTTGCTCTCGGAACAGAACACCCCATAGATATAACCATCCTCGTGTTTGGTCAGACGCATATCATAGACATTTGTCTCCTCCGGGCAGGTGTCCGGCAGAAGAATCGGATAATCCCAGAACTTAAAACCGTCAATCCCGTTGTCGCTCTCCGCCACACCGAAGAAAGATTTCCTGTCATTGCCCTCGATGCGGGCCACCAGATAATACTTTCCATTCAACTCGATGGCGCCGGAATTCATCACCGCATTGACACCCAGCCGCTCCATAAAATACGGATTGGTCTCAGGGTTTAAATCATACCGCCAATGCAGCGGAATATGCTCCCTTGTCAGCACGGGATACTGATACCTGTCATAAATCCCGTTGTAGCTGTCAGCTTTCACATTCTTTCTCTCGATCAGCCTGTTGTACTTCTCCAATTCCACATAATACTGTTGATGCAACATAGTCTCCTCCCATTCTCCTATTATTCCTTTGTCCACCCTCTGGCTTTTTGAGAAGCGCAAGCGGGGCAACGTAGATATTCGTTGCCATTCAGGCGGCCCTTTTACTAAACTCCCCTCTTTATAACCTCAAGACACATCCGCCCATTATGATAAGGACACTTCCAGGGTTCCACGATCGGCTTCCCGCTCACGGCTTCCCCCGCCTTATTCACATCCCAGAACCATTCGGAACCGGGTCTTTGATCGATCACATGCGCCTTGATAAACTCCCACTCCGCCCTGGCCGCGTCCAGATACTCCGTATGTTCCGGCGCCAGCTGATACCCGTTCAAGAAACCGACCAGAGCCTCCGCCTGTACCCACCAGATACGGTTTTCATCCACCACGCCTTTCTCACACTCATTGGCAAGTGATTTCCCGTCAAAAGCCGTCCGATATACTTGACCAGTTAAGTCAAGTATGATTGGCAGCATTTTATCTTCATATAGCTTCTCCCCCAGCACATCTGTGCCTCTGCGGATCAGCCAGGCTGTCTCAATATCATGTCCATAGGAATGTAAGTCCAGAATGGAGCGCATTTCCCTGTCAAAGAATACTTCCTGTCTGTGCAGCTTCGGGTTATAAATCTTGTCAGCAATGGTATCGAGAATCCATTCCAGTCTCTTCTTAACCTCCACATTGCCGCTCACCCGATACAATTCCGTGTAAGCCTCAAACACATGAAGTAACGTATTCATAGTCTTGTCTGCAATCACGCCGTTTTCGGAAAGCTTATCGTTCTCTATCTCGTGAAATTCCCTGTCGAAAGCCTCCTTATAACCGATCTCATCCATACAGCGATTCTCGATGATATGGAAAAGTTCCATGGCGGTTGCAAGCGCACTCTCATCTTTTGATGCATCGTAATAGGAAGAAAGCGCATAGATGGAAAATGCCTGATTATAAGTATGCTTGGTCGTATCCTCCGGCGTACCGTCATACTGAACCGACCAATAAACACCGCCCTTTTCCTTATCTACACAGTACTTGCGCATAAACTCGTAACCATGCCTTGCCTCTTCTAACAAAGACTCATCCCGAAGTTCCAGATAGGCATTTGCAAAGAACCATGTGATACGGCTGTTTAAAATACACCCCTTCACAGCCTTCTCATCGACTTTCAGGTCATAATCCATATACCCGTAATAACCGCCGTTTGCATCGTCCCGCAGCTTTTTCCAAAAAGGAATGATACAATCTGTCAGATGCTTTTTGATCTCTTCTGTCATCATAATCCGTCTCCTCCCCGTTCCCTGCCTCGTACATTTTTATATCTAACATTTATATAATCTATAAACATTTAAAATTAAGTTTTTAAACCTAATTTTTAGCTTACATTTAATTGCTTTATAACTAAATTATAAAGTATATTCTTATAATGTCAACAGATTAAATCCGGTTCCATTCAAAAACAGCATCTTTACTCAAACCAAGGCTGGTTTTTGTACAATTTCACCATAACCACAAGAAGAGGCTGTCGCATCTATATTTTTCCATTGATGCGATGGCCCCTTCTCATATCTCTGTCTATATTAGCCTTTCCGGAATAATGACTCTTTACCGTTGTGTCTCATATTCCTCCGTAACAATTTTCAGTCTCCGTTTTCCGTCCATCATTCCTTTAGACAATCTTTCTGACACTGTCTTTATAAATAATCCTGCCGTCAATAACCGTCACACCCGGTTTATATGACTCTCCGGAAATTTTACGGATCATAATCCTGACCGTCTGCTTCGCCATTTCTTTCATGTCAACCTCATAGGTTGTGATTCTGATATCGCAAAGCCCCGGCGGTTGATAGTTATCATAACCTACCACCGAAATATCACGCGGCACCTGATATCCCCTCTGCTCCAGCTCTTTCACCAACATTGTTGCTGCCACATCATTGTTGCAGACAAATGCCGTTGGCATTTCCTCCGGCATCTTCCATGCGAATCCAAAATCTGACCTGCCTGTCTCCTGGTTCCTGTCATCAATAATCCAGTCTTTTCTCACTTCCAGCCCATGTTCACTGAGGGACTTTACATATCCGAAATACCGATCCGTAATCGAATCCGTAAAAAACACATTTCCCACAAAAGCAATATCACGGTGTCCCATCTCAAAAAGATAATTGGTCATCCTGTACATCCCGAAATAACTATTGGAAATCACCGCATCATAAACGCCATTGGCATCTGTAAAATCCAACAAAACATAGGGAATATCTGTCTGCTCTAACAAGTCATCCAAATACTCTTTGCGAAGTCTTCCTATGATGATCAATCCCTCCGCCTTCTTCTCATGAAGCAGTTTGGGCATGACCAGATTGTCCTCATCTTCCGCCCGCAGCACCTCCAACATGGTGAAGCAGCCCTTCTGCAGTGCCGCTGTAGCCACTTCCTGATACAGATTCCAATAAAAGGACTCATATTTTGCCAGAAAGCGGTCTGACACGATCACTCCAAATGTATAACTGGCATTCGCTTTTGTCCGTTCTCTATAAAGGGCGGTGGCAGTCTTATAGCCCATCTCCTCCGCCTTCTCTTTAATCTTAGCGCGAAGTTCCTCGCTGACTCCCTTCTGATCTGACAATGCCTTGGACACTGTCACCGTGCTGACTCCCATCACTTTGGCGATATCCGCCATTTTCACCGCTTTAGCCATTTTAATTCTCAACCCCATTAATTTTTAAGTAACTCCACTTAAATTATAAGGTAGTATGTATAATTGTCAATATATTTTATACAAAACCGGCATATTGTTATAAATTGTGTGCTTTGTTTGTACAACTTGTATAAAAGTAAATTTGCTTCGCAAATTAACTTTACGAGATCCGCTTCGCGGCCTCGGATTTGTGGTATGCTTTGTTTGTTTCTACTTCGCAAATTTACTTTGCGAGATCCGCTTCGCGGCCTCGGATTTGTGGTATGCTTTGTTTGTTTCTACTTCG
>CAMXIF010000046.1 GCA_947243845.1 uncultured bacterium
TTGTTTCTACTTCGCAAATTTACTTTGCGAGATCCGCTTCGCGGCCTCGGATTTGCGGTATGGTTTGGTTGTTTGCTTCGCGGCGCCTGTTCTTCTTAGAATGTGTTAAACTGAGCCATATAAAGTTGATAGTATGCCCCCTTCTGCTCCATCAGTTGGGCGGCGTTGCCTTCTTCTATGATTCTGCCATCATCTACAACGAAGATGCGGTCTGCTTTCTGAATGGTGGACAGTCTGTGGGCGATGACGAAAGACGTCCTGCCCGCCAAAAGATGCTCGATGCCGTCCTGTACCAGCAACTCCGTCTTCGTGTCGATACTGGAGGTAGCCTCATCCAGAATCAAAATCTTCGGATTGGAAACCATCGTCCTGGCAAACGCCAGAAGCTGCTTCTGCCCTACGGACAGGCCGCCGCCACGTTCCGAGAGTTCCGTGTCATACCCTTTCTCCAGTTTCATGATAAATTCATGGGCATTGACCGCCTTAGCCGCCGCCACAATCTCTTCATCTGTGGCATCCAGTCTGCCATAGCGGATATTGTCTCGAATGGTTCCGGAGAACAGGAAGTTATCCTGTGTCATGATACCCATCTGCTGGCGCAGGCTCTCTATGGAAACCTGCTTCACGTCATGTCCGTCAATTTTAACGGTACCGCCCTGTACATCATAGAAACGGCTGATAAGATTAACAATCGTAGATTTACCGGCTCCTGTGGGCCCCACCAGTGCGATGGTTTCTCCCGGTGTAATGTTAAAACTCACATCATCCAGCACTTTTACCTTATCATCATAGGAGAAGTCCACATGGGAAAAAGTCACTTCTCCCACAATCTCCGGCATCTGGACCACCTCCGCCGCATCGGCAATGGCCGGCGGTGTATCCAGAATCTCAAAGATACGCTCCGCTCCTGCAATATTCGTTACCAGCTGGTTATAAAAGTTGCTGATGTTGTGAATCGGCTGCCAGAACATATTCAGATAACTGGCAAAGGCAATAAATATACCCACCGACACCTGATCCACACCCAGAATCACAATCCCGGTAAAATACAGCAGAATACAACCGATTCCCCAGGAAAAATCAATCACGGAACCAAAAGCATCACTCAGCCGCACCGCATCAAAGAAAGACTGTCTGTGCTCCGTGATCAGTTCGTCAAACGTATCCTCTGTTTCTCCCTGTGCATGAAAACTCTGGATTATCCGCATTCCCGCCATATCTTCATGGATAAAAGCATTTAAGTTGGCCGACTTCTTACGAAAAGTCTGCCAGCGCGGATGGGCCTTAAACTCAATATAACAGGTAGCTGCCGCCATAAACGGCAATGTTAATAAAGAGGCAACAGCCAGTTTGGGATTCTTGCAGACCATGATCACGATTACGGCAATCACGGTAAGGCCATCCGGAATCAGAGTCGTCACACAGTTAGACAGCACATCTTTCAGGGAATTGATATCCCCGATAATACGGGAAAGAATCTTACCCGTGGGTCTGCTGTCAAAAAAATGAAAATCCAGTTTTTGGATATGGGTGTACAATTCCTGCCTAATGGTCAGAAGAATCTGGTTACATACCTTTGCCATAATATACATACGCAGTTTTACCGTGGCAACCAGCACCAGATTGATCACAAGCGCAGTCACCAACAGTTTATAAAGCCCTTGCAAATCACGTTGACCAATATGGTCATCTATCGCCGATTCCATGATCAAAGGGTTGATCAGGCTCACAGCCACCCCATATCCCATGATTACAAGCACCAGAACAATCTGCCACTTATAGGCGAACAGATAACTGAACAGCCGTTTTAAAGTCTGTACTTTACTCTTCTCTACACTCAGTTCATCATCTCTATACGAATTGAAGGCCATAGTTTCCCCCTTCCTGAGACAGCTGTTTTTCTGTCTCTCTTACATCCGGCTCCTTCTCAGGAACTGCCCCATACTGAGATTCATAAGTCTCATAATAGAGGCTCTTTTTGGCCAGTAGTTCCTCATGGGTGCCCCGTTCAGCAATACTCCCGCCTTCCAGCACCAGGATTTCATCCGCATGCCGCACAGCACTGATCCTGTGGGCGATGATAATCTTGGTCGTGTGGTCCAGCGTCCGCAGAGTCTGCTGAATCAACTGTTCCGTCTCCATATCCAGAGCGGAGGTAGAATCATCCAGCACCAGAATCGGATCACGCTTGGCCAAAGCTCTGGCAATGCTGATTCGCTGCTTCTGTCCACCGGACAGGCCTACGCCCCGCTCGCCTATGACTGTGTCATACTGCTCCTCCATGCGCTCAATGAATTCACTTGCCTGAGCATCCGTGGACGCCTTTCGCACGGTTCTGAAATCCAGATAGTATCTCTTTCCTAATTTAATATTTTCATTGATTGTATCCGAAAACAGGAATACATCCTGCATCACATAACTCACGCTGGTGCGAAGCTGCTCTAAGGACAGCTTGCGGATATCCACATCATCCAGATAGATTGCACCGTCCGTGGCATCATACATCCGCTGAAGCAGCTGTATGATGGAAGTCTTACCCGCACCCGTTGTTCCCATGATACCAAGCGTCTTACCAGCCTCCACCGTAAAGGAGATATCATGCAGAATCTCATGCTGATCCGCCTTGTGGAAGGAAACATGGTCAAAACATACCTTGCCCTGTACTTTTTCTATCTTGACCGAATCAGTCACTTCGGTGACAGTCGGTTTTTCTCCATATATTTTCTTAATTTTCTTATTAGAAGCCACCGCCGAGGAAAAACTGTTGGTCAGCCACCCCAGCATCTCCATAGGCCATACAATGTTCATGGAATACTCCACAAAGGCGGTCATCTGCCCCAAAGACATCTCCCCGTTTATCACAAACTTTCCGCCGACTAATATGGTCAATAGCGGCAGCACCTTGGATACCACGGTAAAAAACGGATAGTAGCGAACAAACACTTTCGACTGCGCCATGTTCAGATCATAGTACCTTTTATTATGGGAGAGGAATTTCTCAATCTCAAACCCTTCTCTGGCAAAAGCCTTCACCGTGCGCACACCCGCCAGGTTTTCCTCCGCCACCGTATTCAGGGCCGCATTCTCCTCACTGATCTCCTCATAGACGGCGCCCAGCTTCCGCTCCATGATCACGGCAATGGAACCGCACAACAGCATGGCCGCCGTAGGAATCAGCGCCAGTTTCCAGTTGAGCATATACATACAGACCAGAATGATTCCCGTATGATAGAATACCTCGATCAGAAGCATCCCCACATATCCCACAGCATCCCAGATATGGTCAATATCTTCTTTTACCCTTGCCATCAGTTCCCCGGTATTCGTCCGGTCAAAAAAGTCCGCACTTAGGGATTGAATATGCCGGAAGAGGTCCCGCCGCATATCGCCCGAAATCCTTGCCCCGTTCTTGTCGAAAGTGTACTCCTTCATATACTGAAAGATACACCGGCCAAGCCCGATTCCCAGAAATCCCAAAAGCAGGAATTTCAGTTCCCCCATATTGCCGCCCACAATCACGTCATCCACCACTCTGGCAGTCAGCCGCGGCGCCAGCATATCAAGGGTTACTGCAATTAGAAGTGATGCGATCGCCCCCAAATAGGAAAATTTATAATCCCATATGTAACTCGATATTTTTTTCATAATATTTTGCTCCCTCTGTGAAATTCCCGTGAACTCTCCCTGCTCTCATTCTCTGCCTGAGATCAGCGCGCAAGAAAGGGCTATGGTAAAATTACCATAGCCCTTGAAATCCTGCACATATATTGACCGATCAAGTCATCTCATTTTTCCTGACCAGGTCTTTTGTCCACGGAGGTAATTTCACGTAATATGTCCCTATTTGATTTTGTTATGGCACTGCCATTCCAATTTAAATCCATCTTAAACATAAACATTACCTCCTTTCGTGATTTTCGTGATACTGTTGCTATCTTAATACATGCTCTTCCAGTTGTCAACGAGATTTTTGATTCCCATGCATTTCTGCCGGCTTTCCTTCCTCTAGTTACTAAGGGCTGCCAACAGTTCCGCCAACGTCATGCTGCCTTCAATGAACTCATATTCTCCCGCCCTGTAGGAAGCCGCCTCCTCTGCAGAAATCTCCACTCCGTCAATATAGCTGACGCCGTATACTCCCATCGAGTCCAGTTCATCCTCATCCGGATAGCCATTCTTGTTTACATCATCAAAGTTATAAGTCTCGATGCATGCCACCACATCCAATGACTGATGATTACTGACCGCCATATAGGTGGTATACAAAATCGCACCGGCATAGTCATTGTTATCGTTGACCACATTATTCCGGCGGGGCGCATAGGCATAACCCGCATTTCCCATAGCCCCGTATCCCCAATCGTTCATCAGCGTATAAATAGCACCGTCCCAATAGGTATACAAACCGACCGAATATCCCTGATGGCAGGCAACCAGTTCCGGGATATCATCCTCATCTACATAGATCAAGTCATAGGCCATGTCGTAAAACTGTTCTTCTGCCTCCATATCACAGAGTCTCGCCATTGCCACATAGGCCTCCTGATAGCTGTCAAATTCGCCATTCCTCTTTCCGCCGCTTATGAAGTTACGGATTTCTGTGATCGTCAACGGATTGACTTGTTCAGACAATGCTTTCGATAAGGGCTTTTGCAGTACAAAATATCTAGGGTCATCCGTTCCGGCATCTCCAACGCCATAATAAACTGCTGCAAAACTACTATTTCCATAAGTCTCAATCAGTACAATATCCGTACAGTTATCAAAATCCATATCATAGAAGGATACGGCGTCCAGACTGGTAAAGTTCTCACCTGCCAGCGCATCCGGCAAATAGACATCGAGTTCTGTCAGGACTTCACCATTTTGTATAATTTCGATTTCCAGCCCCTGTCCGGTCTGTGCCGGTGACCGAGGAACAAACCACACCGGTTCCGGATATTCACTCAGTTCCACCTCAAAGGTCTGTTCTGCAATACAGTTCTCACCAAACTGCTCCTTTATCTGATCCAAATCTTCCCGGAAAGACTCCACACTTTCCGATTCAGAGTCTGCGTCCTGCCCTCCTGCATCGGGTTGCTCCTCCTCCCGGTAGTCACCATCCTCAATGCTCTGACCCTGTTGATTCATCTGGTCAACCACATCTTTTCTTTCTTTTTCCGGCTCCTCCTCCGATCCACATGCTGTCAGAATCCCTGCCACAGATAAAGCCGCCGTCAATACTGCCAATGCTGAAATTCGCTTTCCGTAACAACTACGCTTCCAAATCACAGCCTTCACCACCTTTTATTTCTCCATCTTCCAGAAATATGCACTATAAGCCGGCAAAAGGCTTCCGCCGCCGAAATCATGTTCCTCACCGCTGATCAAATCTACCGCCAGACCGCATCCTGCATCAAAATGCGCCGTATAATCCTCCCCGTCCGCATTGATTGCAACCAGCACTCTCTCTTCCTCACACTTACGTTCAAAGATACACTGCTTGTTTGTCAGCACCACCGACCTGAAAGCGCCGTAGTTGAGGGCTTTCGATTCTTTCTTCGCCTCTGCAAGCCTGCTGATCCACTCACTCAGTTCGTTCCACTGCGGCTCATCAAAACAAGCCCGAAGCGCGGGATCCCCCTCGCTCTTATTCGCTTTAGCCCCCCACTCACTGCCATAATACACACAGGGGATTCCCGGCATACCAAAGCAAAGCGCATAGATTAGCGGCAGATGCTTCTCGTTAGTGAGATTGCTGGCAATCCGGCTCACATCATGGTTATCCACAAAGGAGAGCATATGCTTGCCACGGTACAGACACCAGTTTTCAGGACCGAACTGTCTTAAGAGAGAGTGGTTGATCTCAAACATATTCATACTGTTAAAACTGGAATACAGTCCCTTATAGCACTCATAGTTGGTGGCTGAATGAAGCATCTGGTCATTGACCATCTGATTATAATCGCCATGCAGCATTTCTCCCAACAGATAAAACTCCGGCTTAAGCCCTTCGGTAAAGCTTCTTAATCTTCTCACAAAATCATGATCCAGACAGTAAGCCACATCCAGTCTCAGACCGTCAATATCAAACTCTTCCACCCAGCCTTTAACGCTGTCTAAAATGTGGTTGATCACATCCTCATGCCGCAGGTTTAACTTCACCAGATCATAATTGCCTTCCCAGCCTTCATACCACAGACCATCATTATAGTTGGAATTGCCACCCAGATTGATATGGAACCAACTCAGATAAGGTGAATTTTCCCTGTTTTTCAAAACATCCTGAAAAGCCCAGAATCCTCTGCCCACATGATTGAATACACCATCCAGCACCACTTTGATGCCATTGTCATGAAGATTCTTACAAACTTCCTTAAAATCTTCATTCGTTCCCAGCCTGCAGTCGATGGTATGATAGTCCCTTGTATTGTACCCATGGGTGTCCGACTCGAACACCGGGGAAAAATAGACTGCATTGGCGCCCAGCTTCTTCATATGCTCAATCCAGTCATTTACCTTTAAGATTCGATGCTCCAGCTGTCCATCATTCTCAAAAGGCGCTCCGCAGAATCCCAAAGGATATATCTGATAGAATACACTTTCAAATGCCCACATAGTTTTGTCTCCTTTCGCATAACAAAAAACACAATATCTTGTAGTTTGCCTCAACCAGTATACCACCATATTCCATCTGACGTCAAACTATCCTTAATCTGACATCGTATGCCAGAATATTGACCAATTCGGTTTCTTTTTTATACACTGAAATCCGTGTGTCGACTTTTCCACAGGTTTTCATTCAAAATTTTTGAAAAAAAGATTGAATATGGCAAAGAAATCCCCAATTTCCACAAAGTTATCCACATTGACAACGATGTCAGAACCCGATGACTTGCCTATCTTTTTGTCAAAATCTGGATGTCATTTGCGGTATTTTCTAACAGACATTTGTCGAATTATTTCTTTTTTGTACGAAATCGTTTACGAATCCTGTCGTATCTTATTCTATACTGGTCAATCCCCTGAACCCTCTTGACAGAAAAGGTCAATCTATTCTCCCAACTTTTCCACCATAAATAGAATATTTTAAGAAACAAGGCCGGCATTTTCTCGATTGACCAATTAGGATAATGCCTGAATTCCCATACTTTACAGCCATTCATCCCAAAATCTTTCTACTTTTCGACCTATTTGGTCAACTGTAACCATCTCATACTCCCGCCATTCCCGCGGAAATAATCTCTGATAAGCCGGAGACAGGAACCTTTCATCGAGCAGCGCCACAATCCCAAAATCCTCCGCTGTCCTGATCACACGTCCGGCTGCCTGCAGAACTTTGTTCATTCCCGGATAGCGGTAAGCATAGTCGAACCCGTTCTCTCCCCAGCCGTCAAAATACTTTTTTAATATTTCCCGCTCATCACACACCTGCGGAAGCCCTGTGCCCACAATGACGGCACCGATCAGGCTATCATTCTTTAAGTCTATCCCCTCTCCAAAGATGCCTCCCATCACACAAAATCCCAGAAGGCTTCTCTCCTCTACTATCTCAATCTCCATTTGGATCAGCGCCTGTAAGTCACACGCCTCATTGCCTGTAAACCGGTTTAGGAAAGCCTCCCTGGCCTCCTCGTTCATATGATCTTCCTGCAGGATGCATTCCACCGTTTCTTCTGTATTAAAATATCTCTGGAAAATATCATAAACACTCCGCAGGAAAGCATGCGAGGGAAAGAAAAGCATATAGTTGCCATGGCGTTTCTGAATGATATTGTGAATATAGGCTGCGATCCGGTAATATTCCTCATCGCTCCGGCGCGTATAGCGGCTGGTCACATCGCTGCCGATATACAAGCCCAATTTTTCCGGACGGAAGACCGATTGGGCATACACTTCATAATCCCCCTCTTCTGCCCCCAATAGCTTTTTATAATATTGGATTGGCAGAAGGGTTGCCGAAAACAGAATCGTACTTCTTCCCCGCATCATGCAGTTCCTAATATTTTTCGCCGGATTAACACAGAATAACTTTACAACAAAACTGCCATCCTCCTGCATCTGTGTATAAGTCACATAGCTTTCATCCAGCAGTTCATACATTTCCAGAAAATGGGACACTTCAAAATAAAAGGCCAGAATCTCCCTGCGCACCGGACTGTCCTCATGATCTTCCAGATAATCTTCAATGGCGGAGCTTAACCGAATCAATGTCCGCACAAAACCCTCAATACTTTCCTCGATCCTGTAGGTATCACACTCTCTTTTCAGGGAAAGCAGTTCCCTGTTGCACTTGTCTAAATTACCGGCAATCCGCTCATCATATGCCTTGACCATCCTTTTCAGTTCCAGAAAATCCTCCTTGCGAAGCGCGGCGCTGTACATATCCCTCCCCCGTTCCACCAGATTGTGGGCCTCATCAATCAGAAAAATATATTCGCCCCTGATCCCCTCGGAAAAGAACCGCCGCAAATAGACGTGGGGATCGAACACGTAATTATAGTCACAGATCACCGCATCAGAGAATAAACTCATATCCAGACACATTTCAAAGGGGCAGACCTGATGCTTTGCAGCATACTCCTCTATCATCTCTCTGCTATAGCTGTCCTCATGCGTCAACAGATCAAACATGGCGTCATTAATCCTGTCATAATGTCCCTTGGCAAAAGGACAGTACACCGGATTACATTCAGCCTCCTCCATGAAACAAATCTTGTCTCTGGCTGTCAGGATCACACTTTTTAATTTAAGCCCCCGCTCCCTTAACAGGGTAAGCGTATCGTCCGCCACCGTCCGGGTAATGGTTTTGGCTGTAAGATAAAAAATCTTTTCGCACAATTCTTCCCCCATGGCCTTCAATGCCGGAAACACCGTGGAAATCGTCTTGCCCACTCCTGTGGGCGCTTCTATGAAAAGCTTCCTCTTATGGTAAATCGTCTGGTAAACATAGGTTACCAGTTCTTTCTGTCCATCCCTGTAGGCAAAAGGAAAAGTCATCTGCCTGATGGACTCCTGCCTGGCCTTCTGCCACATAAAACTGTAATCTGCCCATTTGCGGTATTGTTCCATAAGGTTCTGAAACCAGACCTCCAGTTCGTCATAGGTATAATCATAATGAAAATACCGAATTTCTTCTGTTTCCATATGGCAATAGGTCATGCGTACCCGTATATTCGCAAGATTCTGCTGGCCGGCATGGATATAGGCGTAACATTTTGCCTGTGCCAGATGCACCGGCACCGGTCCCTTCATCTTCTTTAAATCCTGAAAAGTACCTTTGATTTCATCGATAGTGACCCTGACCTGCTGTGTCCACTGGGACTGCTGCACTGCAAAGACCTCTGTCGAATCCTCCTGCAGCAATTCCGGTTCCCCAATTTCACCTTCTATCCTCAACTGCTTGCTGCGGTCGGAAAGACTGTCTTCCGAAATATCGACTTCCTTCTGCGCCTTCTCCGTAATGATCCCATCGGCTCGCCCTTCCACCACAATCTCATATTCCCCCGCATCATACACATAGCGAAGAGACACCTCCGCCTGATACTCCGGCCCCATACGCCGCTGTATCATACGATGGATGCGGCCGCCCTCCTGCATGGCATTGTCGGAAGACACCGTTCTTCGATTGTCTATATTGCCGGAGCGCAAAATAAATTCCACCAGTCCCCGTACAGAGATACGTACTTCCATTAAAACTTCCTTTCCGTTTATCCTGAATCCCCAAGTCAATACTGCCTTAGTCAGCGGCCCGCCATATCAGCATACTCGTAAGACTTCGTCTTCCGAGTTCGCGTTGCTCGTCATATGGCGTCTGCGTCTGGCTTGCATGCAGCCTGACTCTGACGCCTTATGACTCTGCTGATGCGCGCAAAAAGACTCCCTATGTAAGATATTACGCCATCTTACATAGGGAGTCAATGTGACACGTTCCTGCACCAATCTATACTGCTACGGCAAACTGTTTAAGATAATTCTCAAAGTCTGCATCATAGCCGTTATACGCAACGGTTAAAATCTGATTGAAATTAAGTCCCAACACGCCAATAATGGATTTTGCATCCACGATGAAGCGGTTGTAAGAGATATCCACATCAAATGCGCATTTGCTGGCTGCAGATACAAAGCTGCTCACTTCGTTTGGTCTCAATTTGATCTTGTGTTGCATAACCTTCACCTTCCTTTTCCATTTATGTATGCAAAAGGCACACATAGAAAGAACGTTTTCAGTCTCCTCGTTGGAGTAAATTATACACGATTATTTCCTTTTGTAAAGCGGGACTTTTGTACCCTGTAAAATACAATTCTGACATTTTTTTGCAATCTTACCAATATATTTTGAAATCCAAAATAAATTTGATGACTTGTGCCTATAAACTGCCCTGCCACAATAAAGTAAAAAGCACAAATTATTCACTTTTTATTAAATTCCACCATATAATCTTGGTAACGATAGGCGCACATCTGCCTTTGCAGCCGCCTATTTTCCCGCTCCTTAATGCCTATTGTCTCATGAAACGCCTTAAACAATTCCTGGTACGCTTCCTCCTTTTCGGAATACTGAAACTGCTCCGGTTTAACAGTCCCCTGCGCCGACACCAGATACCATTCCTGTTTCGCCGGGTGCACCCCGAAAAGTTCCCGATTCTCATCGTAGATCATAAAGTTTTCCGGGCATAAACGATCTGCAAAATGCGGCATGATAAAAGGTATCACATTATTCCTCGGCCCTATCCTGGAAAAGAGAATCCCCTGCTCCAATTCCTGAAAGCGAATGAACTCCGTCTCAAAATGTGCTTCATTAGCCGTATAACGCGCCAATTCAAACGTTCTTTGCACATAAGAGTTCCGCAGATTCTCCATCACACGTCCGCCGCTGCCATCTGTGATCGCATCCACCACGGCCTTATAGACAGCCTCCCCCTTATCCAGATAGCAGGAAGCCGCTGCCCGGCAGAGCCAGTGGTAGGCGCTCTCCCCCAGACGCTTAAGCAATGTCTGAGCCACCTTACCAGTCTTGACCGGATCCGGTAAAATATGCAGGTAAGTTGCAAACAGTCTATAATTGTCTTCCTCACCGATCTGAATATGCACATGCGCATGCCCCTCCCTCAAGGCATAAGCCTCATATATCCCGGTGAAGATTCCTTCCAGTGAATCCTCACAGATTAAATACTTTTCTTCCATAATATAAATATATTGTCCTTTCTATAAAAGCGCTGTACTGCCCGCCCTGCATCCCTTCCCATGACCGTCTCCATATAGGCTGAAATCTATTACACAAAGAATCAACTTATCATCTGGGGAAACAACGACATCTGCTGATAGATTGTTCCATCCGCCATAAAGGGAAGCTTCTCCCCGCGCCCCATCTGATTTTGATACGTTAAGTTGCGCACAATATAATTTTCCTCTATCTTCGTTGGATACATCATCCTGCCATTACAGGTGATGAAGTACAATGCCCGCTTTAAAACCACACCAATCTTCTTCAAATCTTCAAATGTCAGACTGCCAAATCTCCTGGCGCTCACAATCCGTCTGGCGCTCTTAACCCCCACGCCGGGGATTCGCAGAAGAAGTCTGTAATCTGCACGATTGATCTCCACCGGGAACAACTCCAGATGACGTACCGCCCAATCCGCCTTGGGATCAATGGCCGTATTAAAGTTCGGTCTCTCCGCCGTCAGCAGTTCATCCACCTTAAAATCGTAAAACCGCAGCAGCCAGTCCGCCTGATACAGCCTGTGTTCCCTAAGAAGCGGCGGGCCGCCCGCAAGCGCCGGCAGTTCCTTATCCTCATTCACATTTACAAAGGCCGAGTAATACACTCTTTTCAAGGAAAACTTGTCATAGAGATTCTCAGCCACCGACATAATCTGATAATCACTTTCCGGCAGGGCGCCAATCACCATCTGGGTAGATTGTCCCGCTTCACAAAAATGCGGTGCGTGTCTGTATAAGGTAAGTTCATTTTTATTCTCCACAATCCCATTCTGAATCTGCCGCATAGGTTTTAAGATATTTTTGCGATGCTTATTTGGCGCCATCGCCCTGAGTCCCTCGGCAGTAGCCATCTCCAGATTCACGCTCATACGGTCCGCCAGATATCCTGCGCGCTGAATCAGCAGTGGATCTGCTCCCGGTATCGCCTTAATATGAATATATCCCTGAAAACGATGCACCGTCCGCAGCTTGTGCACCGTTTCGCAAATCAATTCCATGGTGTAATTAGGGCTGTAAAGAATACCGGAACTCAAAAACAAACCTTCTATATAATTGCGCCTGTAAAATTCCATTGTCAGCTCACACACTTCATCCGGTGTGAAAGATGCCCGCGGCACATCATTGGAACATCGGTTGATGCAGTACCGGCAGTCATATATGCACTCATTTGTAAACAAAATCTTTAAGAGAGATACACATCTGCCATCTGCCGCAAAACTGTGACACAGCCCTGCTGCTACCGTATTACCAATTCCCTGTCCGTCATTCTTTCTGGAAGAGCCGCTGGAACTGCAGGACACATCATACTTCGCCGCCTCACCCAATATTTTAAGTTTATCCATAACCGACATCTGCGGTGAAATCCTAACTTCCATCCCTTTGTCCATGCTCCCCTGTATCCGTTAAATATCTGTTTATACATTCTTGTTCCGTCTTCCAAAAGAACATATGTTTGTTTTATTATCATATCACCTTCTTTTCCTGATTGCAACACATTTTAGAACATTTGTTCTGTTTCATACTCATTTATCATTTGCCCTTTTAACACCCGAATCCTATTCCATAAAAAGGAGCGCATAGTCTATTGCTGCACGCTCCTGCAGCAGTTTCCATGCCTGTACCATTTATCAATTTTTGTCACAGAATAAGCAGATAACAACAAAGATTTTGTGTTCCAGTCAAGATAATAAAAGTCACAGGATAATTTCCCCTTGATTTCTTCCCTAAAAAGCGGTTAAATAGTATTTGAAAAGCAGGCACACAGTCTGCATACAAAGCGAGGTTATCTATGGAACATTTACTCATTCCCAAAGACTACAGATCCGCCTTGAATCTCTACGACACACAGGTTGCCATCAAGACGGTAAAAGACTTTTTTCAGAATCTGCTGGCGGAAAAGCTGCATCTTTTAAGGGTATCGGCGCCACTGTTTGTGGATCCTGCATCAGGCTTAAACGACAACTTAAACGGTGTGGAACGTCCGGTCTCCTTCGGCATCAAGGAGCAGGATGATGCCCCGGCGGAGATTGTACATTCCCTGGCAAAATGGAAACGGATGGCGTTAGATGAATACGGCTTCTCCCACGGGGAGGGTCTCTACACCGACATGAGCGCGGTCCGCAGGGACGAGGTTACGGACAATATCCACTCCATTTATGTGGATCAGTGGGACTGGGAGAAGATCATCTCCCGCGAAGAGCGCTGTCTTAACTATCTGCAGGACACTGTAAAAAGTGTCTATAAGGTTCTAAGGAAAACAGAAAAATACATGGCGATCCAGTATGATTATATCAACGAGATTCTGCCCCATGATATTTACTTTATCACCACCCAGGAACTGGAAGACCTTTATCCTGACAAAACACCGAAGGAACGGGAATATTACATAACCAAAGAAAAGGGCGCAGTCTGCCTGATGCAGATAGGTGATCTTCTGGCTTCTGGTGTCAAGCACGATGGAAGGGCGCCGGACTATGATGATTGGGCGCTCAATGCGGATATCCTGGTTTATTATCCGGTACTGGATATTGCTCTGGAATTATCCTCCATGGGAATCCGGGTGGACAAAGAAGCTCTGCTCTCCCAGCTTGACAAGGCAGGCTGTCCGGAACGGGCGAATCTGCCTTTCCAGAAAGCCATCATCGATGAGACACTGCCTTTCACCATAGGCGGCGGTATCGGCCAGTCCAGGATCTGTATGTTTTTCCTGCGAAAAGCCCATATCGGTGAGGTGCAGTGTTCCCTCTGGCCGGCGAAGATTGTGGCGGAGGCTAAGAAGAATGGAATACAACTCCTCTAAAAGAGGTAAATTTTGCTCGTAAATTAGTAAAACGAGCAAAGTTATCTACGAAGCAAATTACTTTTGCCCCACAGACACCAAACGTCTGCGGGGCTTTTCTTTATGCGCTATAGGAAATTGCGCCAGCATGCTCGAATCTTTATCATCACCCTTTTACCGCACCGGCCGCGAGTCCGCCGTATACTTGTTTCTGGAATACAAGGAAGATAATCAGGATGGGTATGATCGTAATCAGCACACCTGCACAAATATAATTGTACTGGCTTCCATAAGGGCCTGTAAAGGTGTACAGCGCCGTAGATATGGTCTTTAACTCCTTGGACTGCAGATACAGGTTGGACGCATAGTATTCATTGTAGACACCCACGCCTTTTAATACCAGTGTCGTCATGATCGCCGGCTTTAAGAGCGGCAACAAAATCTTGAAAAACACACCAAAATAAGTACAACCGTCAATGATAGCCGATTCATCTAACGATGTGGGCAGGTTCTCGAAGAACTGCAGGAAAATATAGATGGAGATAATATCCGTTCCCATCAGGCAGATCATGTAACCGTACAGGTGATTAATCAGATGCAGAGAGTTCATGATCTCGTAGATGGTGACCTGCATAGCGATTCCCGGAAGCAGGGATGCAAACATGAACAGATTCCTGATCAGCCCGTTGCCGATAAATTTAAAACGGTTTAACACATAGGCAATCATGGAACTGACCAGCACGGATGCCGTGAGCACCACCACCAGAACAAGCGCCGTATTGATAAATCCGCGGAGCATGTTCGCCTGGGTAAAGGCCACTTTAAAATTCTCAAAATACAGGAAACTTTTCGGAAGCGATAACGCTGAGGTGCTCTGATATTCTTCCTCTGTCTTAAACGCCGTAAGCACACATACCACCACAGGGATGATGGCAACCAGGGCGGCCATGATCAGCATGAAATATTTAAAGACTGTAAAAATTCCCATTTCCACTTTTGCTTTCTTCATATCCTTCACCCCTTCCTATTTCAATCCCTGATTCATTTTGTTCTGTTTCTTCCTGCGTCTTACCGCAGCCCTGGATTCATCATCTGTTCCGTCATCAAATACATAGGCGAAGAACAGTTTCTGTGCCACAGTACACAGGATGATGATCACCAGCAGTACAATGGCCATGGCGCTGGCCAGTCCTACTTTCTGGTTCTCATGGGCCAGTCTGTTCATGATAACGAAGTATGTACCCGTACCCATAGTACCGTTGGTAATAACGTAAGGCGGCTCAAATGCACTCAGGGAACCGCTGATGGATAAGATCAGGTTCAGAACCACAATGGATTTAATGCTCGGTAAGATAATATATTTGAATTGATGCCATTTGTTCGCACCGTCCAAAGATGCCGCCTCATAAAGGTCTGCATCCACAGACATCATGGCGCCCAGAAACAGGATCATATTCTGCCCTGTATACCTCCAAACCGATGTAGCCGCAAGGGATATGTTATTGATGCTGGTATCCTGCAGCCAATACGGAATATTTTCCGGCGCTACCCCAAAGAGCATCAGGATCGAATCCAGCACATAACCTCTTGCATAGAAAAACTTAAAGATAAAACCGATCGCAATACCGGAAATCAGATAGGGAAAAAACATTGTCGCCTTAAAAATCGATTCTCCTTTTACTTTAAAAACCATCAGTGTTGCAAAGAACAAGGCAAGAGCCAGCTGCAGGACTGCACCGCCCATATAGTAAACACTGACGAACAACGACTTAAAAATCTCTGGCCGTTTAAATACTTCAATATAATTCTTGAGTCCCACATAATTACGCTTGCCAATGTATTTCATATTATAGAAACTGAACTGCACCATTTTTCCAAATGGAATATAGGTATACATCAGCAACAGCAAAAGCGGTACAAACATAAATGTGAAAATGACTAAAAATTTCTGGACTTTTCTACTTCTAAACCATTCCCCAAAAGACTTTTTTGTTTTACCCATAGTTCTCTCCTTTTCGCCCTTTTCATCATCACAAGGCAGATGAGCATATTCCCATCCGCCCTGCGATGTAAGCACTGCTTTACTGATTTACTTCTACACCCAATGATTCCTGTGCGGAAGTCCATTTCTGGTTCCACTCTTCCATGATGTCATCTAATGTTCTTGTGCCATAGAGCGCCGCTTCCAGGATCTCACAGTCAGGATAATCGTTATTGTTGATACCGACTTCGCTTTCGTTGTTCACATTATCAAACAGGTCTTCCTCACCTTCAGGTGCCGGGCTGTTGGAAAGGAGTTCCACACCATCAAACGCTTCCAGTACGGAGGGATACTCGCCGTCCTTGCGGGCCGGGATACTTCCCTCATCCAGATAAATGCTGGATTCCTCGATCAGCCATTTCATGTACAGTAAAGAAGCAATCTTATTTTCGTCAGATGCCTGCACATTGATGCCGAAGGAATAGTTACCGCCGGAACCTGCATACTGTTTGCCGTTCACACTGATGGGGAAAGGCATATAGCCGATATCATCCGGATTGTCGCCTGCCTCCTTAAACTGCTCCACACACCAGGAACCGAGTACCATGGTGGCAATCTCACCCCTATTGATAGCGCCCTTGGAGGACTCCCAGTCCGTACTTGCCGGATCTTCTTCCACCAGTCCGCGTGCCACTGCCTCATAAAGAATGTAGTATACTGCATAAGGCCCTGTCATATCATCTCTCTTGGAGAACGGATTGCTCATATGTACCATATTGTTCTTGAAGTCCGGGTCGCCGGTCGCCGCACAGTCCGTATAAGCATCCCATGCACCCATCGTCCAGCCTGCTGCAAAGTTCGTATAGAGCGGAACTGCATCAGTCTTATCTTTGATAATCTGTAAATCATCCAGGAACTCTTCCGGTGTCTTGGGCATTGTGGTGATGCCTGCGTCCGCCCATACTTTCTTATTGTAAGCAATACCGCTTGCAGTACCACCGTTTGCAATACCGTAAACCACATTCTCAAAGGATTTCTCCTCCAGGAAGTTATAAGTGCCATCCATTGCTGCAAAATCTCCCAGAGGCATAAAGTAAGTAGACAGTTCGTTCTTCGCTACCGATGTGGGGATGAACATGATATCGCCCCAGTCGCCTGCAGTAAGACGAAGGGTTACGGACTCTTCATAGTCAGTGATGCCCTCATATTCCACTTTGATATTCGGATAAAGTGACATAAACTGCTCTGCGTATCCTTTATAGACCGTATCCACAATATCTGTTCTGTTGGTCAGCACTTTGATAGAAGCCTGCAGGTCTTTATAATCCTCTCCAACTGTGATCGCATCGATGGTCGGAACGCCTGTTGCTCCGCTTTCTGCCTCTGTCTCTTCTGCGCCCGCCGCATCAGGCGCCGCCGCTTCCGTTGCATTATCTGCCGCTGCATCCGGTGCACTCGTCCCGGCATTATCGGAACCACCGCACGCCACTGTAGACATTGCCAGTACAGCTGTCAATCCAAGCGCCATAAGTCTTTTACATTTCATATTAGATCCTCCCATAATTTGTTTTTTGTTTAACGCCTCTATTTGTTAAACTACTTTTATTTTATTTTAAGTTAATTATTTAGTCACTACCTTTTATTTGCATTTATATTCAATTATTGACCTTTTCCGTTATTTCTTCTATTTATACTAATTTTCAATATCATTTTTGTATATATTTCCCAATTCTGTATCTTTGTTTTACTTCAAATTACTCTCCCTTCTATTTTAATCCATCTATATTTTTTAACTTCATTTTCTCTTATTGATTTATATTCCCTTTTATCATATACTATTTTTAATCATTATTAGCCTTCCTTTCTCCCTAATTAACATTTAGGATTCGGGTGTCCCGAAAAGCCCGTAATGAACCCAGCGAAACTAATTTCAAACTGTAATTATTGTGCAAATAGTATAACCATAAGCAGACCCTCACAAATATTTAAATCCTTCGGATTAAAACTGCCAGCACTTGGCGAGGTATTTCCGAGCCCAGTACTGTTGCGTTTGAACAGAGTGAAAGCGTGTCTGTATTTCCCATACCACCAAGAAAGGATACCCCCGCATGTCAGACTCTTACTTTGCCTCCGAATTTTATAACAGCCTCATCTCTTCCGAGACCAGCAGTCATTTTTCCTTTTCCGACTATTTCCTGCACGAATATGACGGAACTTACGACTTCTGCAATACTCTGCCGCTCCTGCTAAGTCAGGGTACCGTTTCCGTCACATCTCCTTTTTCCTACGAATCCGCCGGGCTCGATGCATTCTGCCTGCTGTACACCAAAAAGGGCGCCGGAAAACTCTTCTGCTATGCACAAACCCCGTCTCCCCCCCCCCGGAAGATTTTTGTGAACTTTTGCCGGGCACCCTGGCATTAATCGACTGCAGGAAGCCTCATAGACTCGTGTGCCTGCATAATATCTGGGAATATACGATCTGTTTTGTCACCACGCCTATAAGCGGGTATTTCCATCATAAACTGGTACATTCCGGCAGCTGCATTTTTCACCTGCGCAAAGATGCCGATGCGCTTTCCATATGGGAACACTTCTTAAAAATAAAGGAGGACGATGAGACCCACAGTCTGATCCGTTCCCGCGAACTGCTTACACTCTACACACATCTATATCTGTCAGGTTCTGTACGGCAGACCGGTTCCTACCACATCCCGCCTTATCTTAAGGAAATCAAAAAAGGCTTTGACACGGCGTATCAGGAACAGTATTCCCTGGATGACCTTGCCGCCAGGTACCATGTGTGTCATACCTAAATAGTTGAATAATAATCGAAATGATTGTGAAACTTCAAGATTTGATTGTGTTTTGTAGATATTTCTCCGCCACAGGGTATAAACTTCATTCCCCTGTATGCGGTTTTTGAAAGCATCAGCCTAACTTTTTACCGTTAGCTGGCTTCCCTGTTTCATAAAATTAAAGTGTATCTCCACTGTTGTGTTGCGTCTGCCCTCTGCCATATCCTCATGGACAACAATCTCTTTGATGAGCAGATGTAACATTTCCCTGTCAAGTTCCTTAATGTCTGCATACTGCCTTATCAGTGACAGCCACTTTGAATTGTCCTCCTGTTCCTTTGCCGCCCCGTTAAGACGCTCACGCATCGTATCCGCCTTTTTCTGCAAAGTTTCCTGTTCGGTCTGTGCTTTCTCCATCATGCGGGTAAAATTCGTTTCGTTAATCCTGCCCGCCA
>CAMXIF010000047.1 GCA_947243845.1 uncultured bacterium
GTTATGATATTACCTACCTCCTTCAGCGCGGAAAACTCCATCTCCGTAAACTCCTCGCCTTCCGATTCCATTCCCATCAGTTTTCCCACCAGATGTTTCGCGGCGAGTTTTTCCAGAAGGAACATAATACTTCCTGTAATATCGCCCTCAATTCCCAGATAGATACCAGCCATAACCAGTTCTTCACCGCCCATGGTCTCTCCCAGTTCCTTAAATTCCAGTAGTCTGACCTGTGGAACCGCCATATCCACCTTACACTGCATCATCTGCGCCAGCGCAGTCGTTGCATTGCCGGCGCCAATATTGCCTAATTCTTTCAAAACGTCAAAATACTCATTTGACATTTCTTCTAAGGAAATTTCATTCACGCTGTTTCCTCCTATATGCCTTCTAATACTACTGAATTCAAATCCAGCAATGAAATCAGTCCGCCCTCACATTTACCGACTCCACATAAGAAGCTTGCTTTCTCATCTTTGGAATCGTAAGCCATCTTCTCAATGTTCTCGTTCTCTAAAGTCACAACCTCTTTGACTTCATCAACGATCACACCAATTGTGCCATGCTGTTCCAATTTTAAGATAATGATCCGGCTGGACTTCGTCTCAACATCCGCTTCCAATCCCATCTTAATCCGTATGCTCATGACCGGGATTACCTCACCGCGCAGATTGATCACGCCCTTAAGATAAGCGTCTACCTTAGGAACTCTGGTGATATGCTGCATCCTTACAATATTATCAATGTATTTGATATCGATTCCATACTGCTCTTCCCCCAGCTTGATGACGATGAACTGTGTGGTCTCTCCAACTGCTTTTAATTCTTCCATAGCCTGTTCCTCCCTCTTCTTAGATCAGTGTATTGGCATCAAGGATCAGTGCCACCTCACCGTCTCCCAGAACCGTAGCGCCGCTGATAATCTTACACTTACTGATGTACTTGCCAAGCGACTTGATAACGATCTCCTGCTGTCCGATCAGTTCATCCACTACGAGACCTGCCTGCTTATCACCTTTCTTGACGATAACGACCACCAGATTATCCTCTGGATTCTTCTTACTGGGAACATCCAGAATATCACACAGGCGTACTAACGGGATAACAAGATCCCTAAGCTGGATCACTTCCTTAGCCTGTACCAGCTTCACATCCGCCGGTGAGATATCTTCAATCGTCTGAATGGAACCTAAGGAAATTGCATATTTTTCATTCCCGATATCCACCATGAGAGCCTGTATGATCGCCAGGGTAAGCGGCAGTCTGATTGTCCAAGTACTTCCCTCTCCCAGCTTTGACTTCACTTCCACTTCACCGCTCAAGGACTCGATCATAGATTTCACAACATCCAGTCCCACGCCGCGCCCCGATACATCGGAAACAACCTTGGCGGTAGAGAATCCTGCATTGAAGAGAAGATCGATGATCTCCTTCTCGCTCATATTCTCACCCTGTTCAGGCGTAATGACACCGCGCTCGATCGCTTTATTCTTAACAGCCTTGGTATCGATACCATTACCGTCATCCCGAACCTCAATCACGACATTATTACCATCCTGATAAGCATCCAGGAAAATGGAACCGACTTCCGGCTTTCCTCTTTCCTTACGAACCTCAGCGGACTCCAAGCCATGGTCTGCGGAATTGCGCAACAGATGCATTAACGGATCACCGATCTGATCTACCACGGTACGATCAAGTTCGGTCTCCTCACCGCTCATATACAATTCCATCTTCTTGCCCAGCTTCTTCTGCAAGTCACGTACCATACGAGGGAATTTGTTGACAGTACTCTCGATAGGCACCATGCGGACTTTCATAACAGATTCGTGGAGAGATGTCGTAACACTTTCCAGATACTCAATCTGTTCATTCACAGCCGGACTCGAATTTCCGGACATGGTCGATGCGGATACGAGGGAGTTTTTCGCAATAATCAACTCACTGACCAGATTCATCAAAGTATCCAGTTTCTCAATATCCACCCTGACAGTCCTGTTTACCACCGGTTTATTGGTCGTATTCTTCTTGGCTGCGGGAGCCGGTGCGGCTGCCGGTGCAGGTGACTGATCCTGCGGTGTTGGCTGTACCGGGGCTGCTTCTGCCGGAGGCGCTGCCTCAGTTACAGGCTGTGCCGGAGCAGTTTCTGCCGGCGCTGTCTCAGGCTGTTCTGCCGCCACTTCCTCCTCATCCGATTCCTTAGCCGAATTTACATCATTCATATTCAATACGCCGCCAATGACGTCTTCAATCTCAGACACGCTCTTGGCCGCGCTCACAACCGTATCAAGTTTTTCCTCAGAAATAATGATCAGGCTGAAATGCAGGTCGAACTTCTCATCCTCTATGTCCTGTGAAGAAGGATCTGAGACGATGATCTCGCTGGTATCCTCAATAGCCTTGAACACCAGGAATGCTCTCGCCGCCTTTAAGATACAGGACTCCTGTACCTTAACAGTAAGACCATAGACATTCTTACCCTGTCTGTCGGCTTCTTTAAGTACGTTCTGCTGGTTCTCATTTAATTTAATCTGCCTGAACATCTGAGCAGACTCTGAAGTCTCTGAAGCCGCCGGAGCACTCGCCTGCGGCGCAGGCGCTGCCTTGTCAGCATTCTCTCCTTCGTCACCGCTCATAATAACATTAAGTCGTTTGATCAGTGCGCCGTTATCATTGGTGCCCTCATCCGAACTCTCTCTGATATTGGTGTTATATTCCTCGAGTGCATCCAGACACTGGAACAGCACATCGATCATATCCGCATTTACTTTGATATTGCCATTTCTCACTTCCGAGAATACATTCTCCATATCATGTGTCAGAGTCTGCATCCTCTTATACCCCATAGTGCCCGCCATACCTTTCAGGGAATGGGCCGCACGGAAGATCTCATTAATCGTATCCATGTTCTCCGGATCCTGCTCCAGAGAAAGAATCTGTGTGTTGAGATTCTGCAGATGCTCATTTGTTTCATCCAGGAAAATCTCAAGATACTGACTTACATCCATACTATTTTACCCCCACGTTCATTATGATTTCCTGCGCAATCTGTTCAAGCGGCACTGTCTGATTCGCCAATCCTGCCTGTACGGCGCTTTTTGGCATCCCATATACCGCACATGTGCTTGCCTCCTGAACAATAACATGCGTTTTCTTCTTTGCCTTCAGATTCTGGATTCCCTGTGTACCGTCAGCCCCCATACCTGTCATAACCACACAAACAATCTGGTCGTACTTGCTGTCTGATAAGGATTCATACATATAATTCGCACAGGGCTTTACACCTTCCCTGGATGGCTCATTCGAGTAATGAATCGCATACTTGCCGCTCATAGTCAGGATATTCAGATGTTTACCGCCCATAGCGATATATACCGTCCCCGCTTCCAGCACATCTCCCTCGGCCGCCTCCTTGACCTTCACCTCACTTAAAGAATCCAGCCTCTCAGCCAAGGATGCCGTAAAACCGGCAGGCATATGCTGTACCACCACGACAGGCGCTTTCAGGTTCTTCGGAAGTCTGGGAATCACTGCCTGCAAGGCCTTGGGGCCTCCAGTGGAACTTGCAACAGCGACAATCTTATTGCCACTCACAGAAGCAGTATGCTTACTCACAAGGGACACCATTTTTTTCGTGTTCCTGATCTCGTCCACGCTAAATGCCTTGCTGACTGTCGGCATCCGTGATTCCGCCACCACTGCCAGAACTTTTAAAAGTCTCTCCTTAAACTCCCCGTTGCGGCAGTCCATCGCATTATTGGGCTTATGGACAAAATCCAGCGCTCCCAATTCCAAGGCATCCAGAGTTGTCTTAGCTCCCTCCCTGGTATCGGTACTCGCCATCATGACCTTCACTGAAATCTTGCGCTTCTGCAGTTCCTTTAACAGTTCCAGACCATTCATCTGCGGCATATTGACATCCAGCACCATCGCATCGTATGTCTTTCTGCCAAGCAGATCAAGTGCCTCCAAACCATTTGCTGCCCGATCTTCTACATGGAATCGTTCATCGCTGTTAATTATATCACAAAGCACCCTTCTCATGAGTGCAGAGTCGTCAACTAATAATATGTTTTTCATATTTTCAACCTTGCCTCCATCTATCATCAACCGATATATCCATAGTCACCCTTCTGATTTTTGAGGGTCTTGCGTTCTTCATCAAATATGTATTTGATAATCTCTTCTCTCTCTTCGGCATCCACATTGACATACTGTACGCGGTGTTCAAACACGCCCTTGCGGTTCTCCAGTTCCCTGGCATCCAGTACCTTGCCCACCAGATTAAACTCTTTGATCTTACCATCCACCATCAGATGGTATTTACAGAGGATCAGGCTATGCACATCATAGGAATAATTTGCCACAAACCGCAGCCCGCCGCCGCTGATATCCACGATGACACTGCTCTTTAAGGGAAGTTCAGGCATCATCTCCTCTTCCTCCCTGTCAACAAGGGATATCTCTTCTTCCTCAAGCTGTCTGGAATTCATCTCCAGCGCACAGCTGAACCTATAGTACTCTCTGCGCTGATATTTGCGAAGATTACTTGTTAAATCCATCACCAGCACATACATGTTATTGTTCTTATAACGGTCAACCACTCTGGCGTAGCACTGATAGAGCACATTATCGCCGTAAAAATACAAATCATACTCCCCGTCCACAGGCAGCAAGATTAACTTACTCTTCTCCATCGGCATCGCAATCTCAATCCGATCTTCGGACAAAATATCCAACACCTGGCTCTGATGGCTCTTCTTTCCCTCACTATTTTTTGCTTTAGATGATCTCTCAATAGCCTGCAGATCCACCCGCCGGCCAGGAACTATATACTTGGATAAAAGATTAGCCATAACGACATCCTCCTATTTCTCTTTCAAGTTAAGTATTTACTTTGATTGTCATCTTCTGGATACAATATGTGAAAAAAAAGCCGCCATGCCACGTTTCGTCAGATTTTTGTTCAATTCCTTATTCATTAATTTCGCGGCGATCACCTCATAGGCAACAGCCGATCTGGCATGCGGATTGTCCAGAGATACCGGCGCCTGCTGCATCACTGCCCTGGTCAGCTGGCTGTCCTGGGGAATCATCCCCAGATAAGAGATCGGCATCTTTAAATACCGCTCCACCACCGCTTCCAGTTTCGCATAAAGGGCCTCTGCCTCCGCCTCATTGGAAACCTTATTCGCAAGTACTTTAATCTGCGTTGTATCACGCAAATAGCGCGGATGCCTGTTTAATGCCTTTAAGAGCGAGTAGGAATCCGTAATCGAAGTCGGTTCCGGTGTAGTCACAAGCAGTATCTCACCGCTGGCCACCAGAAACTCAAGCACTGCATCGGATATGCCTGCGCCCGTATCTACGATAATTGTATCCGCCATCTCATCCAGTTCTGTCAGATTCTGGATGATGTAATTCAAATAATCTTTATCTAAATTGGACATCCCTGCAATCCCGGATCCGCCGGAAATAAATCCCACATCCATCGGCCCCCAGGTAATGATATCCTTAATACTCTTGCCCTGGTAAATTAAATCACATAAGTTATGTTTGGGAACTGCCCCGAACATAATCTCTATATTTGCCAATCCAAAATCCGCATCCAAGATGATGACCTTCTGTCCCATCTTACGAAATTGTATCGCCAGGTTGATGGCTGTATTGGATTTACCCACGCCCCCCTTACCGCTGGTGACAGTAATGACCCGTGCCAGGGATCTGCGAGGCTGTATATTCGCCTTGATTATATTCCTTAACTGTTCAGCCTGATCCATTAGGCTTCCTCCTTAGTTCTTACCTCCAAGCAGTCTCTTGACTGTCTTTTGTGGATTAAAATCTTCGATATCATCCGGCACATTCTGTCCATGCGTCACATAAGATAATGACGCCCCCGTATAAAGACGAAGATTTAAGAGATTTCCCAATGTAGTGGTCTCATCAAGTTTGGTAAAGATCAGCTTATAATCTGCCATTTCCTTATAGGAATCCGCAATACTGATCAGATCACGGTACTTGGTCGTTGCACTTAAGACCAGATGTACCTCCTTCTCCACCTTATCATCCACTGAATGGATAAAATTACTCATGTTATCCTTTTGTGTTGCATTCTGATGGGAATGTCCCGCCGTGTCAATCAGTATATAGTCATAATCCTTAAAGTCCTCTATTGCCTTGTTAATCTCCTCCACCGTATAGATCACACGGAAAGGCACCTCCAGTATGTTAGCATATGTCCGCAGCTGTTCTGCCGCCGCGATACGATATGTATCCGCTGTGAGAAGCGCCACCTTTTTCTTCTCATCTACCCGGAATTTGGAAGCAATCTTAGCGATCGTAGTGGTCTTGCCCACGCCTGTGGGACCGATGAAGAACACCATCTTGATACCATTGGCCGCCGGTTCGATGGCACTTGGTTTGCCAAACTTTAAGATCATCTTCTGATAAGTGTTGGCAAGTGCATAATCGAAGGGGATGTTGGGTTTGTTTATCTGCTCAATCTCACTGATGATCTCCTGCGCATACTTCTCATCCACCTCGTTGTCTAACATGGTGTCATGCAGAAGACGCATGAATTTATCGGTCTCTGTCTCCTCTTTCTGTTCCTCTGTTTTCCCTGCCTTTTCCTCTTTATCTTCTTCCGGTTTTTGTAGTTGCTGCTCCAAAAGCGATTGCAGACTGTCCAGCTTCTCCTCGATGGCACTGCTTTCCTTTCTGGCCACAGGTTCCGGCACTACCGCCTGTACCGGTGCCTGCGCAGGAACCGGGGCCGGGGCTGGATTCACAGGTTCGGCCGCCTTATTCTGACTGGAAGCAATCACATTATTGATGGCGGATACCGCCGCCGTATATTTCTCGCTCTCTTCTTCCAGGGCTACCGTGACCTCCACCATGTGGGGCTTTAAAAATGCCAGAAAGCCTTTGCTCTTCACGGTCTTGACGTTCATGACGACTACGCCTTCTCCCAGTTCCTTCTTCGCATTCTCGATAGCTTCCTTTTCAGTTTTCGCTACAAATTTTTTGATTATCATTATGCTGTCACCATCCCAACGGACTGTAATTCAATGTTGGATTCCACTTCATTGTATGATACCACCACTAAATCTTTGTAATAATCTTCCGTCAATTTCTTAAAATATGCCCGGACGATCGGCGAAGTGATCACGATCGGAACCTTGCCCAGATCCTCCAGTTTCTTCGTCTCCGCGCCCACAGAATCCATAATCTCCCTGGTCTTGGCCGGATCTAACGTCAGATATGCTCCCTGCTCGGTCTGCTTCACACTGGCCATGATCTCCTGCTCCAGTTTCGGATCCAATGTCACCACGCTGGTGGTCTCATTGGCCGGGAAGAACTTATTGGAGATTGCACGTTTCAGACTCTGTCTGACATACTCAGTCAGGATATCCGTATCCCTCGTGGTAGCCGCATAATCCGCAAGTGTCTCAAATATCGTGAGCAGATCCCTGATGGAGATTCCCTCTCCCAAGAGATTTTGCAATACTTTCTGTATCTCACCAAGCCCAAGCAGCTTCGGCACCAGTTCCTCCACCAGCGAAGGATTGGTCTCCCTCAAATTGTTGACCAGATTCTGTACATCCTGCCTTGTCAGAAGTTCCGCAATATACTGTCTGATCACTTCCGTCAGGTGCGTTGCAATGATAGAAGGCGGATCCACGACTGTGTAGCCCATACTCTCCGCACGTTCCCGCTGTCCTTCCGTAATCCAGATAGCCGGCAGATGGAAAGAAGGCTCGAAGGTGGGAATACCTGTAATCTCCTCCTCTACATAACCGGGATTCATGGCCATGTAATGGTCGAAGAGAATCTCTCCCTCACTGACCTGTACACCCTTTATTTTAATAATATATTGATTCGGATTCAACTGTATATTATCCCGCAGACGAATAATTGGCACAACCGTACCAAGTTCCAGCGCAATCTGTCTTCTGATCATGACCACTCGGTCTAAGAGGTCACCGCCCTGGTTCACATCTGCCAGCGGAATGATACCATAACCAAATTCCAGTTCGATCGGATCCACCTGCAGAAGGGACGTGACGTTCTCCGGCTGTCGGATTTCCTCCGCGGCCGCTTCTTCCTCATCTGCCTCATGCTCAATCTCTGCAGTCTCAATGGTACCTGCCATGATCCTGCCCACCACGACAAAGACGAGTCCCAGACCCACAAACACTACTTTATTAAGGGGTGTGACAATACCCAGGCCGGCAATCACGATACCCACCAGATACAAAACCTTGGGCACACCAAAAAGCTGCCGGATCAGTACCGCACCGAAATCCGCTTCCTTGGAGCCTTTCGTTACCAGAATACCAGTCGCCAAGGATATCAATAGAGAAGGGATCTGGCTCACCAGACCATCACCGATGGTCAGGATTACGTACTTATTCATAGCCTCGGCCATTTCCAGATTCTCACGCAGAACGCCCATGGCAAATCCGCCTACAATATTGACAAACGTAATGATCAGGCCTGCCGTAGCGTCTCCCTTAACGTACTTCACGGCACCGTCCATGGAACCGAAAAAGTTGGATTCATCCTGAATCTTTTCACGGCGTTTCTTGGCTTCATCATCCGTGATGGCACCCGTATTTAAGTCTGCATCAATGGCCATCTGCTTACCCGGCATAGCATCCAATGTAAATCTGGCCGTAACTTCAGCCACACGCTCGGAACCTTTGTTGATGATCATAAACTGCACGATGATCAGAATGATAAACACGATGACACCCACGATCAGGTCGCCGCCGCCCACATACTGACCGAAGGTCTGCACCACGTTACCGGCGTCACCGGTAGTCAGAATCAGTCTGGTAGAAGAAACGTTCAGGGCAATCCTGAAAATGGTTGTAAACAGAAGGATTGTCGGATAGAAAGACATGTTCAGGACTTCATTGGCAAACATACAACCGAACATAATCGTAAAAGCAATGGAAATATTACAGGCTAACAGTACATCCAAAAGCCCCGATTTGATCGGCACAATCAGCATGATAAACGCGGCAAGCACATATGCGGCAACGCCCATATCAGCTGTTTTAAGCTTTCCCATTCCGGTTCTCCTCCTTTCTTTATAATATAGTTATCAACTTTCTTAATTAGAAGAATGCTGCCCTGCAGACACTCTCCTACACTCGTCCCTGTAAATGATATACGAAAGCGAGCACTTCTGCAACCGCCTGATAGAGTTCCGGCGGCACCACATTCCCCACATCCACATTGGCATACAGCATACGGGCCAGGGGTTTGTTCTCCACAATCTCTATATGATGTTCCTTGGCCGTCTCCCTGATCTTCTGTGCCAGGTAATCTGCTCCTTTAGCCACCACATAGGGGGCATCATAAAGTTCCGGATCGTACTTGATCGCTACCGCATAATGTGTCGGGTTCGTGATGACCACATCTGCTTCCGGCAGTTTCTGCATCATACGGCGTCTGGAAGCCTCCTGCATTCTCTGACGCTGCTTACTCTTGATCTGCGGATCACCTTCCTGGTTCTTATATTCATCCTTCACTTCCTGCTTGGTCATCTTCATATCTTTCTTGAATTTGATCTTCTGATAAGCAAAGTCAAGAGCCGCGATGAGCATATAAAACAGGGCGATGCGGATTCCAAGGTTTATCACCAGCACACCCACCTGTATAATCCCCTGATTTAAAGAAAGGGAATAAAACTGAAAAAGCGGCGGCATGTTCTTCTTGAGATAGGAATATACCACATAACCAATCAGTGTGAGTTTCAGGACAGATTTCAACAGTTCTACCAGAGAATTCGGGGAAAATATCCGCTTAAACCCACTGACCGGATTAATCTTACTAAATTTCGGCTTCAACGGCTTGGTTGTGATCTTCCACTTTACCTGCAGGATATTCGTGACCACCGCCACCACAAATCCCACGATCAAAAACGGCGCGATACACATCAGTATCCTATTCATGGACTGGACAAACAGATAATTAAAAGTCTGATCCTGCACATACCCGTCATACATCTTGACATAGGTAGGAATCTGGGAATAAATATCATAGATATTTCCCACGAAGTAAGTTCCCATCCGTTCCAGCCAAAAGTTGATTACGATAAAGGCAAACAGCATCTCAAAGGCGCTGCTCACCTCTTTGCTCTTCGCAACCTGCCCCTCACTGCGGGCATCCGACAGCTTTTTGGATGTAGGTTCTTCCGTTTTTTCCCCGCCAGGACCGTCCTTGGCGAAGAACTGGAGATCATATGTCAGGATTAGTTCCAATTCAACCGACCTGCCCTTTCCTGTTCGGAAGGTATTCTCAGATCATGCCTTCCACAAAAGATACGATCATTCTCTTCATCTGCACAAACACATGATCCGCCGCCAATGGTAGGATCCGAATCGTCAGAAAGAGAATGCCAAGTCCTACCAGGACTTTTAACTGCATACCCACCGCAAACATATTTAATTGCGGAGATACCTTGGCCAGAACACCCAGCACACAGTTTAAAAGAATCATGGTACAGAAGATCGGAAGGATGATCCGGAATCCTATGGTGATATAATCACTCAGGAACATGATCACGGAATCAAGCAGCGCTTCCGTCTTAAAGATCGCACCATTTATCGGTATTAAAGTAAAGGTATCTACCAGTGCCTGCAAAAGATACTGGTACATGCCTGTAATGATCATTAACAATGTAAACAGATACTGGTAAAACACACCTGTAAAGGTCGCCTGCTCCTTGGTTGTCGGATCCATCAAAGACACCATTGAAAGACCGACCTCCATATCTGCGATGCTTCCCGCAAAGGATGTCACCGTTGTACAGATCTGTGCACCCCAGCCGATCAGGAACCCCGTCAGCACCTCTTTCATGATGATAACCGCATAACCAAGCAGTGTATCATAGACCACATCCACCCGGTCTACCGAATGAAAGATCAGATAGGCCAAAAAAATACTGAACCCGACTTTCACCCGCCTGGGCACATTGGACATGCCAAAAAACGGTGCAATATACACAAAGCTTATAATGCGCACCAGAATCAGTAGAAAATATTCTAAATCTGCATACGTAAAAGTATAATTTATCATGCGATCCCACTTCTATCTGATGTAAGCATTAAAATCTGTCCACAGACGAGTCATATATTCCACCATATTGTTCATGATCCAGTGTCCCATCACAATAAGTCCCAAAAAGATTGCAAGAATTTTGGGTACAAAAGTAAGCGTCTGCTCCTGGATGGAGGTAACTGTCTGAAAAATACTTACGACAAGTCCCACTACCAGAGACACTAAAAGCAGCGGCGCTGCGCATTTGATGATAGTAAAAAGCGCATCCTCCGCGATAGCGGTGACATCATTTATCGTCATGTACTCACATCCTTTCTACTACCGCCGGTCAATAATAAAAACTTTCCACTACGCCTTTGATCACCAGATACCATCCATCAGCCAACACAAACAGGAGTATCTTAAACGGCATAGAGATCGTGGTCGGCGGCAGCATCATCATACCCATCGCCATCAGGGTGGATGCCACGACCATATCGATCACGATAAACGGAATATATATCAGAAACCCTATGATAAACGCCGTGCGCAGTTCATTGATGATAAAACTCGGCACCAGCACGCTCATAGGGATACTTGCCAGTTCCCCATCCCACTCAGTACGGCTAATGTCCATAAAAAAGGTCACGTCTTTCTTCAGCGTCTGGCTGTACATAAACTGTCTGATCGGCTCCGCCGCCGCCGTAATAGCTTCCTCCGTTTCCAGTTCACCCGCCTCGTAGGGCACCACAGCCTCCGTATAGACCCGGGTCAGCGTAGGCTGCATGATGAAAAACGTCAAAAAGAGCGCAATGCCGATCAGCACCGTATTGGGCGGCGCCGTCTGCGTATTGAGTGCCTGCCTCGTAAAATGCAGGACAATGATCACCCTGGTAAACGAGGTTAACATAATAATCAATGACGGTGCAATAGCAATCAGGGTAAGGATCACCAGAATACGCAAAGCGCCATTCACACTGCCATTACCATTGTTGTATGTAACCGTCACCGTATTGGCTATATTCAATTCTGCCAGATCATCGGCATTATCCGAGTCTCCCGGCGGATCGATATTGGTCCGCTCCGAACTGGTACCGGTAAGATTAGAATCCCGGTAAGGAGTGTCGTTTACTGCATAAGCTGTAACCTTCTGACTAAGACACAATATGCCTGCCACCATTAGCAGGCATATTAATTTTGCCAAATGATATCCGGAAAAATATCTCTTCATTCGTCTCGCCCGTCTTCTTTTTCCAGAAATTTTTCTTTTTGAATTTTGGTCAGTACGTCCTTAAACCCGGACAGACCGCCCGAATTTCCCTCCAAAAAACATAAATCATCTTTGGGAATCTCCGTTAACATTGTAACACTATCTTTGCAGACCGCAACTGCCAAATATTTCTGGCCGACCCTTATGATCTGCAAATATTTATTGTTGGCCATACGGAGCGTCTCAATAATCTCCATATTGGTATCCGATGCCGCACTCCTCTGGTAACCACCAATCCATCTGGTAACGAAATAGGTGATCGCCAGCACGAACACAAATAGAACCAATATCGTCATAAACTGTACATAGGAGTCAGTTCTACCCGATACTGCAAGGAGCATGTTATCCCACGACCTTCTTCACAGCCTCAAGCACACGGTCAGCCTGGAAAGGTTTCACGATAAAGTCTTTCGCGCCTGACTGAATAGACTCGATAACCATCGCCTGCTGTCCCATAGCGGAACACATGATGACCATTGCTCCCGGATCGCCTTCTTTGATCTTCTTCAATGCCTGAATACCATCCATCTCCGGCATGGTAATATCCATCAGTACAAGATCGGGTTTGAGTTCGTTGTACTTCTCAACCGCCTTAGCGCCGTTCTCAGCCTCTCCTGCCACGTTGTAACCATTCTTGGTCAGGATGTCCTTGATCATCATTCGCATAAACGCTGCATCGTCACATACTAAAATATTCTTTGCCATCTTTCTTCTCCTATTACATATTATTTAATAATTTCAGTTACACGAATACCAAAACTTTCTTCAATCACTACTACTTCACCCTTCGCCACGAACTTGCCGTTCACTAAAACATCAATCGGTTCGCCGGCGATCTTATCCAGTTCAATGATCGTTCCCGGTGCGAAATCCAGGATATCTGAAATGGATTTAGAAGTTCTTCCCAGTTCTACTGTTACCTCCAGCGGCACATCCTTGATCAGCTCAATGTTCTCCTGACTCTGCATCGGATTAAAATCGCTGCTAAAATTCTGGAATTGAACCGGCTGTATATTCATGTTAGGCTGCATCTGCATCTGTGGCATCATCTGCATCTGCGGCATTCCCATCTGTGGCATCATCTGCATCTGGGGCATCTGCATCTGCGGCATTCCCATCTGCGGCATCCCCATCTGTCCCATATCCATCTGGGGGGCTGCCATCTGTGGCTGCATGGCGGGAGCCGGCTGTGGTGCAGGTGCAGGAGCCGGGGCTGGCGCAGGTTCGGGGGCCGGAGCCGCCGCTGCGGAATCATCGCCGTCCTGACTATTTATAAAGGTATTATATATTTCTTTTGCAAAATCTATCGGATACAACTGCATGATGGAGGAATCTACCAGATCATCAATCTGCATCCTAAAAGCAATCTTAACAAATGTTCCTTCCAGGAATGGTGCGATATCTCCACCAGATTTGAAGGCCGTCAAATCTACCAGACTTGCCTCCGGGGGACTGATATCGATCATCTTGCCAAGCATCGTGGAAAGAGATGTAGCTGATGATCCCATCATCTGGTTCATCGCCTCCGAGATTGCACTTAAGTGCAGTTCTCCCAATTCCCCATCTGTATTGCTTCCGTCACCGCCCATCATCAAATCGGTGATGACCTTTACATCATGCTCCTTTAATACCAGAATATTGGAACCGTCCAGACCCTGTGTATATTTAATCTGGATAAACACACACGGCTTTTCATACTCATCCAGTACGTTCTTCCACACCGCCATCGAAACAGTCGGCGTTGTGATATTGACCTTACGGTTTACAATAGAAAACAATGTGGTGGCCGATGATCCCATACTGATGTTGGCCACCTCACCAACGGCGTCTTTCTCATATTCCGTAAGAAGACTTTCATCTGCCACCAGCTCACCCGCCGCCGATGTGTCTTCCATCGCAGCGCCGTCATCAGCCGGTGCATCCATGCCGGTCAGGAGCGCATTTATTTCATCTTGTGATAACATTCCGTCCATGCTTTTATTCCCCCTCTCTGATTACCGATGTGACTCTGACAGCATTCCTGTCTTTGCTGGTACCAGGCAATGCGGTGAACTTCTTGATATTGCCCACATACACCTTAAGATCCTGCTCCACTTCGGTATCTAATCGTATGATATCTCCGATCTGCAGATTGACAAAATCGGTGACCGATATATTGGTCTTGCCAAGCACTGCCTTGACCGGAACATCCACTCTCTTGATCAGAGCTCCGATATACTCCTCGAAGTCTTCCTCGTTCTGTTCCTGCATATTTGCATACCAGAACTTCGTATTGAGTTTATCCATGACACTCTCCAGCGTGAAAAAGGGGAGACATATATTCATGAATCCTTCGACTTCGCCTATCTTTACATTTAATGTGATAATCGCAATCATATCGTTAGGTGCGATGATCTGTGCGAACTGGGAATTCGTCTCGATTCGCTCCATCATGGGATTGATATCGACCACATTCTTCCACGGTTCCCGCATAAGCTGCATACATACCACCATCATCTTCTCTATGATCGTCATTTCTATTTCCGTGTAATCCCTGTTCTTTTCCAGAGGATCACCCGCGCCGCCCAGCATCCTGTCTATCATCGCAAAGCCAAGCTGAGCCGCCAGTTCTATCAGTATCGTACCGCCAAGAGGCTGGAAATTCACGATACCCAAGATAACCGGATTTGAAAGGGCGTTGCTAAACTCCGAGAAAATGACCGTCTCGGAACTTGCCACGGATACCTGTACATTCTTTCTCAGATATACCGGCAGACTCGTGGATAGCAGCCGTCCATAATGTTCATATATAATTTCCAATGTTCGCAGATGCTCTTTGGAGAACTTTGTAGGACGCTTAAAATCATAGTTCTTCACCTGTTTATCATTGGCGTCATTCATGTCATCTGCATCTAATTCACCACTGCTCAGTGCGGCAAGCAGATTATCAATCTCACTTTGTGATAGTACCTCACCCACGAAAAGTTCACCTCCTGTGGTACTTATTTGTTCTAAATACTATCCAAACATGATGTCACCGAATGACACATTATAGATAAAGTCAGAATCGAACATTTTCTGTATCCTATCTAAAATCTCCTGCTTGACCTGCTCCTGGTTACTTCTGGCATCTTCCATTGTATAGTTAGCAAAGACACTGTTAATCTCATCTTTGATCAACCCCTCATGCTTACTGAGGTCAGAGCCATAATCCTTATAACCATCCGCCTTGATATTAATGGCCAGTGTAATAGAAACGATACAGTAATGATCCTTATCGTCCCCCTCGCCCTTCTTAAGCGGAATCGTCATCGGTTCCGCAAACGAATACGTTTCGGTATCCGCCATGGAAACGATTTCCTCTGTTTCCGCTTCCTGCTCTGAAGCCAGTTCCAGATCCAGGGCCATGGCAATATTGCCTACCAGGGCTGCGGTTTTCTTAGAAGCTCCCGTCACACTGAACATCATTATAGCTGTCAATACTATGTTTACAATCAACAGCGCCAGAATAATAATGGAAATCAGATTTTTCTTCATAGCCGTACTATTCTCCTTTTACTCACCTTATACCTATATCTGAAGTCTACTTTTGTAAAGAAGATTACATATGTAAACTTACAAACCCTTAATAGGAACTCAACGCATTATATATCTTGATCTCTACGCGTCTGTTCTTAGCCCTTCCCTCCACAGTAGAATTATCTGCCACCGGTAGATACTCTCCTCTGCCGGCATGTTTGATATTGGCCGGGTTTAAATTTGTGACATCCAACAGATAATTGAACACCGACAAAGCACGCCCTGAACTCAGTTCGTCATTATTAGAGTACTTTGCCCCCGACATCGGTACATTATCCGTGTGACCTTCTATCTCTATGGTGCCGTCCGCATACCGTTCCAGAATCAGTCCCACCTGATCTAACACCGGTTTCGCCTCATCTTTTAAAAGGGTGCTTCCCGAATCAAAAAGGAGCGCTCCTTTTAAGGTAAGCTGTACATACTGGGATGTGAATTCAATATCGATCATCTCATCCATATCCTTCTCCTCGACAGCCTCCTGGATCATCTCGGCAAGTTCCTCAGACTGCTCCATCTGAGCCTCCTCCATCTGAGCCTGTGCATTGGCTACATCTTCAGAGACAATCTCACCTTCATCCATCTTACCAGTACTATTAATATATTCATCCAGTTCATTGAGCTGACTGACCCCGTTACTGATCAAAATTCCATCGCCGATTGCCGTAGAACCCGCAGTAAATACAGAAAAAGTCTGGTTAAAAGATGCAACCACCTTTTCCCATTTCTCCGCATCCACAGTAGACATGGAGAAAAGCAGCACGAAGAAGCAAAGCAACAGATTCATCAGATCCGCAAACGTGGCCTGCCACGCCGGGGCGCCTTTGGGCGGTTCTTCTGGTTTTCTGTTAGCCATCCAGTTCACCTCCGCCTTCTTCTGTGGAGCCTCTATCTGCAGGCGCCAGGAACGACTTCAGCTTCTCCTCGATAACTCGTGGATTTTCACCTGCCTGAATAGATAAGAGCCCTTCTATTTCTATCTCCTTGACCATCATCTCGTCCGCATTCTTGGCCTTCAGCTTACTGGCCACAGGTGCACAGATCCAGTTTGCAAGAATCGAACCATACAAAGTAGTGATCAACGCGACTGCCATGGAAGGACCGATAGCAGACGGATCGTCCATCTTCTTCAACATGTTGATCAGACCAATCAGTGTACCAATCATACCCCAGGCCGGACCCATCGCACCCAGGTTCTCCCAGAATCCAATCTTATCCTTATGTCTGCCTTCCACGCTGACAAGTTCTGTCTCCATAATGGCACGCACCAGTTCAGGATCCGTACCATCAACGATCAGAAGGATACCTTTTTTCAAAAACTCATCATCGATGTCACTGGCCGCTTCCTCCAAAGAAAGCAGTCCTTCCTTACGAGCCACATTAGATAACTCTATAATCTTTGCAATCACATCGGGAACATTCATCGCCGACATTTTAAAAATCAACATAATACTCTTAAGTCCGGCGAGATAATTTGGCAGCGTATAGCTGGCAAGAATACAACTGAAGGAACCTCCGAAAGTAATCAGTATGGACGGGACATCGACAAAACTAACCAGATTCGAGACTACGATACCTGCGTCCTTATCGAACACAATACCGAAAATAACCAATATTAAACACAATACCAATCCTAGAATCGAAGCTATATCCATATGTATGCACCCACTTTACACTAGTCTGCAAAAATATCCTTTCTATACGATTTTACTAAATTTTTCACTTCTTGTCTACTTTCTTTTACAATTATTTTCCGACCTGTTGTAAAAGATAACACTGTATCAGGCGTCTCCTCCACAAGTTCCAACAGATCAGGATTTATCAGTACCTTGACGCCGTTAATTTTCGTCACTTCAACCATCGTTCACCCCTACAACTGTAGTAACTTCTTTACACTATTTTCTTTCCTTAAACCCATAACATGGAACTTTATTATTCTACCACACATCTTCCAAAACTGCAAAAAGAATTTTAAAAGAGGAACTCTCTTTCCAGAAAGTTCCTCCCTCTTTACTGTATACTATTATCTCTTCAGATTAACCAGTTCTTCCAGCAGGGAATCGGAAGTGGTGATAATACGGCTGTTCGCCTGGAAACCACGCTGTGTGGTGATCATCTCCGTAAACTCTGCAGACAGATCCACATTACTCATCTCCAGCACGCCGGACTCCATGGTACCGCCGTCCGCTGTAATATCTGAACCAATACCATCGAAATCACCCGAGTTCATGGTCGCAGAATACAGGTTGTTACCGGCCTTGGCAAGACCTGATGCATTAGCAAAGTTCGCTACTGCAATCTGTCCTAACAATTTGGAGATACCATTATCATAGGACGCTGTGATCTTACCGTCCTGACCCACCTCAATACCGATCAACTCACCGCGCTTTCTGCCGGCGCCTGTATTGGCCTCATCGCCAGCGCCCTTATCAGCGCCGATAGTGGATACTTTACCGTTATTGAGCATAGTTGTGGTCGAGAAGTCAATATCAATATTGGTAAAGTGTGTCAGACTCACATTGTCACCTGTCAGGGTGGAAGCCGATGCGTTAAAGGTCAATGTCGCACTGTCGCTTCCCTGAGTGCCAATATAGATAAATTCACCATTATCCGTATTGTACTCTAACGGGAAACCGGTCTTTAAAGTGGTCGCTGTAATCTGTGCACGGCCGTCCGGTGCCACATAATCAATGGTGTATGTGGTGCCGTCCTTGTCCTCTACATTATAGACGTATTTCAGGATATCCTTCTCTTCCGTCACTTCACGTCCGAAACTGTTCTTACCCGTCTCACGAGTGGCATCCATAAGCGGATCAACCTCGGCACTAAAATCAAAATCCACACTGCCGTCATCATTGACTTTTACGCCCTTCAATGTAACGCTATCCATTCCATCCATAGCCTGAAGTGCAGCCTGCCATTGATCCGGTGTCTCGATTTTTTGAGACACTTTATCACCCGGTGCAGCAGTATCATCCACACCAGCCTTTTTGGTATAATACTCGCCGTTATAATATACCAGAT
>CAMXIF010000048.1 GCA_947243845.1 uncultured bacterium
TTTAAACTGCTGTGGAATTTACTTCTGCACTGGAATTTAAAATTTCAAGTCAGCTATTCTTTCCAGTCCCATTTGAACCACAAACAATAAATCTCATGAGATGCTCCTATAATCCCGAAAACCATATTTTCAATAGCCTGCAAATTTACTAAATTATAAAAATTGATGAGCAGAATATTATTGGGTATAATAAGATTAATCGCTATCCATATACATCTTCTAAAAAAGTTTTAGAATATACCTAAATAGCATTTAAACGGAGGAACGACTATGTTAGAGATTGGAACAAAAGCACCGGCATTTTCCCTGCCGGACCAGAACGGAACCATTCACACTTTAGAGGAATATCGCGGCAAGAAGGTAATCTTGTATTTTTATCCCAAGGACAATACGCCCGGATGTACCAAACAGGCCTGCGGGTTTGCCGAGCGCTATCCACAGTTTGAGGAAAAGGGCGCTGTGGTGATCGGTATCAGTAAAGACAGCGTAGCATCCCACAAGAAATTCGAGCAGAATTATTCCCTGCCCTTCACTATCCTGTCAGATACGGAACTGACGGCCATTAAGGCATACGATGTATGGCAGGAGAAAAAGAACTACGGCAAGGTATCCATGGGCGTGGTACGCACCACCTATCTGATTGATGAAGAAGGCACTATCATCAGGGCAAATGATAAGGTAAAAGCGGCAGACGATCCCGAAATGATGTTGGGTGAGGTTTAATACAAAAGGCACAGGGCTATAAAACTTGTAGCATAACTACAACATAGCCTTGTGCCTTTATATTGATACTGATACAGGAACTGTTTTAAGTCAGCTTACCTGCCGGTATTTCTCAACCTGAAAGAACTTATCAATTCTTTCAACATATTGGACTGAGATGATAATTCCTCACTGGCCGCCGCACACTCCTGGCTGGTTGCAGAATTGTTCTCCACTACCGCTGAAATCTGCTCGACACCTGTAGCCACCTGATCCATCGCCAGGGTCTGTTTCTCAACTGCATCTACAACCTGCTCCATCTTGACCGTTACATTGCCGGCAAGTTCCCCTGTCCGTTCCAGTGCCTCTGTTACGCGGTTCATCACTTTACCGCCTTCCACAATCGTTGCCGCAGAACTTTCAATCAGTTCCTTTGTCGCCTTGGCAGCTTCGTCAGATTTTGATGCAAGATTACTAATCTCCTCCGCCACAACAGCAAAGCCTTTACCTGCAGAGCCAGCTCTGGCCGCTTCCACAGCCGCATTCAGCGAGAGTATATTTATCTGGAAAGCAATATTTTCTATCGTTGCGATGATGGTGCCAATCTGTTTGGAGTCGCTGGAGATACGCTCCATCGACACACTCAGTTCTTTCACGTTCTCCATACTGATATTAAGCTGTGCCCCAGCCTGATTGGTAATCTTGCCAACCTCTGCTGCCGCAGTAGAAGTCTGTTTCGCACCTTCTGAAATATCCGTAATCGTTGTTGAAATTTCCGTGACAGCACTGGCCTGCTCGGTCGCCCCCTGCGCTAAAGTCTGCGCACTTGCTGCAACCTGTTCCGACCCGTCTGATACATGTCCTGCACTGGCCGCAATCTGCCCCATCGTCTGATTTAATGCATTGAGAATACTTACCAGAGACTCTTTAATCGCCTGGAAATCACCTGTATAATCCCGCTGCGTATTCTGTGTCAGATCACCTTTGGCAATGGCTCCCAGTATGTATGATATCTCACCGATGTAAGCGCGTAAGTTACCGATAGTCTTTTCGAATATCTCTCCCAAAAGACCAATCTCATCATTGGAACGGACGCCGATTGCAACTTCCTTGCCGTCAGCCAGCCCAAGTTCTCCTCTTTCCAGCTGTATAGCCGCCTCCGTAATCCTGCCAAGCGGACCCGAAACTCTCTTTCGCAAATATACACTCAGGAAAATAATGCAGACGATAATAACCGCCACACTAATCGCTATGGTATAATTGATGATCCTGGCTGTTTCCTGTTCTGCGTCCGCTATGGATATTCCCGCAAAAATCAGTCCGTCAACCTTACCTGTTTCTCCCTTTGTCGGTACATAAGAGCACAGATATGTAGATCCCAGGATATCTGCCTCACCCACATAAGCCTGTCCCTGATTTAATACGATATCTATAAGATTATCAGCCAGCTTGGTTCCCACTACACGTTCACCATTCTTAGTCACTGTACTATATGCTCTCGTATCACCTTCAAAAATAGTAAACTCACAACCCATACGCTCCTTCAATCCGTCCAGAACTTTATTAATATCATCCTCTGGGGATATCCGGCTCAATTCATATGCGAGCATATTGGTTCCGTCCGTACAAATCTTTTCCTGCATGCTTCCTACCAGCGAATTGAACATCGTAACGCTGATTGCCACCGCAAAAACAACGGAGATAGCCTGCATGATCACTACCACATTACCAACCTTTTTCCCGATACGTTTGATCTTTCTCCTGCCTTCTTTCATATGTGTGCTTTCCATCTGTTACCTCTCCATTTCTAAAGTGATATTGGCAATATTATAACATAGAGAAAATTTTTGAAAAGACCTTTCTTTCGCTTTTCTTTTGTTTGAACATTGTAATAATTATATCACAGAGCATAGGCTGAATGAGAAGCGACTTTCGCAAGATCAGCCATTTGCACTCGTATACCGCTTAATGCCTGCTTTCCACATAGTCCTGGCCATTAAAAGGGCTAAACCCGGAACTGTAATTCCCCAGATTATCTGTACCGGATTCAATTTTCCAAGTACTGCCATGCCTGACCAGTTTGTCACCAGAAAGATAGGAATAAGGAAGGTTCCTATCTGTTTGATCACCTTAGGATACAATTCCATGGGCATATTGTTGTAATCCCAAAGGGCTGCATAAAGTGTGCTCACCGCATTCAGGGAAGTCACCCAGAATACCAATAGCGCTGCCATCAATCCAAAAGAATAAGTCAGGACAATGCCGGCTGCCAGATATAAAATGAAAACTCCGATGTGACTGATTGTTACCGGTATCGCGCACCGCCTCCAGCCTCCTATTATCAGAATCGTTCCCACCGCCACGTTGGGAAACGCCAGCGCAAAGTTAAACTTTCCAAATGTCTGTAAAAACTGGAGTGATCCCGGTTTGGTCATAAGCAGATCCAAATCTCCCCTGACCACCTGCCCCGGAATATTATTAACGCCGCCAAAAAGCATCCAGATGCCTGTCATAAAGATATAGGTTCCCACAAAAATGATGACCATATCCGGTGTCATGCTTCCCACTTTCATTCCGGCAGATAATACCACATATAAATACACCAGTTTGATCGTCATGTAAGCAAGTTCCACGCAGACACCGGATGCAAAATCCAGTGGATATTCCATGGTGGATTGCAGGGATAGTTTACCAAAATGAATCGCTACTTTGACATACCATTTCAGTTCATGCAGTCTCCCTCTCATCATCACCCTCCCACCGCAACATATTTTTTCAATCCCAAGTTCCAGCTGCATCTGGCCAATACCGCTAATATGAAAATCCAAATAAGCTGTATGCAAAGCACCTTCACTGCTTCCTCTGCACCTACCGCCCCTGACAGAATCCGAATAGGATAGTTGATGGTATAAGTCAGCGGAATATATCTGCTGATGGTCTCATAGGCGCTGCCAAACACGGACACCGGAAATACACCTCCGCTCATTACCATGATCACTACGCTTATGGCGTGAAAGAAATTCCCAATTTCCGTAAGCCAGAAAGCCAATGTACTCAGACAAAAGAAAATATAAAAGTTAAGCACAGCAGCCAGTGCCAGTGAGGGGAAAAACAATAGCAGGGCGGCAGGCGCCGCCACAAAATCCACTGCAAAAAACAGCACCAGCAATGCCCCCAGCGTCACAAACACCATGGTGATCATGGATGCAAACTTGTTGCCCACGATATTACATAAACAAAATCCGACATAGTTCACAGGACGCACCAGATATTTTGCGATTCCACCGCTGTGAATATCCTCATTCACCATGTATTCTACACCGGTATTGGTGAATTTACCTACCGCCCCGGCCACAACCACATACATGATCATCTGGGGAAATGTGTAACCGTACATGGTTTCACCGTCACTGCCGTTATACATGGAACACCAGATGAATACCTGCATGATAATCGGAAACACAGTGCTAAGCAGGTTCATAAAGAAGTCAAAGCGATATTCCATGGAATTGGAGACGCCCACGAAAAAGGCGGTCTTATATTTCTTCATATCCCCTGCCCCCTTACGCCCCCTGTTCATAAAGGCGGGCTATACTCTCTTCCAGCGGCGCCGCATCAATGCCAATATCCCCAACTGAAAACATGGCGAATAATCTGTGTATCGTCTGGGCTACGGCTGCGTCATCGACCTCAATCGCCGCCCTCATCGGCTCCCAGCTTTTCACTGTACCCAAAGAAACCAAAGCTTCTTTCTGTACCGGACTATTCCAATGAATATTCAGGATTCTCCTGTTCGAAAAAACATCCTGAATCTGTTCCAGGGTTCCATCATAGACCAGATTCCCATGACTGATCACCATCGTCCTTTGGCATAGTTCTTCAATATCTTTCAGATAGTGACTCGTCAGCAGCATTGTTGCTCCATTATTACGGTTATAATCTTTCAGGAACTCCCGGATATTATTTTGTGCAATGAAATCCAGGCCAATTGTGGGTTCATCCAGCAAAATGACTTTAGGTCTGTGTAAAAGGGCTGCGATCATTTCCATCTTCATACGCTCACCCAGAGACAATCGCCGAACCTGTACTTTAAGAAACTCCTGTACTCCAAATAGTTCTACCAGTTCGCCAAGTGTCTGCCTGTATTGTGTATCCGAGATTTCATAAATGCTTTTATTCAGTGCAAAGGAATCCACTGCCGGCAGATTGATCCACAACTGGGATTTTTGCCCGGCAACATAAGCAAATTGTTTCTTGAATTCCTTTTTCCTCTCCCAGGGTACATATCCGTTTACCTGTACTTCACCGGAAGTCGGATACAAAACACCGGAAAGCATCTTGATCGTTGTTGTCTTTCCCGCACCATTTGGCCCAAGGAATCCGACTATTTCTCCTTTTTGTATTTCAAAGGAGAGATTCTTCACCGCATGACGGATCTGTTTTGCTCTATGAAACAAATTCTTCACGGAACTTTTCATGCCCGCTTCCTTTTCGTAATATGCAAAGTCCCTGGACAGATTTTTTACTACAATTCCTTCCATAATGCCACCTCATATTGCATTGCAGGCAAGCAATCCGCATCTTAAATATGCAGGTATCATTTTCGTCCGGATTCCATTCCTTTACCGCTTCCAGGGACGATTTATCCTTCACAACTGTTTTCTTCCAGCATATTATTGCAGACTGCTTCTTTTTCCTGCGAAAGCCGTACTGTCTTAATCTCAAAGGGCGTAAAAGAAAGGCTAAATTCTCTTCCAAGGGATGGCATCTTACATTCTGTCATTGTATTCCTGCCTGCCGCCTCATAAGCCCTCAGTATGACATCTCCGCTTCCATCCTCCGCTTCTTTTAGCACTTCCACAAATATATTATCTTCGCTTACCTGCAGGAAAGACCCCTTCTGGGGAAGTTCTCCTTTATGATAGGTTTCAAACAGAGCAATGGGCTTTTCATTCAGAATCTTTGCCCGCTTGATGGTGTCTGCCTCTTCCCAGCTCCCATCATGCGGATATAAACCATAGGTGAAGGTCTGTACACCCTGATCCAGATAAACATATTCCAGTTCAGGGTCGGGCACATAAGGTTCGTGCTGGGCATAAATGGGGCTTCTGAGCACCGTCAGTTCTCCATTCTTTCCTGCTGTGTCCGCCGCAAACTTACCGTCATTCAGGATGGAAAGGCCATGCATCATCGTATCTAATCCCGGTGCCGCTCCTTCCAGATCAAACCAGGTCTGCACCGGAAACTCCTCCCCGTTCGGCTCCCGCTGGGCAACGCTGTAAGGAACTTCATAAGTGGCTCTTAAGTAATTCATATTCATGGGGAAACGCAGTTTCAGCATGGACATTTTCTCATGCCAGTCCACGGTAGTTTCCACGGAGATAAAGTCCAGTTCCTTATATATGGAAAAATCCTGAAACATCCTGGAATTACCATATTCACTGGTCACCCGGATCACAGCCTTCACAGGGCCGTTCTCAATGCGCTGTATCTTTACTGCCTCAAACCGTCCGATCTCTTCATCGAAAATACGTACACCGTGAGACCATGTATCACTTTCATCCCTGATGACCACCGGCACCGCCGCAGGCGCGGAAAAATACTCTGTATTATCATTCTTTTTCATCAGGGAGGCAATATATCCCTTTTCATCTAATTTAACCGAGAACCACTTATTCTCCGCACTGGTCTGGGTAGAGCTTACATTCTCAAACTGTTTTCCTTTTTCCCGCACCGCAAAGCGATAGGTGCGCCAGCCCAGAGATGGCAGCTTTGCCACAAAGACAATCCGGCATCTTCCATTGCTGGAAGCCTTAGACTGGACAAGCTGATAGGGTATCTGGTTGTCCTCCTCATCCAGAAGCACGGTATGCTCCTGCAGGGAAAGGGATTCCACCGCTACTTCCGCCATGGCCTCAAAGGGGTTGGGATTCATCACCACCAGAGGCTTCATGTGCTCCTCCATGGGAATGTCAATGTTCCAGCTGATGGACTGTAATGCACTGTTCAGCTGTCTGCCGGCTATGTGCAGGGCATAATCATAATCTTCTCTGGCATCCACATAGGCTTCCTCCAAGCTGGTGCCTGCCAGAATATCATGAAACTGATTAAACAGCACTATTTTCCATGCCTTGGTGAGTTCTTCTTTGTCGTATTTCCCGGCAGCCAAAGTCTTTGCCATGACAGATATCTTTTCTGCCATGCGGAGTCTGTTTTCTGCCTTTCTGTTCAGACTCTTTACCTCACAGTGAGCGCTGTAGCAGCCGCTGGCATGATGAAGCAGTTCTCCCGTCACCACAGGAAGGACTCTGCCCGCCTGCTCCACATCTTTAAAATAATCTACCGGGGAAGCAAAAATCAGTTCCGGCATATCCTCTCTTTGATTCATTTCCCGAATGCTGTCAATATTCTTTTTGGTAGGGCCGCCGCCATGATTGCCTACGCCATAAAAGCACATAATCCCGTTGCCAGGATTCTTAATCTCTCCTGCACAGCGCTTTACATGCTCCTCGATTTCCTCCGGCCATGTGCAGTATTCAAAGGGAATGCGGAATGCCTTCACCTGTGAGCCGTCTGCGGATTTCCACAGGAAAGTCTCCCCGTCCATGCCCTTTTCGTGTCTGCCGGGACGCATGAACACATAATAATCCATGCCTGACTTTTTCAAGATCTGAGGCAGATTTCCGTTATGTCCAAAGCTGTCCACGTTATAGCCGCACACCGCTTTCACGCCGAATTTCTCCTCAAAGTATTTTTGTCCGTAAAGTCCCTGACGCACATAGGACTCTCCTGAGGGCGCATTGCAGTCCGGCTGAATCCACCAGCCACCCACGATGATCCAGCGGCCTTCCTTTATGCGCTCTCTTATTTCCTCAAACATGGCAGGATCGTTATCCTCCACCCATTCATAGAAGGAAGCGGAACTGCCTGTAAAAATAAACTCCTCGTATTCTTTCATCCGATCCAGCACCGAACGGAAAGTAGCCTTGATTTCCTGAAATCCCTCCTGCCACCGCCACATCCATACGGGATCTATATGCGAATTTCCTATCATATACAGTTTTTTATCCTTTTTCATAATTTTTATCTTCCTTTCCTCAACTGGTTTCTTGTTCTGCCGCTTTTTGATTCTTTTCCCTTCTCCTAAGGTCTTCTCTCCAGCCCTTCCATAAGCGCCTTCTTGGCCCCTATCCTGATCGCCGCACTATCGCTCTCCCTGGCCTGCAAAAGCCCTTCTTCTCCTTCCCTGCCTCCCAAGAGGAAAAGAGCTCTGTTCAGAATCACCCACAGCATCTGCCATCGCTGGCTCATCAGTTCTGCCCTGTTCTCCCGGACAAAGGCCTTTTCAAATTCCGGCAATCTGGTCAGTCTGTGCAAAAGCGGAATAAATTCCTTCCTATAACTGTGTTCCCCGGCATAGGCCATGGATTCCATATAAGAGAAAATCCCTTTCTCAATGGTCTCATAATCTCGCTCCCCCTCTGCCAGTCTGTCCGCCACCACCACATAGGGTCTCATGGTAAAACTCCTTCCATGGGATAACAGATTCAGTTCGTAAACCACTTCCGGCATCACCCCATGATCCGGCAGAAGCTGAGCACACATGCAGGAGCCTTTTCTTTTGGGTAAAAAGGGGGTGCCTTCTGAAAGCTGCCGCAAAATATGCGCCTCTATTTCCTGCGTATATTCATCCGCACCGTGGAACAGAGCCAGCTTTTTCAAAAGCAGAAGCACTTCCTGCAAATCCTTATTATCTGCTGCCTCTTCTATCGGCTTCCCTGCGATTTCTGACTCAATCCTCCCGATTCTCTCCCTAACCGCAGAAAGGACCTCGTCCCTCTCGCCATATACCAGCGCAAGCAAAGGACTGACTCTCTTTTCCTCATAAGTAAAAGGCACATCAATCCAGTGTGTTCTCTCTTCACTCCCAATCAAAGCTACGGCCTCCCGCAGACTTTGAAAATTCCTTTCCCGGGGAAAGGTAAGGGAATCTCCTGTTGCTTGTTCTATCCAATATCGGCACTGCGCCATAGGCAGCTTTTCTACATCTGCCCCCGCCAAAGCCGCCTTTGCCGCCAGAATCCCTAATACCGCTCCCTGATGCATCAAATCACGCTGCATGCGAAGACCGGGGAAGGCGTTGTGATCGATAGAAATGGCCTTACCAGACACAATAAGCCCTTCTATCCGCTTACCCTCACCGTCCACCGGCAAACAGGCGCCTAACGGAACCTGCATCTTCATCTGGGGCACCAGATAGCCGCAATAAATGACATCTGCATCCAGCCTGCCTTTGGGATCATAGTTAGAAAAGCAGGTATAAATGCCATCCTCATAAGTCCTAAACAGGCACAGATCCTTTAAGCCAATGACGCTTTCACCCCGGACGTGCCTGCTTTCCCTGACACTCACATAAGAGCCATGGTCAAACAGGTTCCCGCCGCCTCTTCTTCTGCCTGTGATGATAAAGTCTGTAAAATCTGATACATCGTCCAGTCTCACCATGGAAGAGAAATTGTTCCGATAACTGTCAGGCCCGCTGTACTGGGCTAACGACCCCCAATAGGTAAAACCGTCTCGCGCAGCCCCGTATAGAATGTCCGCTCCTGCCGCTGCCGCCAGATCTCCATCTCCGGTGGCGTCAATGACAAGCCTGCCATAGCAGGTTTCCTTGCCTCTCTCTCCTGCACACCTTACACCAACAATGCGGCCATTCTCCCGGATCACATCGTATGCCAGTCTGCCGAAACGTACCTCTACCCCCGCCTGCAGGCAAAGTTCTAAAAGTACCAGCCCCTTGATGCCTCCATGGAAAGCATCGTATCTGCCAAACATTCCGGCGGGCCGTTCTATGCCGCAGCTTTCGCACCACCGATCCACCCTTTCATCCACTTCTTTCGTATCAGTAAAGGACATGCCGAACCAGTAAGCATTCACACCGCCCAGGGTAGAAGTGCCGCCCAGATCGTACATAGGCTCAAGGAGAATCGTGCTGGCGCCGCCTCTTGCCGCATACAAAGCCGCCATAGCCCCTGCCGTGCCTCCGCCCGCCACGATGACATCGGCGGTTTGTACAGTTTCTTTCTCTCTGACAAGTTCCTCTGCTCCCGTTCTCCCAGCAGCGCATACCTCCGTATCCTGCATTCCGCTCTGCAGTCTGCCGCCCCACCTGTCAGCAAACCTGCCAAGGACAAGTTGCGGATTCTCCCTGCGCTTCCTTAGAAATTCTGCTAACAGTTCCCGTCTCAGCATCAGCAGCTTTTCTGCCGGAGTTTTCTGCAAATCATTGTCAATGAAAGCCTCCACCAGTCCGAGGCCTCCATCTCTTTTATCTCTCATCCAGGCCCGCAAAGACAGCCTGCCGTTTAAATCCTCCTCTTCCTGATTTCGCTCCACATGTCTGCAGGTAATGGAAATAAGGCCGCTTTTCCCCGCCAGACGTACCGCACGAAGTTCCGGATCAAAGCCTGCGCCGCACTGCCCATCCACTTCTTCTACAAAGTACAGACCGTAATAAAACCTTACGCCCGCCGCCAGACAGCGTTCCTCCAGATACTGCTTACACTTGTCGGGAATCATCACACCGCCGTCAAAGCATTCCTCCGGAAAAAATTCCTCCGGAACCTCCTGCCTTTTATAGAAACAACGTCCACAGATATCCGCCGCCAGATAGGTCTCCTCCACAGCCAGTATGACTTCCTTTCCCTGACCTGCCAGCTCCATTGCCCTGCACACTCCCTGCAGGGTGTTGTTCATCAGAAGGTATTCCGTCTCCCACGCTTTATTCCCTACCACTCAAAATCCTCCTCAAGGGACAGCTGCCTTTCTCTGCCCTCCCTGTCCGTATAGGTAATGTCATAGCTCTTCTCTTTCAATGCCGCTGTCAGTGTCGCCTTAAAGGCTCCCTCCTGCCAGGAAATCTGTATGATATCATCCCTTGTATCATGTACTGTCATTTCCCCGTCAAACACAGGATAGTCATTTCGAAACTGCATCAGCCTGCGCAGTTTCTGCACCACAGGCTTCTTTACCAGTTCCCGTATTTCCTCCACCGTATAGTCATGACGGCTGATATTTCTGTCATAATGGGTGCGCTCCATCAACTCATAATCATTTTCACCCGCCAGAAGCCCCATATAATAGACCTGGGGAATCCCCGGCGCAAAAAACTGCAATGCCCTTGACAAGAGATAGGCCTCATCATCTTCCCCCACGGCAGAATAATACGAGCAGTTGATCTGATAGACAATCTTTTTCCCGGTGGAGCCTGCACTGTAATCCCATTTGAAGTTCGCACCGTACTTTTCTGTCTGATCGATGACGCTCTGCAATTCCTCCGGGCTTAACAGATCCACCACATCCACAGTCCCCAGACCGTCATGCGTATCCAGTGTGGTCTGCTGGTTCTTCGGGCAGATGGAAAGCCAGTGTTTCATCCTTTCGCCGCTTCCCGTATAGAGAGTGTGGAGCACCATCACCGGCAAGACGAAATCATAAATGGCATATCCATGATCCGAAATCTTCATCTGCACGGAATAATGGTCGTGAATCTCAGGCAGCATGGGAATCTTTTTCTCATCCAGAATTTTCTGAATCCGTTCCATCATCTCCCAAATCTCAGGCTCTAAGAAGAAACAGGTGGTGTCAATCTTCTTGGTGGCAAAAGCGAAAGCATCCAGACGAAGCTGGGAAAGCCCGTGATCCATCAAAAACCGCAGTGTTCTCTCCACGTAATCCCACGTCACCTGCCTGCTCAGATCCAGATCCATCTGCTCATCATCAAAAGTGCACCAGATTTTTTCCGATGTCCCGTCCGCAAAGGCAATCTCCTCACAGGGAGCGCAGGGTTTTCTCTTATTCAGGAGATCCACCTGCTCTTTGGTGGGCTCCCCTCCCGGCCAGAAGTTCTTAAACCGAAGGAACATGTCCGCATAAGCGGAATCATCATGTTTTTCTATAAAGTCAAGAAATTCCGGGCTTCTTCTGGACAGATGGTTGATCATAAAGTCAAACATCAGTTCATAGTCCCTGGCAAGAGCCCGAATATCCTCCCAGTCACCAAATTTCTCATCCACCCTGGTGTAGTCCATGGGTGCAAACCCCCGGTCCCCTGAGGAGGGGAAAAAGGGCAGTATGTGGATGGAGCCGATTTCCCTCTTAAAATAGGTATCCACCATTTCCTTCAATTCTTTCAAATCCTTCCCAAAGCTGTCCGCATAGGTGATCAGCATAATTTTATTTTTCATGAGTACCTCCGAAGCATTTTTCAATCGTTACTGTTTCCAACTAAAATCTCTGCCAGAATCGCTGCACCTGCGGCAGCTTCCTCTTCCCTGTCGGTAAACATCACCGGCAGCTTATATATCTTTGCTATCTCTTCCTTCAAAAGCGGATTCTTCCTGAGTCCGTTTCCCGATGCCGCAATATGTGTCTTGCCCGTCCGCAATTCCTGTGGGAAACCCTGATACATCGCATACAGTTCTTGCGCCATTCCCGACACAAATCCTCTTACCAGATCGGCCCCGTGGAAGTTCTCCTCTTTCAGTCCGAAAATTCCTGATGTTATCTCTGTCACTCTTTCTCCATAAAGAGCGGGAATCACCTGCAGATCCGTTTCTTTCTTTGTTGCGCCAAGACGTTCCATGGCCTCATACACTGCTGTCTGCTCCGCCGGGACACCGAAAGCATCCAGAATCTCCCGGAAAAACACTGCCAGCCTCTCGTACACTTTACCCCCGTTCACCGAGGCTCCTACATACAGCCAGCCGCCGCCCGGAAAAGGACGCACTTCCCCTTCACCCGTTTCATACAACTCCCGGGAAAATACCGAGACCTGAGAGCCTGTTCCCACATTCACACTGACGCTTCCCTCTTTATCCTTAATGGCTCCCAGAAAGCTGGCCTGATTATCCCCCACGGCGCAAAATACAGGAATCCCCTGAAAGACTCCTGCCGTTTTCCCTTCCGACACCTCAGGATAATAAGAGATATCGACACCCGCCTTTTCCATAGCCGCAAGGACAAACTGCCGTTTCTTTAAGTCAAAGCCGCCGAAGCTGGCCGCTATGGTCACATCCGCCAGAAATTGAGGCGTGTTCGTCAGTACCATCGCCAGATAATCACCAATGTTCACAAAGGCCTTCGCTTCCTCCGGAATCCGTCCTTTCTCCTGCAGATAGAAATGCGTCACGCTGCCATAGCCGGCATACAGATCCATTCCCGTCTGTTCCGATAAATATTGGGCGTAGGTTCTCCCTCCTTGGTAAGTCTCATTCCCCCACTCATTTTTCCAGGTGTAAAAAGGACTCACCGCCTTCCCCGCCCGGTCTACATATAAGATTCCGTGCATCTGGGAAGAAATGCCGATCCCGCCAATCTGTGGTCTGTCATTCTCCCCCTGCCCCGGTTTGTTTCCTCCTTTAGGCCAACTGCTTTCAAGAAGCCTTCCCAGCAGTTTTCTTGCGGTTTTTACGATTTCTTCCGGATCCTGCCTGAATCCGTCTCCCTGCAGAAAATGATTTTCCCCATGAAATTCTCTCACCACTTTATCCTGTATGGGATCATATAGAACCCCGCAGATTGAGGTGGTTCCGATATCTATTCCAATGAACAACATACCTTATTTCCCTTTCCTAAAAACGCAGTTCTACCAAGCTGTTTTCTTCCAAAATCTTCACCCCGTACAAGCCGCTTTCCATCCGCTCATAAGCGCAGTCCCTGCCGTTTACCAACACTTGGTCAGGTTCCCTTTGGGCCGCAAAGCCAAAGGTTCCGGGCTCTGTCACAAGGACTCCCACAGCGCCCGTCCGCTCCCATAGTCTGCTGACACAGCCTGGGCCAATGTATTTCTCCAGAATGCCGATGATCTGCACCTTTTCATCTGGCAGAATCAGGTATAGTTCCGACTCTCCAAAGGCAAGACTTATCGCCACATCACAGCCTTCCTCCAGAGGCGACAGCTTACGCTCCAGCCAGCTATAGACCAGCCATTTATTGCCTGAAAGTCCGGGAATATCCTGCACGCTTAAGACACCCTCGCACCGCTCTTCCTCCCTATGGATAGAAAAAGCTGCCGCCACGTAACACGCGCCGTAACGGTTCCATATCTTTAGGGGCTTCCCGCTTGTCAGGGGATCTGCCAGCAGACAATCCGTTGTGGGCATTCCCACACAATCACAGCGGATTACCCTGCCGTCCTTCCGGATCAGGGGCCATATCCAGACAGGATCTGTCTCTCCTACCCTATCACTGACATACACGGGGCCGCCGCTGACTGCCCGCAGCATGGAATTGCAGCGGTTCTCTCTGTGATCTGTGTAGAACATATCCCAGTCTCCCCAGTAGAACTGCCCCTGCAGCAGATTGTTATAGCCATTCTGAATCACATGCTCCCGAAAACCGTCTTTTTCGCCCGGCACGAAATCATCACTGCTCCTGGACACAGCGCTGGAGGGACGGTTCCACATATCCTCGCTGGCCATACCCATGCAGTTAATGATACAGTTCCCAAAATGGAGGGCTGCCGAAGCATTCAGACCCTTTTGTATCTCCCTGCCGGCCTCCCCATAGGTCTCCATACCGCCGTAGGCCAGGGAAATGGCGCTTTGTCCGTCCACCTTCACAAAATCAATACCGCAGTGATTCCTTAAATAGGCATGCCATCGATCATAGAATAAAAACGCCTTGTCCGCTGATGGGCCGGGCAAAAGCCTTCCGTCAGGAAGATGAGCAAGCCCCATCTGCAGAGCCTGCCGGGCAGGTGTGCCCTCCTTGACCCCGTTCCAGTAACCCATGACTGCATGCCAGACACCAACCTTTTCAATGCCGTATTCTTCCTTCAATTCCCGGACACAGCCGCGAAGCCCTTCCGGGAACTGGCTTTCCCTTGCATCCAGATCCGTCAGCACCTGCTCTTCATAGTCCGCAGAAAGCCAGCCATCGTCAATCAGCACCCACTTCACCGGAACCTTCTTCTCCCGAAACTCCCGCATCTTATCCCGGATACCCTGCTGGGATACCTGATGATAAAAGGCATCCCAGCTGCACCAGCCGAAGTACTCAAACATCTCAGGATAACTTCTGTTCCTCCGAAGCATGGATTCCCTGCCCTGATATAACAAAGCCTCCTCCACTGCCCTTTCACAGCAGCGATAAGGGTCCTCTCCTGCGGCAATCACAAGACTGCTGTCCGAAAGGCGGTTTCTGTTCCCTGCTCCCGGAGACATCCGTACCAGAAGACTGTCCTCGTCTTTCCCGCACATATCCGTCCTGCAAACCTCTCCGCAGACCGAGAGCAGCACAAAAAAGACTTTTTCCTTCCTGAAAAGGATCATCTGGGTTCTGTCCGGTGTTTCGGCAAGTTGCCCGATAAAGGCAGGCCTGACCCACCAGTCCTTATGCTGGTATATGGCTGTTGCCCCTTGCAATCCCGGAATCCCAAGCTCATAGGTCAGTCCTTCCTTTGCACCGTAATACCTTTGGGGGCCGAAGCAAGGTTCCTGCACGCTGATTAGTCCCTCCGGGCAGATCAGTGCAGTGTCTTCCTTACAATACACTTTCAGTTCCTCTGCTTTCCCTTCCTGCGAACATAAAGAAAGCAGAAAAACCACTCCGTCATCCCAAACAATTTCTTTATCCCTGCACCGAGTCGTTGTTCTGCTTTGAAACATAGTGTTCTCCGATCATTTAATTTTTCAAGAATACATCATTTACCCGTTTGTTGAAGAAATCATCTGCAACGATTTCTCCGGCTCCTATCACACCTGCGCTTTCTTTTAAGGAAGAGACCAGCATCCTGTTCTCTTTTGCTCCCTTTACTTTCCTTTGACCAGCCACGTCCTTTACGATATCAAAATACATAGGATACCTTTGAATCAGTATGCCGCCCATGATCACAATCTCCGGATCCAGGATATTGATCAGATTACTGATGGAAACTCCCAGATAGAACGCAGACTGGTTCAGAATCGACATCGTGAGCATATCCTTCTTCTTCGCCATCTCAAACACATCCTCAATAACCAGTTCATTCCTCTTGTGGTAAAGAGGGTGTTTCACTTCCTTTTCCAATTGCCAGCTTAAGGCTTTCAACACTGCAATTCCGGAGCTGACTGCCTCCAGACATCCTTTGTTGCCGCAATTGCATAAGGGACCGTTGATATCTGCCGTGATATGGCCAAATTCTCCTGCAACACCATTTGCGCCGATATTCAATTTGCCGTCTATGATGAGTCCGCTCCCGATACCCATGTCTACATCCACATAGACCAGAGTATTACAATCCTTCGCTTCCCCGCACCAATATTCCCCAAACGCAATCACATTGGTATCCTTATTGATAAAAACCGGAAAGCCCGTGTTCTCTTCCAGGATTTCCTGCAGGGGAAGGTAATTTAAAATAGGCATATTGGGCGGCGTCAGTATAATGCCATTCTCATAGTCTATGGGACCGGGCGCTCCTACACCGATTCCCAGAATCTCGTCCTTTGCGATTCCGGAATTTTGTATGACACGCTCCACCGCCTGAACCAGCATATCTACAAATTCATTCTGTCCCGAAAAATCTTTGTCCATGGAATAATTTTCCCTGGCAATGATCTGTCCCCGCAAGTTCATCAGGACCACACCGGTAACAAACTTGTTGATATGTATGCCGATGCTGTAACGATAATTTTCATTGATGGCATAGGACACTGCCTTTCTTCCTATGCCTGTGGATTCCATCTGATCACACCTGATCAGATTCAACTCTTCCAGTTCTGTCAGAATCTTTTTGATGGCCATAAAGGTCAATCCTGTCACGGAAGCTAGTCCTGCTTTTGTAGCTGTCCCGTGTTTTCGGATGTAGTTTAAGACCGTCCTTCTGTTGTAATTTTTAAGCTGTACCTGATTATTTTGTTCCGCCATATTTTCTCTTTTCCTTTTTATACTATAAAAAGTATTTTATATCATTATCATTATACTTCATATCTTGTCAAAAAAGGATAAAAAATTGAAAATTTAGCCTTTTACTGCTCCTCCCAGATTCATACCGGCCGTAAAATATTTTTGCAGGCACATAAACACCACGATAATGGGCAAAAGCACAATACAGGATGCAGCCATCAGGTAATTCCACTGCGTATTTGACTGACTCACAAAAATCTTAAGACCAATCTGCAGGGTAAAGCTGTCCGTGTCCGTCAAATACAGCAAAGGTTTCAGGAAATCATTCCAGCTCCAGTTAAAGGAAAGAACCACCACCGTCATAATAGCCGGCTTGGCCATAGGGAGCATAATCCTTCTCCAGATACAAAAGTGTGAGGCTCCGTCCATCTGTGCCGACTCTATCAGCGAATTGGGGATGCCGGCATAAAACTGCCGAAGCATAAAAATGAAGTATGCCGTTCCCATAAACTGCGGCACAATCAGCGGCAGATAACTGCCTACCCAACCCAATTTAGCATACAGCACATACTGCGGAATCATGGTCACAAACTCAGGAATCATCATGGTCGCCAGAATAATCGCAAACATGATATTCTTTCCCGGGAACTTAATCTTTGCAAAACCGTAAGCCACTAATGAATTGGCCAGCACACCGCCCAGAATAGCAAACCCGGCCACAAATACGGAATTAAAAAACCATCTTGTAAAGTCCGCGCTCATCCAGGCATCTTTAAAATTACTCCATATAGGATTATGGGGATACCAGGTGATTGGATAAGTAAAAACCTCATCCATACTCTTAAGCGCTGTGGAAATCATAAACCACAGAGGCATAATGACTGTCAGGGCTGCTGCCGTAAGGAGGACAAAGCAGATAATGTTCCCTATCTGTTTCTTTCTCTTTCTGCTCGCCAGGCCGCCTTTTGTTATTACATGTTCCTCTCCGCTCATTAAGTATCACCTTCTTCCGTATGAACCCAATATTTTGACGCCACCAGATTGATCAGCGTAATCGTCATAACGATCACCAGCAGGAACCAGGCCATGGCCGAGGCATATCCCATATTGTATCTGGTAAACGCTTCATCATAAATGTGCAGATTATAAAAGAGCAATGACCCCGCCGGATCTCCTTTTCCGTTCTTGCTCATGACAAGCGCTTCCTGAAATACCTGAAAAGCTCCCGTCATATTGGTAATAATATCGAAGAAAATAATGGGAGATATCTGCGGCAGCGTAATCTTTCTGAACTTCTGCCAGAAGTTTGCGCCATCGATATCTGCCGCCTCATACAAGTCCCTCGAAACCGAATTCATGGAGGACAAATACAAAAGCATACTGGTTCCCAATGCCCACACCCTCATCATCACGAGAGAAGGCTTGGTCCACGCAGGGTCTGACAGCCAGGACGGTCCCTCAATCCCAATCAGGCGCAGAGCCGAGTTGATCAGACCGCTTTTAGGAGCCAGAAGCTGCATCCAAAGTTGGTATACCGCCACACCGGAAAGAACCGTGGGCAGGTAGAACAACATCCTGAAAACAGGCGTCCCTTTCACTTTCCGATTCAACAGTGTTGCCAGGAAAATGGCACACACACAAGAACTGGGAACTGCCAGCAATACATAGTAAAGTGTGTTTCCCAGGGCCTTCCAGAATACAGGATCCTTTTTAAACATTCTGATATAATTTTCCAGCCCGATGAAATCCATTCTGGATGTCATATTATAATTTGTAAATGATGCGTACAGTGAAAACAGCAGCGGGCCTCCCGTAAGACAGATAAATCCGATGACCCATGGACTGATAAACAGCCATCCTGCACGCGCTTCTTTCTTTTCCCTTTTTGTCATAC
>CAMXIF010000049.1 GCA_947243845.1 uncultured bacterium
AGTAAGAATGTTTGATTTGACACATTATTGTTATCTAGAAATTGTTATGCTTTGACACTCATTATAAGGGAAGCCAGATGTCCTGTCAAGGGGGAAATGGTATCTTTTAAACATCTTCGGAACATGTTTATGACAGTGTCTGTATATGCTGTAGATAGGATGCTTTACACATTTTTTATCATTTACCACTTGCCATGACCGAAAATATGGTGTATAGTGTTGCACGTTAATAAAATGCAACGATGTGCATCATAATAATATTTATATATGAAAGAACAGAAACAGGAAACATATGGGAATGTGAAGCATATTGTATGTGCAGATAGGGGAAATTGCTATGGCGAAGTATTTGGTGATCGTGGAGTCACCTGCAAAGGTGAAGACAATCAAGAAATTCTTAGGTGCTAATTATGAGGTAGTGGCCAGTAACGGACATGTGAGGGATCTGCCGCGCAGCGCGCTGGGCATCGATGTGGAGCATGATTTTGAACCGAAATATATCACGATTCGTGGCAAAGGGGATATTTTGGCCAACCTGCGCAAGGAAGTGAAGAAAGCTGAGAAGATTTATCTCGCAACTGACCCGGACCGCGAAGGTGAGGCTATTTCATGGCATTTATTATATGCGTTAAAGTTAGAGAACAAAAAAGTCTATCGGATTACTTTCAATGAAATCACCAAGACGGCTGTAAAGGAATCATTAAAGAATGCCAGAGAGATCAATATGGATCTGGTGGATGCACAGCAGGCACGCCGTTGTCTTGATCGTATGGTGGGATATAAGATTTCGCCGGTGTTATGGGCAAAGGTGAAAAGGGGATTAAGCGCCGGCAGGGTACAGTCGGTGGCGCTTCGTATCATCTGTGACAGGGAAGAGGAGATCAACGAATTTATTCCGGAGGAGTACTGGACGCTGGATGCATCTTTATCCATTGCGGGGGAAAGAAAACCACTGGTTGCCAAATATTACGGGACTGTGGAAGAGAAGAAGACCATTTCTTCCAAAGAGGAACTGGAACAGATCAAGAAGGCTCTGGAAGGCGCTGAGTACAAGGTTACATCCGTAAAGACAGGCGAGCGGATCCGTAAAGCGCCGCTGCCCTTTACCACATCGACTTTACAGCAGGAGGCCAGCAAAGTCCTGAATTTTTCCACGCAAAAGACCATGCGCCTGGCACAGCAGCTGTATGAGGGCATAGAGATTAAGGGGAACGGCACCACAGGTATCATCTCTTATCTGCGTACAGATTCTACCAGGGTCTCGGAGGAAGCAGAGGCGGCTGCGAAGGAATATATAACGAATAAATACGGGAAAGGTTATGCTTCTGATAAGGAGCAGGAGAAGAAAGGCGGACCTAAGATACAGGATGCGCATGAGGCAATCCGGCCTACGGATATCAGCAGGCTTCCGCTTGATATCAAGGATTCTCTTTCCAGGGATCAGTTCAGGCTTTATCAGCTGATCTGGAAGCGTTTTACGGCGAGCCAGATGGCAGCGGCCGTCTATGAGACTACTTCTGTGAAGATTGATGCGGCAGGACAACGGTTTACGGTGGCAGCTTCCAAGGTGAAGTTTGACGGCTTCATGAGCGTATATACGCAGGATGATGAGAAAGAGGAGAACAATACGCTGGCAAAGGGGATTACTGAGGACAGTAAATTATCCCTGCTCTGCCTGGAGGAAAAGCAGCATTTTACGCAGCCGGCACCTCATTATACAGAAGCTTCTCTGGTGCATGCCATGGAGGAACTTGGCATTGGGCGCCCCAGTACGTATTCGCCTACCATCACGACCATATTGGCAAGGCGTTATATTGTGAAGGAAAATAAGAATCTGTATGTGACAGAACTGGGTGAGGTCGTCAATAATATGATGAAGGAAGCCTTTCCTTCCATCGTGGATGTGAATTTTACGGCTACCATGGAAGCGCTCCTGGATGGCGTAGAAGAAGGCACTGTGAAGTGGAAGACGGTGGTGAAGAATTTTTACCCTGATCTGGAGGACGCCGTGGAGAAGGCGGAGAAGGAACTTGAGGAAGTGGAGATCGCAGATGAGCTTTCCGATGAGTTCTGTGATGTCTGCGGCAGACAGATGGTCATCAAGTACGGCCCGCATGGCAGGTTTCTAGCCTGTCCGGGATTCCCGGAGTGCAGAAATACCAAGCCTTACTTCGAGAAGATTGGCGTGGAGTGTCCTAAATGCGGCAAGGACATTGTCCTGAAGAAGACGAAGAAGGGCCGGAAATATTATGGCTGTATTGATAATCCGGACTGTGATTTTATGGTATGGCAGAGGCCGGTAAATGAAAGGTGTGACCGCTGCGGCTCCATCCTTTTGCAGAAGGGCAATAAACTTGTGTGTTCCGATGAAAACTGCGGTTTTATCAAGGACGCGGCAAAAGCGGAAGTACGGTAAGTTGCTTTGAAATTCTGAAAATTGTGCACAACTGGTATTAATTGAGCATAAATTGTGCCAAAAATACATTGAAAATGCTCAAATGGTATGATAAAATCAATTTATATAGAATTGTGTAATAATAGTGTCATAAATTGAGGAGTAAGATACATGAGCAGTGTTCAATTATTAGATAAGACCAGAAAGATTGGGAAACTTTTACACAACAACAATTCAGGCAAGGTGGTATTTAACGATATCTGCGATGTGCTCAAGGAAATTCTTGTTTCCAATGTGCTTGTTATCAGCAGGAAAGGTAAGGTGCTGGGCATTGGTGATATGGATTCGGTGGAGTCCATCACAGAATTGATCGTGGATCATGTGGGCGGATTTATCGATCCGATGCTCAATGAGAGGCTTTTGGGAGTGCTGTCCACAAAGGAGAATGTGAATCTGGAAACGCTGGGATTTGAGAGTGTGGATACCAAACGCTTTCAGGCAGTGATCGCTCCTATTGAGATTTCCGGGGAACGGCTTGGTACATTGTTTCTCTATAAATGTGGTGATCAGTACGATATAGACGACATTATCCTGTGTGAGTACGGTACCACCGTGGTAGGACTTGAGATGCTGCGGGCGGTGAGCGAGGAGAATGCGGAGGAGAACCGCAAGGTCGCTGTCGTGAAATCAGCAATTGGTACGCTTTCGTTCTCGGAGATGGAAGCGATCACGCATATTTTTGATGAATTGGGCGGCATGGAAGGAATCCTTGTGGCCAGCAAGATTGCGGATAAAGTGGGCATCACCAGGTCGGTCATCGTCAATGCGCTCCGCAAGTTTGAGAGTGCGGGCGTGATAGAATCCCGTTCTTCCGGTATGAAAGGCACATATATTAAGGTGTTAAACGATGTGGTTTTCGATGAGGTGGAAAAGCTCAAGGAGCAGGGAAGGTTTTAGCAGATAATTACATATAAGACAAAGGAGTGTCGGATGGTAGTTTCCATCTTATGGAAAAGGATTTACAGAAAGTGGCATGTAATGGCGCTGTAGATCCTTTTTTATTTTTTTAAAGCAATAAGAATTGTGAAAATCAATCGAAAAACCTTGTAATTTTTGATATTTTTATTATAATGGAATATGGATTGTATTAACGTGGAAGGAGTATGACTATGAGTTCTTTGATCAACACCAATGTTTTTGACTATGTCAATGTGTTAGACAAGGCTATGGATGCATCCTGGCTCCGCAATGAGGCGATTTCCAATAATATTGCCAATGCGGATACGCCCGGATACAAGAGACAGGACGTGAACTTTGAGATACAGCTTGCCAAGGCTCTTAGACATTCCAGATATAAGACGATGGATGCCAAAGTGGCTGATGTGAAGATGAACCGCTTGAATCCCATTGCCTACACGGACTATGCCGGGTTCTCCTACCGCCTGGACGGCAATAATGTGGATCCGGATACGGAAGGCGTGTATCTTGCCAAGAACCAGGTAGTGTACCAGGGGCTTTATCAGAGTGTGAATCAGGAATTTAAGAACCTGCAGACAGTTATGAAATAAAAGTACAAGAAGAACATATTTAATATAAGGGGGAAATACATATGGCAATGTTTAGCGCATTTGATATCAATGCTACCGGTATGACGGCGGAGCGTTTCCGTATGGATACCATTGCACAGAATGTGGCGAATGCAAATACTACCCGTACGGAGGATGGTACGCCCTACCGCAGGAAAGTAGTAGTATTTGAGGAAAAGAATTCCCAGACACCCTTTCATCAGGTATTGAATAAGGCGAGGGATCGTTATTCGGGAAGCGGTGTAAAGGTGACCGGTGTCTATGAGGATACCTGGACAGAAGGCAATATGGTTTATGATCCTTCTCATCCGGATGCTGATGAGAATGGTTATGTTATGTATCCAAATGTGAATATAATTACCGAGATGACGAACCTGATCGATGCGAGCCGCGCATATCAGGCGAACACCACGGCTTTTTCTGCGAGCAAGAATATCGCAACAATGGGCCTGAGCATGTTGAATGGCTGATAAGAAAAACTGATAAGATATTAACGAAACATTGGAGGAAGAGATATGGCTTTAGATATCACGGCACTGTATAATGTGACATCGGGAGCAGTTAAGGAGGCGGCTAAGTCGGCTCCCACTACCCGGACGGAGACATATACGGACAATGGTTTTGATAGTCTGTTACATACTGCAATTGACAATCTGAGTACCACGAACAATTATCTGTCAGATGCGGAGAATGAGGAGATTAAATGGGCTCTTGGAGAGACCGAGAATACCCACGATCTTAGTATTGCTTTGCAGAAGGCTTCCACAGCGCTGCAGTATACGGTGGCTATCAGGGATAAGTTGATGGAAGCATACAAAGAACTTATCCAGATGCAAGTCTAGTATTTAACGTGTAAGAGGGAAATACTGAAGGAGAACAAGTTGCTGTGGATAAATTATTAGACAAATTAAAAGAATTTGGAAATAGGATAACGGAATGGTGGAACAGGTTCACTGCGAAGCAGAAGACGCTGATCATCGGTATCATCGCTGTTGTGATCCTGGCCATTGTGATCATAGTATCGGTTCTGACCAAGCCGCAGTATGTACTGCTCAGGGAATGTGAGACTACCAAGGAAGCAGCGGAAGTGCGGGATCTGTTGGACGGGGAAGAACTTACATATGAGATCTCGGACGATGGACTGGTGGTAAGGATTCTGGCGGATCAGCTTTCTGATGCGAATCTTTTACTTGGCGCCAACAATATTCAGGCGGCCAGCTATGGTATCAATAATGTGACGGATGGCAGTTTTTCCACCACTGAATCAGACAAACAAAAGAAATATGTAGTATATCTTGAAAAAAAGCTGGAGAATGATGTGCTATCCAAGTTTACAGCGATCAAGAGCGCCTTTGTGACTTTGAATATCCCGGAGGATACCGGTACTCTGATTGCTCAGGAAGAGGAGTCCTCTGCGTGGCTCCTGCTGGAATTAAAGGACGAGTTCTCTCAGGAGAGCGCGGCCTATTTGGCGCGCGCTGTAGCCACTTCCATGGGCAATGAGACCACGGATAATATCGTGATTATGGATACGGAAGGCAACATGCTCTTTACGGGGGAGGACAATTTCAGTACGTCCGGTATGGCCACATCCCAGTTATCCGTGAAGAGCGAGGCGGAGAAGAATATGATCAATAACGTGCGCCGGGTGATCCTGGGCACGAATGAATTTGATAATGTGGAGGTTTCGCCCAATCTGGTGCTGGACTTTGCCACCGAGAAAAAGACCACCCATACCTATTCACCGGCGGACGGGCAGACCCAGGGTGTCTTAAGCCATGAGGATGTCTATGCGTCTGAGAATAACAGTGGTGTGAGCGGGATACCGGGTACGGATTCTAACGATGATGATAGCAATTATGTATTGGAAGATAACACCAATTCTTCTTCCACGGTCAGCGAAGAATCAAGGGATTATCTGCCCAATGAAGAGATCATTACCAAAGAGACACCGGCGGGTGTGATCAATTATGGCTCCTCTTCTCTGGCGGCATCCCTGATCCAGTATAATGTGATTCGGGAGGAAGATGTAGAGACACAGGGACTTTTGGACGGTGTCACCTGGGAGGAATATAAGCTGGCCAATAAAGAACGCACCAGAATAGAGGTAGATGAGTCGTTCTATGCGGCAGTAGCAAATGCGACAGGTATTACCACTGATAATATAACACTGGTAGCTTACAGCGAGAATCTTTTCTTTGATGCGGAAGGCTCCAGTATCACGGCTACGGACATTCTGCAGATCGTGCTGATTATAGTGATCCTGGCATTACTTGCCTTCGTAGTTCTCAGGAGCATGAAGGGCGAGAAGCACGAGGAGGAAGAAGAGGAGTTGTCCGTGGAGACATTGTTACAGTCCACGGTACAGCTTGAGGAAATCTCTTCTGAGAATGAGAGCGAAGAGAAACGTCTTGTCAATAAGTTCGTGGAAGAAAATCCGGAAGCGGCAGCCAATCTGCTGCGCAACTGGCTAAACGAGGACTGGGGGTAGTATAAATGGCGGCAAAGTCATCTGATGAGAAGATAGGCGGACTACAGAAAGCAGCTATTTTGATGATCGCGCTGGGACCGGAGAAGTCTGCGGCAATCTTTAAACATCTGAAAGAAGACGAAATAGAAGAATTAACATTGGAGATAGCGAATACCAGAAGTATCACGCCACAGGTCAAGGACGAAGTAGTCAATGAGTTCTATCAGGTGTGTCTGGCACAGCAGTATATTGCAGAGGGTGGTATCAACTACGCGAAGGAACTGCTGGAAAAGTCTTTTGGCTCCGAGAAGGCCATGGATGTGATCGGCAAGCTGACGGCATCCTTACAGGTAAAGCCTTTCGAGTTTATCAGAAAGACGGATGCGGCGCAGCTTCTGAACTTTATTCAGGACGAACATCCGCAGACTATCGCATTGATCTTGTCCTATCTATCGGCAGCTCAGGCGGCGATCATTGTCTCGGCATTACCGCCGGACAGACAGGCCGATGTGGCGAAGCGTATTGCTGTGATGGATCGTACGAGTCCGGATGTGATCAAGGAAGTGGAGAAAGTATTGGAATCAAAGCTGTCAAGCCTGGTAAATCAGGATTACACGATTATCGGCGGCGTGGATGCAGTCGTAGAGATTTTGAATACGGTAGACCGCGGTACAGAGAAGCATATCATGGAGACTTTGGAGATCGAAGAGCCGGAATTGGCAGACGAGATCAGAAAGAAGATGTTCGTCTTCGAGGATATCCTGCTTCTGGACGACCGTGCGATTCAGCGTGTGCTGCGTGACGTGGATAACAGTGACCTTGCAATCGCGCTTAAGGGATCTAATGAAGAAGTGCAGAATGCAATCTTCAATAACCTTTCCAAGCGTCTGGCAGTCATGATCAAGGAAGATATGGAGTTCATGGGCCCTGTGCGTATGAAGGATGTGGAGGAAGCACAGCAGAAGATTGTAAATATCATCAGGAAGCTGGAAGACTCCGCAGAAATTGTTATCTCCAGAGGTGGAGGTGACGAGATCATTGTCTAAGAATGTATTAAAATCTTTTTGGGTAAGAGTAACCGATGATGATAAATGTGTGGTAGACAGCAATGTCCGGCTGGAAGAGCGGATTGCCCAGTGGGAGACGTTACGCCGGACGAATGAGAATGCTGTTCCCCAGTATGATGGGGAGGAAGAGGGAGAGGCCGCCGAGTTTGTGAGTGGAATCGGCGGTGAGGAGATAGATGCGCTCTTTGCCGATGGCGACAGGAGTAATGTGATCAAGGCTGCGCCTGAGGAAGCGGGACCGGATCTGGAGGCTATCAGAGCGGAAGCCCAGGAAATACTCGACACTGCGCAGGCACAGGCCGATGAGATGATTCGGAATGCACAGGCGGAGATTGAAGCACAGCGCAGACAGGCCAGGGATGAGGCGAGCAAGCAGGGCTATAATGAGGGATACCAGCAGGGACTTGCCGAAGCGGATGGCATGAAGCAGGCCCTGGCAGAAGAAAAGCGTCAGTTAGAGGCAGAATATGAACAACTCGTGGAAGAACTTGAACCCGAGTTTATTGATACGATCACAGCCGTCTACAATCATATTTTTAATGTGGATCTGGCGGACAACAGAGATATCCTGGTGCATCTGATAGATTCCACTTTGCGGAAGGTGGAGAGCAGCAGGACTTTTATTGTACATGTTTCCGCAGAGGATTACCCCTACGTCAATATGCAGAAGCAGGCGCTCGTGGAGGGTGCGGTGGCTGGCCGGGGTCTGATTGAGATCATTGAGGATATTGCCCTTGCCAAAGGCGACTGCCTGATCGAGACGGACGGTGGCATCTTCGATTGTGGTATTGGTACACAGCTTGAAGAATTGTCCAAGAAATTGCGAGTGTTATCTTTTGAGAAGATAGAATAAGACTGAAAAGACAGAGTGAGATGCAGAGAGCCGATCATGAATAAAGCAATCAATTTTTATAAATACAGCAGCATATCGGACGAAACTTTTTTCAAAAAAATGGGTAAGGTGGAAAATGTGGTAGGTCTCACGATTGAGTCTGCCGGCCCGGAGGCGAAGCTGGGAGATCTGTGTCTGATCTATCCGGCAGGGGATTATCCGCCGATCACGGCAGAGGTAGTGGGCTTTAAAGAGCGCAGGACGCTGCTGATGCCCTGTGATAACACCGATGGGATCGGTCTGGGATGCATTGTGGAGAATACGGGCAATCCCTTGACGGTGCCGGTGGGTGATGATCTTTTGGGAAAGGTGCTTGACGGCCTGGGACGGCTTGACGGAGAATATATGCCGGGCGTTCCCTACAGTGTGGAAGCACAGCCGCCGGATGCCATGAGCAGAAAGATCATTGCGGATGTGCTGCCTTTGGGCGTCAAAGCCATCGATGGACTGATGACGGTGGGCAAAGGCCAGCGTATTGGTATCTTTGCCGGTTCCGGTGTGGGTAAATCCACCTTGATGGGGATGTTTGCCCGCAATACCAAGGCGGATATCAATGTGATCGCCCTCATCGGGGAGCGTGGCAGAGAGGTCCGCGAGTTTGTGGAGAGGGATCTGGGCGAAGAGGGCATGCGCCGGTCCGTGGTGGTGGTAGCTACTTCGGATAAATCGGCCTTAGAGAGAAATAAAGCAGCCAAGACGGCCTGTGCGATCGCGGAATATTTCAGGGATCAGGGAAAGGATGTTCTTCTGATGATGGATTCCCTGACACGTTTTTCCATGGCGCAAAGGGAGATTGGGCTTGCCAGCGGGGAACCGCCGGTATCCAGAGGCTATCCGCCCAGTGTGTATTCAGAAATGCCAAGACTCCTGGAACGCGCAGGATGTGCCAGTGTTGGTTCCATAACAGGACTTTATACGGTGCTGGTGGATGGTGATGATATGAATGAGCCGATCACGGACACGGCCAGAAGTATTCTGGACGGACATATCATGCTGAACAGAAAACTGGCTCATCAGAATCATTATCCGGCGATTGATGTCCTGCAGAGCATTTCCAGATGCATGAGTCAGATTGTGGATAAGGAACATAAGATGCTTGCCGGCAAATTAAAGAATGTGCTGGCTACCTATAATGAGGCGGAGGATCTGATCAATATCGGCGCCTATAAGAGCGGCAGCAACCGGAACATTGATTATGCCATAGAGAAGATTGAAGCGGTCAATGATTTCCTGATGCAGGATGTGGATTCCAAATATAGTTATGAGGAATCGGTGGATATGCTGCGGGAGCTTTTTGCGGAAAGCTAGAAACAGCCTTTGTCCGGCCGGACGATAAAAAGGCAAAGATGAGGTGACCGGCCATGGCAAAGTTCAGGTACAGGATGCAGAGTATCCTGAATATCAAATATCAGCTTGAAACCCAGGCTAAGATGGAAGTCGGCAGAGCGCAGATGCAGCTGAACGAGGAGGAGGAGCGGCTTCAGAAATTTAAGGACCGCAAGGAAGCCTACTTTGAAGAAGGCAGACGGATGCGCAGTAAAGCTCTCAATGTCAATGATCTTCGGGATAACAGAAATGCCCTGCGGGTGATGGATGACAGGATCGAGGAGCAGAAGGAGCAGGTTAAGAAGGCCGAGGAAGTACTCGAGAAGGCCAGGGAGAAGTTGAAAGAGATCATGCAGGAACGTAAAATGCATGAGAAACTAAAAGAGAAAGCATTAGCCCAGTTCTTGCAGGAGGAGAATGCAGCCGAAGGCAAGATCGTGGATGAACTTACCAGCTACACCTACGGACAACGTGGAAAGAGGAATGGGAATGGCGAGTGAAATTGTAAACATGGGTGAAGAAGCCCCAGTAGATAAAAAAGCAGAAAAGAAGAGATTAAAGGAAGAGCGCAATAAGATAAAGAGCGACCGGAAGGCGCAGAAGAAGGAAGCCAAACAGCGCGCCAAGGAAATCTCTGAGCAGGAGGCCAAGCTCAGCGAAGACGAAGAGGCGGGCGGTGTATCCGTGTTTCTGGTAACGGTTGTTATTGTTATTATCTGGATTGCAATCCTCTGCCTTTTGATCAAGCTGGATGTGGGCGGGTTCGGTTCCAGCGTGCTGGCGCCTGTATTGAAGGACGTGCCGGTAATCAATAAGATTCTGCCGGCAGATACGGTGGTGACCACCGATGACACCGAATCTTACGGTGGTTATACCAGCCTGCGGGAAGCCGTAGACTACATTAAGGATCTGGAACTGCAGATTGAGGAATTGCAGTCTGCTACCAATACGAGTTCCGAGGAAGTGAATGAACTGCGGGCGGAGATTGAGAGACTGCAGACATTTGAAGATGCGCAGATAGAGTTTGAACGCATCAAGACGGAATTTTACGAGGAAGTGATCTATGCCGAGAATGGACCGGGGGCGGAGGAGTACCAAAAGTACTATCAGACCATGGATCCGACCACGGCAGAGTATCTGTATAAGCAGGTGGTGGAACAGGTGGAAGCCGATAAGGAGATTCAGGATTATGCACAGGCTTACGCTGAGATGAAACCGAAACAGGCGGCATCGATCTTTGAGGCCATGACGGATGATCTGGATCTGGCGGCTAAGATTCTGGATCAGATGAGCGCAGAGGATAGGGGTAATATCCTGGGGTCTATGGATCCGGAGATTGCGTCCAGATTGACGAAGATCATGGATCCGGACTCATGATATTCTTAGCCCAAAACTCTTGAGGAATCTTTGAGAAGTGCCGATATTATAAGCAGAGTGATTTTAGGATATATGCCATATGGAATATCATATGTTATATATAGAATGCCGTAAGGCAGGAGTACCTTGAAAACTTAAGAAAGGAGGAAGAAAGGAAATGACGGTAAACAATGTAAATGCTCTGCTCACTTACACTGCGAACCAGAAAGTCCAGACAGCGGCGAAGACGGAAGAAGTCGTGAAGGAAGGGTTTGATAAGCTTATGACCAAGATGAGCGACCAGCTGGGAAATCTACAGACCAAGTCCGATACAGCCCAGATGCCCGCACCGAAGGAGACGGTAGATACCAAAGCGGCGGAAAGCGCGCCGGCAAAGGATACCGCACCCAAGGACGATACCGCACAGTCTGTCGAGAAGGGACAGGAAACCGAGACTGACAAGACAGATACGCAGGTAGAGCAGGATGGACAGAAGGAAGTGACAGGGGAAGCACAGGAGACTGGAACAGAGGCAGTGAAGGAAACGGTAGAAGAAAAAGCCGGGGAATTGGTAGAAGAAGTTGCCGATGTACTGGACATTCCGCTTGAAAAAGTGGAGGAAGTCATGGAAATCCTGGGATTGACGGCGATAGATTTATTTGATCCGGTCAATTTAAAACAGCTGTTATTAAATCTCACAGACAGCGTGGACGAAGTGGCTCTTGTGACCAATGAAAACCTCTATGGCAATCTGCAAGAACTGTTTGCGGCAGTAGAGGAGAGCTTGGGAGCATTGCAGGAAGAACTCGGACTGAATGCAGAAGAACTGGATGCACTGATAGAGCAGATTAGTTCCGAAGCGCAGCCGGAGGTAGCGGTACAGGAGATGACGGAGGAACCTGAAGTGAGCGTGGAAGGCATGAAAGATTATGCCGTATCCGTGCAGAAAAACGGCGAGACCGTGCAGATCAAAGTTACCGTAGATGATGCCAGCGGTACGAAAACTACCAGCGAGCAGGTGACAGATTCAGCTGAGACACAGATCCAGGCGCCCATGAAGCAGGAGAAAGCAGCTTCCGACATGGGTCAACATGGTCAAGAAGGCGCTTATGCAGGCCAGCATGCAACGGGCAATGCCATTTTGCAGGAGCTCTTACAGCAGGTGGAGCATACGGAAGCGCCGGCGGAGCAGCCGATTTATCAGTCTGCACAGCCAGAACAGATCATGAATCAGATTGTGGAGTACATGAAGATCAACGTAAGCGAAGATACCCAGAAGATGGAGATGCAGCTTCATCCCGCAAGCTTAGGTACGGTCAATGTACAGATCGCAGCCAAGGACGGAGTCATCACAGCACAGTTTACGGCACAGAACGAGACAGTGCGCGCGGTGCTCGAGTCACAGATGATTCAACTCAAAGAGCAGTTTGAGGAACAGGGTATCAAAGTAAATGCCGTGGAAGTCACAGTAGCCAATCATGCTTATGGCGATCAGTCCTTTGAAGGTCAGGAAAATATGGACCAGGATAGGAACAACGCCAAAAAGAGCACCAGAAAGATTAATCTGGATCTGATGGGTGAGGAAGATGACCTTGCCGAGATGGAAGATTCCGAGAGAATTGCGGTGGAGATGATGCAGGCAAACGGCAACACAGTGGACTATATGGCATAGGAAGTATGTACAAAACAGTACAGGTGAAACAACATAAACACAACAGAATTATAGAAAGGAGTAAGACATATGGGAGCAGTACAGAAAGTCGAGGACGGCAAATTAGTAGAGTCCAATTCCGCAGCGTCTCTTGCGAACAAAAGCGCTAAGAAGACCGGTAATGACAGTCTTGACAAAGACGCGTTCTTACAGCTTCTGGTAGCGCAGATGAAATACCAGGATCCGTTGGAACCCACCTCGAATACCGAGTATATTTCTCAGTACGCAACATTCTCAGAATTGGAGCAGATGCAGAATATGAGCGCATCGATGGATCTGTTCAGGGCATCTTCCCTGGTAGGAGAGACAGTACTTCTGGAGATTACAGACAGTACGGGCAGAACCACTCAGGTACAGGGTAATGTGGACTATGTGCATTATGAGAGAAATAAAGCATATCTTTCCATCAACGGAGAGTTATATTCCATGGACGATCTGGTTACAGTGGCAGATCCCACCTATCTGGAGGCATACAAGCTGGCAGCAGAGTTCTTAAATGATTATAAGAAGCTTCCTGCACTTGACAAACTGACCATAACTGACAGAGAGAGAGTAGAAAAGCTGGATAAGATGTATAAGGAAATGACAGATTACCAGAAGAGTTTCCTGACAGAGGAGCATGGAAAGACAGTTGAGAAATATGCAGCCAAGATGAAAGATCTGGTAGCGATCGCCGAAGCTAATAAAGGCGAAGAGACCGACAAAGACCCAGATACGGACAAAGATCCGGACAAAGACAAGGATCCGGACAAAGGTGGAGCGGACGGCGATAAGTAACAAGCAAGAAGCGGCAGCTATCTCAAGGAGGAGAGTAATATGAAGATTCAAGGCAACTCATTCCTTTCCATAGAACAGCTGCAAGATCAATATTTACATGGCAATAAGCCAAAGGGCAGTGCGCTTACCCAGGAAGGTTTAAGCTTTCAGGATATCTTATCCGGTAAGAAGAGCAGTATCCAGGAAAATGGGGAAGTCAGATTTTCCAAGCACGCAGCTAACCGGCTGGCAGACAGGAATATTGAACTGACGAAGGATCAGGTCAACCGCCTGAACCTGGGAGCAGCAAAAGCATCTGCGAAAGGAATTAACGAATCACTGGTCCTGGTAGATTCCCTCGCGTTTATCGTGAATGTACCGAATCAAACGGTCATCACTGCGATGAATCAGACAGAGACTGATGAAAATGTATTTACAAATATTGACGGAGCCGTAATCATATAGCCGGACCTTAACGGAGGCTTAATGGCCCTTGACTGACAGATAGGGCGGACGGTTTCTCACAGAATAAGGAGGTCATTTCATTATGATGAGATCATTGTTCTCTGGTGTGGCAGGTCTTAAGACACATCAGACAAGAATGGACGTTATCGGTAACAATATCGCTAACGTTAACACCACAGCGTACAAATCACAGTCCATGGTATTCAGCGACTTATTATATCAGCAGACACAGGCTGCTACCGGCGCTAACGAAGCGACCGGACGAGGCGGCACGAACCCCAGACAGATCGGTCTGGGCGCTAAGACATCGGCAATTTCCACAGCAATCACCAGACAGGGTTCTGCACAGTCTACCAACAACCCGTTTGATATCATGATCACGGGAGAATCCTTCTTTGTTGTCAACAACGGTACGCAGAATTTCTTTACCAGAGACGGTTCCTTCACCATTGACGGTGCCGGCAACCTGGTTATGGCAAGTACCGGTTTTAAGGTAATGGGCTGGCAGTATGATGAAACTACCGGTGATATCAGAGCGGATACCGTATCTGCACTGCAGGTTATGCACAGAAAGAACCTGGAAGTGGGAGCAGAATCCACGACCAAGGCTTACGCATCGGGTATTTTGGATAAGAATGATACCGATGTTAACAGCACCGGCGGTAAGATCATGACCCTTTCTTTCTTTGATAATCTGGGTTATGAGTATACAGCTAAGCTCAGTATCCATAAGGATGGAGCAGAAGGTAAATACCGCGTGAGACTGGATGACATTATTGATGCGGATTCTGTGTCTTTGGTGAAGAAATACAATCTGCAGAATATCGAGCAGATCGCAAGTTTCGGCGGCAGTTCTGAGGACAGAGTCACCTCGCTTTTCAGTCCGGCTGACAATGCGACTGTTGACACAAATGGTGGTGCAGGTCCTAATAAATTCAGTGTTACTTTCCCGCTTGCGGAGGTCCTTAACATTGATACGAATGCGCTTCTGAAGGCGGCAGGAGAGAAGAATATCACGATTCCTGCTGCGGTGACGGAAGCCAAAGTGGGAACGCCGGTGACTGTGGATGCCAAGGTTACAGTATCTAAGGCTGACCTGGAGAAAGATCCTTATAATCTGGTATATTATAACGGCGAGTATTATACCAAAAAGGCTGGTGTGGATGATAC
>CAMXIF010000050.1 GCA_947243845.1 uncultured bacterium
GGAAAGGACTAGTCCTTTCCTTATATCCTATAGAATAGGATATAAAACATCTGTCTGCCTGATAAACGCAGCGCGTTCTCAACCTGGGCGGGCCATATCAGTTACGGTATAAAATGTGACGACACATTTTATATAGAAACAACATTTGACTTTTGACAATAAAGTCGGAAAGAGAGAGGAAAAGATTATGAAGAAGAAAGTATTGGCAACATTACTGGCAACAGCATTGGCAGCCACCTGTCTTGCAGGCTGTGGCGGATCTGGCGATGCAGCACAGACACCTGAAGCAGAAGCACCTGCGACAGAGGCACCTGAAGCAGAAGCACCGGCAACAGAGGCGCCTGAAGCAGAAGCGCCTGCAGCAGATGCAGCGGCAGATCCGATTGCAAACCTGATCGCAGCGACAACTGACACTGTAACTTTAAAGGTATGGGCATCTGAGGAAGATCAGGATCTCACAACAAAACTGCTTGACGAGTTCAAGGCTGCTTATCCGGACGTGACTTTCGATATCACACTTGGTGCAGAGTCTGAGTCTACGGCAAAAGATACGATCCTTACAGACGTAGAGGCAGCAGCAGATGTGTTTGCATTTGCGGATGACCAGATTAACGAGCTGGTAAAGGCTGGCGCATTGCAGGAAGTAGTTGCTAACTACACCTATGATGTGGCAACAGAGAACGTAAGCGGCGCTGTTGAAGCGGCTACCATCGATGGTAAATTATACGCATATCCGATGACGGCTGATAACGGTTATTTCATGTTCTATGACTCTTCCGTATTCTCCGAGAGCGATGTACAGTCCTTAGAGAAGATGGTTGAGGTTGCGCAGGCAGCTGACAAGAAGATTGCGATGGATATCTCTAATGGTTGGTATATTTATGCTTTCTTCCAGGGTGCAGGCCTTGACCTGAAATTGAATGATGACGGTCTTACCAACACCTGTACATGGAACGCAGCAGGCGGTACAGATGTGGCACAGGCAATCATTGATCTGACAGCATCTAACGTATTGGTAGATATGGGTGATGAGGATATGGCTACCCAGATTGCAGAGGGTAACATTGTTGCATGTGTAAATGGTACCTGGAGAGCAGAGACAGCAGCAGAAGCATGGGGAGACAATTATGCGGCTGCCAAGCTTCCTACTTTCAATGCAGGCGGCAAAGACTGCCAGATGTCTTCTTACTCCGGTTACAAGCTGATCGGTGTAAATCCTCACTCCGCTAACATCGGTTGGGCAATGCTCCTTGCTGAGTATCTGACCAACGAGGCAGCTCAGACAGCTAGATTTGAAGCAAGAGGCCTTGGCCCTGCAAACGTTTCGGCAGCTGCTACTCCTGCAGTTCAGGCAAATCCTGCTATCGCAGCACTGGCTGCACAGGCAGCATATGCGACACCTCAGCGTGTAGGCGGCAACTTCTGGTCTCCGGCTGAGACATTAGGACAGATTCTTGCATCCGGTAATCCGGACGGAACAGATCTTCAGGAATTGTTAGATACCACAGTTGAGGGTATTACGGCTCCTGTTGAATAGGAGTAAAAACCTTCGGTTTTAACTCAACGAGGACTGCTTCGCAGCCTCGGTCAGGAATAAAAAAGTAATAAGGAAAACGAGAGGGTGGGTGTGTTCACTCGCCCTCTTCTTAAAAAGTGACAGTTGCTTCTGAGAGGAGTTTCGTATGAAGAAGGCATTAAGCTCAATAGGAAATTATTTTAAGGATTTTGGAATTGCCTTTGTCAAGGGAGATGTGTGGGTTAAGGTTTCGGCTGTCCTGATGGGTGTGGGTTATATTGCCAGAAAACAGGTGATCAACGGTATTATCATGTTTCTGGTGGAAGCTTTGTTTGCAGTGCTGTGTGTCGGTTATGCGGCACCCAACCTTGCTAAATTTGGAACACTCGGCACAGTGCAGTTTGAGCAGGTGTTTGATCCGCTGACAATGACCAGCACGATCAACGATTATGATAATTCTTTCCTGATTTTGTTAAATTCCATTATTGCACTGTTTTTGATTCTGGTATTTGTTATCTTCTGGATCGCAAACATGAAAGCGGTATACCGTCTGCAGGTTCGACAGGAAAACAAAGAGCACATCAATAGTTTTGCGGAAGACATGCGGGCGTTATTTAATGAAAAATTTCATATTACTTTGTTAACACTGCCGACTATCGGCGTTATCCTGATGAATATCCTGCCAATCCTGGTTCTGGTGGCGGTCGCATTTACCAATTACGATCAGCAGCATATGCCGCCAAGTGCATTGTTTACCTGGGTGGGGTGGTCTAACTTTAAGAACCTGTTTACCAGTTCTGTGACAGTGACCTTTGGATATTCCTTTAAAAAAGTATTAGTCTGGACATTAGAGTGGGCGGTACTTGCTACCTTTACAACGTATATCGGTGGTATTTTACTTGCCAAGTTTATCAATAATAAGAAGACGAAGCTGCCGAAGATGTGGAGAACTCTTTTCATCATTGCCATTGCAGTACCTCAGTTCGTCACATTGCTTTTGGTACGTAACTTCTTTGCAGACAGCGGTATTGTCAATACTTTCTGTAATAGTATCGGTTTCACGGATTTCCTTAAAAATGTGGGACTGGTTCCTGCCAACTTAAGTTATATCCCGTTTTTGACGAATCCGGGATGGGCTAAAGTGATGATCGTTATCATTAATATCTGGGTGGGTATTCCCTACCAGATGCTGATTGCAACGGGTGTGTTGATGAATATTCCGGAGGATCAGATTGAGAGTGCGAGGATTGACGGAGCGAATCCGCTGCAGATCTTTATAAAGATTACAATGCCGTACATGCTCTTTGTGACCGGACCGAGTCTGATCACAGACTTTGTCAAGAACATCAATAACTTTAACGTGATCTACCTGCTGACGCAGGATGTGTTTGTCACAAGCGACCAGCTGCTTGCAAACTCCAATGCGAAAGAGGTTGACTTGCTTGTCACCTGGCTGTTCCGTCTGACGAACGAGTATTACAACTATAAGATGGCGTCCGTTATCGGCATTATCGTATTTATTATCTGTGCGGCGTTCACTCTGGTTACTTTTACCAGAACGATTAAAGGAGATAAGGAGGAGGAGTTTCAATAATGAAAAAGACAATCAGTTCTATTTTAAGACATTTAGTTTTGCTTCTCCTGGCAGTAGTTTGGTTGATTCCGATTCTCTGGCTTTTTGTTACCTCGTTTAGCGGGTACAAGGGAATTAATACGTCCCATTTCTTTCCGGAGACGTGGACACTTGATAACTATGCGCAATTATTCTTCTGGTCAGATTCTATCGTGCAGTATAACAGGTGGTTTATGAATACATTGGTAATTGCAATCTTTACCTGCCTGATATCAACCATACTTGTACTGATGGTGAGTTATACGATGAGTAAGCTGCGTTTTCCGGGCAGAAAACAGTTGATGAGTTTTAGTATCATCTTAAACATGTTCCCCGGTGTGCTGTCCATGATCGCTATTTACTTTATTCTGAAGACCTTTAACCTGACAAACAGCCATATAGGCATGATCATTGTCTACTCAGCGGGTGCAGGTCTTGGGTTTTTGATCTGTAAAGGCTTCATGGATACGATTTCCGTATCCTTAAGTGAGGCGGCAAGATTGGAGGGAGCTTCCGAGGCTAAGATATTCTTCCGGATTATCATTCCTCTTTCCAAACCAATCATTGTGTATACCGTTATCAGTTCCTTCCTGATACCATGGGGTGACTTTGTGTTTGCGAAGCTGATGCTTAATTCCGGTATTGCGACAGACTGGACCGTTGCGATCGGGCTCTTTAATATGCTTGGTAAATCCATGATCGCGAAATACTTCTCCGTATTCTGCGCAGGCGGTGTGGTGATATCCGTACCGATTTCGATTCTGTTCCTGATCATGCAGAAGTTCTACGTGGAAGGTATCACAGGCGGTTCTGTCAAAGGTTAATCCCTGAGGGGAACGTGACAGACAAGATTATGAAAGATGTTACAATAGTGACAGGCTGTGCTTATGGGTACAGCCTGTTATTCACATAGGGGTGTAGGAATGGAGCGTGTTATGAAGAAACATGAGATACGAGGAATGGCAGGGGCTCTGGTGGCGGCTTTATTACTGAGCGCCTGTGGCAGTTCTGGCAATGAGAAGACTATTGTATTGACGAATGAGGCTTGGCAGACAGCAGGAAAGTCTGAAAACGAATCTGAGATAAATGGGAATGGGCAACCTGGGACAGACGAAATGGAATTGGAAGGAATCGACAGTGAAGACGGCCAAGGAACTTCTATGAATGGAAAACCGACTGAATCCTGGGAAGCATTGCCGTTACAGGTGATTGACGATAATTACAGGACGTATTATGAGGTTTTTGTCTATTCCTTCTGTGACAGTGACGGTGATGGGGTGGGAGATCTGCAGGGATTGATCTCGAAACTTGATTATATCAACGATGGTGATAATACAACAGATACAGATCTTGGATGTAATGGTATCTGGCTGATGCCGGTGAACCCTTCGCCCACCTATCATAAATATGATGTGGCGGATTATTATGCTATCGATGAGGCCTACGGCACACTGGAAGATTTTCAGGAACTTCTTACGGAATGCGACAGGCGCGGCATCAAGGTCATCATGGATCTGGTACTCAATCACAGCTCTTCCCAAAATCCCTGGTTCCAGGAAGCCTGTTCTTATCTGCAGGGCTTGCATGGGGCAGAACCGGATGCAGAGGCGTGCCCCTATTTTGAGTACTATCATTTTTCCAAAGAACAGGGCGGCGGTTATTATGAGGTGGAAGGTACGGACTGGTATTATGAAGCCCAGTTCTGGTCTGAGATGCCGGATCTTAATCTGGACTGTGAAGCCCTGCGCAATGAGATTGCAGAAATCACGCAGTACTGGCTGGATATGGGAGTGGGCGGATTCCGCCTGGATGCGGTGAAAGAATACTATTCCGGAGCTCCGCAGTCCAATATTGACTTCCTGAATTGGTTGACCAATACAGTCAAATCTCAGAAAGAGGATGTCTATCTGGTGGGAGAAGCCTGGCTGGATATGGCAGAATATGCGAAATATTATGAAAGCGGCATCGACAGTATCTTTGACTTTGCATTTGCGGATAAGGATGGCATTATCTCCAAAGTGTTAAACGGTTCCTCGGCAGCTAAATACGGTGCAGCGGTCGGTTCCCTGGATGATATGTACAGTGCATACAACGGGAATTATATTGATGCGCCCTTTTATACCAATCATGATATGGGAAGAAGTGCCGGTTACTATGCCGGGGACAATTCGGAGGCACAGACTAAGATGGCGGGAGCCATGAATTTGTTTATGAGCGGATCGGCCTTCCTATACTATGGGGAGGAACTTGGCATGAAGGGTTCCGGTAAAGATGAAAACAAACGTGCGCCCATGTATTGGAGCATGGATGCTTCGGCGGCGGGGATGTGCGATGGGCCGGCGGACATGGATGATGTGAAGATGAAGTTTGAGAGTCTGGAGGAACAGGCACAGGATCCGGATTCGGTTTATCAATATTATAAGAAGGTGATCAAGATCCGCAACCAGAATCCTGAGATTGCCCGCGGCAGGGCAGAATACGTGTTGGTGGGAGATTTTCTGGCAGAGGATACCAAAGAGAGTGTCTGTGCAATTAAAAAGTCTTATGCAGGTCAGGAAATCTTACTCCTGTTTGTGACAGGAGCGGATACAGAAGAACTGGATTTGACCAAGATCACGCTGAATGGAAAGGCTGTCGGTGCGGATATAGAGATTCGGGGCGCACTTACGACTGGTGAGGAGTCGATTACATTTACGGATGGAACTGCGGTGATGCCGGGATTTTCGGTGCTGGTATTGAAGTAAAGTGAGTCTTGAATTTCTAAAAGTTTTATTATAAAATTATAAAAGTTAGATTCAGCTTTTCAGTTTCTTATATCATAATAACGAAAGGATAACAGGTAATTGTCATGAAAAACTGTCAGAACAAATGGGTGCGTGCCGCAATTCCGGCATTGCTCCTGCATTTCAGTATTGGTACTGTGTACTGTTGGTCGATTTTCAGTCAGGAGATTGCTGACTACATAGGATTTTCCAAGGCGGCTACGGAGTGGGCATTCAGCTTCGCCATCTTTTTCCTGGGTATGTCGGCAGCTTTCCTGGGAAATGTAGTAGAGAAAGATATTCACAAGTCTTCTCTGATTGCAACGATCACGTTTGCCCTGGGTATGGCGGGCACCGGGTTCTTTATCTATTACGGCGGCAACCACAAGGGAAGCGTTCTCGCGCTTGTGGGAATCTATGTATGTTATGGTTTCATTATGGGTATTGGTCTGGGAACCGGCTATTTGTCTCCCGTCAAGACTTTGATGCTCTGGTTTGAGGATAAGAAAGGTCTGGCGACCGGTCTTGCTGTGGCAGGCTTTGGCGGCGCGAAGGCGATCGCAAGCCCTATCATGCAGGCGCTCCTTGCGAATCTGGGTGAGGGCGGTATTTACAAGATGTTCTTTATCCTGGCGGCAGTGTACTTTGTAATGATGTTCGTGGGTCATCTGCTTCTGGCGAAACCGGCCGGATGGCATGAGCCTCAGAAGAAAGAAAAAGGACAGGGTATCATGGCTACTATCAAGACTCGTCCGGTTGCGAACTATGTCGGTATCTGGCTGATGTTCTATATTAACATCACCTGTGGTCTGGCACTGATTTCTCAGGAGAAGATGATCGTGAAATGTATCGGTCTTGCAGGTGTGGTAGGGGTGATTTCCACAGTTTCCGCTGTCTTCAATGCCGGCGGCCGTCTTGGCTTCTCTGCATGGGCAGATCATCTGAAGGACAGAAATACGATTTATAAGTTGATATTCATTCTCTCCATTGTCTTTACGGGTGCGGTAATGTTGACCGGCGGTATCAAGAACGGCGAGGGTAATATGCTGTTGATTGTTCTGGTATTGGCGCTGATCTTTATGGTAAATGCCGGATACGGCGGCGGATTCTCCAATGTGCCTACACTGCTTTCCGACCACTATGGCATGGGCAGCATCAGCGCGATTCATGGTATCACGCTTTCTGCTTGGGCTTTCGCAGGTCTTACCGGTAATCAGATCGCAACGCTGATCGTAAGCAAAACGGGAAGCTTTATCGAGGACAGCCATGGCAACATGGTCAATCCGGTAGGATATCAGAACGTACTGTATTTTACAATCGTGCTTTATGTCATAGCCCTGTTGATCAGCTTGTTTATGGTGAGACCTTCTAACACAGAAAAATAGAAATACATAAAAACATAGATACATAAAAATAGAGATACAGCAAAAACCCCGAAGGATAAAACCTTCGGGGTTTTCGCTGTGTAAAAGGGGAATTCTTCGGAATTGCTATTGCTGACTTGATTTCCGCGATCAAGTCTAACATTACTATAATCGCTTTTTGGACGACAGTCTATAATTATATTGCAGAAGAATAACACTATATTGGCGAAAAATGTCGAATTTACTCATATTCAATACCAAAAACTGATACATAATAAAAACATTTTGCTCCCTTTTAACGATTTAAGAAATCTCTCTGATTTTGCAGTTCTTCTGGCACTGGCGTATTGGTGTTCTTCAGTTTCTGGAATAGATTGTTATAATGGTGTATCTTCTGGCTGAGTTTGATATCGTAACGATCCATCATATCCTTATACAGCGGGTTTGCTTTGAGCCTATTACGGATTTCCTTGGCAAACGGACAATAAGTGAAGAGAATCGTACGGGATACTTTGTTTAAGCGGGGCGAGCCGGAACCTTCATAGAGAATCCAGGCTTCATAATCCCTGATAAACATTTCTTTATAACTGTTCTTTGCTTTCTGCATACTGAGCTTGATCTTATCCTTGGCATCTGCCGACAGATCCCGGTTCTTTTTGTAGAACTGGATGTAATCGAAGTATTCGCTGGTGAGGGATGCTTCGGATACATCGTTCCAGCGGGCGCCCTGTACACGTTTGCACATTTCCCAACGAAAATCGCCGGTCAGGCGTACTAAAATATTGGTCAGATCTTCCATCTGGAAGATGGATACCATCATACGAGCCGGGGTGGTACGTTTGCGGCCTTCAATTTCCTGCCATGCAACGCCGCGGATTCCCACATTGGGCATCAGGATCAGATCCGGCAGTACCTCTACACCGACAGACTCTTTGCCGATACCGATATCCGGATTGGTATAGATGATGTCACGGTAGTAGGCGCTGAAGTCCAGGGAACGTATCATCTTAAAGGCATTTTCTACCTTATCTGCGGAGACAAGGGAGACATCCAGGTCTTTTAAGATATTATGTTCCGAGAAGATGGGGCAGAAATTGATAATACGGCCAAATGTAATCTTGTTGACAGTAGGGAACATATTGTTCATCTCGAACAGAACCTGTTTTTCCCTGTCGTTCTGCCATTCAATTTCCTGGGCGGCAGTAATCTTACCGGTCATCTTCTGCTCATGCAGATAAGCGATATAATCGGCATCAAATTCGTTGCGGCTGGGTGCCTTTTCACCGTTGTAAATAGCTTTGAGCCATTCGTAAATGGTGTAGACCTTCCGCTTGGGATCCGTGGGAAGCTTATCCACAATAGAGTACAGGTAGGAAGCATTCTCCATGCCGGCCAGGTTTTCATCCACATAGCCGAAGTTGAAGAACATTTTCACAACCTTGGGGATGGCATTGTCATTTAGACTCTTTAAGAAAGCGCCCTCATAAATCTGATAGAACAACTTGGTGATCGTAAGACGCAGTTTCCTTGCGGCGTCATCGGAAGCGTTCTTGTCAGTCATCTTGGCATATTTCTCAACATTAGCCCGGAAAGCGGTAGCAGTTTCGCTGCTGACACCGGAGTAGGCGAGGATTGTATTCATGGAATCTGTGATTTCCGGCACTTCATCCGTCTTGTTATCTTCATCACCGGAGGAAGTACTTACCTTGTTGAGTTTCTCACGATATTCAGCCACGCGCTGTTTGTACATGTCTTTGTCGATTGTAGGCTGGCTCTCAAGCTGGATCATCATGGTAGATAATGCCGCAATGATCGTGGTGGAATTTTCGGCGTTGGGGCCGATCTTATAGAGAATGCCTGCATATAAGTCAAAGAAATCCAGATGATTTTCATTCATCAGGAGGTTGGTAATCTCCGATTTGTAATCATATAGTACACGGCAGACAGAGATGATATTGTAGATATCCTGATCTACCTTTAAGATTAATCCGGTCATAAAGTCGGGATCCAGGTTTTTGGCGGTTTTCTCCGTCACCAGCGTGCCCAGCTGGCTATAGAAGCCATCAATCCAGCTGTCCACATCTTCTTCAAGGACCAGCTGAGTCAACGTCTCCATAGCTGGTAGTTCCCTTGCGGCAAAGCCAAGTTTTGTACAAAAAGACTTATAATCTTCATAACTGTCCATCAGGTAATGGTAGAAATTATTACAGTCAAAATGGCTCAGTTCATACTGGTCAAGAATCTCGTGAAGCTGCTTGAACAAAGAAGTGATAAGGAAATTAGCCAACTCCTTGTTGCTTTTCATAAAATTGGATAACTGTGCGGCAGAACAGGGATAAGAAGCAAACGAAGTAGCTTCCTCTGCCTGATAAGAGATGAAATAGGATCCGAAAAAGAGTTCGCAGATGCCAACAACATCACCTTTTCCCAGATAAAATTCGCCGCCAGGATAGGTGGCGCGTACGCTTCCCTTAGCGATTACATGTAAGGCGGTGAGATTTTGACCACTCTGGATCAGCTGCGTCCCCGCCGGAAATTCTTTTACAGCCATGATGATACCTCCCCTATGATTTAGTTCAAACTGATTCTGTCGGAATTCCATAGAAAAACTTATGCGCTCCGAAGGAACACAAAAAGCAGATTCGGGTTCGCGAAGCGGAACTCGCAGAGTTATAGAGTTAACTCCAAAGGAATACCAATAAAATATATCCGAGTCCGCGAAGCGGAACTCGCAGAGTTATAGAGTTAATTCCAAAGGAATATCAATAAAATATATCCGAGTCCGCGAAGCGGAACTCGAAGAGTTGGTTCCAAAGGAATACCAATAAAATATATCCGAGTCCGCGAAGCGGAACTCGAAGAGTTAATTCCGAAGGAATTTACTCTTATTATATGACGACAGCAAAATAATTACAAGAATATAGATAGTAAATAGAAAAGGGGAAGATGGATTTTAGCAAAATGCACAAGAAGATAAAAAGTATTTTGTGCTGTACTTTTAAAAAATTTGTGCTAGAATAAAAATGACAATCTTGTCGAAAAAGTAAATGATGAGAAAATTTGCTTTCCGGGTTTCGCTTTGCGGATCCCGTATTATATGAGATTTAGGGAGAAAGGCAGTAGAAATTATGGATAGGAGAACAGAACAGGAGGACATCGCTTATAGACAGCAGATCGTCAATGAATATAAACCAGATGTGGAGAAGTTAGTAAGGTACCTGCCCTGGCTGGAAAGTAAGACGGGGACCAGTGTACAGCAGACTTATTCCGCTTCCGGGATTGCTGAACATTCGGTGGCATTTCCGGTATATGACAGCACCGTGATGAGTTTTGTCAAGGAGGCACAGCGGACACGGTTGATGGACAGGAACTATATGTATGTTTATTCCCGTTGCAGAATCCGTACAGTGCAGGATGAAATCAGAGCGATCGAGCGGGCAAGTATCAAAGAAATGGATGTATTAAAAGCGATTCTTTCCAAATATGTAATGGGTGGGATGACGAAAGGAAGAATGTGGTCTGAAGCCGTGGAGAGCGGGATATTTCTATATGTGATTAAGAAGATGAAGGCTAATCTGGATTTCTGGGACAGACCGGCACCGACCAGATAAGTCAAGTCAGGGGCGGCAATACAGCCATAGAGGAAGACAGTCAATCACATTGGAAAAATTTAGGAGAGAAGATTTATGGGAGAAAAATCGGTACAGAAAAAGAAATACATTCTGGAGACAGCCAGAAAGGTGTTTGTGGAGAAAGGGTTCAAGAATGTGACCATGAAAGATATCGTGGAAGCCTGCGAGATCAGCCGGGGCGGCCTGTATCTTTATTTTGACAGCACGGAGCAGATTCTGATGGAAGTGCTGCAGATGGAGGCGGATGAGACGGATGATGTCTTTACGGAGAAGATCACTCAGGAGGATAATGCGGCGGATATCCTGACACTTTTCTTAAAGGAGCAGAAGAAAGAACTTTTGCAGAAGAAGGATAATTTGACTGTTGCAGTCTATGAATATTTCTTTGCCCATAAATCGACTGATAAGAACAATATGCTGCGCAGACAATTTGACGCAGGTGTCAGGGTGATTGAGAAGCTGATTGAGGCGGGAATCGCCAGCG
>CAMXIF010000051.1 GCA_947243845.1 uncultured bacterium
ACTTTACAAGTTCCGCTTCGTGGACTCAGATAAGCGGAAGGAATAACTTTACAAGATCCGCTTCGCGGACTCGGATAAGCGGAAGGATTAACTTCACGGACTCGCATAAAATGAATAGATTAATAAGACCACAGGAGAAAATCCTGTGGTTTTTTGTTGTTTCCTGTCTGGAAAAATAATGGAAATGCTCCCTGATTGTGACAGAATATGCACCTGCTTTTCCCTATAATATTCTTAAGGCACGGAGGTGAGAGGTGTATTACAAATTATATATTGACAGTGTTTTTGTCCTGCAGTTTATAACGAACCTGTATCTGTTGTCGTTAGCCGGCAGTTTCCTTCGATGTACTGCCACGCATGGAAGGAAATGTCTGGGAGCAGTGCTTGGTGCCGTACTAAGCTGCCTGGCTGTCATGATGCCTGTCGGAAGGATGGGCGGCAGGATGATCATAAGCGCGCTGCCTGTCAGTATGTGTATGATGTGTATCACATATCGGATACATAGCATAAGAAAGCTGATTCATAGTAGTCTGGTGATGGCTGGCTGTGGATTTTTTTTAGGCAGCGTCATGATATGGATTCTGAATCGGTTGAGAGTGATTCTGAAAGGCAGAGGAAGTATTTTTCTGACAATCTTTATCGGCTATCTGGCCTATCGGATCTTTGCAGCGGCGCTTGGCATAATTTTAGCCAGGAGTCGTAACAGCCTTCGGACTGTGCGCTTTTATGTACCGGCGCTTGCACAGGAAATTCGAGTGTGTGCATTTGTGGATACGGGAGATCATCTGGCGGATCCTGTGAGCGGCGCTCCGGTCAGTGTGGTCAGCAGAAAAATAGCGCAGTGTATGTCCTCCTGTTTTATGCCGGAGAAATATCATGCAGTTCCCTATCGGAGTGTGGGGAAGGACAGAGGGATTCTGAATGCTTATGAAATTCCTGAGATGATCATAGAGGAAGAAGGCCGGGAAACCAGGAGAGAACACGTTATCATTGCAATTTGTGATATGGGAATATCGGAAGAGAGTGTATACCAGATGATACTACACCCCCGGTTATTAGAAAACTAGGAGGAATAAAGATGGTTCTAAAAGTGGCAATCCCTGGAAGGGTTCAGTTTAAGATGGTTCACAGGGACACAAAGTTTTTGATGACTAAACAGGGAGACATTCATTACATAGGCGGAACAGAGGTGCTGCCGCCCCCTCTTGAGAGCGAGAGGGAAAATGAGATCATAAGCGATCTGGGAACAGAGTATGAGGACGAAGCCAAGTCCATTTTGATAGAACATAACTTAAGACTGGTGGTGTACATTGCGAAGAAGTTTGACAATACGGGTGTGGGAGTGGAAGACCTGATCTCCATTGGCACCATAGGATTGATCAAGTCCATCAATACATTTAATCCGGACAAAAACATCAAGCTGGCCACATATGCTTCCCGCTGTATTGAGAATGAGATATTAATGTACCTGAGAAGAAACAGTAAGCACAAGATGGAGGTTTCTATAGATGAACCTTTGAATGTAGACTGGGACGGCAACGAACTTCTGCTTTCCGATATCCTGGGAACGGATGAGGATGTAATCTACAAAGACCTGGAAAATGAAGTGGAGAGAAAACTTTTGATCAAGGCGATCGCCAAACTTTCGGAGCGGGAACAGACCATTATCAGACTGCGGTTCGGCTTGGGAAGTGTTGATGGAAAGGAGATGACACAGAAGGAAGTAGCGGAACTTCTGGGGATTTCTCAGTCCTACATATCGAGGCTTGAGAAAAAGATTATGAGGCGTCTAAAAAAGGAGATGAGTAAGGATAATTGAATTGCTTTTTACAATAAATAACAGTATAATAAACGTAAGGTAATATGTGGGTTACTGTTGGAATTGTTTAGGAAAATGGGGTAGATGGGGAGACAAATGAAGAAGATAATCTTGATTGTTGATGATGACAGGCTGACTTTGTCAACGGCGCAGAATTTATTGGGGGATGAATATAAGGTGGTGGCCGTCAATTCCGGCAGGCAGGCCTATAAGTATCTGGAAAGGCACGTTCCGGATCTGATTCTTTTAGATATTAATATGCCGGAGATCAGCGGTTTTGAAGTGATGAAAGCTTTACAGGCGGACGAGAGATGGCGCAAGATACCTGTTATCTTTCTGACGGCAGACCGCAGTGTGGAGACGGAGATTGAATGCTTCAGGGTGGGGGCTTACGACTTTATCTCAAAGCCTTTTGAACCGCAGATCATGATGAGCCGTATTAAGAGTACGATTGAACTGGACGGCTATCGTAAGGATTTACAGCGCAGGCTGGATGAGAAGACCAAGGAGATGGAGCGCGTCACGATTCAGGCAATCATGACCGTTGCCAACACCGTAGATGCGAAGGATGATTATACCAAGGGCCATTCCATGCGGGTGGCGGCTTACTCTGAGATTCTTGCACAGCGTTTGGGTTGGTCGGAGGAGGATATTCAGAATATTTATTATGTGGCAATGCTGCATGACGTAGGTAAGATCGGGGTGCCGGATGCCGTCTTAAATAAACCATTTAAACTCACAGATTTGGAATTTCGATTGATCAAAGGACACACGATCATGGGCGCGGAGATCTTAAAGGATTTTAAGATGTTTCCGAATGTCAGTATCGGTGCTAAATATCATCATGAGCGTTACGATGGGAAGGGGTATCCGGAAGGCTTAAAAGGGGAGTCGATTCCGTTGGTGGCACGAGTCATCGGTTTGGTGGATTCCTACGATGCCATGACCAGTAACCGTGTTTATAGGCGCAGACTGAATGACAACATTGTGATGGAGGAACTGGAAAAGGGTAAGGGAAGCCAGTGGGATCCGGAATTGGTGGATATCTTTGTTGCCCTGATTCGAGAGGGAGCGCTTGAGAAGGTATGGATGCCGGAGGATGAACTGGCTTCACCAATCTTTGACAGTGAGAAGATCATAGGTCTGGCGATGGGTGCGGAGAGTGTTCTGGAGGCGCCTACCGATTATCTGACAGGGCTTTTGAGCGGGCGCAAAGGCAAGCAGGAAATTACAGCAGGGCTTCGCACAACCGGCGGTTGTCTGATGGTTTTGGATCTGGATCATTTCAGGAGAATCAACGAAGAGCACGGACATCTTGTGGGTGATTATGTGATTAAGATTGCCTCCGATGTTCTGCGGGAAGTGTGCGGACAGGATATCATCTGCAGGACGGGCGGCGATGAGTTTTTGTATTTTATAGAAGGCGCCAGAAGAAGAGATGATGCAGTGGTTAAAGTGAAGGAGATTCTGGAAGCGTTTGCGAAGAAGCAGGAAGATGTGGAACTTCTCAGGGAGACGCAGTTCTCTATCGGCATCAGCATATCCGGCGTGGATGGCCGGGAGTTTGAGGAACTTTATGAAAGGGCAGACAAGGCGCTTTACCATGTAAAACAGAATGCAAATCTGCGTTATGGTTTCTATGAGGGCACCGGTCTGGTACGTACACCCGAACAGTCCAAGGGCGATCTGGAGAGAGTGATCAAGATCATCCAGAATCGAGAGGAATACCAGGGGCTGTTTCAGGTTAATTATGACGAGTTTGCCCACATTTATGATTTCGTACAGCACATGTCCAATCGGAGCAGACAAAAGACGCAGCTTCTGCTGTTCACCCTGTTTTCTCAGGATGGGAGCGAAGTTAAGTTGGAACGTATGGAGATTGCCATGCAGTGTATGGAACAGGCAATCTGTAAGTCCCTGCGTGGTGTGGATGTAGGCACCAGATACAGCAGTTCTCAGTTCCTGGTAGTGTTGATGGGAACGGAGAAAGAAAATATACGCGTGGTGACAGACAGGATTGTGCAGAATTATTTCAAGTTATATGGCGGCAAAGATATTACGCTGACGTATGATATTGCCAAGTTTTAAAGGATATGAGAAAGGACCGGTAATTTGCCGGTCCCTTTTTTATGCGGTCAGATAAAGGCGCATGGTCTTTAAAGCATTCTTTTCCAAGCGGGATACCTGGGCCTGGGAGATGCCGATCTTCTCCGCAACTTCCATCTGTGTTTTCCCTTCAAAGAACCGCAGGGAGATGATCTCATACTCCCTCTCAGAGAGTTTTTTCATGGCTTCGCTCAGGGAAATGTGTTCCACCCAGACTTCCTCCCGGTTTTTCTTATCGCTGATCTGGTCCATCACGTACAGGGTGTCACCGCCGTCCGTATATACCGGTTCATAAAGACTCATGGGACTCTGTATGGCATCCAGCGCATAGACGATATCTTCTTTGGAGACACCGATTTCTGCGGCAATTTCTGTGACGGTAGGTTCTTTTGAGTTGGCTCGTGTCAGGTGTTCCCTGGCATAGATGGCTTTATAGGCGGTATCCTTTAAAGAGCGGGATACCCGGATGCTGTTGGCATCCCGAAGATACCGTCTGATTTCCCCTACGATCATGGGGACGGCATAGGTGGAAAATTTTACATTCAGGGAGCTGTCGAAGTTGTCAATGGCCTTGATCAAACCGATGCAGCCAATCTGGAAGAGGTCGTCCACATTTTCATTACTGGAATGGAATCTTTTGATGACGCTTAAGACGAGCCGTAAATTGCCGTTGATATATTCGCGGCGGGCGGATAGATCGCCTTCTTCAATTCGTTTAAAAAGCTCTTCTTTCTCAGTATTTTTCAGAAGCGGCAGTTTGGAAGTGTTAACACCGCAGATTTCTACTTTACCTTGCATCATAGTATTGCCCAGCCTTTCGTATTTTAAGTTTTGGAGTGTGGATTGTCTTTCTAACAAGCATGTGCGATTGGCCGGGAATTATTCATGAAATCTTAAGGAAAAAATTTGGGATATGGTTTTACAAAAGGGGATTTTTTTGGTAAAGTTATAAAGACAAAACAATTGTCAGCTTTATTGTGGAGGAGAGGGAATATGGTATGTACAGAATGTGGCGCCCATGTATCTGAGGCAGATCAGTTTTGTCCCAAGTGCGGCGTCCGAGTGATAAAGAAGAAGCGTTGCCCGGATTGTGGGACGCTGCTTCAGGGGAATGACAAATTCTGTCCTAAGTGCGGCAGAGTGATGGGAGGTAAAAAGACGAGAAAGCCTGTTTCGCAGGACACCATGGATATTCCTATGGAATCGATAGAGAGAAATATCCTTTCGGAGACGGAGGCGGAGATCAGAAAAGACCGCAGACCGCAGGGAGAGCCGCGCAGAAGTGGGTCTTCCAGAACATCCTCTTCCCAGAAAGAGGCTCCCGGCAAAGCTTCCTCTGGTGGTTCCAGGAGCAGTGCGGAGAGAAGCGGCAGTTCCAGGAGCAGTGCAGAGAGAAGCGGCAGTTCCAGAAGCGGTGCAGAGAGAAGCGGCGGTTCCAGGAGCAGCGCGGAGAGAAGCGCCAGTTCCAGAAGCAATGCAGAGAGAAGCGGCGGTTCCAGAAGCAGTGCAGAGAGAAGCCGCACATCTCAGGAGGAGCCGGTCAGAAGGAGGAGTGCCCAGCCGCCGGCACCAAAGAGAAAGCCGCAGCCGGCACCGCCGCCGAAAAAGAGAAGGCCGGTCTACCGGGAGGAAATCGAAGAAGATGAGGATTGGGAAGACGAGGACTGGGATGACGATGATGAGGAAGGCGTTGATATCCTCACAATTATGACGGCAGTGATAGGCTGTGTTGTTCTGGTGATCGTGGCCTTTTTGGCTTTCAACCTGTATCAGCGTTATATGCCTAAAAATTATGAGAAGGCAGCCAAAGAACAGGAACAGCAGGAAGAAGCTGACGAAGAGAAAGAGGGAGAAGACCAGGAAGGAGAAGGCCAGGAAGATAATCCGGGACAGGAAATGGAGGAAGAGGACGAGGAGAATCAGGAAGAGGCTTCTGCGGGAACCCTTAGCATCGTCAAAAATGTAAATATCAGGGATAACCCGGCTACTTCCGGAACCAACGTCATTAAGGTAGCTCAGGCAGGGGAAACTTACGAGTATCTGGAAGCTGTAGAGGGCGGCGAATGGTATAAGATCGTTCTGGAAGAAGATGGATACAGCGAAGGATATGTCTTTGCAGATTATGTGACAGTAGATTAGTATAATTGAGATAGCAGGAACCTTTTTCGGGCAGGCGCATATGATAAGTAAAAAGCCCGGAGAGGTTCCTATGTTATTTTCGGAATTAAAAAAGAAGGAAGTCATTAACCTGAAGAACTGTGAAAAGCTTGGCAGGGTGAACGATTTCGAGTTTGATGAATGTACCGGACAGATTTTTAAACTGATCATTCCGGGAGATAATAAATGGTGCGGTTTGTTTGGGAGCGATCCAGATTATGTTATCTGTTATAAGGATATCAAGCAGATCGGGCCGGACATCATCATTGTGGATATTTGCCTGTAAAATGGAATTTTTTGAGTCTTGGCATTGCCAGTCATTTAGCTGGTTAGTTTGATATAGTTTCCATAAAATAGTTGACATAAATTATGATATCGACTATAATAATCATATTGAGTCATGCAAGAATACAGGTAGATATGGAGGATATCCTGATGAAATGCCCTTTTTGTGGTCATGAAAATACCAGAGTGATTGACAGCAGACCTGCTGAAGATAACAGTTCCATAAGGAGAAGACGTGTCTGTGATGAGTGTGATAAACGGTTTACCACCTACGAGAAGGTGGAGACGATTCCGCTCATCATCATCAAGAAAGATGATAACAGGGAGACCTATGACAGGTCGAAGATTGAGGCGGGTGTTCTGCGGGCGTGTCATAAGAGACCGATCAGCGCCAATCAGATTAATCAGCTGGTGGATGAGGTGGAAACGGAGATTTTCAATCGCGAAGAGAAAGAGATTCCCAGCCAGGTGATCGGAGAACTGGTAATGAACAAACTTAAAGATCTTGAGGCAGTTGCTTATGTCAGGTTTGCATCTGTCTATAGGGAATTCAAGGATATTAATACTTTTATGGATGAGTTGAAGAGTGTGCTGGATAAGTAAAGTTGTTTTGTGTCAGAGGAAAACACCTTGCAAAGATGCAGGGTGTTTTGCTATTATATAGAAAATTGCCTAAATACCCCGTGGTTGTGAGTCGGTTTTTGATCGGTTATGCCGTAGGAATCAGGAACAGGGGGAAAGGGCAGGAGAACGGAGTACAGACAATGGCCTGGTTAGAATGTTTTTATCCGGATGTATATTTGGATTCTGCATATGAGATAGACTATGAAGGGTTGTACCGGCAAGGATATCGGGGTGTAATCTTTGATATAGACAATACCCTGGTGCCGCACGGAGCGCCGGCTGATGCGAGGAGTATCGCTCTATTTGAGCGGCTGCGCGGTATCGGACTTGAGAGCATGTTATTATCTAATAACAAAGAACCGAGGGTTAAGATGTTTAATGATGAGGTACATTCTCATTATATTTATAAAGCAGGTAAACCTTCTACCCAAAGCTATAGAAAAGCGATGGAACGGATGGGAACAGACGCCTCTACTACCTTTTTTGTGGGCGATCAGCTTTTTACGGATGTATGGGGCGCAAAGAAAACGGGGATCAGGACATTTCTGGTGAAACCCATTCATCCCAAGGAGGAGATACAGATTGTGCTGAAACGGCGGTTGGAGTGGATTGTGCTGTTTTTCTATAAGCGTTCCAAAGGACGGTATTCGAACCTGAGATAGTGCGGGAAGTATTTTTCATATAAGAGAATGCTTTCAATAAAGGCATTATCTGTATGGGATTGCGGTAATCTGTTTGGACAGGGGGATGTTATGGAAATAAATGGTAAAACGAGGGTTTGCGGTCTGATTGGAAATCCGGTGGAGCACACGCTTTCACCCATGATTCACAACACATTGGCACAAAGATTGGGTCATGATATGGTGTATGTACCTTTTCCGGTGGAGCCCGGCCAGGTGGCGGCGGCAGTCACAGGGGCGGCGGCTTTGCATCTGCTGGGCCTTAATGTGACGGTACCCTATAAGAGTGAAGTGATTTCGAGCCTGCGGGAGATAGATGAACTGGCCCAAAATATTGGTGCAGTCAACACATTGGTAAGGACAGCGGACGGTTATAAAGGGTATAATACGGATATGGAGGGCCTGTACCGGGCCATGATAAGCGAGGACATCAGAATTGAAGGGGAGCAGATTATTCTTCTGGGGGCGGGCGGCGCTGCCAGGGCGGTAGCTTATCTTTGTGCGGTGAAAGGTGCGGCCAGGGTATATATGCTGAACCGTACCGGGGACAAGGCGCAGGCGGTGGCTCAGGAAGTCAACCATACGTTGGGAAGAGAAGTGATCGCACCGATGCTCCTGACAGAGTACAGGAACATCCCGGAAGGGAAATATCTGGCCATACAGGGTACTTCTGTGGGACTGGCTCCTCATGTGGAGGATGTGGTCATTGCCGAGGAAGCATTTTATGAGAAGATCCATACGGGATTTGACCTAATCTACAGCCCCTGGGAGACTAAGTTTATGAAAATGACGAAAGCCCACGGCGGCAGGGCCTATAATGGGTTGAAGATGCTTTTATATCAGGGAATCATTGCCTATGAACTCTGGAATAACGTGACGGTCTCAGAAGCGGATGCGCAGACGGTCTATGAGAAATTGAAGGCGCATTTTACCCTGACAAAATAAGGCAGACCAGTATAAGGCTGAGGGAAAAGTGCAGACAGGAAGGATACGAAAGAGTATGGGAAATGTGATATTGATCGGGTTTATGGGGTCGGGAAAGACTACGGTGGGTTTCAGGTTGTCCTATCGTCTGCGTAAACCGGTCATAGATACGGATAAGGAGATTGAGCGGGAAGAACAGCGCCCTATATCGGAGATTTTTGCCGCGGAGGGCGAGGCATATTTCCGGGACAGGGAGACCATGTGCCTGCAGAAACTTTTACGGACTGCCAAAGATCAGATCATATCGGTGGGCGGCGGTCTGCCGCTGCGGGAGGAAAACAGGAAGCTGTTACGGGAACTGGGGCAGGTATTTTATCTGCAGGCCAGTGCCGAGACCATTTACGAGCGGGTTAAACACGATACATCCAGGCCTTTATTGCAGGGGGATGACCCGCAGACCAGAATCAGGACAATGCTTGCCGAGCGGGACAGCTGCTACAAAGATGCGGCGGACTTTGTTGTCAATGTGGACGATAAGAGTTTTGAACAGATTATGTGTGAGATAGAACAAGCAGTTGACTGACAGGGGAAGAATTTTGGAATGGAGGACAATGGCAGTATGAAACTATTGGTGATTAACGGGCCGAATTTAAATTTTCTGGGAATTCGGGAAAAAAATGTCTATGGGACGCAGGATTATGACTATCTGCTGCATATGATAGCGAAGAAAGGGCAGGAAGAAGGCTGTACCATAGAGGTGTTTCAGAGTAACCATGAGGGGGCGATCATTGACAGGATCCAGGACGCTTATTTTGACGGCACGGAGGGAATTGTGATCAATCCAGGCGCTTACACCCATTATAGTTATGCGATCCGGGATGCGCTTGCCAGTATTACGGTGCCTAAAGTGGAGGTTCATATCTCCAATATCATGGAACGGGAAGAGTTCCGTAAAGTGTCCGTGACAGCGCCGGCCTGTGATAAGCAGATCTACGGACAGGGGCTTGACGGGTATCTGATGGGGATTGATTTTATTCTTTTTGGCAAAGAAGGATAGCGGAATAGAACAGAGCAGGAACGGAACAGGAACAGCCAGAGACAGCCAGAAATAGTATAGGAGAGCATCATGGTATAGTGGAATGAAACTATAAAATGGTGCTTTTTGTTTGTCGAAAATTTTACACCATTTTAAAATTTTGGCATCTGTAAATGCGTTTGGGCGGATGATAAGATGAAAACATCAAAGAAATACATTTCGAAATGGGAGGAAATGAAGATGAAGCTGACAAAGAGGTTACGATTAAGGTGTTCTCTAATCTGCCGGATCGTAAGAACGGACAGGGACTGGTAGAGCAGATGATCATTGACGAGTATATGGCGGCAAACTCGAATGTAACGATCGAAGTGGAAGCGCTTGACGAGGAGGCATATAAGACCAAGTTCAAGGCATATGCGATGGACGGTATGCCGGATATCATGTTTTTGGATGTGCAGATGCCTTTAAAAGACGGTATTGAAGTAATGCAGGAAGCAAAACGTGCGGAGATACTGCCCTATACGATGATATTAAGCGCCTATGACGAGTTTAAATAGCTGACTTGAAATTTTAAATTCCAGTGCAGAAGTAAATTCCACTGTACTTTAAAATTTGTCAAAAAATAAGTATTTCCCAGAGTCAAAATGTCTGATTTCTGTTATAATCAAAGCAACTTCTTACAAAATACCTGCGTTTCGGGCATGGAAAACAGGCCGCTGGAGAGTTAGTGTGTCGGACTAAATTCCACCGGCAGCATGGTAAAAATGTGAAAGTCTGAATTCCATCCTGACAGCAGATCTTGTGAGAGTGTTAACGGTTATGCATGATCAGCTTAGGTGTCAGATTGACCTCATCCGGGTCAACCGGCCTGAGCTGAAGTGCTTTCAGGACTTCTTCACCGTATGTTTCCAGCGCAGCTGCATAAGGTGTTTTTCCTGAAAGGCTTTCCCGTGGTGTGGAATTGATATGGTTTACGATCAGGTTCACATCCCACTGGGTAAGGAATTCAAAACTGGTTCCTTTTGGCAGTACCATCCTGAGCATGGTGTGGACATTTTCCACACCGCCCTTCTGGCCGCTGCGCATGGGGTCACAGTAATAGATGTTCGTCCGTTCTATGCCGTTTATACCTGACTCAAGGGCATCAGGATCACCAAACTCAGAGCCTCTGTCAGTCAGAAGGGTATGAAAAAGACACAGGAAATCATAAGTGCCCAGTTTCTTTTCCAGCCGGTCAAAAACGGCACGGACAGCGCCTTTGGTACAACGGTTCATAAGGAAAGCCAGAAAGAGTTTTTCACGTTTTAAGAAAAAGGTCAGGAGCACCTTTTTCGACTCATTGGAAGAGTGTACAGTATCCATTTCTGTCCAGTGGCCAGGGGAGAGTGCCTGAAAGTCAGTGTACATCCGGCCCTGAAAGACAAAACGGTCTTTGATCTGTGTATTGTGGCACTTACGGGGCTTGAACTTCACTTTCCGCTTGAGGTCGATATTCCTTGCAGTAAAAAGACCTTCATCCAGATAGGTATAAAGAGTCCTGACGGACATACCCAGTTCCGGGTGGTTTGTTACGATCTGGTAAGGAGACTGTCCCTG
>CAMXIF010000052.1 GCA_947243845.1 uncultured bacterium
GTGATGGAACGTGCGGCGGCCTCCGTAGTAGGAGATATCTCAGGGGCGGATGTCTGCATTGATGTCCATGCATCTGACATGTATGTCAGGGAAATCCCTCAGGTGCGTGTGAGTGCGGAATTTGCTCAGAAACTTCTGCCTTTTGCGAAACTTCTAAATGCGGATATGATCTGGCTGAATGCCACGGCTACAGTGCATGAGTCCACACTGGCCCATTCCATGAATATGCTGGGAGTTCCCACCCTGGTGATGGAGATGGGATTAGGGCTTCGGATTACCAGAATTTATGGAGATCAGGTAGTGGACGGCATCCTCTATCTGATGCGGGAGATGGGGCTGTGGACCGGTCCGGTCAGTCCAGTGAGGGAACCTGTGATATCCAGCGATGGGGAAGTGGAATTTATCCGGGCGGAACACGCTGGTATTTTTCTGCCGAATATCGCTCATAGACATTATCTGCACCAGGAGGAAAAGATTGGGGAGATTGTGGATGTATTGACCGGTAAGGTTGTGCAGGAGATTGTGGCAAAGAAGGGCGGTGTGGTATTCACCTTGCGGGAGTATCCTTTCGTTTACGAGGGATCTTTGATTGCACGGATATTGGAGCAGGATGTACAGGGATAAGGGAATAGGACAATGCCAGATGTGGGGTATCTGCCGTGCGGTGTAAGGCAATATAGCACAGATATAATGCAAAACAAGAAATGTGTGAAATGGAGAACAGCATGTACATAGAGGAAATCTACCGGGTGGAAGCACCTTACAGGGAAGATATGGTGGTGAAGGGTTACCGCTTTGGCAAGGGCGATAAGGCGGCCTGCATTTTAGGGCCCATGCGGGGCAGCGAGATACAACAGCTTTATATCTGCTCCCAGCTGGTGCGGGTATTAAAGGAACTGGAAGGCAATGGTTGTATCAGCGCCGGCAAGGAGATTATGGTGATTCCGGTGGTCAATAATTATGCCATGAATGTGGGCAAACGTTACTGGGGCGTGGAAGATGTGGACATCAACCGTAAATTTCCGGGAAGCAGTTACGGGGAGGCGGCAGCCAGGATTGCCGGCGGCATCTTTGAGGCCATCAAAGATTACAGTTATGGGATTCAGTTAGCGAGTTTTTATATGACAGGAGAATTTGTGCCTCATGTGCGCATGATGGAGACAGGGTATCAGAACACGTCCCTGGCCAATCTTTTTGGTCTGCCGTATGTGGCAGTCAGGAAGCCTGCGCCGATCGATACACGGACGCTCAATTATAACTGGCAGGATGAGATGACGGCAGCTTTTTCCCTATATACGAATAAGAATACGGAGATAGATGAGGAAAGCGCCAGTCAGGCGGTGGCGGCGGTACTGCGGTTTTTGACCAGGATGGGGATAATCCGCTATGAGAGTCACAGCGGGTATATCAGTCATGTGATACTGGAAGAAGATTTGTCCAATATTCATGTAACCTGCGGCGGCATTTTCCGCAGTCTTGTGAAAACAGGGGCGGATGTGCGTTATGGCAATAAACTGGCGGAAGTGATCGATCCCTATGAGGGAAGCGTGAAGGAGACCGTGTATGCGCCTACAGACGGAATCGTGTTTTTCCAATATACGGAGCCATTGATCATGCAGGGCGAGATGGCATATCGGTTGATTCACAGGCTGCATGCATAGAGATAGGGAATCCCATAGGATGCAGAGAGATTCCGAATCCGTGCATTGAAATATGCCGGATTATCTGGTAGGATAAAAAAAGTAAATTTGCTTCGCAAGATTAACAAATTGAGCAAAGCTCGATTGCGAGATTCGCTTCGCGAACTCGAATACGCGGAGGAATTTTATGCAAAAAAGGTAGCGGATTTTAACTTTCACAAGGATAAGGAGAAGATTCATCATGGGCAACGTGAGACGTATTTATGTGGAGAAAAAGGAGCCTTTTGCAGTCAGGGCGAAGGAACTTAAGGAGGAGATTGAAAGTTTTCTGGGGATAAAGAGTGTGCAGAAGGTGCGCGTCTTTATCCGGTATGATGTGGAGAACATTTCGGACGAAGTCTTTGAGAGAGCCTGTAAGACGGTGTTTTCTGAACCGCCGGTGGATATCTTATATGAGGAGCAGATTGAGATTCCAAAGGATGGCAGGGTGTTTTCTGTAGAATATCTGCCGGGGCAGTTCGACCAGCGGGCGGATTCTGCAGTCCAGTGCGTACAGTTTTTAAAAGAGGATGAGAACCCGACCATCAGAACAGCGGTGACTTACTTACTGACTGGTACGGTCAGCGATGATGAATTTGAGAAGATAAAGGCGTATTGCATCAATCCTGTGGATTCCAGACAGACGGATATGGTGAAACCGGATACGCTTGAGATGGATTATGACGAGCCTGCGGATGTGGCCGTGTTTGACGGTTTTATCTCCATGCCGGAAGAGAACCTGCGTAAGCTGTATGATTCTCTGGGGCTGGCCATGACCTTTAAGGACTTTTTGCATATCCAGAATTATTATAACGGCGAGGAACACAGGGATCCCACAATGACGGAGATCCGAGTGCTGGATACTTACTGGTCAGATCACTGCCGTCATACCACATTTTCCACGGAATTGAAAGATGTGGCTTTTGCGGAAGGGTATTATCAGAAGCCCATCAAAGAGACCTATGAGGATTATTTAAAAGTGCGGGAAGAAATTTTCGCAGGTCGTGAGGATAAGTTTGTCTGTCTGATGGATCTGGCGCTGATGGCTATGCGCAAATTGAAAAAGGATGGGAAACTTAACGATATGGAGGAGTCTGACGAGATCAATGCCTGCTCCGTGGTGGTTCCGGTGGAGATGGACTATGGCAATGGCCCGGTGCGTGAGGAGTGGCTGGTCTTTTTCAAAAATGAGACCCACAATCATCCAACGGAGATAGAGCCCTTTGGTGGAGCGGCTACCTGTCTGGGAGGCGCGATCCGCGATCCCCTTTCCGGCCGTGGTTATGTCTATCAGGCCATGCGCGTGACGGGTGCAGCGGATCCCACGGTGCCGGTGGAGGATACCCTGAAGGGTAAGCTGCCCCAGAAGAAGCTGGTGCGGGGCGCAGCAGAAGGTTATTCTTCCTACGGCAATCAGATTGGTCTGGCGACTGGTCTGGTAAAGGAGATTTATCACCCTGACTATGTGGCAAAACGTATGGAGATTGGTGCAGTCATGGGTGCGGCGCCCAGAAAGAATGTAATCCGTGAAACCTCCGATCCGGACGATATCATCATTCTCTTAGGCGGCAGGACGGGGCGAGACGGCTGCGGCGGCGCTACCGGTTCTTCTAAGGTGCATACGGAAAGTTCCATCGACACCTGCGGCGCGGAAGTGCAGAAAGGAAATGCGCCCACAGAGAGAAAGATTCAGAGGCTGTTCCGGCGTGAGGAAGTGAGCCGTCTGATTAAGAAATGTAACGACTTCGGCGCGGGCGGCGTGTCTGTGGCCATCGGTGAACTGGCGGATGGCCTGGTGGTAGATCTGGACAAGGTGCCCAAGAAATATGCGGGTCTTGACGGCACGGAGCTTGCGATCTCCGAGTCTCAGGAACGTATGGCAGTGGTGGTGTCTCCCGGCGATGTGGATGCTTTTCTGGCCTATGCATCAGAAGAAAATCTGGAGGCAGTGCCGGTGGCGGTAGTCACGAAGGAGCCCCGCCTGATTTTAAAATGGCGCGGTAAGGAAATTGTGAACCTCTCAAGAGCATTTCTGGACACCAACGGTGCCCATCAGGAGACCAATGTGTCTGTGGACATGCCGGATGAAAAGGAGAATTACTTTAAGAAGATTGCAACGCCTGCCGTGGCGGAGGCGTTAGAGAAAGATGATGTGAAGGGCGCGTGGACGGCCCTGTTGAATGATCTGAACGTGTGCTCCCAGAAGGGACTGGTGGAAATGTTTGACGCATCCATCGGTGCGGGCAGCGTGTATATGCCTTATGGCGGCAAGTATCAGATGACGGAGACGCAGGCCATGGTGGCCAAGCTTCCCGTCTTGCAGGGAAAGACCGATACCGTGACCATGATGAGTTATGGGTTTGATCCCTATCTGTCCAGCTGGAGCCCTTATCACGGCGCAGTCTATGCGGTGACCGAATCCATGGCCAAGATTGTGGCAAATGGCGGGGATTACAGGACTATCCGCTTTACGTTCCAGGAATATTTCAGGCGCATGAGCGAGGAAGCTTCCCGCTGGAGCCAGCCTTTTGCAGCTCTTCTGGGTGCTTATGATGCACAGATGAAGTATGGCCTGCCTTCCATCGGCGGTAAGGACTCCATGTCCGGTACTTTCAATGATATTGACGTGCCGCCCACTCTGGTATCTTTTGCGGTGGATGTGAGTAAGAGCGGCAATATCGTGACGCCGGAACTAAAATGTCCGGGCGACAGGCTGGTGCGGTTCCGCATTCCGAGGGACGAGTATGATCTGCCGGTTTACGATAAGGTCATGGAAATTTATGATAAGATTATGACATTGATGTCGGAAGAAGCAGTGACAAAAACCATTGGACATGTTACGGCACAGTTTATGGAGAGAAAGATTGTGGCGGCCTACGCGCTGGATGCAAAGGGTGTAGCGGCGGCAATCAGTAAGATGGCCTTCGGTAACGGCCTGGGAGTGGCAGTGGATTCCTCTTATAAGAAAGAAGCCCTCTTCGACAATGGTATTGGTGACATCGTGGCGGAAATTCCGGCGGAGGAAGTGCATAAGTTACAGGCGCTGGATATTGACTTCGAGGAGATTGGTACGGTGACGGCGAATGGGGTATTCAGTTACGGATCCATGAAGCTGACACAGGAAGAAGCGCTTGCGGCGTGGACTTCCAAGCTGGAGAAGGTATTTCCTTACACCGCCAGCAAAGATAAGAGTGCGGTGGAATCCAAGGTATATCACACAGATAAGGTTTATGTGTGCAGACATAAAGTGGCAAGACCTTCCGTCTTTATCCCTGTCTTTCCGGGCACTAACTGCGAGTATGACAGTGCCAGGGCTTTTGAGGCGGCAGGTGCGGATGTGACAGTCAAAGTCTTTAAGAACATGACGGCGGAAGATATCTGGGAGAGCGTGGAGATTTTTGAACAGGCCATTAGCCAGGCACAGATTATCATGTTCCCGGGCGGTTTCTCCGCAGGAGATGAGCCGGACGGTTCCGCAAAATTCTTTGCCACAGCTTTCCAGAATGAAAAGATCAGGGAAGCTGTGATGAAACTGCTGAATGAGAGAGACGGTCTGGCGTTGGGTATCTGTAACGGTTTCCAGGCTCTGATCAAACTGGGGCTTGTGCCTTACGGCGAGATTGTGGGACAGAAAGAGGATTCCCCCACATTGACTTTCAATACCGTAAACCGTCTTATCTCCAAGATGGCGTACCTGAAAGTGGTGTCTGATAAGTCTCCATGGCTTGCTGGGGCGGAGGTCGGTCAGGTTTATGTGAATCCGGCTTCTCACGGTGAGGGACGCTTTGTGGCGCCGAAAGAGTGGATTGACAGATTGTTTGCCAATGGGCAGGTGGCCACCCAGTATGCGAATCCGGAAGGAAACGTGTCCATGGATGAAGAGTGGAATATCAATGGTTCCTATGCGGCAATCGAGGGTATCACTTCCCCTGACGGGCGTATCTTTGGTAAGATGGTTCATGCGGAGAGACGGGGAGATGCCGTGGCGATCAATATTTTCGGTGAGCAGGATATGAAGATATTTGAGAGCGGCGTGAAGTATTTCCTGTGAGGTGATTGAGCGGGATAGCTGCGTTTGTTTATAAGTGAAATAGAGAGCGGCCTTGGAATAGGTATGGATATTCCAAGGTCGTTTTGCGTGGGGAGGTGTTATGGAAAAGGCTGTCTTTATGTAGTGGATGATAGGATATGGAATGAGGCCGCCCGTCCGGCAGATGTTCAAATTCTTTCAGGGTTGCATTTGGTTCGGAAGAGAAGGCGGTAATACTTTGGCCCTGATATGCTTCTTCCCAGAAAGGTATCAGTTCTTTGTCCATTTCGTTCTCTCATCCAATATACCGGTCTAATATGCAATAAATTTTATACACGGTATCATAGTTGGTTTTTTCTGTCAATATTTTGCAGTCATTAAAAGGGACTAATAGCAAGTTGTCAGATTTTTATTCTGTGTTGACTATAGTATAATATAATAATAGTATAAAATTATACTGTTATTATATTATGAAATTGGGAAGATATTTAGATAGAAAGATATTCAATAAAGATATTCAATATAGAAACGGAGGAAAAAGCATGTCCTTGGCATTTGGCATTTTAGGATTCTTAAATTATAAATCTATGAGCGGCTATGATCTGGTGAAAGCGTTTGATTCATCGGTAGAGTTCTTCTGGCACGCCCAGAACAGCCACATTTATCTGGAATTAAAAAAACTGGAGAAGCAGGGGTATATCAGCGGTGAGACTGTGATTCAAACGGACCGTCCGAATAAAAAGATGTATTCCATTACGGACAGCGGCAGGGAGAAATTTTTGGATTGGCTTGCTAAGGGGGAGGGAGAGGAAGCCTTACATTTTAAAAGTGCTTTTCTGATGAAAGTCTTTTTTGGCGGGAATATGCCGCCTGATCAAAGTGCTGATATGTTGAGGCAGTTTAAGGCGGAGTGTGAATCTTATCTCAGGAAAATGGAGTCAATACCGGAAAGTATAGAAAGTTATGGTTCGGATAAAGCGGCTTATGAGACGATTTACTGGCAGTTTACGGCTGATTTTGGCTGCAGGCTGATCAAAACCTTTATCGAGTGGGCAGGACAGTGCATTGACAGGCTGGAAGCGCTATCGTGAAGTGGTGCAGCTGTTTCACAAGGGAAAAAACAAGTGTTATAGAAAGCAGGAAAGGAAGAATGACCGTTATGAAAAAAAGGCAGGAAAGAAAAGAGTCTGTTATAAAAAGCGCAGAAGGAATCAAAAAAATAATCTTGCCGGCTATACTATGGCTGATCTTTGAAAGCATAGCAGTCATACTCTGGCTCACGAAAAAGAATCTGTTCTATTTGTTTAACTTTACTTATATCGGAACATCCCTGGCGATCGGGATCATATTGCTGCAGTTTCGATACAGGCATGCCCGCAGAGTGGCGCAGCTTCTGGTCGGAACTTATATGCTTGTCTATCTGGGACTCATCTGTAATGAAAATATGCAGATAGAAGGATTCTGGTACTATCTGTTTACCGGGGTGTTTGAGGCGGCGACCATCCATTATGTGGTGGCAAAGATATTTGGCCCTCTGGTGTTTGGTCGGGGATGGTGCGGCTATGCCTGCTGGACGGCGATGATCCTGGATCTTTTGCCCTATAAGGTACCGCAACAGCCCAGAAAAAGGTGGGGCTTTATCAGATATATTGTTTTTATATTGTCGTTTGCGTTTGTCAGCGCGCTGTTCCTAGCCCAGGTAAATCATATGGAGCGGATCATGTTCTGGGCATTTTTGATTGGGAACGTTCTGTATTATATCGTGGGAATTGTATTAGCTTTTGTTGTAAAAGACAATCGAGCCTTTTGCAAATATATCTGTCCGATCACTGTATTTTTGAAGCCTGCGTCCTATTTTGCCCTGTTTCGTGTTAAATGTGACGAAAGTAAATGCGTTTCCTGCGGCAGATGCCATAAGGTCTGTCCCATGGATGTGGATATGACGGATAATTCCAGAAAACGCAAGAATGGAACGGAATGTATTCTGTGCTTTGAATGTGCGAAGGCTTGCCCCAAAGAAGCCCTGAAATAAAATGAAATAAATTTCCAATTATCTATTGACAGTCGATAAACCGCGTTCTATACTAATACCAACCAGAATGGTAGGTATATAATGAAAAACAAAGAGGATTGTTGAATAGAGAGGAGAAAACATTATGTCTGATTATAAATTTGAAACATTGCAGCTTCATGTAGGACAGGAGAACCCGGATCCCGCAAGTGATGCCCGCGCTGTTCCCATTTATGCGACCACATCTTATGTGTTCCGGGATTCCGCCCATGCGGCGGCGCGTTTTGGACTGACAGACGCCGGCAATATTTATGGCAGGCTGACCAATTCCACGCAGGATGTTCTGGAAAAGAGAGTGGCGGCTTTGGAGGGCGGTGTGGCGGCCCTGGCTCTGGCTTCCGGCGCGGCGGCCATTACATATACCCTGGAAGCCCTTGGGCTAAACGGCGGTCATTTTGTGGCCCAGAAGACAATTTATGGCGGAAGCTATAACCTGTTAGCGCACACCCTTCCGGCCTTCGGCATTACGGCCAGCTTTGTAAACATCCATGATCTGGCCGAGGTGGAGGCGGCGATTCAGGAGAACACCAGGGCCATCTATATTGAAACCCTTGGCAATCCGAACAGTGACATCCCGGATATTGATGCTTTGGCGGGACTGGCACATAAGCATGGACTGCCGCTGGTGGTAGACAATACTTTCGGCACACCGTACCTGATCCGCCCTATTGAGCATGGCGCAGATATCGTGGTACATTCCGCTACCAAGTTTCTGGGCGGTCACGGGACAACGCTTGGCGGTGTGATCGTTGATTCGGGTAAATTTGACTGGACGGTTTCCGGTAAATATTCGGCGATTGCTGATCCCAATCCCAGTTATCACGGGGTATCCTTTGTCAAAGCGGCAGGCCCGGCGGCGTTTGTGACTTATATCCGTGCGATTTTATTGCGTGACACAGGAGCAGCGATTTCTCCTTTTGCGTCCTTCCTGCTTTTACAGGGAATTGAGACATTGTCACTTCGTCTGGAACGCCATGCCGCAAATACGAAGAAGGTGGTGGAGTTCCTGGAAAGCCATCCGCAGGTGGAGAAGGTCAATCATCCGTCCCTGGCTGATCATCCTGACCATGCGTTGTATCAGAAATACTTCCCGAATGGCGGAGCATCTATCTTTACTTTTGAGATTAAGGGCGGTGTGGAAGAAGCACATAAATTTATCGACAGCCTTAAGATTTTTTCACTGCTTGCCAATGTGGCTGATGTAAAGAGTCTGGTGATCCATCCGGCGACCACGACCCACAGCCAGCTGACAGAGGAAGAATTGCGCGATCAGGGAATTAAGTCTAATACAATCCGGCTGTCTATTGGTACAGAACATATTGATGATATTATCGCTGACTTGCAAAATGGTTTTGATGCGGTAAAATAGGACTAGATAAAAGGAAAAACGGCAGGTTGAAACATAACGATTGATATTTAATGTTTCAATCTGAAATTTGAGACTCTGACATGAAGGAGTAGATGGGAGGTAATATCATGTCAAATATTTATACGTCCGCCGATCAGCTGATTGGCAAAACGCCCCTTTTGGAGTTGTCCCACATTGAGAAGACCTATCACCTGAAAGCAAAAGTTCTTGCAAAACTGGAATACTTGAACCCGGCGGGGTCCGCAAAAGACCGTGTGGCCAAAGAAATGCTTGACGAGGCTGAGAAGACAGGCAGACTGAAACCCGGATCTGTCATTATTGAGCCGACTTCCGGAAATACGGGTATCGGTCTTGCGGCAGTGGCGGCGGCTAGAGGTTATAGAATTATCATCGTCATGCCTGAAACCATGTCGGTGGAACGCAGGCAGATTATGAAAGCTTACGGGGCAGAACTGGTACTCAGCGAAGGGGCTAAAGGCATGACGGGTGCTATTGAAAAGGCGGATGAACTGGCGAAGGAAATTCCGGACAGCTTTATACCGGGGCAGTTTGTCAATCCGGCCAATCCAAAGGCACACAGGGAAAGCACAGGCCCTGAGATTTATGAGGATACGGACGGTAAAGTGGATATCTTTGTGGCAGGTGTGGGCACAGGCGGAACCGTGACGGGAGTCGGTGAATATCTGAAAGCGAAGAATCCTTCCATAAAAGTGGTTGCTGTGGAACCGGAATCTTCCGCAGTACTCTCCACTGGTGTGGCAGGGGCTCACAAGATTCAGGGCATTGGGGCTGGTTTTGTCCCGGAGGTGTTGAATACAGATATTTATGATGAAATATTCCCAGTTTCTGATGAGGATGCCTTTGCGGCCGGCAGGCTGATTGGAAGGAGCGAAGGGGTTCTCGTAGGTATCTCTTCCGGCGCAGCGGCTTTTGCAGCCATAGAACTTGCCAAACGTCCGGAGAATGAAGGAAAGAATATTGTGGTACTTCTGCCGGATACCGGTGACAGGTATCTGTCAACGCCGTTGTTTGGTGAGTAGAGGCAAACGGATGGACGTAACCCATAGAGGAGAATGGTACAAGTTATGATGATTTCCACAAAAGGCAGATATGCCCTGCGGGTGATGATAGATTTGGCAGAGCATTACGGGAAGGGATATATTCCTATGAAAGAGGTGGCTGAGAGGCAGAATATTTCTTTGAAATATCTGGAACGGATTCTTCCGGTACTGACCAAAAACAAGATGATTGAAGGTCTTCAGGGTAAGGGCGGCGGGTATCGCCTGACAATGGAACCGGCCGGATGCCGGGTGGGGGATATTCTGCGCCTCACAGAGGGAGATTTGGCGCCGGTGGCCTGTCTTGGCTGTGATGCCGACATGTGTGAGCGCGCAGAAACCTGTAAGACACTGCCTATGTGGACGGAGTTCTATAAAGTTACTAATGCATATTTTGATG
>CAMXIF010000053.1 GCA_947243845.1 uncultured bacterium
CGAGGTTTTCTTTTATTCAATTGGCGTTATTTCTGAATTACAGGAATGCTCCTAACTTTCAGTTTATCTTGATTATACCTTTTTCCTATAGATCAGACAATCGTGTGGCAATAAAGCTGAACTGGCGGTTATGCTGTAACAAAAATCAATCTGTACGAAAAGAAACTTTTTTCTGCATCGGGGTGCCGAAAATGCCCGGACAGGAGAAAAACAGTAGGCATATTTAAGAATTTGATTGACGGTATTTTGGGGTTATGCTAAGATATTTTTGGCACTGGTTCATTCGGTACGATTTCGGTACGGTGAGGAGATGAAGTGTTGAAACCCTCCTTTTTATCAGTGTTTTGGAGTGGGAGGAGAACTCGATTCCCTCGCCTGCTCTCAATCATAGTTGTAAAGTGTGGAAATACTTTACGGCTATTTTTTTACGCGAGCAACGAGCAGAGCGGACATGCTTGCATGTACATTCTGCGACTGCCGCGATAATGAGAAAAACTTGCAGAGCAAGTTTTTAAAATGAGGCGAGCAACGAGCAGGGCGGACATGCTCGCATGTGCATTCTGCGACTGCCGCGATAGGAGGCAGACTGGTTTGGAGATGCTGTGGGTTGCACTGGTTCTTTTATACGGTGTTCTAAAGGGCGTCCGTGAAATTGTTAAGAAGAAAGCATTGGAGAAAAACTCTACCATAGAGGTACTGTTTATGTACACTTTGCTGTCTTTTCTGATAGTTTTGCCAGACGCTAAGAACGCAATGGGGGTTGAACCACATTTCTATTTTTACATAGCCATGAAGTCTTTCGTCATTTTCCTGGCCTGGATGTTTAGTTTCAAAGCCATTAAGAAGATGCCGATCAGTCTTTATGGGGTGCTGGATCTTTCCAGGGTACTCTTTGCCACATTGCTTGGAGTGGCGGTGATGCAGGAAGTACTCGGGCCTTTTCAGGTCATGGGTCTTGTGTTGGTGTCGGCGGGACTTCTTCTTTTAAAATATCATCCTGGGGGACGACAGGCAAAAGAAGCTGGTTCTGGCGGGATTGTAGAGGTTAGGTATGTGGTGCTGGCCTTTGCTTCTTGTATGTTAAATGCGGTCTCTGGTCTGCTTGATAAGATTTTGATGCGGGATATCAGCAGTTCTCAGCTGCAGTTCTGGTATTTGCTCTTTCTGACGCTATTCTATCTTCTGTTTATCTTGCTGCGTAGAATACCGATAAACTGGGGCGGCGCTGTGCGCAATAAGTGGGTATGGTTCTTGAGTCTGCTCATTGTCATTGCAGACAGGGCTCTTTTTATGGCAAATGGTATGGAGGGCAGCAGGATTACGGTCATGACGCTTTTAAAACAGGCCGGCTGCGTGGTGACGATCCTGGCGGGACGATTCCTTTTTCATGAAAAAAATACCACCCACAAATTGGTCTGTGCTGCGATCATTATCGCCGGTATTGTGGCTGCCGTAATGTGATTGGATAGGGCTGTCGGGTGTGACCTGATAAATCTCTTGTCCTATGGCAAAGGGGTATGGTATACTATATAAAGGTTATTTTATGGGTTGTATAGAATATGGGTCTGTCGTTGCGAGGGTATCTACTAACAGTGGAACAACAGTATGATAACCAGGAGGAAGACAGAATGGAAAAAGAAGGCATGTTTAGTGGAGGAAAAGCCATGAACAAAGTGGCGCTGGCCTGTCATACGGTGCTGGCGATTGTTCTTGCATTATCTTATCTTCTTGAAGTGGTAAAGGGCGATAGAACGATAGGATATTATCTGATTTTTTTACTATTGGCGGTAGGACCGGTAATCTTTGAATTCTTTATGTATAAGAGAAATCCGGAAGATGTCAGGCTGAAATATGCCATTGGTATTACATATACAGTGTTTTATATTTTTGTTGTATTCACGACCGTCAACATGATAGCTTTCACATTTATCATCCCGATTTATATGGTTCTGATTCTTTATTCGGATCTGAAACTATGTGTGAGCGTTTCGGGTGTCGGGTTCCTTGTCAATGTAATCTTTTTAATATGGCAGGGCATACAGGGAAATATAGATGCGGCGGATTCTGCAACCTATGAGATACGTCTTTTTCTTCTTTTACTTATAGGCGTCTTTATCTGTCTTTCTACCAGGACGCTGGATCAGATCAATAAGGCGAAGCTTGGGGAATTAAATAAGGAAAAAGACAATGTGTCAGAACTGCTTGAGAAGGTGATGCGTGTTTCTGGACAAATGTCAGAAGGCATCATCGATGTGGTAGAGCAGATGAAGGAACTTGGCAGTGCAGTATCCGAGACCAGAAACGCGATGCAGGAGGTTTCGGCGGGAACTAATGAGGCGGCGGAGTCCGTGCAGAACCAGTTGGGTAAAACGGAAGAGATTCAGAATCATATCGGGCAGATGAACGATGTGATGGATTCCATTTCCAACAGCATGGAGGAGGCCAAAGGGAATGTGCGCCTCGGCAAGGAGAATATAGATACGCTGACAAAACAGATGGAAGTTTCTGAGAAAGCCGGCATGGAAGTGGTGGACGACATGAAGGCGTTGGAGGAATATACTTCCAACATGCAGTCCATCATCGATCTGATTACCAATGTGGCCAGCCAGACCAGTCTGCTTTCTTTAAATGCAAGTATTGAGGCGGCTCGTGCGGGAGAGGCCGGCAGGGGATTTGCTGTGGTGGCATCGGAGATTTCCAATCTGGCGAATCAGACACAGAGCGCTACGGTTAACATCACGGATGTGATTCACAGTGTTTCAGAGAAATTAAGTATAGCCATGAATGCAGTGGAACAGTTGATGGCCAGCAATGAGAAACAGAGTATGTCCGCCATGGCTGCGGCTGGCAGTTTTGAGAAGATTGCAGACAGCACCAATCAGGTGGATGAGCAGAACAGGCGCCTTGACAGGGCGATGGAGCAGCTGGCGGCAGCAAACAGTGTCATTGTGGAGAGTATACAAACGATTTCAGCTATTATGGAGGAGGTATCCGCACATTCACAGGAGACTTATTCTGTGAGCGAGAGAAATACCAAGATTGTGGCTGAAGTGGAACGGCTGGTGGAGGATTTGAGCGACCAGGCGACACTGCTTAATCAGAGTCAGAATGGATAATTTAAGATTATCTGTGGGAGTAAACAATAATTATTAATGGAGGGTAAGGTATGGGTATCATGACAAGATTTAAGGACATTATGGCAGCGAATGTAAATGCGCTTCTGGACAAGGCGGAAGATCCGGAGAAGATGATCGATCAGTATCTGCGGAATTTAGAGTCTGATTTTGCCAAAGTGAAAGCGGAGACGGCTTCCATCATGGCGGAGGAAAAGTCAGCCAGAAGAAAGCTTGACGAGTGCGGCGAAGAGATTGGCAAGATGGGCGAGTACGCCAAAAAGGCAGTGGCGGCAGGCAATGATAACGATGCAAGGCGTTTCTTGGAGAAAAAGAGCGAACTGACGCAGAAACAGGAAGTGCTTGCTAAGAATTATGAACTGGCACAGGCTAATTCTGAAAAGATGAGACAGATGCATGATAAGCTGGAAGGCGATATTCAGGCCATGAAGAGTAAGCGGGATATGCTGAAAGCCAAGGTAAAAGTGGCGGAAACCCAGAAGAAGATCAATGAGCTTGGATCCGGTATGGAAAGCGCCGGCAATAACGCGGCGGCCTTTGAGAGAATGGAGGAGAAGGTCAACAGGATGCTGGATGAGGCAGACGCGGTGGGTGAATTGAACACGTCCAGCGCTGACGAGGATATTGACGATCTGGCGGCCAAGTATGACAGTACGGGAACGACTTCCGCAGTGGATGATGAACTGGCGGCATTGAAGGCTGAAATGGGCATGTAGATACAGTGATAGAGATAAGTTTAGAATAAAGGGTTTGAAGTGGAGGAAAAGATGGGATTTTTTAAAAATCAGTTTTCCAGTGTGATAGAGTGGAATGAGACTGGGGCAGGCGTTTTGTTCTATAAGTTTCAGAGCCAGGAGATTAAGAAGGGTTCCAGACTGATCATCCGTCCGGGACAGGATGCGATATTTTTGTACAATGGGCGTGTGGAAGGTATTTTTGAGGAGGACGGGGATTATGATATTGAGTCGGATATCATTCCGTTCCTGACCACGCTTAAGAGTTTTAAGTTTGGTTTCAGCACACCTCTTCGGGCGGAAGTGCTTTTTATCAATACCAAGGAAATGTTGGTCAAATGGGGTACCAAGAATGCCATTAACCTGCAGGCGCCGGGGCTTCCGGGCGGTATGCCGATCCGGGCATTCGGTACGTTTAACTGTAAGATCGTGGAGCATGACGTAGTCATTGAAAAGCTGGCGGGCATCCGTCAGACTTATACAGTGGATGATGTGAAGGAGCGTATTATCGCTAGTCTTGACCAGCTGCTCATGGGATGGATCAGCAGGGAAGGCCGGGATATGTTCAATCTGCAGGCGGATGCCAGAAACATCGCCAAGGGCATAGAGAGCGATCTGGACATGGATATGCGCAAGATCGGCATTGGCATTACGGACTTTGTGATCGAGAGTTTTTCCTATCCGGAAGAGATCAAGAAGATGCAGGAGAAGGCGGCAGCCCAGTCCATGGTGGGCGATGTGGGCAGATATACCCAAATGGCAGCGGCGGACTCCATGGGCAAAGGCGGCGGTGGCAGCCATATGGCGGCTGATATGGTCGGTTTGCAGATGGGGATGGCCATGGGGCAGCAGATGGTCAACCAGATGAATCTGAACGGCAATGCAGGTGCAGGTCAGACACGGCAGGCAGCAGGGACTGGCACGGGAGCCGGGCCGAAATTCTGTCCTAACTGCGGTACACCCACCACGGGTTCCAAGTTCTGTGGGAACTGTGGTAATCAATTGTATTGAGGAATCAGAAACAATGAGTATATACGATACACTGAATGAACGGCAGAAGCAGGCTGTCATGCAGACACAGGGGCCGGTCCTGATCTTAGCGGGGGCCGGTTCCGGCAAGACAAGAGTGCTGACACACAGGGTGGCATACCTGATCGACAGAGAGGGCGTGGCGCCCTATCATATTCTGGCCATTACTTTTACCAACAAGGCAGCCGGGGAAATGCGGGAGAGAGTTGATAAGATTGTAGGATTTGGGGCTGAACAGATCTGGGTGTCTACCTTTCACTCTACTTGTGTCAGGATTCTGCGCAGGTACATTGACAGGCTCGGATATGACAATAATTTCACAATCTACGATACGGATGATCAGAAGGGTATCATGAAGGAAGTCTGTAAGAAATTGCAGATTGATACCAAGATGCTGAAAGAGCGCACAATCTTGAGCGCTATCTCTTCTGCCAAGGACGAATTGATTGATCCCATACAGTATGAGATGCAGAATGGTTTTGATTATAACGGAGGCAAGATTGCCAAAGCCTACCGGGCCTATCAGGAGACCCTGAAAAAAAACAATGCCCTGGATTTTGACGACCTGATCATGAAGACGGTAGAACTGTTTAAGGCAGATGCCCAGGTGCTTGCTAATTACCAGGAGCGCTTCCGCTATATTATGGTGGATGAGTATCAGGATACCAATACTGCTCAGTTTGAACTGATCAGGCTTTTGGCAGATAAATACCGCAATCTTTGCGTGGTGGGTGATGACGATCAGTCTATCTATAAATTCCGGGGAGCCAACATCCGCAATATTCTGGATTTTGAGAAGATATATCCGGAGGCCTGCGTCATCAAGCTGGAACAGAACTATCGTTCCACCCAGATTGTTCTGGATGCGGCGAATGCTGTGATCAGTCATAATACCGGACGAAAGGATAAAGCTCTCTGGACAGAAAAGACAGAGGGAAACCGGATTCATTTCCGGCAGTTTGACACAGCCTATGAGGAGGCGGAATATATCGCCGGAGATGTGGCGAAGAAGGCGAGGAAGGGAGAGGCTTTGTACGGGGATTGTGCTGTCCTTTACCGCACCAATGCCCAGGCCCGCCTTTTGGAGGAACGGTTTATCATGGAAGGGATTCCCTATGACGTGATCGGTGGGACGAACTTCTATGCGAGACGAGAGATCAAGGATATTCTGGCGTATTTGAAGACGATAGACAATGGCCGGGATGATGTGGCAGTCAAGCGGATTATTAATGTGCCCAGGCGGGGCATCGGCGCCACCACCATTGTGCGGGTGCAGGAGTATGCGGACGAGAGGAATATCAGCTTCTATGATGCCCTGCGGGAGGCAGATCAGATCGTGACCATCGGCCGAAGCGCCGTCAAATTAAAACCTTTTGTGACCATGATACAGAGTTTCCGGAGCAAACTGGAGTTTTACGGTCTGGAAGAATTGGTCAAAGATATCCTGGAGACTACAGGCTATATGAAAGAACTGGAGGAGTCTGATGAGGAAGATGCGGCAGACCGCATCGAAAACATCGAAGAATTGGTCAATAAAGTGGTGTCCTATGAGGAGACGCATGATGAGCCGCTCTTGAGTGAATTTCTGGAGGAGGTGGCGCTGGTAGCGGATGTGGACCGGGTGGAGGAAAGCAGCGACAGAGTTCTGTTGATGACCCTGCACAGTGCCAAAGGACTGGAATTTCCACATATTTATCTGGCTGGCATGGAGGATGGCATCTTCCCAAGTTATATGACCATCACTGCGGACGATCCTTTAGAGATAGAGGAAGAAAGGCGTCTTGCCTATGTGGGTATTACCAGAGCCAAGGATGACCTGACACTGACTTGCGCCAGACAGCGTATGATTCGGGGAGAGACACAGTATAATCCGGTGAGCCGTTTTATAAAAGAGATACCGCCCCTTTTGATGGACAATACGCTGCCCGCGCCTAAGCGAAAGGAATACGAGACTTACGAGGAGAATTCGGAGGAGAGAAACCGATTCCGGGCGAAGCCTTTTGAGAGCGGGGGCAACCATTTCCGAAGAGTGGAGATTGAGAAGTCCGTTGAGAGTCAGCCTTGGAAGGAAACGGGAGCAGCAGAGAAGCCGGCTGTGTCTGTGGCAGAGAAGGGCGTTGCCGCAAAAGGTTTTTCGGCAAGACCGAAGGCGGTGGTGCGTCCCAAGCGGACTGCGATTGAAAATCAACCCTATATCACAAGGATGACTCAAGGCGTGGGCACAGTGGAGATAGAACCGGTGACGGGAAGTACAAGGCTTGGTTATGAAGTGGGGGACAGAGTGCGCCACCTGCGCTATGGGGAGGGCACAGTACTTAGGATTGAACCTGGGCCGAGAGACAGTCAGGTGACGGTGGTCTTTGACGAGATGGGACAGAAGATCATGTACGCCGGTTTTGCCAAACTGCAAAAAATTTAATTTTTTTATTTTTCATAAAAATTTTATTGGTAACATATAGTAAAAAGCGAGAAGAAGTGGTATATTAAATTCATAAAGTTCTGAGAATCTGATAACAGAATGACAGGAAAGAGAGGGTATATCATGAGAAAAGCAGAGGTTTTGAATAAATTGGATGAAATTTTGGACAATGCGCATGTGAATGAGCTTCTGGGCAGGAAGAAAGAAGAGGAGAAGAAGTGTAATAAACTGCTGTGGGTGTTCGCTGTGATCGGTGCGATTGTTGCGGTTGCAGCCATTGCATATGCGGTTTACCGTTATCTGACACCGGACTATCTGGAAGATTTTGAGGATGATTTCGATGACGATTTTGACGATGATTTCTTCGAGGATGAGGAAGAGGAAGAATCTGGGGAATGATCCGATCGCTTAAGAACAGGTGGGGGATGTATTACATCTCCCGCCTTTTTAGGTTGTGTATCAATTTTATAATCTGTGGAGTGTAGATATGAAAAAGGGACAGATAATTGAAGGTATAGTAACAAGAATAGATTTTCCCAATAAGGGGATTGTGGCCTGCGATGAGGGCATCTGTGTCGTCAAAAACGCCATACCTGGGCAGGAGGTGCGTGCCGCAGTCAATAAGGCAAGAAAAGGAAAGGCCGAAGGGCGCCTGTTGGAAGTGCTTGAACCTTCGCCCTTAGAACAGGCAAGTCCCTGTCCCCATTTTGGTCAGTGCGGCAGCTGTATCTATCTGTCGTTGCCCTATGAGGAGACGCTGAAGATTAAGGAAGAACAGGTAAAGCGTCTGCTTGTGCCGGTACTTTCCGAACAGGAAGAGGACTGGCATTATGAAGGAGCCAAGGCAAATCCCGCAGTCTTTGGGTACCGGAATAAGATGGAGTTTACCTTTGGGGATGAGGTTAAGGATGGCCCATTGGCCTTGGGGATGCATAAGAGAGGAAGTTTTTATGATATTGTGTCGGTGACAGACTGCCAGATCGTGGATGAGGATTATCGCCGGATTATTGATTGTACTTTGCATTTCTTCCAAGAAAGGAAAGAAGAAGGGCAGCCGATCAGCTTTTATCATAGATTACGGCATGAAGGCTATCTGAGACACCTTTTGGTGCGAAAAGCAGCGCGTACCGGGGAGATTTTGCTGGCGCTGGTGACGACCACCCAGACGGATGGCCTGTCGGAGATGGAGATGCTGACAGCATGGCAGGAGCAGCTGCAGCAGCTTCCCTTACAGGGTGAGATCGTGGGGATTATGCATGTGAAGAATGATTCTCAGGCGGACGTGGTACAGAGCGATGAGACACAGATTCTGTACGGCCGGGATTACTTTTATGAGCAACTGCTGGGATTACAGTTCAAGATTTCCCTCTTTTCCTTTTTTCAGACCAACAGCTTGAGCGCAGAACTTCTCTACAACACGGCAAGGGAATATATTTTGGGAGCCTTAGAAGCCAAAGAGGGGCAGATAGTCTATGACCTTTACAGTGGGACAGGCACGATAGCGCAGATGCTCTCTCCGGTAGTGAAGAAAGTGATTGGTGTGGAGATTGTGGAGGAAGCTGTTGAGGCTGCCAGGGAAAATGCTGCCTTGAACGGTTTACATAACTGTGAATTTATTGCGGGTGATGTGTTGAAGGTGCTGGATGCGATCGAGGAGCGCCCTGATATGATCGTTCTGGATCCGCCCAGGGACGGGGTACATCCGAAGGCGCTTTTAAAGATCATCGATTATGGGGTGGAGAATATTTTGTATATTTCCTGTAAGCCTACCAGTCTGGCCAGGGATCTGGAAGTGTTCCTGGAGAAGGGATATGTGGTGAAAAGGTGTGCGGCGGTGGATCAGTTTTCCTGGACGGGGCATGTGGAAACTATTTGCTGTTTAAGCCGCATAAAATAAGGGTTTTTAAGGCTT
>CAMXIF010000054.1 GCA_947243845.1 uncultured bacterium
ACCCACGTGTCCAGCTTGGAAGGCTGGTGTTCTACCATTGAACTACACCCGCATATGATAATCGCGTCGGGGTGACAGGATTCGAACCTGCGACCTCCTGGTCCCAAACCAGGCGCTCTAGCCAAGCTGAGCCACACCCCGTAAGGTTTAGGCGCCGAATTCTTCACAACGCATTTTACATTATATAATACTGTTTTTTTTCTGTCAACTGCTTTCTTCTAATTTTTTAAATTGCTGCAAAACCCTTCCTGTGACCGGTGCTATAACAGGTTCAGGATAAATAATTAAGTGTATAGTGCGCCTGCCCCTCTGCATCAATCTCCATCAGGATATAACTGGGTTTACGATTTTCCTGCCTTGGATAGCTGATGCTGCCGGGATTGATAAGTGTGATATTCTTTCCGATATCAATAACTGGTTTGTGAGTATGACCGCACATGACAATGTCCACTTCCCGGTCCATCGCCTCCTGTTTGATCGTCTCCGTGTTCATAGCTATGTAATAATGATGTCCGTGAGTCAGCCACACCTTATACTGTCCGATCATAAATTCTCGCTCTCTGGGCAGTTCGGAAAAGAAGTCATTATTACCCTGCACCATCATCACCGGACATCCTGCCGCCTCACTTATGATGTACTCACTTCCCTCCACATCGCCGCAATGGACGACCATGTCGAAGGGGCCCGCTTTTTCTACTACTTTCAGATAATTCTCATTATGGCGATGTGTATCGCTGACAATCAAAATTCTCATATCTGTTTCCTGGACATCCTTTTCATTAGTTCTGGTTTCATCTGCTCCAAGGCCCGGCTGCGATGGCTGATTGCATTCTTCTGCTCATCGGTAAGTTCCGCCGCCGTACATCCATATTCCGGCAGGTAAAAAATGGGATCATATCCAAACCCATTATCTCCTTTCAGTTCATGCCCAATTCTTCCCTCAATCGTTCCCAAAGTAGTGACTGTCTCACCATCCGGCCATACTGCCGCGATAGCACAGACAAATCTGGCCGTACGTTTTTCATCCGCAACACCTTCAAGCCGTCTTAAGAAGTCCTGGCTCTTTACAGCAAATGGCGTCTCCTCACCAAGATATCTGGCCGAATAGACTCCCGGTTCGCCGCTCAGGCAGTCAATTTCCAGTCCGGAATCATCCGCCAGTACCACACACTCCGCTCCAAACTCCTCTTTCCCGGCAAGAGCCTGTGCCACCGCTTTTGCTTTGATAATGGCATTTTCGATAAAAGTTGTGCCATCCTCCTCAATTGCAAGATAGACGCCCGCCTCTTTCATGGATAGGATCTCCGCCTGCGTATCCTGCAAAATTTCCCGAATCTCCCGCATCTTACCCTGGTTACCCGTAGCAAATATAATCTTATACATATCTTTATACTTCTCCCTCATAAGCTTTCAGGACAGCATTATAGATTCCTTCTGCAATCCGTTTGATATAATCCTCTCTCTGCAATAGGATAGACTCCTGGCCGTTCGTCAAATACCCCACTCTTACCGCTGCCGCCGGAACGGTGGCAGCCCCGATCACTTCATCTGTTTCTGCCGCTTCTACCAGACCATTGGCCTTGCCATTGATGGCGGTGACTACTTCCCGTTCCAGTATATCAGCCAGTTCTACACTGCCAAACCCCGGAATAAAGTATCTGCTGTTATAGACAGACTCCGTTCCATACAGTTTACTGTTCTCATCGCCGTTCACTTCAATTCGGATCAGCATATCCGCTTTCGTGGCTGTGGCAAGATTGACTCTGTTTTCCGGCGCCGGATTACTGTCATCCATTCTGGTATAATACACTTTGATATCTGTCTCATCAAATTTTGCTTTCAGGGCTTTGGCAATATCCAGTGTAATATCCTTGGCCATGACGCCCTCTGCAGAAACACCGCTTACTGCCGCGCCATAAGCCGGATCTATCACAATGATCTTCTCATATACTTCTTTTGAGGGCACAAACTCCACATACAGCGTATGATCCTCAAAAATACTGCGGTATTCATACACTCCTGTCAGGGAAAAACGCAGATAAATCCTGCTGGCTTCCACCTCAAAATGTCCCTCCAGCACATTCTGGCTGTTGCCATAGACACTGTTTTGCTCATAAAAAGTATCATATCCTGCCATATCCCCCTGGATATTCACCCAGAGTTCCTGATCCATATAATGGTTTTCCAGTGTTACTTCTTCCGCTTTAACAGTATCGGGCATGGGAATACAGAAATAATTGGTGTTCTGCCTTTCTTTTTCTATGGTAATACGATTCTTATCCACCACAGCTGTCAGCGTAGTTTCCTTTTCCTGTTCCTTCTGCGCGGATTGTATGACCTCATCCTGTGCCACATCCGCCACCACAACAATCTTGTTCGCGGAATAATATAGCATGGCGCTCATAGCTGTCACCACGAACATGACGCAATATATTGCTGTTCTCTTCATCAATTTGTTCTGCTGCATTTTTATCTGTTACCTTCCGTTCCCGGTTGGCTTCGGTCCCATATATTGGTAGAAATAAGTTTTCATCATGCCGTTGTAAATCTTTCTGTTCTTATCAGCTTTTCTGCCGATCGCACTTTCTGCCTGTTCGAATGCAGTGATCACATACATTGACCAGGCATCCAGAGACTGATACCGTTCCCCCAGCGTATGGTATAGAGGCACCAGATGCTCTTTGTCCTCAAGTCTCTCACCGTAAGGTGGATTGGTAAGGATAAATCCATATTTTTTTGCATGGCTTAATCGATTCACACTTCTAGTCTGAAAATGGATCAGATGCTCTACTCCTGCCAGTTTCGCATTCGCTCTGGCAATAGATACCATCTCATTATCTATGTCGTATCCTTGAATATCCGTCTCCACCGAAAGATCCACCAGAGAATCAGCCTCTTCTTTTACCCGCTGCCATACTTTACCGGGTGCAAGATGTTCCCACTCTCCGGCACGGAATGTGCGGTTTATGCCCGGCGCCAGATGTGCTGCCATCATAGCTGCTTCAATGGGAATCGTCCCGCTGCCGCAAAACGGATCCACCAGGATTCTGCTGCCTTTCCACGGTGTCAACATCAATAACCCGGCCGCCAGATTCTCCGCAATCGGCGCTTTCGCCGTCAATTTACGGTACCCTCTCTTATGTAAAGACTCTCCGGTCGTATCTAATCCTACCGTCACCTCATCTTTTTTGATAAAGACCCTGACCGGATAAGCCGCTCCATTCTCTGTAAACCAATCTATATGATAGACGCTCTTCATGCGTTCCACCATCGCCTTTTTCATAATAGACTGAATATCAGAAGGACTAAAGAGCCTGCTCTTTACACTGGCCGCTTTGGCCACCCAGAATTTTCCATCCTTAGGGATATAATCCTCCCAAGCAAGCGCTCTGGTGCCCTGAAACAGTTCCTCGAAAGTCTCCGCATGAAAACTTCCTATTTTAATAAGCACCCGCTCTGCGCTCCTTAAGAAGACATTGGCGCGGCACAAAGCCTCCCTGTCCCCCGCAAAGACAATCCTGCCGTCCTCCACGGACACGATCTCATATCCAAGATTTTGTATTTCTCTTTTTAATACTGCCTCCAGCCCAAAATGGCAAGGCACGATATACTCTAATTTTTCCATAGGTTTATTTTATGCTGTAACAGACGGAGTGTCAACCGGGTTTTGTACAGCAGAAAAGGGACGCCGCAAAGCGTCCCTTTTCCGATCGGACTGCGATTAGTTGTTCTTCTGATTGTTCTGAGAATTGCTGCCGGAACTATTCTTAGAGCTGTTCTTTGTGCTGTTCTGGCTGCAGTTATTGTATTTATCCTGCTGCTTCTCGTTCTGACTATTCTGGCTGTTCTGGTTGTTCTGATTAAAATCGTTTTTAGACATCTTCCATACCTCCTGATTGATTTGATGTTACAGAAATAGTATGAGAGAATCTTTGTCAACTTATTCAAGGGATAAATAGGTCTTTAGTACTATATTTTTATTCAAAAGTACCAAAATAAACGTTGGTACTTTGGTACTATTTTTGATTGCAATTTCTCGCAAACCATATATAATAATAACTGTAAACAGAGATACCCCTTCATTCTCAGTTTACAGACCCTTATATTAATTATTTATACTCCCCTCAATAGACCATTTACCCAAATGGTCTATTGTACTTTTATCATGAAAAACTTCTGTCAGCTATTGTTCTGGAATAACTTGATGATCAACGTGATGATCAACACGGGAATCAGGATCGGCGCCATCACGGATATCAGGGAAAATGCCACACCAATGATCAACAGCACTATCACAGTGACAATCAGGAGTATCAGCCATCCCGGCACGCGAAACACCCTGCCGGTTCCTGTCATATTCTCTTCAAAGGCGTCCCCCTGCTGATTCGTCCCATAACCGTAAGTATAGGTATATGTCTGTTTCCCGCTGCCGCCGTCAACAATCTCCTCATCATAATTCAAATTTGTTCCTTCACTGTGGCCGGCACGTTTATTGGCCTCGATAATACTTTTGGCCAAAAGCCTGGGATCCCCAAGGCCTGCCAGCACTTCCGGCTCACTCCTGCCCTTGCGAATCTCCATATCAATATATTCCTGATAATAACGTACATTCTCCGTCACCTGACGGCTGTTAAGTCCACCCGCCAGTGCCCTCTGCAGTTTCTCTATAAATTCTATCCGGTTCATAATCTGTTTCCTTCGCTCTCAGCCTACATTGTCTGATCCATGCCTCTTCCATCCTGAAACTTTTTGATAAATTTCTCCGGCGCTCGTTTCATCTTCGCCATTGTCATAAAGGCATGGAGTACCATTTCTTCCTTATTACATTGTGCCGTATTCTTACCGGTATCTCTGCGCAGATTATCCTGCTCCATCTCCCACACATAACAGTCTGTCAGGGAGTATCCCTCACATTTGGGAAATTCCGCTAGTCCGTGATGCTCCAGGTAATACACAAACGCGTCATACAGTTCGCGATCCACAAGCAGCTCGCCCCACAGCTCATTACACCATTCCCCGGATTTACCGGCATATTCGCCAATCCTGACAAGGCTGTCATATACCTTTAATCTGCTCTGATCAAAAATTATGGGCGCAGACATGTCTTTTCCTCCTCATGCTGTCAGATCCGCATACACAATACACTAAAAGACGCAGACCCCACTGTGTTTTATCATTTTATCACACTTATCCCAGATTTACTATGACTATATTCTTAAAAAATTATGAAAGGACAGCGCCTTGCCAGACACTGTCCTCATTCTGTGTTCTTACCCTGTTATTTATTATTATATTATCATGCATTAAGATCTGCTACGGAATTTCCCTCGTAAACATGTCCATCTACAAGAATCCTCTCAATCAGTGTTGTTTTGGGGTGCTCGATCAGACTGATCAGCTTTTCGCCCGCCTTCTGTCCAAGTTTCTGAGTATTCTGGGCAAGGCTGGTAAGTGTGGGCTCAATATGTCTGGCAATTCTGATGCCATCATATCCTGCTACCGAGATATCTTTCGGAAGTTGGAGACCCCTTTCTTTGATTGCATTGATTCCGCCAAAAGCCGCAAAATCATCCGGATAGATAATACAGGTAGGCCGTTCCTTTAAATCGAGCAGTCTCATGGTCTCCTTGTAAGTCGCCGTAGTATCACGGTAAGGCGCCATACTGATATACTCATCCGGTATCTCCAGTCCCAGCTGCGCCGCTGTCCGATAGAAGGAGGAAAGTCTGCTCTGGGTAACTGCAGAATCCGCTCCATGAATAAAGGCGATCCTGCGATGCCCCTTTTCATAGATATAGGTCAAAAGATCCTGCATCCCCTGCACATTGTTGGACATGACCGCACTCACGTTATTAAAAATATGATCCAGTGTCACCGTGGGAATATTGCCCCGGACCAGCTGCATGATCTCCGGCGAATAAAAATCTGCGCAGACAATGGCTATCCCATCAAATCCTCTTGATCTACAGTGTTCCAGATAAGATATTCTCTCGGACCGTGCCTTGGCAGAATTGATAAAGGTAATATCATAGCCTCTCTCTTCCACAGTATTCTTAAAGCTGTCCAACACGAACGCATAATAATCGTGTGTCAGACCGCTGTAAGCCTCCTCGGCAAAAAGCACACCGATATTGTATGTTCGATTTGTCTTTAATGCCTTGGCCATTGAATTGGGAAGGTATCCCATCTCATCCGCAACCTTTTTTATGTACTTTTTAGTCTCTGATCCGATATCATTGTGATCATTAAGGGCCTTACTAACTGTCGCCACCGATACACCACAGGCAATCGAGATATCCTTCATTGATACCATTCTGCTACCCCTCTCATATTCGTGAAATCAGAATTGGCTTACGTCTAAGTTCACTTAACCGTTTTCGTATTCTTAGTTTACAACACATTTTATCTATATGCAATACCCATTTTCATTTTATTCTGTACAATTTGCATAGTTTTGCAGTCTAATACAATCAATCCCCAAATAAAATTTGCTCTAATCCGATTTTAAAGCAAGAAAAAAGCCATATTATTTTTACAAATTCTGTTGCTTTTTTCCATACTATTATGTATACTTCTTTTAAAGAGGTTATTTTGCCCTTTTACTTAATCGTTTTCGTTCTTTTCTATAATAAAAGGAGTTTTCCTTTTATAACCGGATAATCGTAGGAATTTCCTACTATGAAAACTATAACTGACAACAAAACCATCATCTAAAAAAGGAGAATAGCATTATGAAATTTGGTTATTTTGATGACACCAACCGTGAATATGTCATTACCACGCCCAAAACCCCTCTTCCATGGATCAACTATCTTGGCTGCAATGAGTTCTTTACCCTGATCTCCAATACTTGCGGAGGATATACCTTTTATAAGGACGCAAAGCTCCTGCGCATGACCAGATACCGCTACAATGATGTCCCCAATGACATCAATGGTAAATATTTCTATATAAAAGAAGGCGATACCATCTGGAATCCCGGCTGGAAGCCGACTCAGACAGAATTAGACAGTTACGAATGCCGTCACGGTATCGGTTACAGCCGTTTTACAGGCGTCAAAAATGACCTGCAGGCTTCCGTTCTCACCTTTGTACCTATGGATGACAACTGCGAGATCAGTCAGGTAAAACTGACCAACTTAAGCGGCAGTGCCAAAAATATCTCCCTCTTCTCTTATGTGGAATGGTGTCTCTGGAATGCTGACGATGATTCCCGCAATTTCCAACGTAATTTAAGCACCGGAGAAGTGGAAGTTGTCGGCTCTACCATTTATCACAAGACAGAATACCGCGAGCGCAGAAATCATTATGCCATTTATTCAGTAAATACACCTGTGGATGGCTTTGATACAAGCAGGGACGCTTTCCTTGGCGCGTACCGCGGCGCCGCTAACCCGGAAGTCGTAGAAAAAGGACAGGCAACTGATTCTATGGCAAGCGGATGGTCTCCCATCGCTTCCCATCAGATTAATGTGGCCTTAAATCCCGGCGAGAGCAAAACTTTTGTCTTTGTACTGGGCTATATAGAGAATCCCGAAGACCAGAAATGGGAAGCGCCTGGTATCATTAATAAAAAACCTGCCCAGGCCATGCTCGCAAAATACCAGACAGACGCCGATGTGGAGACGGCCTTTGCCGCACTGAACGCTTATTGGAATGATCTGTTATCCAGATACACCGTGCACTCTTCTAATGACAGGGTAGACCGTATGGTAAATATCTGGAATCAGTATCAGTGCATGGTAACCTTCAATATGTCCCGCTCCGCTTCCTATTATGAATCAGGTATCGGGCGCGGTATGGGCTTCCGTGATTCCTGTCAGGATCTGTTGGGTTTCGTACATCTGATTCCGGATCGCGCAAGACAGCGTATTATTGATATCGCCTCCACTCAGTTCCAGGATGGCAGCGCTTATCATCAGTACCAGCCCCTCACCAAGAAGGGCAATTCTGACATCGGCAGCGGCTTCAATGACGATCCGCTGTGGCTGATCGCCGGCACCTCAGCCTATGTTCGTGAGAGCGGCGACACCTCTATCCTAACAGAAATGGTACCTTATGACAACGATATATCCGCAGCTAAACCGCTGATGGATCATCTGAAACGCTCCTTTGACTATATTGTAAACCATAAAGGGCCTCATGCCCTGCCTTTGATCGGCCGTGCCGACTGGAATGACTGCCTGAACCTAAACTGTTTCTCAGAGCATCCCGGTGAATCCTTCCAGACCTTCGGGCCTTCTGAAGGGCCTGTGGCAGAATCCGTGTTTATCGCAGGCATGTTCGTTAAATATGGGGAAGAGTACGCACAGCTTTGTGAACTCATGGGCAATCCGGCAGAAGCCGATTACGCTCGCGCTGAAGTACAGAAAATGTATGATGCCATATTGAAGGACGGCTGGGACGGCGACTGGTTTGTCCGCGCCTATGATGCTTACGGCAAGAAAATCGGTTCTAAGGAATGCGAAGAAGGACAGATTTATATTGAGTCCAACGGGTTTTGCCCGTTAGCCGGTATTGGCGTTAAAGAAGGGCTTGCCCTGAAAGCTCTTGATTCTGTCAAAGAAAAGCTGGATACCAAATATGGCGTGATGATCCTGCAGCCTGCCTACACCAGATATCATCTGGAACTGGGTGAGATTTCCTCCTATCCACCGGGATATAAGGAAAATGCCGGTATCTTCTGCCATAACAATCCCTGGGTTTCCATTGCAGAAACCGTTATTGGCCGTGGTGACAGAGCCTTTGAAATCTACCAGAAGACCTGTCCTGCTTATGTGGAAGAATTCAGTGAGATTCACCGCACGGAACCTTACGTATATTCCCAGATGGTGGCCGGCGCTGACGCAAAGTTCCACGGCGAAGCCAAGAACAGCTGGTTGACCGGTACAGCCGCATGGACTTTTGTGAATATATCCCAGCACATTCTGGGCGTATATCCCACCCATCAGGGTCTAAGCATCGATCCCTGCGTACCAAAGGGATTCGGTGACTTTACACTGACCAGAAAGTTCCGGGAAGGTACCTATAATATTAAAGTCGTAAATCCTGACAATGTGGAAAAAGGCGTGAAATCTATCACGGTAGACGGTAAATCTGTGGATGGCTGTATCGTACCTTATGAAAAAGGTAAGACCAGTTATGACGTGGTAGTGACTATGGGGTGGAGTCTGTGAAAGTTTTTCTGTAAATAGGTATTAGACAACAGGTCTTCTATGA
>CAMXIF010000055.1 GCA_947243845.1 uncultured bacterium
CGAAGATTCAGTCCGGCTGCGGCAATGACTGTCTGAATTGTACTGATACGGGATGTGCGAAGCGGCTCATTGATGAGAAACCCTCAAAAGTACGAAAAGAGATAGAGATAGAAGAGATTATAGACGAAGAAACAGGAGAGGAGGATACAAAGAATGATTAAAGATTTATTGGTGATATTGATTGCATCCTCTCTGGTCAATAACGTGGTCTTAAGCCAGTTCCTTGGATTGTGTCCGTTCCTGGGCGTATCCAAGAAGACAAATACGGCAACCGGCATGGGCGTGGCGGTTATCTTCGTTATCACACTGGCATCGGCGGTGGCAGGAGCTATTTACCAGTTTATCCTGGTGCCCTTTGACATTACTTATCTGCAGACCATTGTATTTATCCTGGTGATCGCGGCACTGGTGCAGTTTGTGGAGATGTTTTTAAAGAAATTTATTCCCGCCCTGTATCAATCCCTGGGTGTGTATTTACCTTTGATTACGACCAACTGTGCAGTGCTGGGCGTGGCGCTTACAAATGTACAGAAGAATTATGGGATACTGACCGGAATAGTCAATGGATTTGCAACGGCAGTTGGGTTTACAATCTCCATTGTGATCCTTGCCGGCATCCGGGAAAAGATGGCACACAATGACATACCGGAGTCTTTTCAGGGTATGCCGATTGTGTTGGTGACGGCGGGCCTGATGGCAATCGCGTTCTGCGGATTTTCAGGACTTCTATAAGGTGAAAAATCAGCTTGACCGCAGATGAGAAATCGCCTTTGTGAATTTCTCATCGCGTTGTCATTGCAACAAGTTGCGCTGACATGGATGATTAGTGTGAGAAAGGAGCATGGTTATTACTATGAATATAACCGGAATATTGATAGCCACAGTGTTAGTGGGGGCAGTCGGCCTGTTCGTGGGATTGTTCCTGGGTGTGGCCGGTATCAAATTTAAAGTGGAAGTAGATGAGAGGGAAGAAGCCATATTGGGTGTCCTTCCCGGCAACAATTGCGGCGGCTGCGGTTATGCGGGATGTTCCGGCCTGGCGGCGGCTATCGTGAAAGGCGAGGCGCCCGCCAATGCATGTCCGGTGGGTGGTGAGAAGGTGGGAAACCAGGTAGCGCAGATCATGGGCGTGGAGGCCGGTGAGAGCGTGCGCAAGGTAGCCTTCGTAAAATGTCAGGGAGATAAGGAACGCACCCGTTTGGATTATGATTATACCGGGATAGAGGACTGCCGGATGCTGGCTTTTGTGCCAAACGGCGGCCCCAAAGCATGTAATGACGGCTGTCTTGGATTCGGCAGCTGCGTGCAGGTATGTCCCTTTGATGCCATTCATGTGGTAAACGGGGTGGCAGTGGTGGATAAGGAAGCCTGCAAGGCATGTGGCAAGTGTGTGGCGGTCTGCCCGAAGCATTTGATCGAACTGATTCCTTATGACGCCAAATGCGTGGTGGCCTGCAGTTCCAGAGAAAAGGGACCTGATACGATGAAAGCCTGCGATGTGGGCTGCATCGGGTGTCAGTTGTGCAAGAGGAACTGTCCGGCGGATGCGGTGACGATTGAAGAATTCCATGCGACCATCGATCAGGAAAAATGTATCGGATGCGGGGCTTGTAAAGAGAAGTGCCCGAAGAAGGCAATCGTATAGAAAACGGGAGAATAAGAGTATGGAAGGACAGTTGAAAAGCGGAACTATCCTGACCTCTGAAAGCGGTAATGTATATACAGTCAAACAAATGCTTGGAGCCGGCGGCCAGGGGGAAGTATATTCAGTAGAGGCCGAGCATAAGTTATATGCCCTGAAATGGTATTATAAAAATACGGCTACCAGAAATCAGAAGGAAATTCTGGATAACCTCATCCAGAGCGGACCGCCGGATGCTTCTTTCCTGTGGCCGCAGGATATGATCTTCAGAACCTACGGGGAATCCTTTGGCTACATTATGCCTCTTCGTCCGAAAAATTACAGAAGCATAGTGGATATGATGAAGCGAAAGGCGGAACCTTCCTTTTATTGTCTGTGCAGAGCCGCTTATCATTTGACGAAAGGGTATCACGCGCTGCATGGAAAAGGATACAGCTACAGGGATATCTCTTTTGGCAATGTTTTTTTTGATCCCGATACGGGAGATGTCCTGATTTGTGATAATGATAATGTTTCTTACAATGGAGCTAAGACCGGGGTGTATGGCACACCGCGGTTCATGGCGCCTGAGATTGTTACGGGCAAGGCAAAACCTTCCAGAAATACGGATTTGTTTTCCCTGGCAGTCCTGCTTTTTTATATGTTTATGTTGAATCATCCTCTGGAGGGCAGGAGAGAGGCCAAGATCAAATGTATGGATATTCATGCCATGAACATGCTGTATGGCACGGATCCTCTGTTTATCTTTGATCCGGATGATAAAGACAACAGACCGCTTGCCGGATATCAGGATAATGCTCTTATTTTCTGGGATCTGTATCCACAGCAGCTGCGGGATCTGTTTACCACATCTTTCACCATAGGACTTAAGCAGCCCAATCGCCGGATTACGGAGGGTAAATGGATGGAAACCTTTGCCAATCTCATGTCCGGTATTATTACCTGTCCGAATTGCGGCTGTGAGGTGTTTTATGATGCACAAAAGGAAGCAGACGGTGCCGCCCATACCTGCTGGGGATGTCAGAAAGCGGTGATGATTCCGCCTAAGATTGTGATCGGCAGGAGTGCGATACTGCTGATGTCCAATACGAAGTTATATAAACATCATATTGAGGGAAATTATGATATGGAGACCATAATCGGTGAAGTGGTGCAAAATCCCAGTAATCCGAAATTGTGGGGAATCCGAAATCTGTCCGGAGATAACTGGACATACATGAAGGCGGATGGGACACAGGTTCCTGTGCCGCAGGGCCGGTCGGCGGCAATCGTCAAAGATACCAAGATTGACTTCGGACAGCTGACGGGAGAATTTTATTGAGGAGCATGACAACGGGTATGGAAGACGATAGGGTTTTGGCTGGCATGATACAGGACTATCCCGATGCACTTTCCGACAGAAGGAAGCTGCAGGCTCTTCTCTTGGACTTTTTTCCCCAGGACAGACGGAAACGGAATCTGCTGTTGCTTGTCTTTGATGAGGGCATTGTACAGGAGATGAGAGGCTTTGAGCAGATTGATAAGATGACGCTGCGCCGGTTTGTCAGATCCATTGAACTGGGATATGACATCAGGACGAAGAGCGCTGAGGCCGCCGTCACAGCCTGGGTGAAAGCGATGGGTCTTTCAATGGACGAAGCGGGAGAGAAATCGGTTCTTTTGAGCAGGCAGGATTTTGTTGCCGAGAAAGAGTGGGTTCCCTGTGAGAGCGACAGTATATATGAATACGAAGAGACACCGCGGGGACTTAAGATTCTGAAATTTGCTGATTTTGACGAGCCTGTGGTGGTGATTCCCAATATCATTGAGGGTAAAAAGGTATGCGCAGTCGGGAATTATGCTTTCAAAGGCTGCGTGGGTATTGAGAAGATTGTGATTTCTGAAGGTATCGAGATCTTGGGAAACGGTGTGTTTTTGAATTGCAGGGAATTAAAAGAGGTGGTGCTGCCTCAGTCTTTGCGGCGTATCGGGAACACGGATCCCACGGGCTGTCCCAAAATCCTGGGCAGTCTGACCAAATATGAGGGTGCTTTTGAATACAGTGGCCTGGAGGAGATTACCGTACCGGACAGCGTGAAATATATCGGAGAGAACAGCTTTGCCGGCTGCGGACAGCTTAAACGGGCTGTATTGCCGGCCAAGTTAAAGGAAATACGGGAAAATACGTTCCGCTGGTGCACAAGTCTGCGGGAAGTGGTATTCCCACAGGAACTGGAAGCCATCAGGATATCGGCCTTTGAGGGCTGTGATGTCCTGCAGACAGTTGATCTGCCGGAGGGAGTAACAGGCATAGAAGAAGGCGCCTTTGCAGGCTGTAAAGGTCTGGAAAGTATATATATTCCAGACTCCGTTGTTGAAATCGGCGGCGGCAAGGGGACTGGCTTTTTGAAAACTTTTGGGGAACCCGATGAGAGACATGAGAATTTTACAATCCGGTGTAATATGGGTTCTTATGCGATGCAGTATGCCAGGGCACAGCAGATCAGATGTGCAGAAGCATAAAGTGAAGGAGGAACGATTATGGGAACAATGAAGAGACCGGGAGGAGAACTGGCCAGCAGACCGCTTCATTTTTTTTGGATTGTGGATTGTTCCGGTTCTATGTATGGTGAGAAGATTGGAACGGTGAATCATGCCATCCAGTCCACCATACCGGAGATGGTATCGGCGGCGGAAAACAATCCGAATGCACAGCTGATGATTCGGACTTTAAAATTTTCTACCGGGGCATCCTGGGTGACCAGCAATCCCGTCAAGGTGGAGGATTTTGCATGGGACGATCTGGAAGCTGTGGGTGTGACCGATTTGGGTAAAGCTTTTGAACTTCTGGCGGCGCAGCTTACCATTCCCCCGATGTCAGACAGGGCGCTTCCGCCAGTGCTGGTGCTTTTGTCTGATGGACAGCCCACGGATGATTATAAGAAAGCGTTGGCGGAGTTAAAGAAACTGCCTTGGGGTAAGAAGGCTGTTAAGATTGCCATCTCCATCGGACAAGATGCGGATGATACTGTCCTGGAAGAGTTTACGGGGAACAAAGAACTGGTATTGCAGGCCAATAACGCGGCGGCCCTCACCAAGATGATCAAATGGGCGTCCACAGCGGCTTCCCTGGTGTCCGCACCGGCAAGTATTGCGGCGGATACAGCAGGACAGGAAGAGGCAACGCCGGTTATCGTGGATATGGGCGGCAGGATTCCTGATCTGGATGATATTGAAGAAGGCGATGTCTGGTAGAAAGGATGCTGCATATGATACCAAATGTATTCGGTGCATCTGTACAGGGCGCCTCCCATATACGAAGCGGCAGGGAGTGTCAGGACAGCCATAAAAAGATTGTCAAAGAATCAGGTTCAGTGATTCTGGCGGTGGCGGACGGTCATGGAAGTGAATCCTGTCCTTACAGTAAGACGGGCTCCTATGCGGCAGTCAATGTGTTTTGTAAAATACTGGGAGATTATCTGGATACCTACGCCGGACAGCCGGAGATGCTCTTTACTTTTTTGAAGCGGGAGGGCGATACCAAGTTAGCGCAGGAGATAGATGCGGAATGGAAGCGCAGGATTCTGCGGCTGCATACCAAATGTAAGCGGGAAATTCCGCCGGAGGCAGAGCAAGACAAGAAAAAAGAGGCAGTTTATAAACTATATGGCAGTACTCTGTTGGGGCTGGTGCTCACAGAAGACTTTCTCTTTGCTTTTCAGCTTGGTGACGGAGATATTGTGAAGGTATCAAAGAACGGGGTATACCATATCATTGAGGGGGATAAGATCCTCGGCACGGAAACCCATTCCTTAAGCAAGGCGGAGTCTTGGAAAAAGGCGGTCACTTTGATCAGGAAGCGGGAAGAAAAGGAGCAGATGCCCGTCATGTATATGCTCTCCTCGGACGGCCTTTCCAACAGTTATATTAACGATGAGGAATTTGAGAAGACCTGTATGGATTATTATCTGCTGCTTCAGGAACATGGTGTAAAAGCCGTCTCCGATCAGTTGAAAACATGGCTTCAGGAGACCAGTGAATTAGGAAGCGGTGACGATATCACGGCTCTGTTTGCCTACGAAATGCCATAAGGTTAGCAATTGGCGGTTTGAAATTGTATTGCAATATTGGAGGAAGTCCTGGCAGACTACGGCACATGATGCTGCAGTATCTCGTATGGATGGAAAAGCGGAGGTTACAGAATGGAAGCACGAATTGCCCTTTGTAAATGTAAAGAAGGCAGAAACATTTATGGAGTCCGCTTCGAAAAGCTGGAAGACGGATGGAAATATACCTGGGCGTTTCCGGTAAAGGAGGCGGCCGCAAAGAGGGAGCATTACGACCAGACAAAGATTGTCGGACAGATCGTTCCTGACAGCGGGTATCCGGGCTGTCCCTATTGCAGGACCAAAGATTTTGTGATCTGTAACTGCGGCAAATTGAACTGCCATAATGGGAATGATTCCCATTTTACATGTAATTGGTGCGGCCTGTCCGGGACATTGGGCAGTTATGACGGTTCGGGTTTTGGTTCCGGCGGGGATATATAGATTGTGCGGAGAAGATAGTAATTAGATTGGGAAGGAGAATACTATGCAGACAGTGAGACTGGGAAAGACAGAGATCGTGACAAATAAAAATGCCTTTGGGGCATTGCCGATTCAGAGAATATCGGATGAAGAGGCAGTGCGGCTTCTTCGTAAGGCTTATGAGAATGGAATGACCTTTTTTGATACGGCACGGTGGTATTCGGACAGTGAGCATAAGGTGGGACTTGCCTTTGAGGGCATGAGAGAGAAAATATTCATTGCCACCAAGACAGGGGCAAAGGATGCGGACGGCTTCTGGAAAGATTTGGAGACCAGCCTGACAGAATTAAAGACGGATTATATTGATCTTTACCAGTTCCACAATCCGGCGTTCTGCCCGAGACCGGGAGATGAGAGCGGTCTCTATGATGCGGCTCTGCAGGCAAAGGAACAGGGAAAAATCCGCCATATCGGCATCACCAATCATCGTCTGACAGTGGCGCATGAGGCGATTGACAGCGGGCTTTACGAGACACTACAGTTCCCCTTCTGTTATCTGGCTACGGAGAAAGATATAGAACTGGTAGAGAAGTGTAAGGCGGCGGACATGGGCTTTATCGCCATGAAGGCATTATCCGGCGGCCTGATTACCAATTCGGCGGCGGCTTATGCGTATCTGGCGCAGTATGACAACGTACTGCCTATCTGGGGCGTGCAAAGAGAGACGGAGCTGGATGAGTTCTTATCTTACATTGGGAATCCGCCGGTCATGACGGAAGAGATAGAAGCGCTGATCCGGAAGGACAGGGAGGAACTTTTGGGTGAGTTCTGCAGAGGCTGTGGATATTGCATGCCGTGTCCGGTGGGGATTGAGATCAATACCTGTGCGAGAATGTCCCTGTTGCTTCGCCGTTCTCCTTCTGCAGGACATTTAAGCCCCGAAGGCCAGGAGATGATGATGAAGATTGAAAAGTGCCTGCACTGTAACCAGTGTAAGGGGAAATGCCCTTATGGATTGGATACGCCTACACTTTTGGAAAAGAATCTGGAAGATTACAAGAACGTGCTGGCAGGTAAGGTGCAGGTATAAGGGGAAAGAATGTTTTATAAACGGAAACAAAAGAAACTGCGTATTATAAAAATAGCAGGGATAGCGCTGCCTGCATTGGTGCTTGTAGTAGTGGTGGGCGGCCTGTCCTTTTCTATATTACGGGGCGGCCTGCATCTGGATTTTTCTCAGGAGTATCGTCAAGTGGACGGCGTGGAAAAGATTAGATTTCGGGAGAACCGGTATCATAAAATGTACGCCAGAACCTTCTGGGGACTATGTCCTGTGGGAAAGAATGAGAACAGCCAAAGTAAACTGCAGGATGTCAAAAAAGCGGAAGATGAGGAAGCAGGCATTACATGGCTGGATACGGATGTGTATGATGTTTCAGAGACAAGGGAACGTATTGCCTGGTATGACTGGGAGGAAGAGAAGATCTTTCTGGAAGATTTAGAAGGAGAGATGCTTTGTTCCTATGATATGCAATATGATACTGTGGAGCGTATCGTGTTTTCACCGGACGATAAATATATTCTATTTTATGAGAAAGAATATGGCGTGAACGGCGGTTATTCTACGGATGAGGAATACTGTTATTATCGGGTGATTGACATTGAGACAGGGAAACAATATACGATCTATGCCGGATACCGACAATGGTTTGAGGTGTACTGGGAGTAAGAAATGGGAGTAAGAATCGGGATATGGACTAAGCCGGAATCAACTGATAAAGTGGCACCATGAAAAGGGAAGAGGATGGAGGGAAGGGTATATGAAGAAGAAAATAAGCTGTTTGGCAGGGGCGATTATTTTAGTGTTGGCAGTTGGTATATTCTGGGCGGTCAACGGACGTAGCACGGGAGAATTTCCACAGACGATGCGTGCATGCGAGAAGGTATGCAAAATCAGGGCCGGCGCCGGGGAATCTTATGAAACGGTGGGCCTGATAGCGGAAGCGGAAGTGGTCACGGCGTTGGAATTGGTTGCGGGAGAGAATGGACAGACCTGGTACAGACTTGATAAGGAGTCATTGCCGAAGGATATGGAGATATCAGCAGATGCCTGCTATATCCGATCCGACCTGCTTTCGTTGAATGAATAGAATAATGAATAGATTATAAAAGCTTCGTTTTGTATTTAAAATTATAAAATGTTTCATTTTCATTGTATGGAGAAGCCGTCAGAACAGTACTTTGTGCCGTCCTTTGTGATCAACATATATTCTGTGTCCGGAAAACCTTCAAGAAAATGACGTCCCTCAGAAAGTCCAAGGCACATACAGGCGGTTGAGAGGATATCCGCCTTAGTGGAGGAGGGGCAGAGAATAGTCACTGCGGCCAGTTCATTGTCCACAGGATAACCAGTGGCGGTGTCCAGAATATGATGATAGAACACATCTTTCTCATAGAAACAGCGCTCATAAATGCCGGAGGTGACCATGGAAGTATCCCGGATCTCTACGGTGCCAAGGGAGATTCCTTCCGATGCAAAGGGTTCCTGGATGCCGATGCGGAACGGGCTGTGATCCGGTTTTTCTCCGATGACCAGCACATTGCCGCCCAGACTGATACAGGCGCTGTGGACATTCCGGGAGAGCAGGTACTCTTTCATTTGATCCGCAATATATCCTTTGGCGACAGCGCCTAGATCGATGGCAGCATCCGCATCACTCAGACTGACGGTACTTTGGCCGGACTGTGACATGTCCGGTGTATTTGTGTGGTCAAGCCGGATATTTTGGTAGGAGACATGGGAGAGGGCTTCTTTGATGTCAGCTTCAGATGGTACCTCCGGATCGTCTTCGGAACCGAAAGACCAGAGTTCACTGACT
>CAMXIF010000056.1 GCA_947243845.1 uncultured bacterium
ATCACACAGACTGGCAATGACGCCTTTGACTTTCTGATATTTGAACTGGTTGTAGTGAATCAGCACAAAGGTCATAATACCCATCGCAAAGGTCACACCATAATCTGCCGTTGGCGGTCGCAGGCCAAACAGTCCGGAAATGTTGCTAAGCAGGATAAAAATGAAGATTGTACCGATATAATTGCGGAACTTGGGGCTGAATTTGCCCATAACGCCGCCGATCATTTTGTCCAGCATCTCCACCACCAGTTCGACAACATTCTGGAAAGTACCCGGAACATCCGATGCATGTTTGACGGCACGGTTCGCTGCAATACAAAAAGCCGTGATCACCAGCATGACGATCAGCACACAGACATGTGTGGTTGTGATCCAAACTGTCTGCCCAAACAGTTCGTAGGAAAACACGCCATGAATCATGAAATCAATATCCGCGCCGGCAGATAGTAAAATTCCCTGTCCCATACTTTCACCTCCTTCTACACATCAGTTATAGAAAATATTACCAGGCATATTTATAACAAGTAAATTTGCTTCGCAAATAAACTTTTCGATATCTGCTTCCCAGCCTTAGCTATACGGGAAATCTCATACCGCATCCTCCGGCTGCTTGGCCGACTTTCTGGTACAAAGCCTGTGTATAAGCGGATTGAAATAGGCCGATAATTTCATGCCCATATAACCGCCAAACGTAAAAATAGGATTGGCAAACCCACTATAGATCAGAGCCGCCATCACGAGAACCAATACCAGATAACGTATGATGTTGTTGACGCCCATACTCTTTACGGCGTCCTTTTCAGCCATATCAAGCCCTCTGTCCAAAGACCACCACATATGGACACAACCCGCTATGGCAAGTACTATCCCGATCCACAGCCCCAGGCTGTATGAGATATCTCTTGAAAAAAACAACAGTACAATTTCAAAAATAATTCCATATAAAAAAATTCCCAGACAGAGTTCAAACAATGTCGGATCTATTTTTCTTTTCATAAATCATATCCACCACGTTTCTTTCAGTTCTTCCCGCCATCTGTTATTGTGCTGTCATTCTGCTCATCCCCGCTGCTTTTGTCCGTCCTTCGCCTTCGGGTAACAGCCGGCGTCTCATATATCTTTTTTGCAAACCGAAACACATTCGTAAATCCCGCCAGCGCACCGATAAAAAAGAGCGCCACCGTCCAGACTGAAGTTCCCAGTTTCCGATCTATATACATCCCCGCAAAAGAGCAGAGAAATATGGGAACCAGCATATTGACGCCAAATTGGGTAATCATCATAAGCGCCTGGTAGACATTTCTGTTATATTTCAAAATACATCCCTTTCCAAATAAAACCTAACAGTAAAATTATATCCACTTTTGGTACTTATGTCCAGTATTATTGTGAAAATGAGATAAATAATCAAAGTATTTAAAACAATTTACATTGACTTTTGACCGCCATAAGTGTAACGTATCGAGTAAGAAGTCGTTACATGTTTTCTTTATCTATGGGGAGGTAGTATGGCAGGGCCAATCTTATACCGTAAAAGACTGATTCCGCAAGAATGTGTACTGTTGAAAGATGACAGGGTATTGCACCGCGATGAAAAGATTATCGTAACCGGCTGGAACACCCTGAAACCCCGCAAGGATCTCCATCATGGCTTTTCCTGCTACTACCTGCAGGAAGGTATTAAAGTGAGCCGCTTCTATCGGGAAGACAACTCACTTCTTTACTGGTACTGCGATATTGTCGACTATGATTATGATGCCGGCACAGATACCTACATAATCACAGATCTCCTCGCAGATGTGATCGTTTATCCGGACGGTTTTGTCAAGGTCGTTGACCTCGATGAACTTGTCACTGCCCAGGAAAGCGGTCTGCTCACCGATGATATGCTCAAGAAATCACTTCTCAACCTGAACCACCTGTTACAGATTATTTATAACGGTGGATTTGATCAACTGCAGACCCCTCTCACGCAATATGTAAATCAATAGAATATATGTCCGCCAATTCTGTATTTGGGGGTAATCCCATCTATCGGCGTCCTGAAATATACGCAGTTTCCTACATTGGTAGCGCCGCTCATCACCTCATCTGCCGCCTGATAACATCTGGCTGTAGCTCTGCCCTCCGCCAACGCCAGCGCAAGTCTGCCGCTGCCCACAGGGGAAAATTGTTTGTTCTGATAAATAACACCCGTTACTGTATCAGGATAGACCGAACTGAGCACACGATTGATCACCACAGATCCTACCGCCACCTGACCGGCATAGGGTTCTCCCCCGGCCTCACAATAAATCAGATTGGCCAGAAGATATCTGTCTCCCTCGGCAAAATCCACTTCAGAAATATCACGCCAGCTGGACTGGGCCGCCAGTTCCGCCATACGCATTTCCTCCGCCAGTTTGGCACGCAGGGCTGTCAGATTCTCCTCCTGCTCCTTGATTTTCTGCTCATAAGCGAGCGCTTCCTCCTCCGCCTCAGAGATCTGGCTGGCTGTGGCATTGATGGAATTGGACGTCTGACTGACCAGGCCGGATACACGGCTCTGTTCCGCCACTACCTGAATCTTATATTCATCCAGTTCTGCCTTGTTTTCCTCCTGCTTCTCCTTCGCCAGTTCCAGTTCCGCCTGTTTCTGCTCCATGGCCGCCTGGGAATCCTTATATTCCTGCAGCACTTTCTGCTGATAAGAGGACAGCTGTTCTATATAATCGTTCTTATTCAAAAAATCCGAAAAATTGCCCGCAGAAAAGAAGAGTTCCATATATAAAAAGTCGCCGCGCTCATACATGAACTGAATCTGATGCTTCATCGTATCATAATGATCGTCCTTCAGCGCGATTGCCTCTTCAAGCTCTCCCGTCACTACCTCGATTTCCTCGTCAAGTTCTGCAATCTCGGCCTCTTTATCAATGATACTCTGCTCCAGTTCACTCAGGTTATTACTCACCTGTGTCAATTCCGTATTCAAAGTCGACAGCGCCCCCTGCAGGGAACTCTGCTGCTGATTCAGGTTTTTCAGATTCTCCTCCGTCTGGTCTAGCTGAGACTCCGTCTCCTGTTTCTCCCGCTCCGCCTGACGGATTTTTTCCTTGGTCTCCTCCGTGGCCTGTACGGAGAAGGGCATAACACTGCACAGCAAAATAAGAGCCAGACAAGCTGCCAGTTTTTGCTTTCTCTCCATATGTTTCCTCCGACCTTAGCACTGTTCGATCAGATCTACTCTCCTCTGGTGTCTCTCCACCCCGGAAAACTCCGTATCTAAAAAGATGTCTACAATATTGAGCGCTACACTCTCTCCGATGATCGCCGCACCCATGGCAAGCACATTGGCATTGTTATGCTCTCTTGTAAGTCTTGCAGACACCGGATCCCCGCAGAGCGCACAGCGTATCCCTTTCACCTTATTTGCTGTCATGGAAATGCCGATACCTGTGGTACAGATAACGATTCCCCGGTCACATTCCCCGGAGGCCACCGCTTTGGCAACCGCCGCCCCGTAAATCGGATAGTCGCAGGAACTCTTATCCACACAACCATAATCCTTATACTCGAATCCCCGTTCTTTCAGATGCTCCATCACTTTCTGTCTCAGATCAAATCCGCCATGATCACTGCCAATCGCTATCATATCCTTCCTCCTTCATAAGAGACTTCTTCCTGTTATCTTACACTAAAATCCGCGTTATTTCAACTCTATCACCCTGTGTCCCGCCGCCTTTAAAAGTCTGTTCATCACGGCCTGTCCCACACCGGCGCCCTCAAAGCTCTCTGCGTATATGATCTCCACGTCCTCATCATCAAATTCCCGCAGGATACGATAGAGCCGCCTGGCAAGAGCGCTTTCATCCAAACGGCTGCCGCCATTCTTACACACATCGGCATGATAAGCGCAAGCCGTTATGTCAGAAGCGATCACTCCCGTCTTTTTGTTCTCAGCCCGGTATCGATCTGTCTGTGCATTGATATAATCCGTCACTGCCCGCTCCGGTCCGCAAACGATCGTCAGTTCGCCTTTGGGCGCATAATGCCTGTATTTCATACCCGGCGCTTTCGGAGCCTGTCCACTGTCATCGCGAAGAATTGTGACATCTTCTTCCACCTGCCCAAGAGCGCTCTCTAACATTGCTCTGGTAATATAGCCCGGACGCAGTATGACCGGTGTCCCAACAGTCAAATCTACGATTGTGGATTCCAGACCCAGTTCCACATCCCCACCATCTATGATCATCTCAATCCTGCCGGATAAATCCTGGGCCACATATCTGGCCAGAGTAGGGCTGGGCCTGCCTGAACGATTCGCGCTGGGAGCCGCCACATAACCGCCCGCCGCCTCAATAAAAGCCAGCGCCGTCTTATGGGATGGCATACGCACCGCCACCGTATTGAGACCCCCCGTTGTTTCTGCCGGCACCAGATCTGCTTTCTCCAAGATCATGGTAAGCGGCCCCGGCCAATAAGCCTGTGCCAGTCTAACCGCTTCCTCCGGTATGCTTTTCACAATGGCCGAAAGCGCCTCCCACCTGGCGATATGTACGATCAGCGGGTTATCGGAAGGCCTGCCTTTAGCCTCATAAATTTTCCGGGAAGATGTGGGATTCAAAGCATCTCCGCCCAATCCATATACCGTTTCCGTTGGAAAAGCCACCAGGCCGCCGGATCGTATGATCTCCCCGGCCTCCCGGATTGCTTCCCGATCTATATGCTCTTCCTCTATCTGTACTATTCTGGTCTCCACGTCCGTCTACTTCCTTTATCCTCATTTTCTGCTGTTTATATGCTGCAGAATCGCCAGGTGAATCGCCCAGGCGGCTTTTTCCTGATAAATATCAGAAGATAACTTCAGTGCTTCTTCATTGTTTGACAAAAACCCACACTCAACAATGACAATCGGGGAGGACGTTTTTTTTAAAAGATAATAACTGTCATTGGCCTTGGCCTGTCTGGTGTTATCAGGATCCAATTCCTCCGTCAGGATCTGCTGGATCCGCTCCGCCAGTTCCTTGCTCTCCTCGCTGCCTGCATAATAAAAAACCTGCGCGCCATGAACGTATTCCTCATGATAACTGTTCTGGTGAATACTGACCGTAAGATCAGGATTTTTCTCCTCAATGATGCCCACCCGGTTCTTCATATCCTGCACTTTCTTATTCGGTGCATCTTCTTCATATAGCCCGGCATCAGAATCCCTGGTCAGCACCACATCCACATCCGCCATCACAAGAAACTTCTGCAGTCTTCTGGCAATCTGAAGATTAATATCTTTCTCAAGACTTCCGTCCACTCCGACTTTACCGGGATCCGCTCCGCCGTGTCCGGCATCAATGATCACGCAGGGTCTTTCAGCTACTGTCTCTACCCGCCTCGAAGAAGCCATCTTTACGCCCCCACGCACAGCAAAGCCCACACTGAGCAGCAAAAGCGCCCATAAGACCACCCGGATCATCCTCTCATAATTTTCCGGTTTATTCCACTTCATAAACTCATCCCTGACACCATTGCCTTACTTCAATCATATGAGTGGTCTCCCGGAAAAATGCGGTTAGATGCTTATTATTGATTCATATACTCTTCAATCACATCCCAGATAGAAGGCTCTTCATATCCAAGCTTCCACTCTGCCACACCTGCAATCCCGTATTTTTGCATAATATTCAGTTTCACGCGGATGGACTCTGCGTCCTCAAGCCATACCTGACAGAAGCCTTCTTCGGACTGATACTCTCCGTAATTCTGACAGGTCTCCTCATCCCATCTGGTGGTGATGCCGTGATTCGCGATATAAGCCTGGGCCTTCTCCATACCCACCGCCTGGCTGGAAATGCTGGTACCTGACGTCTCCCATATCCTGGTATAGAAAGGGATTCCATTGATCACCTTCTCTGCCGGCACCTGTTCCACCGTGTCGGCAATACCTCTCTCCACAAAATCGATGGACGCCACAGATCCCGCTTCATCACTGCCGGCATAGTGTTCATCATATCCCATGATCACCACATAATCCGCCACAAGCCCCTGCTCGGCCCTGTCATAATGATCCGTGTGACCCATGGGTACATAGTTATCCACCGAAAGTACAATTCCGTGTTCCCTGCAGCGAATGGAAAGTTCCCTGATAAACTGGATAAAAGGTTCCCCCGCATCCAGACTGATCTCCTCAAAGTCGATATTGAGGCCGTCCAGCCCATATTCCAGCGCAGTATTGATCAGACCGTCTATCAGATGTGTCCTGTTGGTGGTACCGGCAAACACCTCGTACAAATCCACGTCCACGCTCTCCACATTACTCACCAGCGCCCACACCTCGATCCCTCTCTCATGAGCCTTGTCTACATAGGACTGCGTTGCAAAACTACTGAAATCTCCCTCATTCCCCACCAGTGTAAACCAAGTTGGGGATATTACATTGATACTCTTGGTATTAGCAAGCATCGCATCCAGCGTTTCATTACCGTCCACGCCGCCTATGCCGTGCCATGCCATATTTATTTTATAATCCCTTGTATTGGACTCATACACCGGCTCCACATAATCCGTCACCGGGACCGGCGTCTGTGTACTCTGCCCCTCCAACCTCTTATTTTCCACATAACCGATAAAGGCATCCTTCGTCTTTACCTTCGACCAGTTCTCCATTTCTTCTAATACAACAACCTCATCGCCCTCGCTCACATCTGTCAGTATATCACTCTTGATTCCACCCTGATAACGCACCTGGGTATCTTTGGCGATCGTTGCCACCTGTCTCTCATTCCACTCCGTATAAACCTGCATATGATTGGGCTCGAAAAAGAGCTCGTAAGAAAAATTGGCATATTCCTTCACGTAATCCGCCGCGATATAGAGCATGTCCCCCTCATACCTGGCAATCACATACTCCCTGGTCTCACTCTCATCTCCCCTGGTAAGAATATCCGTTCCGATCTGTGTCCTGACCACCTTATCCGGCAGGGCATAGAGAAGAAGACCTTCCTTTTTATCTTCATAAAATCTATCATTAAAATATTTATGCACCGTAGCCAGATCAAAATAACACACACCGTCCCAAAGCTTTGCATGCTCTTCAATCCGTTCATCCTGCAAAATCATAGGTACGTCATTCGCACCCCTGACACCAAAATACTCTTTCAGATCTGCCCGTTCATTAGAATAAGAATATTTCTCCAACAGCTTCACTCCAAACCCTGCTCCTGCGACCACTATAATAAGGACGATCGCGATTATCACCGGAATTGCTTTTTTCATTTATCCAGCTCCTTTCTGACCGTCCTAATTATAGCAAACTATTTCTTTCCAGTCATCATGATTTTGACATTTTTCGCTTTTTTCCGCGTTGTAAGGTAACTTTAATGCAAAATCTCCCACTGCATAGACCATAATCCATAAACGCCGGCAAGCGGGAACTTCCTTACGCAATGAATAAATCAGGTTTATATCGAAGATACTCTGTCTCATACAGTGTAACCGTCCACCTCTTTCTCTAACCAGCCAAAAGGAAATATAAATAATCAATTGTGATATACTAACGGCATATGATATATGGGGTGGAAATAGTTCTAAAGATATCCCTGACATGCAAAATAAAAAAATAACTGTATAACCTACTCATTCCTTGTGAATTATAATTGTGAAATATAGAGGGGAATAAGATATGGTCTTTGACCAGGCACACCGCCTATAAGACTTCCTCCCTCTGATGAAAGTCAGGGAGGAATAGATGTTATTTATGAAATTGTGCATGCCTCCTTCCGCTGCTGATTATCAGGAGACATCTTGTAGTTGGATTATAACCATAATCTGACAAAAAAGCAAGCATATTCTAAAATTATTAAAATTTTTTAAACACTTTCCGCGCACTATTGACTAAAACTGACGCAAAGTATAATATAGTGGCAAAAAAGTAAATAGTAAGGATGTGAACATCTCAATGAAAATAGAAAAAGTAAATGAACATCAGATCCGATGCACTTTGACAAGGGAAGATCTTCTTAACAGAGAATTAAAAATCAGCGAACTGGCCTACGGCACAGAAAAGGCCAAGAGCCTGTTTCGCGACATGATGCAGCAGGCTGCCTATGAATGTGGTTTTGAGGCGGAAGATATCCCCCTGATGATCGAGGCGATCCCCTTAAACGCAGAGTGCATTGTATTGATCGTCACCAAAGTGGAAGATCCAGAAGAACTGGATACCCGTTTTTCCAAGTTTGCTCCTTCCGTCCATGATGAGGACGGTTTTGCGGAGGAGGCTGAGGAACTCATGGATAGCTTTGCCGATGGTGCGGACGAAGTGCTCAATATGCTCCGCAAGATGAACGGTTCTGACCTGACTGACGATATCTCTCAGACACCGGCCCAGTCTTCCGGCGTATCCGCCGCCAAAGCCAAAAAGGAACCGGCGCCTGCAAAGGTTGCCAGCCGTCTGTTCTCCTTCTCCTCTCTCAGGGATGTGACCAGACTGGCCCGCATAGCTTCCGCTTCTTACCCGGATGCTAACTCTCTCTACAAAGACGATGTGTCCGGCAAATACCTTCTCGTTTTGAATCCATCCTCCATGGATATGGATGCATACAACCGGGTATGCAGTCTGATCTCGGAATATGCCAGGGTAGAAAAAACAGCGGCCGCCACCGGCGCTTATCTGGAAGAGCACTATGAACCGTTAATTCAGGATAATGCGTTGGAAGTTTTGGCACAGATATAAAAAGTAAGTTTATTTCGCGGTCTTGGATTCGCAAAGAATCTTCTCACTGACAGGAATATAGTATAAG
>CAMXIF010000057.1 GCA_947243845.1 uncultured bacterium
TTCAGATGGTACCTCCGGATCGTCTTCGGAACCGAAAGACCAGAGTTCACTGACTGGTCGGATGGTGGGATCTAGGGCACCGTCTGTCATAACAGCATAATCGATTACTGTCTCCAGAATGGATACTGTTTCTGCAGAGACAATGACATCCTGGCCGCCGCTGTGATTGATGTTCCATACATCAGAACCTTCCACAGTGGCGCTGAAAAGTTGTTCATAAGTTTCGGCAAGTTCAAAACAGCCGTCCAGCACAGTGGTATCTTCCGTGTCGTAGAGGGTAATCTGGATAACTGTATCAAAGTAGAAACCGGTGCGGGAGATGGGTTCTGTGTTTCGTTTACAGCCGGTGAAGAATAGACATACTGTGCCCAAAAGTAAGAGGCAGAGGAGAGGCTGTGAAATTCTATGAAGTTGGGTCATCAAATTATTCTGGGCTTTCATGAACTGTTCCTGACTTCCATTTCTTATGGTTCCAATTTCTGACAAGTTGCCATTTTTCTCATAACATGATACCATAAATATACCATTGGACATTGTATATGGCAAATATGTTTTAGCGTTGTATAGCAGGAGACATCCGTAGAACTGTATTGGAAGTTACAGGGTAAGATTTTAGATACGGAGTATCTGACATGGAGGAATAGTGTTATAAATAAATTTTTCACACACAAATTTGTGCTTGCGGGCACAGATTCGCAGATTGAGAAAGGAGCATGGTTATTAATATGAGATTACCAGGCGAAGAAGAATCAGGGGGCATGGGGCCAGCCGTAATTTATATGGTCATAGGCGTGTCAGCGTTTGTGTTGATTACACTTTTTATGGTATTCCAGAATAATGATCGAAAGAACAGCGGCAGCGAATATATAAAGGAGGTACAGAAACAGCAGGAAGAAGCGGCAGTATTGGAACTGGTGGAGGAACAGCAGGAAGAGGAAGCGGCGCCCAAATTGCGTGCGGAGGATCTGGATTTTTGGGATATGTATCCTGTGGAGGGAGAAGAAGAGACATTTGCTGGAGCAGAAAATGACTCTGACAAGAAGTCAGGAGAGAAATCCTCCTATACCGAGAAAGCAGAGAAAGAGCGGGAAGAACAGCGGCAGAAGGAGGAGGAAGTCAGAAATGATCCAGCCACGGATGGGAAGCACACTCTGATTACGAACCGTAATGGGGAGGAAGAGTGGGTATTGATCAGTCCGTATCTGACTAAGAATACCATTGATTTTACCAAGATAGAGGAGAAAGCCGGTCTCAAACGTTATATGGAAAACGGCAGGGACACATCCTATACAGGGGTGGATATCTCCAAACATACCGGAAAAGTTAATTTTGCGAGTATGAAAGCGGCCGGGGTTGATTATGTCATGATTCGTCTCGGAAGTCGGGGATACAGTACCGGTCAGATTTCCCTAGATGAGAATTTCAAAGAAAATATAGAAGGCGCAATCGAAGCGGAACTGGATATTGGTGTCTATTTCTATTCTCAGGCAGTTTCCCCGGAGGAGGCCATTCAGGAAGCCAATTTTGTGATTCAGAATTTAGAGCCTTACCGGGCACACGTGAAGTATCCGATTGCGTTTGATATGGAATATGTGTCCAATGATAAATCCAGGATTGAGGGACTGAGCCGTGAGGACAAGACGACTGTGACGGCCACATTTGCAGAAGGCATCAAGGTGGCAGGATATGTACCGATGATCTATGGAGGCAAGGAGTGGCTGCTAAAGGAGATTGACTTAGCGAAGCTGCAAGATTATGATGTGTGGCTCTCCCAAGAAGGAGATATTCCGGATTATCCTTATCTGTATACCATGTGGCAGTATGATACCAACAGCGTGCTCAATGGAATTGACGGAGGTGCGGATCTTAATATCTGCTTCGTAAACTACTCTGAGCGATAGTGGTACAGACGGGAAGAGACTTTGATGGCAGAATATAAGTCGGCGTAGGCAGCGGGTGACATGCCTTCCATGTAATTGGGGGCATAAGCTTTGTCAACGCCGGCTTTTTTGAGCAGATCGATGGCTTTGTTGTAAGCTATGGCGGCTTCCGTCTCTGTGGCATAAGTGCCTACCGTCACGTTGCCTTTAACGTGTATTTTTACCTGATAGCGGTTTTTCCCTTTTTCCTGTATGGCGCTCACGCCATTATAGCGGTTGATGATTTCGATATTCTCATAGCGCAGGTCATTGCGGTTACCGTTGATAAAGCGGTAATCTCTGTTTTCCACGGCGTAGTTTTTAATACCGTAGCGGCTCATGATATTGACCTGCATCCCGTAATCCGCCACAAAATAATGGCCGCCCCGGCGGGAAATCTTGCGGGATGAATAATAGAACAGATCGTCCATATCAAAGATAAAAAAGTCCGAGGGGGTAAAATAATAATAAAAAAACCGTGGCCGGATGTAGATCGGGGTATTGAAATATATATTATTGTCCCGAAAATTGATCAGACTTACCCATTTGAGGAAGGCCAGCGGAGAGGATGTGGTATAGTCATCCAGGCGGATGGAAGAGTCTTTCAGAATATTGAGGGCGCACAGATAAGTCTCGTGCGCTTTTTTTTCATGGTCAAAGCTGCCGAGACTGATATGCTTATTGCGATAAGTTAATGAAGCGCGAAAATAAACGGTTCCATCCTTGCGTTTTGCCGTATATACGCCAGTTAAGCGCTGTTTCATGACGCCTTCCTCCTTTTATATGATTGTACCATTTTTGAGAAAAAAAACAAATTCAGAAATATTTTTCCTTTTTCCTGTATAAACTAATATTGGTAAGACAAGAAGTATTTGTATATTGGAATGGAGGAAAAATGTACAGGAAATATATCACAGGTCTCCTGCTGGCGGCTGTAACGCTTGCTGCCTCAGGTATCTGCGCGAGGGAACTGAAAATCGATCGAATATCGGCCAAGCCTGCCTTCCGCATGGAATACCTGGATGAGTCGATGGCGGAGGACAGTCACAGCTATGTGGAGACTATAGCAAGCGTGTCATCAGGCCAGCGGGTTGTTGATTACGAGGTGTTGGAGCAGACCATGCAGTATCAATTGTCGGACAAGGACTATGATGCGCTCCTTCGGATCGTGGAGGCGGAAGCAGGCGGAGAAGATCAGAACGGAAAACTTCTGGTGGCGAATGTGGTTTTAAACAGAGTCAACAGCGAAGTGTTTCCTGACACAGTGTGGGATGTGGTCATGCAGAGAGAACAGGGCATAGCACAGTTTTCTCCGACTGTGGATGGCAGATTTCAGAATGTCCATGTCAGTGACGATACGGTAGCGGCTGTAGAGCGAGCCCTTTATGGAGAAGATATTTCCCAGGGAGCGCTGTATTTCTGCGCCCGTGAAAAGGCGGATTCCGATAAACTCAAATGGTTTGACAGAAAACTGACCAAGCTTTTTTCCTATGGGCATCATGAGTTCTTTTCATAAGGCGTGTTGAACAGGTGATAAATATGTGGTAAGATAAAGGGCGAGTCAAAAACACGTCAAATAGAAAGGCATGGTCAATAACAATGGAAATATTATACAGCAGTACCAGAGACAGCAAAAAGCGTGTCACTGCCTCCCAGGCAATCTTAAAGGGTTTATCGGAGGACGGCGGCCTGTTTGTGCCGGACCACATCCCAACGCTTTCCTGTTCCATGAGAGACCTCATGGATAAAAACTATCAGGAGACAGCATATGAAGTCATGAGACTGTTCCTCACGGATTTCACGGAGGAAGAGTTGAAGGGCTGTATTGCACGTGCATACGATTCCAAGTTTGATACGGAAGTAATCGCTCCGCTGGTAGAGGCGGAGGGTACATATTATCTGGAACTTTTCCATGGAGCGACCATCGCCTTTAAAGATATGGCGCTTTCCATCCTGCCCCATCTGATGATTACCTCGGCCAAAAAAAATCACGTGAAGAATGATATTGTGATCCTCACTGCCACATCCGGAGACACAGGGAAGGCGGCGCTGGCTGGGTTTGCAGATGTTGAGGGTACGAAAATCATTGTGTTTTATCCCAAGAATGGGGTGAGTCCTATCCAGGAAAAGCAGATGGTGACACAGAAAGGGGATAACACCTTTGTGGTGGGGATACACGGCAATTTTGATGATGCCCAGACCGGTGTGAAAACCTTATTTAATGACAGACAGCTGGCAGAAGAGATGACAGCTCACGGTTTACAGTTTTCTTCCGCCAATTCCATAAACATCGGCCGTCTGGTGCCGCAGGTGGTCTATTATGTCTATGCTTATGCACAGCTTCTGAAAGAAGATAAGATCCAGGATGGAGAGCAGATTAACGTGGTGGTTCCCACAGGTAACTTTGGCAATATCCTGGCGGCTTTTTATGCAAAGAATATGGGTGTGCCGGTGGGCAAACTGATCTGTGCCTCCAATGAAAATAAAGTGCTCTATGATTTCTTTATGACTGGTGACTATGACAGGAACCGGGAATTTAAACTTACCAGTTCCCCTTCCATGGATATTTTAATCTCCAGTAATCTGGAGCGGCTGATTTATCGGATCGCGGGCAGTGACGCCCAGAAAAATGCCGGTCTGATGAAGGCTTTGTCCGAGCAGGGAAGCTATCAGATCACGGATGAAATGAGAGAGCAGCTGGCGGATTTTTATGGGAATTTTGCGGATGAGAAAGAGACTGCAGACAGAATCAAGGGGATGTATGAGGATACAGGTTATGTGCTGGATACCCATACAGCGGTGGCAAGTGCCGTGTACCAGAAGTATGTGGCAGATACAAAGGATACCACAAAGACAGTGATTGCTTCCACGGCAAGTCCCTTTAAGTTTACCAGAAGCGTCATGAAAGCCATTGACCAGAAATATGACAGCTTGTCTGATTTTGAACTGGTGGACGAGCTTTCTAAGATTGGAAATGTGGATGTGCCCAAGGCCATTGAGGAAATCAGGACAGCGCCGGTTCTCCATGATACGGTTTGTGATAAGACGGAGATGAAAGCGGTTGTGAAGCGGATTCTCGGTATTGAATAAAAGAAGAAATAGAGACGCCATAGGGATAAATTAATATCAGGAAAAGATACAAATAGAATATTAGAAATAGTAAAAAGAGATGTCTAACAGACATCTCTTTTTACTATTTCATTATATCACAAAAATCCTGTTTTCTCAAGACTTGTAAAGCATTTGGCGGCAACGTATACTTATGGATGTCACTTTTCACACATCTGTATGGGTTTATTTTGATACAGCGTGGAATGTAGGGTGAACAGAGGCACGAGAGTAGAAAGTATTGATGGACTACGGGAGGGCGCTTATGGAACAGAAAAACTGGCTGGAAGAAATGACAAAGCAGACCTTGGCAAGACAGGTACTGGAAACAAACCATTATACACAAAAATACGGCCTTGTGTTGCAGGAGGAGGATGCGGCGCTTTTAGCGCAGGAAAGAACAAATGTATTGAGGCAGGAGCGGAGAGTCGAGTTTGGACAGGGTATTTTACCAGAGATAATATATATGTTTTGTGATTCCGCCTATCTTGATCAGGACAATTACTGTGAGAGCCTGATCCGTCTGCAGGAAATTTTTTATGCTTATAAGAACGAGATGCTGGATGAGATTGCCGATGATGAACTTCTTCACTTTATGCGGGAGCAGTTTGAGAATGTGTGTTTCGGGGATTTTGGTTATCTGGAAGGCACCTGTCTGGATATCTTCGCCCAGGCCATCCGAGCCGGTTATGCCGGGTATAAGCAGTCGGAAGGAAAGGGAGAATTTGAGAACTTTGATATCGTCAAAAGGTGGGACAGGGAATTGTATCTGGAAGCACTGTATAATCTGTTCTAATGGGGAGGAAAGCAGGATGGAAAATAATCAGTATTCGATGGAAGAAGTAATGCCGATCGTATCGGAACTGGCATGGAAATATACTGGGTGTGATCATACTTCTGTCACCTATGAAAAGGCGCAGATGCTGATGGAAGCGGTTTTGTATTGTATCCATGAGTATGAAAGGCAGGAGAGCAATGCGCTCCTGGTAAAGCATATATCCGCAAGGGAAGCCTATGAGCAGGGGCGGGCAATCGTGATGGATAAACTGGGGAAACTGCAGGAACTTTATAATCAGCTTATCATAGATTTTAAAGATTATGGTTCTGTATGTCTGCGTGATACCATCAGGCAGGGGATTCCTGCCTTTCTGGATAACTATGATTTCAGATTTGCACCCCAGGAGACACTTCTGACGTTGGATTACCCAATCCTTAGAGATGATACTTCCATATCCGGGATCAGCAGGGTGCTTTGTTATGTCCAATGTATCTGCCTGGAACAGAAATTTTTGAAAAAGATAAATGAGCATGATATTGTGGAGACTCTGCGCAGATATCAAAGAGATTATGAGCATCTGATAGAAAATATCTGTGAAATTATACTGCAGGACATGATAGGCCACATGATACTGGATAAACCGTTGCAGGAAACCGGTTTATCCAGAGAGGATTTGGCAATCCTGAAAGAGATTCTGGCAGGAAAGACAGCAGAGCAGGTGAGAGCTTATGCCTTCAAAGCATTGGAACAGTTAGTAGCCAGATATTATGATGGCGATAGGGACATGCTGGAGTATCTAAGCTGCGGGATTCCCGATATCATGACCAGGATACAGTGTCGTATAGTATTTTTTTGTCAATGACATATTCTGCATAAACTAGTCGTTTTCTGTAATTTGGTTGACTAATATATATGTGGCAAATAAAATGTCAGTGAAAGATGGATGCAGAAAGCCGTCCTCGAAAATAGGACGGCTTTTTTGCGCGATATGACCGAAATCCACTGGGGCCGCCCTGCTTTGGTTATCAAGGCAGACCCCGGCCATCCCACCTGGCGCGGCGGGGGATGTTTATATGTCCTGTGCCCTATTCGTTCCACAAAAGCTAACATTGATAAAGCCGCTAAAAAGCAATACAATATAGGAAAAATATGTTTGTTCGGCTTTTCTAAATATTTTCAAAACTTTTGTGACTTAACCGATTATTTTTCGAGTAGATAGGTGAAGAGCTCTATCCGAGGGCAAAGGAGGTATAAAGATGGAAGATGATAGCATTGTCAATCTTTATTGGGCGCGCTCTGAAAATGCAATATCAGAAACATCTAAAAAGTATGGAAATTACTGCTATTCCATCGCTTATAACATCCTTGGAAATGTTGAGGACGCAGATGAAAGCGTAAATGATACATACCTTGACGCATGGAATAATATTCCTCCCCATCGTCCGTCTATTCTCTCAACATTTTTAGGAAAAATCACGCGGCGAATATCTATTGACAAATGGCGTGGGCGAACTGCGGAAAAACGGGGCGGCGGTGAAATCGTGCTGGTACTTGATGAACTGTCCGACTGTATTCCGTCTAATCAAAGCGTAGAGCATGAAGTGGAGGTCGCAGTATTATCACAGTTAATTGACAATTTTGTTATGTCGCTGCCACCTATGGAACGCCGGGTTTTTATTTGCAGATATTGGTATCTTGACCCGATTGCAGATATTGCCCAAAGATTTGGATTTTCACAAAGCAAAGTGAAAATGATGTTACACAGACAACGAAAAAATCTTCTAAACCGCTTGGAAAGGGAGGCGTTATTGTAATGAAAGCTGAAAATATTTTGGACACTATTGGAACGATAAACGATAAGGCTGTGCAAGATGCGAGGGAATATAAACGAACCAGATACAGTAAGGCAATTAAATGGAGGACTATGGTAGCTTGTGTTGGTCTGATTATCACAATAACAGCACGAACACTACCGGACATTTTGAGGGAACCGAGCAGTGGCCCGAACTTTCCCGGCGGCGGTGTTGCTGCTCCAGGGGAACACCCAGAGGGTGTTACCCCGATAATTGAAAGCATGGCTGTATATCCGGCCACCGAGGATATTCGGGATGTTGAAGATGCGACAGTAGAAAGTGTTGATGAGAATACCGCCTACGGAATACCGGGATTAGGAAATTATTTACCTACTGATTTGCCCGCTGGCTATCATTTTGGAAAGGCCGGCCTATATGAGACTACTATGAAAAGCGGAACAAAATATCACTTACTTCTAGTAACTTTTACAACAGGCAGTGATGAAATAACAATGGCTCCCGCTAACGAGGATGGCGGTATTGCAGTACCCGACCCCAACCTATTCGGTTCAAGTTTTGCTGTTCTCATCATGGACTATGAACCAAGGACAAATAAACCAGTTTACTCTTTTGAGGATTTGCAAGAGTATTTAGAAACAAAAGATGACAATGTAACATTTCATTTTGCTTATAAGGATATATATATTGGGTTTTCCCCGGATGACCTTTCTGAGGAAGAAATCCTTGATGTAGTTAATTCTATTCCATAATTATGAAAGTTTTGCTTTGGGACATTTTGTCCCAAAGCTGGGGCGGTACTGTTCATAGTGCCGCCCCTTTTCATGCCTGGTGGCATCCTTGCTGATACCCCTAATCGGAGTTATAATATAACTGTAATGTGATAGGGAAGGAGGACAAATGGCAAGGCAAAAAAACAGAGGGTATCAGCAGTTTTTACCCCTACTTATACGGCCCGGCGCTGGAAAATGGGCGGCTATATCCGGCTCTTCCGTGAGGATTTACAGAAAATCAACCGGGGGCTTGACGATAGCAACAGCGTGAAAAACC
>CAMXIF010000058.1 GCA_947243845.1 uncultured bacterium
TGTAGGCAGGTATGGCTTTGTAATGCTAAAATATTATAATCTGCCACATGGTTTTGAAGATGCCATAACTTTTACAGACAGTGTGGAACTATTTGAAGATTTGTGGGAAGAATGGCTGAATACAAAACTGTATTTACTGGCAAAAGGCACACCGTTGCTGGAGAAGGGCTATAAAGGTGTGTTTGAGGGTTTGCCGGAAGAAAAACAGTCGGAACTTATCATGAGGAAAGCTGCTTTTGCAAAAGCGGCAGAGATATATCTATAATGTTGTTTTTGTGAGGAAAATGGAACGGTAGTTGGCGAATAATCAAAGGTTAGAAAGGCTCTGTGAGATGCAGAGCTTTTCTTATTTGTGTTTTATGAAAAAGTGGAATGAATGAGTGGGATTTCGCCGTAATCGGCATTGTGGAAATGTCGTATAACTGGCTATCTTATGGAGTTGTGGGTAACTCTGTTTGCAGGATGTGGGAAAGCTGCACTTTGCTTTTCCATGTCCTGTGAATAGAGTTATCCATGACGGAATAGTCAGTTATGCACATTTCCATGATGCAGTTTTTATGGTAAGTCTGTTCATTTTACAAAAATTTGACATAAGTTATGTTTTTGATTTTACAAGCAGTATTTATGATAAAAAGCGTAGAAGAAAATATCACAAAGAAAAAAGGAGAAAATTATTATGAAAAAAATTGTTACTTTTGTTGCCACTTTATCACTTGCACTCGTAGCTATGACCGGATGCGGGAAGGCGGACAGCAAAACAGTATCCACGGATGGCTCAACCTCTATGGAAAAAGTAATCGGTGCTTTGGGCGAAGCTTTTGAGGAAAACAATTCCGGTGTAACCTTTACATATAACCCTACCGGTTCCGGCTCCGGAATTACGGCTGTGGCAGAAGGACGCTGCGATATTGGTCTTTCCAGCCGTAACTTAAAGGAAGAAGAAAAAGCGCAGGGATTGACTGAAACGGTGCTTGCGCTTGACGGGATTGCTGTCATTGTAAATCCGGATAATCCGGTAAATGACCTTGACCTTGAAACGATTAGCAGGATTTATAGAGGGGAAATAACAAACTGGCAGGATATAGGCGGCAATAATCTGGAAATTGTCCTGATTGGACGTGAAGCCGGGAGCGGTACAAGAGATGGCTTTGAATCCATTACGGACACGGAGGATGCCTGCAAATACCGTCAGGAGCTTACATCTACCGGGGATGTGATTACAACGGTGGCAGGCAATCCGGCGGCAATCGGATATGCTTCCCTTGCATCTGTAAAGGATACGGTAAAAGCCCTTTCTGTCGGCGGTATTGTACCTGCGGAGGAAACGGTAAAAGATGGTAGCTATGTGGTGCAGCGTCCGTTTGTGTTAGTGACAAAGAGCGGCGCAGAGCTTTCGGCAACTGCACAGAAATTCTTTGATTATATTACTTCATCTGAAGCAGGCGAGATTATCTCATCTGCGGGTGCAGTACCAGTAAATAAATAATCCGGCGGATTATGAAAGGTTTTGGAAGGTGAAGTCAAATGAACAAAAAACAGTTCATGGAGAATGCCATACATGGCATATTCCTGATATTTGGTCTGATTACAGTTGGCTGTGTACTCCTGATTACCGTTTACCTTGTCATATCAGGGATTCCGGCTATCCGAAAAATAGGAGTTTTGAATTTCCTTTTCGGGAAGAAATGGGCTTCTACAGCAGCACAGCCGCAATATGGGATTTTTCCGTTTATCCTTACCAGTATTTATGGTACGGCTGGCGCAATCGTACTTGGAGTGCCAATTGGCTTTATGACAGCAGTTTATCTTGCTAAGATTGCGCCGTTAAAAATAAAAACCGTTATTGAAACAGCGGTAAGTTTATTGGCTGGCATTCCGTCGGTAGTTTATGGGCTTGTGGGAATGATGGTGCTTGTGCCAGGGATACGGATTGTTTTCCATATCCCCGATGGAGCCAGCCTGTTTGCTGCTATCATTGTACTTGCAATTATGATATTACCCTCAATCATTAAAGTGTCGCTTACGGCATTAGAAGCTGTTCCAAAGGAATATGAGGATGCTTCCCTTGCGCTTGGTTCGACACCGATTGAAACATACTTCCGTGTATCCGTTCCGGCGGCAAAAAGCGGCATTGCGGCGGCTGTTGTGTTAGGCGTTGGCAGGGCTATCGGCGAGGCTATGGCTATTATGATGGTGGCGGGGAACGCCCCAAATATGCCGAAAATTTTTCAGAGCGTCCGTTTCCTTACAACCGCTGTGGCAAGTGAAATGTCTTATGCGGCTGACGGAAGTTTACAGAAACAGGCATTATTTTCGATTGCGCTGGTTTTATTCCTCTTTATCATGCTGATAAATGCCGTATTAAATTTCTTTTTGAAACAAAGCAAGGAGTAAATATAGATGGAAAAACAATCAATTTCCCTTAGAAGGAAAACATATATTACAGCCATGCGTGTGTTGATGGGGATTTCCGTATGCATTACTTGTGCATTGGTATTATTTTTGATTGGTTATGTATTGTGGAAAGGGCTGCCGAATGTATCTTGGGAGCTGCTTACTACGAAACCGAGTTATCTGTCTGACCGGATCGGGATACTGCCGGATATTCTTAACACAGTCTATATTGTTGCGGCAACTTTGGTATTTGTTCTCCCGCTTGGAGTTGGTGCGGCGATTTATCTTACAGAATATGCCAAAAATAAGAAACTGGTAGAAATGATTGAGTATGCAGCCGAAACCTTATCAGGGATTCCGTCTATTATTTATGGACTTGTAGGTATGCTGTTTTTCTGTCAGTTTTTTGGTATGAAAACTTCCCTCTTAGCGGGGGCATTTACGTTGGTAATCATGAATCTGCCTACGATTATGCGCACAACGCAGGAAAGCCTGAAAACAGTACCGCAAAGTTACCGTGAAGGTGCTTTTGGGCTGGGAGCTGGAAAGTGGCGTGTGATTTATACCGTTGTGCTTCCAGGTTGTATTGATGGAGTCATAACAGGCTGTATATTGTCAGTGGGGCGAATTTTGGGAGAATCAGCGGCACTTCTTTTTACGGCTGGTTTTGCCCATGCCCTGAACGGGATTCTTGAAGGGCTTGGCAGTGCAGGGGCAACATTGACGGTCGCATTATATGTCTATGCAAAAGAAAACGGGGAATTTGGTATAGCCTTTGCAATTGCCGCTATCCTGATGATTTTGACCATGTTCATCAATCTGTCGGCTACACTGGCGAGCAGATATTTCCAAAAAAGGAGAAATGTATGAATAATATAATGAATCATGACAAAAATCCTGCCATGGTGGTAAAAGACCTGTGCCTGTGGTATAGCAGTACACAGGCTTTGAAAGATGTAAATATTGAGATTGAAGGACAGAGCATTACGGCACTGATTGGCCCCTCCGGGTGTGGGAAGTCTACTTTCCTTAAATCGTTAAACCGAATGAATGACCTTATCGCTGGTGTACGGATTACAGGAGAAGTGTATTATAGGGGCGATAATATTTTTGATGCAGATGTCGATGTCAATGAGCTTCGCCGCAGTATTGGCATGGTTTTTCAAAAGCCGAATCCTTTTCCTATGAGCATCTACGACAATATTGCTTACGGGCCGAGGACACACGGAGTGAAAAATAAGGCAAAATTGGACGATATAATAGAACGCTCTCTGCGTGGGGCGGCAATCTGGGATGAAGTAAAGGACAGGCTGAAAAAATCGGCATTAGGACTGTCAGGCGGTCAGCAGCAGCGGCTCTGCATTGCCCGTGCATTAGCGGTGGAGCCGGATGTGCTTCTGATGGATGAGCCTACAAGCGCACTTGACCCTATTTCCACATCTAAAATAGAGGAACTTGCAATGGAACTTAAAGAAAAGTATACTATTATCATCGTAACGCACAATATGCAGCAGGCTGTGCGGATTTCCGATAATACGGCTTTCTTTCTCCTTGGCAATTTAGTTGAGTATGGAAATACGGAAAAGATGTTTGAGCAACCAAAGGACAAGCGGACGGAGGATTATATTACGGGGAGGTTTGGATAATGAGAAGTCGTTTTGATGAACAGCTTGCTATGCTGAATAAAGAGCTTACCCAAATGGGGGCAATGTGTGAGGAAGCGATTGCCGCTGCTTCAAAAGCATTAACTATGGGCGACATAAAGCTGGCAGACAAGGTTTTATCCCTTGATGGAGAGATTAACCGGATGGAGCGCACAATCGAAACACTGTGTTTGAAACTGCTGTTACAGCAACAGCCGGTAGCAAGGGATTTACGGCAAATATCTGCAGCCCTTAAAATGATTACTGATATGGAGCGTATTGGAACACAGGCGGCGGATATTGCGGAAATTATCACGTTTCTTGACGGAAGGACTGGAGGGGAATGTGAACAGATTCGGTTTATGGCAGATGCGGCGAGCCAGATGGTTACAGAAAGCATTGACGCTTTTGTAAAACAGGATGTAGTATTGGCTGGTGCGGCGATTGACCGTGATGATGTGGTTGACGATTTGTTTTTACAGGTCAAGTCATCATTGATTAAGCTGATAGCAGAAAAACCGACAGACGGAGGATATGCGCTGGATTTACTGATGATTGCCAAATATTTTGAGCGTATCGGGGATCATGCGGTAAATATTGCAGAGTGGGTGGCTTTTTCCGTGACAGGAGAACATAAAGGAGCATGATTATGAAAGTATGGTGTGTGGAAGATGATGACAGTATCCGGGATATTGAGGTATATACGCTTAATTCCACTGATTTTGAAGCAAAAGGATTTTTGGATGCAATAGCCTTTCGTGACGCTTTATCTATGGAAAAGCCGGATTTGATAATTCTTGATATTATGCTGCCCGGAGAGGATGGCGTGGAACTGCTGAAATTTTTAAAAGACAGCCCTGACACTTGCAGGATTCCCGTCATCATGGCAACTGCAAAAGGCATGGAGTATGATAAAATCCAGAGCCTTGATTTAGGTGCGGATGATTATCTTGTAAAGCCTTTTGGGATGATGGAGATGGTTTCCCGTGTGAAAGCGGTACTCCGCCGGTGCAATCCTACAGAGGTAGAACATCTTTTGAAAGCCGGGGGGCTTGTTGTCAATCTGGACGAACATACAGTTTCCATTGATAATGAAAGAATACAGCTTACCTTAAAAGAATTTGAACTTCTCCGGCTGTTCCTTTCCCGTCCGGGCATCGCATTTTCCCGTGACCAGCTTTTTAATGACATATGGGGAGCTGATTATGTCAGTGAAACGAGAACGGTTGATATGCATATCCGTACTCTGCGTGTAAAACTGGGGGATTATGGGAAAATGATTGAAACAGTGCGTGGTGTTGGTTATAGGTTAGAGGTGCAGGCATGACAAAGAAAATTTTTAAATCAATTATGGTTGTAGCGGGGGCTGTCCTGATTGCAAGCCTTGTTATCATCATGGGATGTCTTTACAGTTATTTCAGTAATGTTCAGGGAAAACAGTTGGAGGATGAACTGTCTTTAGCTGCCATAGCCGTTGAAAAGGATGGACGGAACTATCTGGAGGAATTACAGTCAAGGGAGTACCGTCTGACATGGGTTGCTGAAAATGGAGATGTTATATATGATACACAGTCTGACGGGGAAAGTATGGAAAACCATGCGGACAGGGAAGAAATTCAAGAAGCCCTGCGGAATAAAGAGGGAAAAAGCTCACGTTATTCCACGACTCTTTTAGAAAAAACACTTTACTGTGCAAGGCGGCTTAATGATGGTTCAGTATTAAGGATTTCTGTCAGCAGCGTTACGATATGGGTGCTTGTTTTGGGGATGATACAGCCGATTTTAATTGTAGTTGTTGTAACACTCATTTTATCAGGAGTATTAGCAAGCCGTATTTCTAAACATATCATGGAGCCGTTAAACAGACTTGATTTAGAAAAACCGCTGGAAAACGATACTTATGAGGAGCTGGCTCCCCTATTAAACCGTATCAATAAACAGCATAAGCAGATTGATATGCAGTTGTCGGAACTCCAAAGGAAAAATGATGAATTTGCACAGATTACATATGGCATGACGGAAGGGCTTGTCCTTTTGAATGAGAAAAATATAATTCTGAACATTAATCCTGCCGCGCTGAAGCTGTTTCATACGAAATGTTCCAGCATAGGTAAAGATTTTCTGACAGTAGAGAGAAGCCATAATGTGAGCCACGCCATACAGGACGCATTTTCAAGTGGACACAGCGAAATCCGCATAGAACGTGAGGGAAAAGAGTATCAGATCCATGTCAACCGCATTGAATCTAACGGTATTGTAATTGGGGCGGTTGTTCTTGCCTTTGATATAACAGAAGCAGCTTTCGCAGAAAGGAACAGACGGGAGTTTACTGCCAACGTATCACATGAATTGAAAACTCCGCTTCAATCCATAATGGGGAGTGCGGAGTTAATGGAGAACGGTCTTGTAAAATCGGAGGATATGACACGTTTTGTAGGGCATATCCGCACAGAGGCAGGGCGGCTTGTAACATTAATTGATGATATTATCCGTTTATCCCAATTAGACGAGGGATGCGATATGCCGTTTGAAAATGTTGATTTATATGAGGTCGCATCTGAGGTGATGGCAGGACTGGCAGATATAGCAGCGGCAAAAGATATTGAAGTGGCTTTAACAGGAAAAAAGGTTTATATTAAAAGTGTCCGGCGGCTCTTAACAGAAATTATTTTTAACCTCTGTGATAATGCTATCAAGTATAATAAGAACGGCGGTACGGTAGAAGTAGCTATAAGCAGTCAGGAAAATAGTGCCTCGATTACGGTGAAGGATTCGGGAATCGGCATACCGCCGGAACATCAGGCAAGAATTTTTGAACGATTTTACCGTGTAGACAAGAGCCGCTCTAAGGAATCAGGCGGAACGGGATTAGGACTATCTATTGTAAAACATGCTGTACAATACTTGAATGGCAAGATTGAACTGCAAAGCAGCCTGGGGCAAGGAACGGTTATACAGATTATTTTTCAGCAAGATAAAAGTGATGTGGTGCAGTTTTCCTAAAGAACCTGTATTTTACATAAATTATACAAAACATAACTTTTATATTTTACAAAGCATTCATAAAATTATCTTTATAAATATTCAAAGCAAACGCTGACGGTAATTTTATGAAAAATATATAGCGCATGAGCTTAAGAATGGCGGTTTTATTTGAATGTAAAACTGCCATTCTTTTTTATAGACTATCAGTAAGGGAAAAGATATGATTAGAAAAAAGCAAAAACTGTATACACACCAAAGACAAAAAATAAAGAATAATTGCACACATAAAGGTGTACCGCAAGGAAGAAATAAACTTCACTGCGGTACACCTTTTTTAATGGTGCGAAATTTGTCTGATTTTGGCTTTTATTACAGTTTATCTGTTGCGTATTTGTGTGAAAAATCTGGCTGGAACTATTCCCTTTCTGGAAGTGGATTCCGCTTGGGCTTAGTGCTTCATGGAGGGCTGTTTTGAGAGCATGGATTTCTGTGTATCCCAAACCTGTTTCATCAGCTTTTTTACTTCTTCGACATCGGCTTTATACACATTGCCTGTGGCGTTCATGCGCTTGGCGATCTGGTTTAAATTGCCGCTGATTTTTCCGAGCGTGTAGTTGTATTCCCGCAGGTCTGAATAGTCAATGTCATAGACAAAGCCGTACAAAATCAGGCGGCGGAGGAAAGTGGACTTGCTTTTCATGCCGGAGATTTTTACTTTCTGCTCCAGTATGTATTGTTCCTTGTCGCTTAGATATATTTTCAACTCATTCTTGCGCTCACGGTTTGCCATTTTTTATCTCCTTTCTGGGCAGGGTTTTTGAAATGATTTTACAAAATCTTCAATCCTGCCGTGGGGGATGTTCGTGCAAAAAATGAGTGAAAAAACCAGAAATCCAGGCAGGGCGTTTCAGGGTTTTTGAGCGCAGAGGGGGCTAGGGGGATGCTTCCCCCTACAAGCAGATTTTCCAGATTCCCGCTCCGGGGGAATTTGGGAAAATCGGAGCCTGTGAGGGAACACAGGCAGTGCTTGCTGTTACTTCAAAGAGAAAGTTTTGGGTTTTAGCTGTCTGTAAGAAAAAGCAGAAAATTTTTTGAGGAACATACCCATATACGGGAACTTCCTTTATCTACAATTAACATCACAAACAGCGGAGAAAGGGGGTGAAAAAATGTTAGACCACGCATTCCAGCGGCGGCGGGAAATCGAGCGTATGCTGCTGTCGGGGAAAAGGCTGACCGTGCC
>CAMXIF010000059.1 GCA_947243845.1 uncultured bacterium
GACCAATGACTCCAACGGGAATCGAACCCGTGTTACCGCCGTGAAAGGGCGATGTCTTAACCGCTTGACCATGGAGCCTCAACGAATGATATGATACCATACTCAGCCAGGTTTGGCAAGAGAAAAAGATGATTTTAGGCGCTTAATATAGTATTCTGATAAATATTTTAAAAATCTGGAAAACTTAAATCATTTCCGGGCATCTTTTTCGTTATATAGATATGAGGGGGCATCCTCAGGAGGAATAATCTTGGCGCGCGAAGATGAACTGATACAAAGAATAGCACAGGGAGATTTTGATGCGGTAGACGAATTGATCACCATGTTCTACCCGGAGATTCTGCGCTATTGTATCTGGCACACTCCTGACCGTTCCCTGGCCGAGGACGCGGCACAGGAGACATTCCTGAAAACGATCCGTTATTTTGACCGCTATACGCACAAAGGCAGATTTAAGTCCTTTTTATATCAGATTGCCCTAAATACCTGTATCGACCTGCAACGGAAAAACCGGCACACTGACGTATCTCTGGAAGAATCTGCGATAGAGATTGCCTGTTCGGAACCGGCTTTTGAAGCCGTACAATCGGATATGGCGTTGAGGCAGATGATAGACAGCCTGCCAAGAGACTTACAGGAGATTGTTCTTCTGCGTTTTGGACAGGAACTGACACTACGTGAAATAGCTAAAATAAGGAATCTGCCACTGCGGACAGTGCAGTCCAAGCTGCGCAGCGCCCTGAGAAAGCTCAGGGCCGAAATGGAGATGCCGATAAAAGCCCATACCGGCAGCAGAAAAAAGATACCGGGAAAAGAACCTGCGGATAAGTCCCAAAAGGAAGCCGGGAAAGGAGAGCCATTGTGAGAAACGACATTCTGAAAGAGAACCTGAAACAATCCCTACAACAGATTCCCGTCACAATAGACGACAAACACGTTGACAAAACTATCACACTTGTCCATAAAGAGGCCCTTCTAAGACAGGAGCGGGAGCGCATTTCCTTCTTTTATTTTTTATGGAAACAGATAAAATTTACGGGATTCAAACTCTGGATAGGGCAGGGCATCTTCCTGTTTTTGCTAAACCGCCTGCTTGCCGGCCCTTATGAAAGCCTCGCCCGTCCTCTGAATTTGGTAAAAGTATTGTTTTGCTTATCTGTTCTCGTCATTATGACTGTTTTACCTTTTCTCTATCGTTCTATCCGTTATCAGATGCAGGAGATTGAGGCGGCGTCCCGCTTTTCCTGTGCGAAACTATTGCTGGCAAAACTCATTGTCATCGGAATCGGGGATATCTCTGTTCTGGGCGGTATTTTCCTGACCACCATGGTACGGACATCTCTGCCGGCAGACAGCGCCTTCTTATATCTTTGTTTCCCGTTCCTTCTGGCGGGCAGCGGCTGTCTGTTCCTGCTGGGGCATCTGGCTCCCAGACAGTTTTTGATGGGAAGTCTTTCGTTCTGTTCCGTATTGGCTTTGGTATTTTGCATGATTCCCGGACAGTATGACTTCTGGTTTCAGCAGTCTTTCTCTGCGGCGTGGATGGTGATATGCGCATTGCTCTTCATCTGCTGTGTCAGTCAAGTCCACGGCATCCTTAAGGATTCTGCTTACACGGAAACGCAGGTGGCATAAAAAAAAGTAAATTCCTTCGCAAGATTAACAAATCGAGCACAGCTCGATTGCGAGATCCGCTCCGCGGCCTCGGATAAGCGGAGGACTTTCCTATACCATAAAATAAGGAGTGTTTACGCTCCGGAATGGAGACTCTATGGAATTATATTTGAAACATGTTACCAAACAATTCAAGGATATGACTGCCGTCAATGACGTATCCCTGCGCATCACCCCCGGCGTCTGGGGGCTTCTGGGAGCCAACGGCGCCGGAAAGACCACACTTATGCGAATGATTGCCGGCATTATGAAGCCTTCCACGGGACAAGTTCTGTACGATGGCATTCCTATCGAAGATTTAAAAGAAAGCTACCGGGATGTGTTTGGCTATCTTCCCCAGGAATTCGGCTTTTATCCTGAATTTACGGTCAAAGACTATCTGGAATACGTGGCAGTCTTAAAAGGCCTTACAGAAAGGGAAAGTAAGCGCAGGATTCATGAACTGCTGGAACAGATGACTCTTTCCCATGTCGGGAATAAGAAAATCAGCAAGCTATCCGGCGGCATGAAACGCCGGGTAGGCATCGCCCAGGCCCTGCTAAACGAGCCGGAGGTCCTGATCTTAGACGAGCCTACCAGTGGACTGGATCCCGGAGAAAGGGTTCGTTTCCGCAACCTGCTCTCGGAGTTTGCCCATGACCGGATTGTCCTGATCTCAACACATATCGTTTCTGATGTGGAATACATCGCCACACAAAATGCGGTGATGAAGGCCGGAAAGCTCCTGGCAAAGGGCACCACCGAGGAACTGGTAAAACTGGTGGAAGGCAAAGTATGGACCACGCGGATTCCCATGGACCGCCTGTCGGCATACGAGCACACCCTGCAGATTGTAAATATTCGCAATGAGGAGGGCGGCCAGATCTCTATCCGCTATCTGGCTGATCATCCCCACACCGGCGATTCACAGCCTGCACCGCCCCATCTGGAAGATTTGTATTTATGGATGTTTCCACAGAAAAATGTTGACCGGAGGTAATCGCTATGCGTCTGTTAAAATTAGAAATAAAACGAATCCTAAAGACCAGATTGACCCTTATTTTATTGGGATTATGCTTGTTGTTTTCCTTCCTGCTGGCATGGCTGCCCATTACCTTTTCTTTCAATATCTATCAGGATGCGGACGGGAAGGAAGTTATCTTAAAAGGTCTGGAATCCATCGCCTATGAGAAAGAGCTGCAGGCAGACATCGCCGGCGCCGTCACCCCGGAAAAAGTACGGCAGGCACTGGAAGATTATCAGGCATGTCTGAACAAATACGGCGTGGAGTTTTCCTATGATCTTCCAGAAGGCGTCTATGAACAGGAAATCCTTCCCTATGCCCCTCTTCTGCACGGCATCCGGGAAGCCTATGCCAATCCGGAGACAGGTATCGCCGCCGCCATCATAGACATTGATCCGCAGGCCGTGGATGACTATTACCGTGTATGCGAAGAGCGCGTTGTCTCCCTGATGCAGCAGGAACAGAAGAAACACCCGGCCGCACAGCAAAGAGCAATCGATTTATATGGTAAGGTAGAAAAACCCTATCTGTTTTTCCCAGGGTACAGTACCAATGCCATGGATTATCAAATCATCCTCACCTTTTTGGTCGTACTCTTCTGTACAATCATCGCCGCACCTGTCTTTACTTCCGATTACCAGACCGGCGCCGATGATATCTTCCGCTGTACCAAATATGGCAAGGAAAAATTTGCTGTGATCAAGATTCTTTCCGCTCTTTTGATCAGTGGGACTGCTTACTGCCTCTGCATCGGCATTTATATCCTGGTATCCAACACTCTCTGGGGATGGGAATGTACCAAAACTTCCATGCAGATGCTGTATTCCATAATCAATCTGCCTCATATGAATATAGGACAGTTGCAGTGTTTTATCGCCGCTGCCGGTCTGCTCAGCATATTGGCCGTTATCAGCTTCACCGCATTTCTGTCTTCTAAAATAAAAAATATGGTGGTCTGTCTCTCCACCACACTTTTGTTCTGCCTTTTGCCAATCATCCTTTATGCAGTCCTGCCTGAACATATTGGCATCTGGGTCTACAACATCCTGCCGGCAAGCGCTGCCGGATTGCAGACAAGTATCCTATATGCCGCCGCAGACTTTGCGTTCTGGAATATCGGAAATATCGCCATCTGGATACCCCATGTGATGGTTGGCGCCTGTGTGGTTGAAATTCCTTTGTTCGTGGGTTTGGCAGTGTACTCCTATTCGACCCATAGAATAAAATAGGAAAAGCTCATACTTTATTCATCCAAAAAAGGAAACCAGTCCCGCTATCAGCAGAGACTGGTTTCCGATTCAGTTCCCATCTCCCCAGTAGCTGTCCTTGGCATAGTAACTCGCATAGACTTCCGGATACAAGGTTTCTTCTCCTTCTACCGACACCGCATAGGAATTTCTCACTTCCACCACTTCCCCGTTCTCCATAATCTCTTCCTGCCAGCGCCATACCTCTGCACCTTCCGGCACCTCTAAATCCTCCGGAATATCCTCTTCAAACAAAAGTTCTTCCGTCAACCTGCTCTGTATCTCAAACGCTCCGTCCACATAACGATAAATGGCCCAGCTGTGGGAAGCCGCCCAATTACGCCAGGAACTGCGCACCAATTGATGCTCAGAATCTATCGATGGGTTGCCAATCATGGAATAGGAGGGAGAAAACTCATACCTGCCGGACTTCTGATTCCAAATCCAGCCAAACTCATAACAAAGCCCTTGATTGCCAAAATACCCTGCTGTCATTACAATATCCTTTGCACCGTCAAAATTAATATCTGCAAACGCCATTCTGTTTCTTATTCCGACCTCAAACGCAAACCCTTCCTCCGGCCTGAGTTCATAGACAGCGGCGCCCTCCGTAATCCGGATCCAGAGATCGGTATCACTCAAATTCAGTTCCTCCTCTTCATAGGAAGACCCCGGAAACTGATCTGTCACAAAACACTCCGCCACCCGATCCTGATCCTCTCTGCGCTGATAAATGCCCAGAAACTTATTATCCTCTTCCAATGATAGAGATACCATTCTGTTAAAATCAGAACATACTGTATAATTGCTGCCCCCGTAATCTTCCTCCTCAAACCCGGAAGTTTTCTTATAAAACTCCAGATAAAGCGAGAGCCCTTTCCTTTGAAGAAACGGTGATAAATCCCGCTCTTCGATAATACGGCTGGTAACCTCCTCCAACTGTGCCAGACTTTCCACAAAACATAAATCCGTATCCTGATCTATAAAGCCTTCTATCTGTGCAAGCCCACAACCGTCCAGGGACGCCTCCTCCCGTACCCGGATGGTCACATTTTCCAGAACCAGTTTCTTCAGCGTGCCTATCCGTGCCACATCATCCAGCCAGAATCCCTGCGGACTTTCCGCCTCGTAATCCGCTCTTATGGTCAATGTTTCCACCTGGGAATCTTCTAAAAGCCGCAAAAGTTTTGCATACTTTCCTTCCCGATAACCATACAGAGACACAAATTGAATCTGACTGGGAATGCCTGCATCTTCCGGCAGTATTCCTGTCACATCTGACACATCTGTACTGGTAAAAAGATACACTTCCTTTGCACCCGTCAAATAAGTCAATGCACGCGCCGGAAAGGTATCCGAATCACTCTCCACACACACTGCATCGTCAAGAGCCTTCAGCCCATGCAAGTCTTCTTCCTGCCATTCCGCTAAATCCTTAGAAAAATATACTGTAACACTATGGACAGTGTCCCAGTCATACCATTCCCGCATCAGGGCTAACTCTTCCCCGTTTCGGACAGTCAGAGAATACGCCGGCAGTTTACCTCTCACTGCTGCGGTCTCTTCTTCACTGACTCTCTCATGTTCTTCCCTGTTATAATAGTGATAGATAGAATCCCTGATGGAATCGTTATCCGGAAAGTAAGTCGGCGTGCCATTGTCCGTAAGGTTTCCTGCTATCCCTTCCTCCTCATCACCATCCGAACTTATGACACTATTGTCATCTTCTATTTCATTGACGTCCCGTTCCTCTCCGGCATTTTCATCAATTAAAGATTCTTCTTTGGGTACCGATTCCTCGTAAGTTCCACTTTCCGCTTCGCGCGGTGCCTGCCCGCAGCCGCCAAAAAGGCAGATTGCAGGCACCATAAACAACAGCATACATTGTCGGCGGTCTCTCATGGATTCCCGCCTGCATATTCGTTTTACAACCAAATTCATCCCCCCATCGGTCTTCATTCTTTATGAATATCATTCTTTACCCATATAAGAATCACAATTGCAGTCGCAATAGCAAACTCTGCAATCCTTGTGTGATTCCCCAATAACGCCCATAATAATTCCGATTCCAGGCCAAACACAAGTTCATGCTCAATGAGAAGCACCGCCCCCAAAATCAGATAAACAATGACCGAATACATAATATTTTTGAACATCCTGGCGCGGTTCTGTTCTCTGACAAGCATCCTCTTTTGCTGCTCCTCCAGCATCTGTGTCTTCACCGATAATGCATCCAGTTCTGACGGTTTCAACAGATAATCGATACTGACGTCAAATACCCTGCTCAACTCTACAATCTTTTCCACTTCTGGTACGACCTGTCCACTTTCCCATTTTGAAACAGACTGTCTGGAAACACCCAACTGTTCCGCCAATTGTTCTTGTGTCAATTCCCTGCCTTTGCGCAGTGCTGTTAATTTTTCTGCAAACTCCATAAACTCCATATGTGTTCCTCCTTTTGGTTTCTTGATTTCATATGCTTATCTTATCAAAACGCTTCTTTGCACTCCAGCAAGTGAACAATACATTTATGAAACAAATGGGAGAATGCAGTGTTCTTCTGTACAGTCTGCTTGTCAAGATACATTTCATATGTTAGCCCATTCTATTTCAGTAATAGTTTAAACCTGTGTTATATTATATAGATTGTTCCATGGCGATCCCATGCGCCGGAGCGGATGGTAAGAAAGTTGATTTATAAATTGTCGTGTGTTATATTTTTTATCAATGAAAAAACTTTATAGAAAGAAGGAGTATATGGGAATATTTACAAAACTCCTATACGGAGCAGCATTATTGTGGCTGTTGATTTCGTTTGTGAAAGATAAAGCTAAAACAAAGCTTGCTTTGAAGAAAGCATGGCGGTCTTTTGAAAATATATTGCCATCTATACTGGCAATTTTGCTTTTGATTGGTTTTATCCTTACTTTTTTGGATGCGCAAACAATTTCTAAACTCCTTGGAACAGATTCCGGGATGTTGGGAATGATTATCGCTGCCACTGTTGGTTGTATTACTTTAATTCCTGGTTTTGTAGCGTTTCCTTTGGCAGCTTCACTTCTGGCCGCCGGAGCTGGGTATGCACAGATTGCCCTTTTTATTTCAACGCTTATGATGGTTGGTATTGTTACATTACCTCTTGAAATAAAATGTTTTGGTAAACGCATTGCACTAAAGAGAAATATTTTATCGCTGATTTTTGCAGTAATCGCGTCTTGTATGGTAGGGGTGATGATGCCATGATAAAACTCAAGAAAATTGTAAAAAGATATCTATTTTTTCTGCTTTTGTTCCTGTTAAATGTCTTGCTGTTGATAGTTGAACCAAGATTGGGCCGAGAGGTTGTCTCTCTTTCTCTGGATAACCTTTTGGAAATGCTGTCCATCATACCGCCTATTTTCCTGCTCTTAGGACCGATGGATGTATGGATACCCAAAGAGACCATTATGAAATTCATGGGAAAGGATGCCGGGATAAAGGGTGGGATTTTTGCCTTTGCTTTAGGCTCGTTCTCATCAGGCCCGTTATATGCTTCCTTCCCGATTGCAATGGTTTTTCTCAAAAAAGGCGTCTCATTAACAAACATTTTCATTTTTCTGGGCGCCTGGTCAACAACAAAAATCCCGATGATGTTATTTGAAATAACTCAGTTAGGAAGTAAATTTGCGCTCATTCGCTTTGGCCTGAATTTAGTCGCAATTATCTTTCTTGCAGTTATTATGGAAAAGACAACCAGCAAAAGAGATGCGGAAACCATGTATGAACTGGCAAATGAACAAGCGAAAGAGGACTAATTGGATAGATGCAGATATGGGATTTGGCGGATTAATATCTTTGGTCTGTCCTTCTTTCCTCCTGACATTTCATCACTTTTAAATTGGTAATATTATATTGTGCATGTATATCACTGTCAAGTAATATCATGACAGCGAATCCATTCCTGGTCTTGATATAACTAAAACCTGTAAACAAAGATGTTTACAGGTTTTCATATCCGACTATTCAGTTCAAC
>CAMXIF010000060.1 GCA_947243845.1 uncultured bacterium
AGGAACTGTTTGCCCACGAAAAAGTCAGGAAACAATTTTTGAGTGATGTGCTGGGAATCCCTTTGGAACAGATCAAGTCGGTGCGGATGGCCAACCCCCTCCTGCGGAAATTGTTCCGTGGACAGAAGCAGGGGATATTGGATGTCCTGTTGGTATTAAACGATGATACCCGGATCGGTATTGAAATGCAGGTACACATACAGAAGCACTGGACGGAGAGGAATCTGTATTATCTGGGAAGGATGTATACGGATGATTTAATGCTGGGGGAGAACTACGGAAAGCTGCATCGATGCATCAGTATCAGTCTTTTGGATTTTAAGCTGTTACCAGACACGGGGAATTATCACAATATTTACCGTCTGCGGAACAGAGAGGGCGAAGAACTGACGGATCTGTGGGAAGTACATATCATCGAACTGGGGAAGGAGTTGACAGGGAACAGGATAGATGACTGGATCCGGTTATTCAATGCGACCAGCCAGGAAGAGATTGACCAGATCGCAGAACAGAATGGGAGGATGAGAGACGTGGCAGAGGTGGTAAGACAGATGGGGCTAATAAGAACGATAAGATGGTTCTATGATGGATACTGGAGAGCGAAGAGAGATCGCTGGGCTGAGGACGAGTATGTGCGGGATGAAGGTATTGCAATTGGCGAGGCGCGGGGACGGGCAGAAGGAAAAACAGAAGACATCATTCACTTGCTGGAAAACGCAGGCAGAGGGGAAACTTTACCGGAGCGTATTATACAGAGGATAAAATCCCAGAAAGATGAGGAAGTTTTAAAGCGCTGGCTTTTGTCAGCGGCCAGAGCAGAAACTGTGGCGCAGTTCATAGAGCAGGAGAATCTGGAATCAGAAACTATTCCAAAATAATTTTATTTGGGCCATACGAGATATGAGTCCGTGCTTCACAGCATGGACTCTATTTTTTCTATGGCGATATGGATGTAATCTCCCATGGAGGATTCTTTACAGCCAGCTACAAAATGATTGCAGCGGTTTACGGGAATCAGGATTTTATAGGCTTTGCTTGCACCGATGGCAGAGGCAATAGCAGGTGTTATTTCTCCGAGTAGAGCATTGGCAAATACAATGCCAATGGGTCCCACGATCAGATCAGAGTCAGCCGCATTGACAATGACTGCGTTATCTCCGGTAGCACCGTAGTCTGCTCCAGCTTTCAACATAGCGGAAGTGGCGATGCTGTTGGTGCCAATGGCGTATAGTTCTAAGTCCGGATGCTTCTTTTTCATTTGTTCGATGATTGATTTTCCAATCCGGCCGCCTTGGCCGTCTATAATTGTGATTTTCATAGTTTCCTCCATTTAGGGAAGTCCGAGTAGCCTACGCTATCATCCATAATGAAATAACGATAGATATTCAGTTGGTTATATTATGTATTACTATACTCCATTTCTTACGTTTCTACAATTGTTACGGGAGATAAATTAATTGTTAAATCATTTTGCAAGGCAAATGACGCTTGCACCTTACTCGATTTGCCAATCACAGATAAAAGCTTTTACACAGTATTTTTAGTGAAATATGGTGTTTGCAGGCGGTTGAATAATTTTCATGTCTTTAGCAAAAAATACATTGACAATATCTGTGCAGTTTGTTATCATTCGAGTATGAACAACCGATTGCGCAAAGTAAAAGTGACTAAAGAAGGCGCAGCGATTGGATAGAACGAATCAGGATGCAACAGGAACGTGTTACAGTTCCAGACAAGAATCAGGAAGATATGGGAGGGCAGGGAAGTATGGATAAGTTTATTGTCAACATCATCCATCGTCCGGAGATGGTGCCTGAGTATGCGGAGAAGGTCACCGGACATGGCAAAGAGGAGGATATCGGAAGGAAGGAACTTCTGACAGAATCATTGGATATTTTTAAGACGCAGCAGGCAATCGCACACAAGAATGGTCTTAAGACAACCATTCAGATGACGTATGCGTCTTTGTTCAATGATGAGGCGGTGGCGCTTGCCAAAGAGGATCATGAGAAATACGGGGATGAGATTGCGTTATCCCTGTTGGGACTTCCCTGCGAGGAGTTCCGAGAGAAATACAAGACGAAAGATTTCTGCATCTGGATGTTTTCCATGGAAGATAAGAAGTCGATTGTGGATGATGTGTTTGGTAAATTCCGTGAAAGGTTCGGATTTTATCCGGAATCCACGGGTTCCTATTATATGGATGCGGATCTGGTCAATTACATCAAGGAGAAATATCCTATGGTCAAATGTGCCGTGGCGACTTGTTGGGAAGAGGGGCCGAAGGCATATCATACCTGCAATAACTCCTGGTATACCTTTATGGACGGCGGCCCTTGGGCGCCATGGATTCCCAGTAAGCAGAATGTACATGCGCCGGCGGCCAACGAGGCGGAGGACAGCGGCATTGTGGCAATCCCCCATTTGTCGCGCGATCTGATTGCCTGCTACGATGGCAATGGATCCAATTTTGGCACACATCCGCAGAACGTATTGCGTAGCATGTGTTATGATTCCAAGACCTGGGAGTATCCGTATCTGTACAATCTGATTGATCAGTTCCGGTCACTGGCGAAGTATAACAATGGTTATGCATATAATATGATGTTTGTGGGACCCGGCTGGATGAACAAGATGGGGCGCTGGGAAGCACCCTATGAGCTTCTCCTTAAGTCTTACGAGGATGGCATGGCCTATTATGGTAACTTGAAAAAGGAAGGTCAGCTGGACGATATGACCATGGCGGAGTTTGCAGATTATTTCCGCGCCCACAGAAGGCTGACGGAGCCGGAGTGTGCACTCTGGCGGGATATCCTTTACGGATCGGATAAGCAGCTGTTCTGGTACTGTGATCCTTATATGAGAGTCTGTGCGAATATGGATCAGGGCGGTGCTATCGTGGATCTTCGCCCTTATGCGGCTAAGCTGGAATGGCCGGTGGGTATCGGTACCAAGCATGTGACCGATGCTTCCTATCCTTTCCTGATACAGGAGAAATATCGGGCGGGATATTTCACTCACTATGCCGGCGAAGGCACGATCAGAAGTGCCAAACTTACCTATAAGGGTGAGGAAGTGGATTTGTGTCTGTGCAGGACGAAAGCGCATTTTTCAAAGGAGGGCAATACGAGGATCCTGACACTGGATCCGGTGGACGTTGTGTTCCATGATCTGACAGTGAAACTGCAGACGAAGATGTATTTTGAGGAAGGCAGTTCCAACGTTAAGATCGAACGGACGGTATTGGAGATGAGCGATCCTTCGGCTAAGGTGGAGATTAACGAATATATGGTTGCATGTTATGGTACCACAGAGTATTCGGAAGATATGACCAATGTGAAGTTATCTATCACAGATGGTAAAGAGACGAAGAAGATTGATTATGCCTATAAGTGCCGCGAGGAGCAGATGACTGGAGCGACAGAGACCGTGGCGGTGGTACCGGAGATTGAGACGAGGGTATCCATCAGCTGTGAGAAAAAGGACGCGGTTGGCTATATCAGGGAAGGTTATGCATTCTCTCCCATGTTTACGTTGGGTTACACCACCAGTTTAAAGGATAAGGAGGTATTTGCGACATGGCTCAATCTGGCAAAGGCAAATTAAATTACAGGTGTCCTTCTTGTTTTATGAGGGATTTGGATATTGATATGTTTTATGATAAGGATAAAAAGGAATTTCACTGTATCCGTTGTCAGTATGTGGGGACAGAGGAAGATGTGCTTGAGAAGAATGAACTGATCAGGTTCCGCTATAAGGATGCCATGAAGCGGTTTACCAAGTTCGACTTTGACTGAGCAGATTGATCACGTTTGAAAAGGAGCTTACATCATGCAATATCTGAAGGGAGCAGACATTTCCACGATCAAAGAGGTGGAAGGGCTCGGCGGCAGGTTTTATGACCACGGTGTTGAAAAGGATATATTTATCATTTTGAAGGATTACGGTTTCAATGCGGTACGCCTCAGATTGTGGAATGATCCCTATTCGGAGGACGGCAGACCATATGGGGCAGGCACTAATGACCTGCCCACAACCATAGAACTTTCACGCAGGGCGCGCTCTCATGATATGGAGGTGCTTCTGGATATTCAGTACAGTGATTTCTGGGCGGATCCGGGGAAACAGCGTGTACCTAAGGCCTGGAGAGGTATGGGTACAGAACAGCTGGAACAGGCGGTCTTCGCCTATACGAGGGATACCCTGCTGTCCATGAAAGAAGCAGGGGCGTTCCCCACGATGATTCAAGTGGGAAATGAACTGACCAATGGTATGTTATGGCCTTCGGGAAAGCTGCCCAATTACGATAATCTGGCCCGCTTTATCAATGCGGGCATTCGCGGCGTACGTGCGGTGGATCAGGATGTACCGGTCATGCTGCATCTGGACAATGGCGGCAATCATGCAATGTACAGGGACTGGTTTGACCATTATCTGGAGAGAGGAGAAGATTTTCAGATCATTGGTCTGTCGTACTATCCTTTCTGGCATGGAACTTTAAACGATTTACAGTACAATATGAATGAACTGGCGTTGCGCTATGGTAAAGAATTGATGGTGGTTGAGGTGTCCATGGGCTTTACCATGGAGGACTATGCGTCTTATGAGAAACTGGAACCAGAAGAGAGAAAAGGATATGCCACCAGGCAGGCGCTGGTGGAGAAGATTCCCTTCGACATGAGCAGGGAGGGGCAGTGTGAGTTTATGAGAGCATTGCTCCAGGTGATAGAACAGGTGCCGGAGCATAAGGGAAGAGGATTTTTTTACTGGGAACCGGCATGGATCCCGGTACCGGGTTCTGGTTGGGCCAATGAAGAGGCATTGGCATATATAGAAGAAAGAGGGCCCGGCGGCAACGAGTGGGCCAACCAGGCGCTGTTTGATTATGATGGAAATGCGCTGCCTGCACTTGAGGTCATCCGGGATTATCAGCCGCGGGAAGATTAAATTGCACAGGCAGAAAGCTGTGTCCGGGCAGCGGTCAGGCTTTAGCCTGGGCCGTGGATTTGCGGACGATCAGCTGTGGACGAAGCAGTGTTCTGCTGATGGAGATATGATTGATCAGGGAGTTTAAAGTATGAAACCCTGATTTACCAAGCTCCAGACGATCCTGTCTGATTGTAGTGAGCGGCGGATGCAGTTTAGAGGAAAGCGGTATATCGTCAAAGCCGATGACGCTCACATCCTCAGGCACCTGGAGGCCTCGTTTATTACATTCGGTGATCACACCGGAGGCAATCAGGTCGTTGCCGCACAGAATGGCGGTGATGCCCATGGAGAGCAGACCTCCCACATGATCTTTGGCGGTATCCGCCACATAGTACCCATAAGGCATGGTGGCTTCACTGAAGGGTAGGTCGTGGGCCGTCATGCTGTCGATATATGCCTGGCGCCGCTGCTCCGAAATCATGGAGTTGCGTGAGCCGTTGATCAGGGCGATGCGGCTGTGACCGCGCTGCATCAGATGGATAATGGCATCGTCAATTCCTTCCAGGCTGTCTGTGCCTACGGAACCCACACAAGGGTTCTTACTGATATAATTGTCAAAAAGGACTGTGGGGATGGTGGTGGTGTTAAACTGGCTCATCCAGTCATCCTGAAGGGCAAAACCTATCATAAAACCGCCCACAAATCCGTTCTTTAACATATATGTGTCATACTTTTCCGTGGATTGAAAAAGAGGCGTGATGGGGAACACCGTGACATCGAAGTTCTCCCGAACCGCAACCTGACGAAAACCCAGGATGATATCGTATCCGAACTGATCCGGGGTTTCATAGTCCATATTTTCTACGAAAAGGCAGACCTTTCTGCTGTTACGTCCACGCATCTGTTTCGTGGTATATCCCAGTTCCACAGCCGTATCGAGTACGGTCTGGCGTAGAGATTCACTGATGTCGCTGGCGCCGTTGAGTCCTTTGGAGACTGTACTGACAGATACACCAAGGCGGTTGGCAATATCTTTGATTGTAGCCATAATGACCTCCATTATCCTAAAGGGTTTTAAATAAGCATATTAGAAAAAAATCAAGAAATCAAGAAAATTGCGAAAATTTTCGAAAAGTTGTGAAAATTATACAATTTGGGAACCCCAAATCCGTTTAAAATAGCAGAAAACTTGTAAAAAACGATTTCTGTATTGACAAAAACAGTTAAAAAGTGGTAAATTTGATTCAGATACGAAAGTTTACGAAAATTTTAGACGCGTGGACGCAATAGGTCTTCGCAATCGGGATTGCTCGGTCTGTTATTCTGTGAAGCAAGTTACTTCTTTTAAATTGGGGGGACATAAAGGGTGAAGGAGAAAACATTGACGAGAGGCGCCGGTGTGCTGATGTCGATATCCAGCCTGCCTTCGGCCTATGGAATAGGAACATTCGGGAGTGCGGCTTTCCGGTTTGTAGATCTTCTGGTGGATCTCAAACAGAAGTATTGGCAGATTCTGCCGATGGGACCGCTCACCGTGGGGGACAGTCCATTTCAGGCAATTTCCCTTTTTGCGGGGAATCCCTATTACATCGATCTGGAAGAACTGATCGAAAGAGGGCTTCTAAGGCAGGAGGAAGTAAATGCCTATCGCTGGGGAGAGAGCGAGGAGAAGGTAGATTACGGGATTCTCTATCAGAACAGATACACGGTCTTGCAGCAGGCATTTAAGCGGTTTGACCTCTCAGATAAAAATTACATAGTATTTTGTGACAGAAATCAGACATGGCTTGAGGATTACAGCCTTTATATGGCGCTCAAGTATCATTTTGATAATAAGGCCTGGTATGAATGGGAAAGGCCAGTTAAGGATAGAATGGAAGAAGAGCTTATAAAATACAGGCGCCTTCTGTCGGAGGATATAGCATTCTGGAAGTTCTGTCAGTATGAGTTCTATAGACAGTGGAACATGTTGAAACACTACGCCAATGGACGGGGGATACAGTTGATTGGCGATATGCCCTTTTATGTGGCGTATGACAGCGTGGATGTGTGGACACACAGGGAACTTTTTCAACTTGACGGTGAGGGCCGGATGATCCATGCAGCGGCTTGCCCGCCGGATGATTTTTCTGCCGAAGGACAGATCTGGGGTAACCCGGTCTATGACTGGAAGGCTATGGAGAAAGATAACTTTAGCTGGTGGCAGGACAGAATGAGGCACCAGGCGGAACTTTTCGATGTGATCAAGATAGATTATTTCCTGGGGATTGTCAAATACTTCAGCCTTCCGGCAGGGGAGAAAGATATCCGAATGGGAAGATGGTCGAAAGGGCCCGGCAGGAAGTTAACGGATATTCTGGAGCAGGCGGCCGGCGGCAGACCCATCATTGCGGAGAACATGGGGACGGTGCTGCCAGGAGTCAATAAGTTGATACAAAGAATGGGGTGGCCGGATATGAAGGTACTGCTATTTGCTTTTAACGGCAAGGCGGACAATGCATATCTGCCTCATAATTATGAGGATACCAATACTGTGGTGTATGCGGGAACCCATGACAATGATACGATTGTTGGTTATTACCGGGATTGCACCGATTATGAACTGGCTTATCTGTATTCCTATTTAAATATAGAAAAGAAAGAAGAAATTTCGGATGCTTTTATCAGGGCAGCCTACGCCAGCATTGCGGATGTGGTAATATTTCAGATGCAGGATATTCTGCGGCTGGACAGTGAAGCCAGGATGAACCAGCCTTCTACAGTGGGGGGCAACTGGAAGTGGCGGATCATGGAAGATGCGCTTCCAGAGGAACGAAGAAGCTGGATCCGCACACAGACTGTACTTTACAGGAGATAAAAGCCGGAAAGGACTAGTCCTTTCCTTATATCCTATAGAATAGGATATAAAACATCTGTC
>CAMXIF010000061.1 GCA_947243845.1 uncultured bacterium
TGGGGGATTTTGGCTGAGACGGAGGATGGAAGTATTCATCCCACGAACGCTTATATATTTCTGACGGGACAGGAGGCTTTTCTCTCCAAAATTCAGTGTGGCATGTTTAAGGGAAATACCAGAGCCATATTTATAGATAAACGGGATTATGAAGGTCCATTGTGGAAACAAGTTGAGGATGCTTTTCAATTTATTTTACGAAATATTAGATTAGGGGCAAAGATAGAAGGAATATATCGAAAAGACATATATGAGTTACCACCAAACAGTATAAGAGAGCTGATTATTAATGCAGTTATGAATTGTAGTTTTTTGCAGATGTCTCATGTGCAGGTAGCAATTTATGATGACAGGGTAGAGATTACTTCACCAGGTGGTCTTATGCCTGGAGTAACAATCAGTAGGATGAAGGAGGGATATTCTCAGATTAGAAATCGGGCATTGGCACATGCTTTTTCCTATATGAATTTGATTGAAGGATGGGGAACTGGAATTCCAAGGCTGATTCAAGAAATGAAAGAGTATGGATTGCAAGAACCGGAATTTATTGATATGGAGATTGCACTGCGAATAAATCTGTACAGGAGTAAGGAAACTGACCAAGAAACTGACCAAGAAACTGACCAAGAAACTGACCAAGAAACTGACCAAGAAACTAACCAAGAAACTAACCAAGAAATTGGGGAAGAGATTGAGACTGGGGAAAAAATTTTACAGGAAATACGAAAAGATGCTACTGTAACACAGATTCAATTGGCAGCAAAACTTGGATTATCGAGAAGTGGAGTCAGATATATAATGAGGAAGCTGCAAAATGAGGGCATCCTTCAAAGGGTTGGTTCTACCAAAAAGGGAAAATGGATAATTCATACAGACGGGAAGAACAAGACATGAGCAGTCCCTTTCTGTTATAATCGGCAGTGATAAGACAAAGGGGAAAATAAACATGGAAGCATATAGAAACGACAGCATTAAAAAATACGAATATGTTATGGAACCATCGGAAATAAGGGAATTTTGTCTGGCAGTTCTGTGGGAGCAGTATAAATGCCGCAAAGGAGCATGGCTGCGGCTTATGCTCATTGTGGCGCTGGAATTTCTAATCATTCCGGAGGCAGCTTTGCTGGTTGTTGGTTTGATATTGTTGATGCTTATTGCGTCAGGCGTTTACAATTATACGGTCACATACAAACTTCTATCGGGTCAGCCCTGGTGCGTCTGGGTGGAGGACGGCAGATTCAAAGCAGTAAGGAGAGATTACAGCGAAGTGCCGTGCAGGAATATACAGTTTATCCGTATAAAAAGGCATTTGGTGATGCTGGGATACATGCAGGCAGTAAAGCGTCCCGCATGGTTTGTGATGCCGTTACGTGTCTTTGTAAACGTGATGGAGCGGGAGAACTTCCTAAACCAGATTCGCAATCCACAGACGGAAGCCGGGACGGAGTATACGGGAGCGGCGCAGGCAGGAACAGCGGATGGGTACAGGACGGAGTATGATGGTGCGGCCGGGCAGGAGATGGCTGGTGCACAGGGGATGGCTGAGCCTCAGGAATATATGCATTTTTCTTATATGCTGGACGGCGAGAGATGGGTACGGTTCCAGAAAGGGGTCGCAGATATTTTGAACAGCACGAGTCTGGGGACGCCCATGCGACTTTATGGCATGATCATCGTGGGGCTTTTAATGGCGGTTGCCACGACAGCATGCAGTTATTTTGTGGCGAGAACGTTCAACTGGCTGCTGCTGTTTTTTTGCCTTTCCATTACCATCTGGATGATTTTACGGCTGTATTGCCGCAATCCGGAAAAAGCAATCCGCAAGCAGCTGCGGTCACCGGAAATGGCGGCGAAAGTTTGTGGCTCCTGGCAGGTGTCTCTGGCCAGGGAGGGTATAACGGTCATTATGCCGATGGATATGAAGAGCATTTATTCCTGGGATTCATTGCAATGGCTGGTGGAGACAAAGGAAGCTTTTTACATATTTCATCAGGATAAAAGACATTATATCATGGTTGCCAAGGAAAGTTTTGTCAGCTGGGAGCAGGTGGATGCGTTTCACCGGATCTGTGCGGATCATGGGATTCAAAAAGTTGCGCCGAAGAGGGCATTTTATGTGCCAGGCTGGCTGGGCTGGGTAATCTTTGCCCTGATCATAGGAGTGGGCCTGACGGTTCTTACGGCGAATATTCTCCGGGATACCAGAGATGTGATAGGAGATGTCAGAAATGATTATCCTGCCTATGTGCCGTTGGACCAGCAGGTGGAGGTTCTTGCTTCTCTGGGGATTTCCGTGCCGGAGGAGACAGTTGCCTCTGCGCGGGAATTTATGACGAAATATGATATGTATGACATGGTGGAAGGTAGTCCTTATACTTGGCTTTTGATGGATGTGGGTGCGCCTGAGTACGATGAGGACTGGAATCTGGTGGGTTACTCCGATCAGGTATTCTGGTTTGATTTTGAAGGGTTTGATCTTTCCACGGATTATATTTATATCTTAAATGGTATGCTGGCGCTGGCCCAGGGAAGTCCGATTGAGAGTGTCAGCGATATCATGGAAGAGATAGATGATGCGGAATGGGAAAAGGGCCGGGGTATCGTCACAGTCAGCCTGGACTGGCAGGGGCAGACGTATCTGTATGACATGAGAATGTTTTATGACTGGATCGATGAAGGGATACTGGGCATACTGAATCCGCTTTTGGAAAAAGAAGGGTCACAGAAGTATTTCTATGTGACAGGAGATAATGGTCAGGGAGCCATCGTATTTTTCTGTACACCGCAATGGGCGGAGGAATTTATGGAGAAGACAGGTCTTCTATTGGAAATGACCAGGACGAAGGCCGATAAGGTTCGGTAAGGCAGTGTCAACCATGTCATATTTTATAAAAATAGTGTATATAAGCTATTTTACAAGTATAAAGAGGAACAGAGCAGGCAGATTTTTCTGACCAAAATGACAGGAGTGTTACAATGGTTGACTTATATAGTCAATCATATTTTTTAGTATTGGAATGAAAATATAATATTATGAAAAATATCATACAGAAAAAGGAGGAAAACAAATGAAATTTACAGAAGGCTACTGGCTCCGGAGTGAGCGGGTTACGGCTTCCTATGCATCGCAGGGATTCTATGCATCCAAGACGGAACGCGGCATGCGCATAGTAGCGCCGGAGCGGAAAATCCTAAGTCGCGCGGATGCGCAGAATATCTCTACAATCACCATTGATTTCATTGCTTTTGCAGAGAACAATATTCTGGTAAAAGCAAGGCATTATGAGGCTTATGAGGATGGGGAAGCAAGGTTTGACTTGACTGGTCAAGAAGTGCCTTTTGAGGTGCGGATTACGGAAGACGAGGCTGTGATGGTCAGCGGCGCTGTGACAGTGCGCTTTGACAGAGCGGAAGGCACCTACCGTTTCGAAGCAGATGGAAAAGTAGTCACGGGGTGTGGCTTCCGTAACCTGGGATATATCCGCTATGACAAACAGCCGAGCACCATGTTCCCGCAGGAAAATTATCTTTCCGAGCGGTATGCTCCCTATATGGTCACAGAACTTTCCCTAAAGGCAGGCGAGCGGGTTTATGGTCTGGGCGAGCAGTTTACCTCCTTTACCAAGAATGGTCAGGTGGTGGAGATGTGGAATGAGGATGGCGGCACTTCTTCCCAGGTGGCGTATAAGACAGTGCCTTTCTATATGACCAATGAGGGCTACGGTATTTTTGTGGATCACAGTACGCCTGTATCTTTTGAGGTGGCCAGTGAGAAGGTGGAATATGTGGGCTTTTCCGTGCCTGGAGAGGAACTGCGTTACCACTTCATCTATGGACCGACTCCCAAGGAAGTGCTGGTCAGATATACGGATATGACGGGTAAGCCGGCTCTGCCGCCGGCATGGTCCTTTGGGTTGTGGCTGACCACATCCTTTACCACCAAATATGACGAGCAGACAACAAGTTCCTTTATTGACGGGATGGCCGAGCGCAATATTCCCCTGCGGGTATTCCATTTTGACAGCTATTGGATGAAAGCCCTGCACTGGTGCGATTATGAGTGGGATGATGAGACATTTGCTGATGTAAAGGCTATGTTAGCACGCTATAAAGAAGAAAAGGGATTAAAGATCTGTGTCTGGATCAATCCCTATATCGCACAGGGGACTCCTTTCTTCAAAGAGGGTATGGAAAAAGGATATTTTGTGATGCGTAAGGACGGAAAAGGCGCCAAGCAGGTAGATTTCTGGAATCCCGGCATTGCCCTGGTAGACTTTACCAATCCGGCGGCAAAGGACTGGTATATTGGTAAGCTGCGCACCCTGGTGGATATGGGCGTGGACTGTTTTAAGACCGATTTCGGGGAAAGGATTCCTATTGACGTATCTTATCATAATGGAGCAGATCCCTTGAGCATGCACAATTATTATACTTATCTCTATAATAAGGCGGTCTTTGAGATGCTAAGAGAGGTGAAGGGAGAGGAGGAGGCAGTGCTCTTTGCCAGAAGCGCTACGGCCGGTTGTCAGCAGTTCCCGGTACACTGGGGCGGGGACTGTTCCGCATCCTATCCTTCCATGGCGGAGACCCTGCGGGGCGGCCTGAGTTTTGCCATGAGCGGCTTTTCCTTTTGGAGCCATGATATCTCTGGCTTTGAAAAGACGGCATCCCCGGATATTTATAAGAGATGGCTGCAGTTCGGCGTTTTTTCCTCCCACAGCAGACTGCACGGTTCCCAGAGTTACCGGGTGCCCTGGCTGTTTGATGAGGAGGCTTGTGATGTGGTCAGATATTTTGTCAATCTCAAATGTAGGCTGATGCCGTATCTGTACGGACAGGCGGTGTATTCCTACAAGACCGGAATTCCCATGATGCGGCCCATGGTGCTGGAATTCCCGGAGCAGATGGGTATGAAGGATTTGGACATGCAGTATATGCTGGGAGATGCCATCCTGACGGCGCCGATCTTCAGAGAGGACGGTGTGGGTGAATATTATCTGCCGGAAGGCGAGTGGACGCATCTGATCAGCGGCGAGATAAGAGAGGGCGGCAGATGGTACCGCGAGACTTACGATTACTTCTCTTTACCGGTGTTTGTGCGGAACAATACCCTCTTAGCCATGGGCAGTAATAAGGAGCTCCCGGACTATGATTACACAGAAGGTTTGGAACTCCACCTCTATGCCCTTGCGGACGGCGCTGAGGCAGTCTGCCAGATCCCGGATCTCACAGGCAAAATCGTGATGACAGCCAAAGCAGTGCGCCATGGCAGTACTATCACCTTCCAGACAGACCGTCCGGAGAAAATGCCGAAACTGATTCTCCATAACATGGATGAGGTCACCCAGATAGATGGTGATGTGGAGAGGAGATAACTCTGATTGCAGGCAGTTCAGAGTGATCAAAGTCAGCTAGGGCAGAGAATTTTATCCCTGCCCTGTCGTTGCCATGAAAAACAAAGCGATTCCCCCAAAAATAAATTTTTTAACAAATTCCACCTAAAAACAGTTTAAAAAGAGAAAAAAATATGTTATTCTTTGTGTTAAAAGGAACTAATCTAATTTCACGGGGAGGAGACCATGATAACCTATCACGAGAAAGAACGTATTTTTAAGCTGGATACACCAAACACCAGCTACTTAATCGGCATTGTAGATGGAGAAAATTTTATCGGCCACATTTATTATGGAAGGCACCTTGCAGATGCGGAGGCGTCCTATTTACTCAGAACACAGGAGCCGCCCTATGTGCCCGGCCAAAATAACAGGGAGCGGGGAGCGTTTTATGACTGCTTCCCCTTTGAATATCCCACCGGGGGGACGGGCGATTACAGGGAATGCTGCCTGAATATACGTACTGCCGGCGGTCATACAGGATCCATGCTTTCTTATGTATCCCATGAGATCATGGAAGGAAAGCCTGAACTGCCGGGCCTGCCGGCGACTTTCGGGGCTCGGGAAGAATGTAAGACACTGAAACTCACCTGTGAAGACAAGTATGTGGGAATGCAGGTGGAACTTTTATACACGGCATTTTCTGACATTGATGTCATAACTAGAAGTGTCAGGGTTATGAACACAGGGAAAGAGCATTTTTATCTGACGAAAGTCTATTCGGCCTGCCTTGATATGGACAACCGGGATTATGATATGATCAGTCTGCATGGAAGCTGGGCCAGGGAGCGTCATATACAGAGAAAGCCGCTGGGATATGGGATTCAGAATGTCAGTTCTTTCCGGGGGGTATCCAGCCATCAGGACCATCCGTTCCTGGCGCTGGTGGATCGGCATACGACCCAGGAGCATGGGGAGGTATATGCAATGAATTTTGTGTATTCCGGCAATTTCTGTGCCCAGGCAGAGGTATCGCAGTTTAATTATGTGCGTATGAGCATGGGGATTCATCAGGAGAATTTCTGCTGGAAACTGGAACCGGGAGAAAGCTTTCAGGCGCCGGAGGTGGTGATGGTCTATACGGATCAAGGTCTGGATGCCATGACTGGCACTTTCCACAGGCTCTACAGGAAACATTTGCTGCGTGGGAAATATAAAGATTTAAAACGGCCAATCCTCATCAACAACTGGGAGGCTACTTATTTTGATTTCAATACGGAGAAAATCCTTGATATTGCGAGGGAAGCTTCCAAACTGGGAATTGAGATGCTGGTCATGGACGATGGGTGGTTTGGTAACCGGTATTTTGACGGCTGTGCCTTGGGGGACTGGGTGGTCAACGAGGAAAAGATAAACGGCGGCCTGGCTCACCTGGCGGATGAGATTAATCAGCTGGGTATGAAATTCGGCATCTGGTTCGAGCCGGAAATGATCTCGCCGGATTCGGACTTGTACAGAGAGCATCCGGACTGGGCGATTGCTATTCCGGATAGACCAGGCACGGAATCGAGACAACAGTATGTATTAGATTTATCCAGGAAAGAGGTACTGGATCATATTTATGGGATGATGGCTGCTGTGCTGAAAAGCGCCAATGTGGAATATGTGAAATGGGATATGAACCGACAGCTTTCGGATATCGGGAGTATTGCGCTGCCGGCGGATCAACAGGGAGAGCTGTATCACAGATATGTGTTGGCGGTGTATGAGATGCAGAACAGGCTGATTCATGATTTCCCGGATTTACTGCTGGAAAACTGTTCCAGCGGCGGGGGGCGTTTCGATCCCGGCATGTTGTATTACAGCCCACAGATCTGGTGTTCCGATGA
>CAMXIF010000062.1 GCA_947243845.1 uncultured bacterium
TAAACCTACATTTTTTCTTCGGCGTTTTCTTACATTTTATCATTGGCGCTAACAGATGGTTCAGCCGCCCGCTTTCTACTGCAATCTGGCTATCCATCTGTGCTGTCTGCTCCTCCATATCTGCACGTTCTCTCTCGAGACTACGGTATTCATCACTACCCCGCTTGCAGTCTAGCATCTGCCGTCTGAGCCGCTTGTCTTTTTGCACTAACTTTGCCCGCTCCATACGCAGACCATCTAACCGGCTTTGGGAATTTTCCATTTGCCTGTCGATTCCCCGGATTGCCTCATTAACACTACCCGCTGTAATACCACTCGGCACTGCTTCCCGTACTCCCTCCATTGCCGGGAATGTGCCTGTATCCGTTCCACCGTGCGTATTTTCCTCCTCTGCGGTTTCCGAAATACCTCTCTCTCCTGCTGCAGGTATTTCCATACCTCCTGCCGGAGTATTCTCCATGGTGCGCCCTCTGTTTTCCCCACCTTCTGAATGTCCGCTATCTCCGTTTGGAATTCCTTTATCAACATCCTGTGCTAAATTCCCATTTTTCCTGCTACCGTCCCCGGAAAGAAGCGCCTGCTCTTCTTCCCTGTCAACCTCGGCAAGATCACCATGCATACTGCTTTTCTTTGCATCCGACACTGCATCCGCAATTTTTCCGGCTCCCTGCTTGATTCTTCCCGCAAGGGCTCTGGCAAGTGTCATAACTGCCATTGCTCCCAAAAAACCATTCCGCTCATTGCTCTGGATGCCTAAAAGTGCTTTAAATCGCACCCGCGCCGGAATGATCAACATACACATGACAAGCTGGATGATGGAAACGCCTTTTACTACATCCGACAGCATCAGGCTCGTCAGAAGTGGAATTAATAAAAGCACCGCATCTATCACAGGCGTCATCAGATTGGAAAATACGGTCATAATCCAGCCGCCCACCAAATCTTTCTTTTTACTGTGAAGCACACAAATGAATGGAAAACTGACAAAGCAAACCAACATGTCAATGGCAACCGCAACATAAAGAAACACGAAATATATGGTAAGCACTACCGTTCCCAGATACATTACCGCATCTACGACCGTGCCGCTGCGCTCTGCATTTAACAAAAATGCCTTGGAAAGGGAAAGCGTTGCCCCTCCCGTGATCATCTGCCCGGTCACTTCCTTGATGCCGTACAAAAGCACATCTCTTACATATAACGCCACGTCAAGCAGATGAGGCATTAAAATCAATGCACTGAACTTAACCATCAATGTTGGAATAATACTCTTTATTTCATCTCTGCTTTTCGCTGTCTGTCCGCTCCATGCTGCTTTTGCAAGTTGAAATACAAAATAAATGCCTAAAAATATGAACATCATGCCGCGTAGCAGCGCATAGCAGACCGAGGCCGTAACCCCGTATGGATTACCTTTTCGGAGTTCAAAAGCATAAATGTTGACTTTGTTTGGCTGTCCACTTCCGACTCTCCCATATACAATCGTGTCAATTGAGGCACCAATATTGTCCTGAAGCACCGATATCAATGCACTGCCGATATTCCGAAATAATTCTGCTATGTATTTCTCCACACGCCCCGGTTTTTCTGCCGAGATGTCTTGATCTTCTTCCCCTGCATCAATGGTATTCCCATAAATGGAATTATCCTGGGAACCAGAAAGCCAAGGCGATGTACCTCCAAAACGATTATTATTTGATTCATCTATTTCATTTTCAATGGTATCCGTCTCAGAAGCGTATGTTGTAATCGGCACAGAGAATATCGACAGCAAAACAATCAAAACTATCAGGATTTTTACTTTCCTCTCCCTCATCCCGCTTCCTTCCCATACATAGCTTTTAATACCCTAGCATCTGTTTCCACAAATACCGCCTCTGCGGATTTCAGATAATCCACCTTACAAAAGCAGACTTTTCCATTATCAACAATACAGACTTCTCCCTTTCTTTCCTCACTCTTGTCAGAAGGATCTCCGCCAAGCTCCAGTATGCGGTCTGCCTGCCCGTTTGTAATATTCAGTGCTTCCTTGATCCACGCCCTGTCTTGAAAGTCCTGTTTAAAAACAAACTTTGTTGCCGCCTGCTTTAATAACGCCTCCGTTTCCGGCATTCTCTGGTAATCCTTTAGTGCCTGTGTTGCTGTCCATAGGGAAACCAGCCGCTTTCTGGAAGTTCGGGAAACATAATCCAACTTCTGTACCGCTGGCAACGATTTAAAGTTTTCATGCAACTCATCACAGATAACGCCCATATACTCTGTTTTCTTAGGATTTACGGCATTTCTTTTAATAAAATGCTCTGTCACGAAACTCAGTGCAATCAGCCTCGCTACAGACCTTTCTTCGTCCGGAAGCTGTGATAAATCTATATTTGTGAATTTTACATCTCTATCAATGATTACATTGCTCTGTCCATCGAAATAGCTTTTCACGCCCTGTATCTTAAAAAGTTTCCTTCCATTTTCTTTACAGCAACACCTTGTTCCTGCTTCAAACTCCTCTTTGGCATAAAATTGCAGGCAGTCCGGGCAATAGTACAACTCCCTTACACGTTCCTTTAAACTGTCAAGAAGAATCCGGTAGGCACGCTTATGCTCCGGTATTTTATTTTTCTTTTCGCTTATAAGTGCCTTTCTATAAAAATCAGATATAGTCGGCAGGCTTTTCCTACGCCGCCCGCCGGCAACAAGAATCTGGCCAAATTCTGTTTCTTCTTCAAACAAACTGTCAACCTGTCCGTCCACAATCCCACACTCGTCATACAGCTGGGCCACAATGTCCGTTATGATGCGTTCCAGATAAGTAGCCAGTTCAAAATCGGCCATTCCCTTATTCCCCTGCACCATAATCATCAGGTTACCTTTTGCATCCTCCACCTTATCCTTTAACTTCAGCACCATGTAATCCCCATCAATCTCCGACCATTCCTCTTCTTCCCGTACTTCAAATGGATTTAAGATAACATGGCTTCCAACTTTGATCTGATAGTTAATGCCGCACTGAACATCCGCCATCATGGAGTACTCTCCACGGTTTCCCCTCGCCTGGCTGTCAATCGCCACGAAGCGATACCCGTTCTTGGAAATATAACGTGACGCGAGAATCTTCATGGTAGCAGATTTCCCCGTTCCAGTCATACCACAGAACACGACATTGTATCCGTTATGGCTGGTGTCATAGCAGTCATAGGCAACCGGTTTCCAGCTGGACATATTTCTTCCGAGTATAACTCCGTTTTCATGAATGAAATCCGTCTGGGTGTGGTTGAAAATACTGGAAACGCTCAATTTATCCATCGTGTGCCGTTTTAATCCTGCCGTCTTTATCGGTCCTACGCCGGCATGAAACCTTTTGTTTAACGGCATTCCTGACAAAAACGCCTCCGGCTGCACTCCGTAGCAGGAACTTATGGTAATCTGCTTTTCCTTCGCCAGATTACGGAAAGAATCCGATTCATAATTCAGTTCATCCAAAGATGACGCCTGCAGCACAAACAGAAAATACACATGGTACAGGCTATTCTCCCCGGTTTCGATACGCTCTGCCCACCCTTCAGTTTCACGCAGTTTTCCATTCAGCTTACGGATCATGTTGCGGTTGTAATTCTTCTCTGCACTTATGATGTTCGTTTCTATCTCGACAATCGTGGTATCCAGCATATGCGCCGCCCTACTTTCCGGAAGTGGTTCAATAAATATGCTGACGCCCATCCGTCTGTAATTGAATAACGCCGGAAATGTAACCGCAAAAGCTGTCCTCTTCGGAAGTGCATCTATCGTAAAGCAACGGATATAAATATCATGTCCTGCGTCATTTAAGACAAAATAAGAAAGTGGATTCGGATCGATCCCATCCGGTGCCACGATTTCCCTCGCTGCAGACACCCGCCGGTAAAGCAGATCTTTTCCATCTTCTTTCTTTTTCTGCCTCTTTTTGATAAATTTACTTATTAAAACCGCCGCCATGACGGACAATAACACAATTCCCGCCAGACAAACGATTACTATCAGTATCATTCTTCCACTCATACGGCTTCCCCTTCCTGCTCCATCATTTCAAATTCCGCAGCCATCTGCCGCAGCATGTTTTCATCTGCTTTTTCTTCCATCTCCCGCAGGGAACTACTGGTAACCGCTATACTGTCATAAGCCGATTGCAAAATATCCTCGACACGGTATTTTGCCGCGCTGACAGGATGGGTATACCGCCTCATCTGCTCCAGAATCTCTACTCCTGACAATGCCCTTGCCTTTACTCCAGCATTACGCAATGCGGAAATATAAGCTGACGCTTTGTTCTGCAGCTGTCTCTCCGCTTTTGCATAAATCTCCGCAGGCGTAAGCTCCTGCGTAAAATCAAAAGAATTATATGTCCAGTCAAACAGGTACATCTGATCCAGATGCGGATCTGCTTTCTCCCCGCTGATCGACTCCAAATATTGTACTTGCACTTGCAGCTGTTCTGACTGATACCCAATCGAAGTGATTTCCCGCTGCAACTGCCTCAATTGCTGGTAATATTGTTCATATTTTTCACTTTCGGTTTCCGGGATTCTCTCCGACTCCTGTTTCAATTCCTCATAATCCAGGGCCATGAGATAACGCTTCTCCTGTATCCGTTTTGCCTGCTCCCTATAATCCTGCACCATCTTATCCAGATTAACATCCCTCGCCATCTGCCAGAACTGAACACACTGGTTATCCAGCACATTAATGAATGACAAATATCCCCGTATTACCTGAAGCTGTTCCTCATCTTCCGCGTCTCTAAATTCGCATCCGCCGCACAAAATACCGCCAATAAAACGTTTGCCGCCGTCCGCGACTACCATCATTTCTGAAACATCATCAAACTTGACATATTCCAGCGCATCTAATCTCTTAAAGCTACTGTAATCAATGGCTTTTTCCTTAATCCGGCTCTTATGTATCCGGAAAAAATAAAATCCAACAGCACCAAAAGCCGCAAGGATAACAAATATCATTACCGCAATAATTCGTACAGAACGAACTACCGTATCAATCGTCTGCATATTTTACCTCCCTACACCAATGCATCGCCAAGCAGCTTGCAGATACCAAGCCACAACGGAATACTGAAAATCATAATTGCAATCAAACCTTTCATCAGTGCTTCTTCTTTGACCTCGCTCCTTGTCTTGACACTTCCCGAAACCAGAAGCCGCAATGCCATGTAAAAGATAGAAAACACAATACCCATAACGCCAATAGTAATGCCAAGACTGCCTGCCGAAGAAGCAAAACTCCTAATCTGCGCACTGGAAGATAGTGTCGTATCCTGAAGATATACCCACGGATCAATCTCTTTGGGTTCCGCACCCGAAAAATTATAAATACTGCCGTTCTCCTCATTCCCGCAGGCTGTCAAGATACTGCTGCAATACAGTAATATTAGAAAATATATTTTTCTATGTTTGCGCTTCTCTTTCAATCCATTTCCTCCCTTTCACAGGAATATTTTGTATAAATGACTCTTTTGCATTTGCGCAATATAACCCGAAACAGCCACTGATCCAAGGTTATGCCTCCCCCTGTAAGAAACATCACATCAACCGGAAGCTGTACCATGACGACACCGGCTATCACAAGTGTCAGCAAAACTGCTACCACAAGCGCCGGTAACACCAGCCCATGTTCAGAAGCCGCCACAAGCATTCGATAATCTGCCAGTAAAGTAAGCACAAGCACAAGCGCCTGTTTTTTATTGAAATACCGAAACCACTTATCTTCATCTTTAAACTCCCGCGGTACGCGGAATACTCCTGTAGCTGCCATGTTAAAATCTCCTTTGCGGATATCTACACAAAAATAGAGTGGAGCCTTGCGACTCCACCCGCTATATGACTTTATTTATAATCCAGAACCGATAGACTTGAAAAAACCAACTATACTAAATGCACTGAAAATTACGATCCCTGATACGCATATAATCAAAGCATGTGATTTCTTCTCCTCCTTCTTCTGCGCATTTGATGTCATCAGCAAAGAAAGTGCAGTAAAGATAATAGAAAACACCAAACCAATGACACCCATCGTCATTAGCAGCTGATACCCGCTTGCGCCAATGTCCTGTACCTTGTCAATCAAGGTGGAGAACACCCCATTCTCACCCGGATCTTCTGTCAGGAAATCCCACTCATTTGTCAGCAGGATGCCAAGCATGTTCGCCCGCGCATTCAGAAAAAGGATATCGGCTCTACACAGCAAGTCATGCATGTGTGTAGCCTCCTTTTCATTATTTTACCAGAAAAATCACATGTGTTTATCCTGTAACATATCATATCAAAAGAAACTAAATCGTCAAGATTCATGAATCTAAATCTCGCTACACTGCTTTCTTATGAAATACTACATTTTGTAATACAGTTATTTTCTACTTTTTTAGGTTGTTTTTCCCCTAAAAAAGTAATTTTATGGAAAAAACGGTATTTTTAATACAATGCGCCAATACTGCAAAAAAAATAATGGGGCAGCATCCGCTGCCCCCAGACTGTCAAAAAAGGTCAGCAAAAACTGGCTTTTTTTGATACAATAAAAACAGAGGTGAAGATATGCTGATAAAAGAGAAGTCGGAAAGAAATACACTGGAAATGGTCAGCCTTGAAGGGCTTGTTCCTCAGGAACATCTGCTACGGAAAATTGACTGCGCTGTGGATTTTACCCATATTTATGATTTCGTGGAAGACCTTTATTGTGCAGATAACGGGCGTCCCAGCGTGGATCCTGTGGTCCTGTTTAAGATGGTGCTCATCCAGCATCTGTACGGAATCCCATCCCTGCGGCGTACTGTAGAAGAAATCAACATGAACATCGCATACCGGTGGTTCCTTGGCTATCTGCTCAATGAACCGGTCCCTCATTTTGCCACCATCAGTTATAACTTCAGGCACCGTTTCAGCGAGGACACCATAGAAAAGGTTTTCACCTGGATACTTTTTGAGGCGCAAAAGAGCGGTTATCTTTCCCCGGAAGTTGTGTTTATGGACGGGACCCATATCAAAGCAAACGC
>CAMXIF010000063.1 GCA_947243845.1 uncultured bacterium
TTTTAAACTGCTGTGGAATTTACTTCTGCACTGGAATTTAAAATTTCAAGTCAGCACAACCGGATCTACACCATCGACAAATTTTAGTATATTCCCATTCATCGGCTTTAAATTCTGGTACAAAAATCCTATCTCACGAGGAGATATAGGCTCAGACATTTCTACTTCTATCAGGGAACCTGCCTCTAATTCCTGTGCCACAAACTGTTTTACCACGCAGGATACCCCTATTCCCATCTTAGCAAATGCAATCAACAAATCCATTTCATTCACTTCCAAAATATGCAGAGGATTAATCCTATTTTGTGCATAATAATGATCCAAATGTCTGCGAGACACATTATCTTTATCCAGAAGGATGATATTCCCATGTTCAAATATTTCATCGTTATCACAATCCAATTTATTCCGGTATGCCGGCGTGCAGACAAATATGTACTCAATCATGCCTAACGAATGATACATTAAAGTGCCCAGATTTTGCGGTTTTGCCGCCAGGGCCAGATCAATCTCACACCGTTCGAGCATTGCACAGGCTACTGCTGAGGATGTGCAGGTAATCGACAAATCCGTATCAGGATATAAACTTGTAAATTCTTTGAGATACGGCATGAGAAAATGTTTGCACAGCACATTGCTGGCTGCTATCCGCAAGCGGCCCGTGTTCTGATGGAATTTAAGCCTGTCTTCCGTATCTAACAGAATAGCAAACGCTCGTTTTACATTCTCATACAACTCTCTCCCAGCCTCTGTAAGAGCAACCCCTTTTGTCTTTCTGATAAAAAGAGTGGTATTCAAATTTTCTTCCAGCTTCCTGATGGTAATACTTACTGCCGGCTGGGAAATATATAACTGCCCGGCCGCCCTTGAAATACTCCCACATTCCGCAGCTGCAAGAAATATTTTGTATCTCGAAATATTATCAAAATTTTCCATATGATTCCTTTATAAATTCAATTTATGTATTTTATAAATTATATATATTTGAATTATATCATTAGCGACTTTATAATACAAGAAAATCAAACTCAGAGAAAATGGAAAAATAAGGAGGACTTATGAAAACATATGAATTTGACGGTCCAAAATACAAAGCTGCTTCTACTCACCAAAAAGAATGGGGAAAAAGCCTTATTTCAAAAATCATATTACAGGGCAATGAGACAATATTGGATTTAGGCTGTGGCGATGGCCATTTAACCGAACAATTAGCATTGCTTGTCCCTAATGGGAAAGTACTGGGCATAGATGCCTCTAACGGCATGATCCAAACAGCACAGGAAATTTGCAGGAATAACCTTGCTTTTATTCACATGGATATCAACAACCTGCACTTTTCCAATGCATTCCATATTATATTTTCTAACGCGGCCCTGCATTGGGTCAAAGACCACAAACGGCTTTTACACAACTCCTATACGGCGTTAAAAACAGGCGGCATTCTATTATGGGATTTTGGCAGTCAGGGAAACTGTTCCCATTTTCTCGCCGTGATTCAGGAAAAAATGAACGAAGATAAATACAAAGATTATTTCAGGAATTTTGAAATGCCATGGTTTATGCCCGCAAAAGATCACTACGAGGAATTGATTGCGCCCATCGGCTATTCTGATGTTACAATCACCGAACTAAACCGGGATCGGTATTTCCCGACTTCCGAAGCCCTGATAAAATGGATCGACCAGCCGTGTATCGTGCCTTTTATCGAGTGTATTCCTGATATGCTGAAGGACGCGTTCCGTAGGGAAGTGATAAACGATATGCTAGAAAGAACCCAACAGCCGGACGGCACTTGCTTTGAAACATTCCGCAGGCTGCAGGTGTATGCCCGAAAATAGGGAGATATACACATATTCTAAATACACATATTCTAAATGCGATACAACTCTTCAAAGGGCTTTTCACAAAACCTGTCTGTAAAAAGCCCTTTCTTCTTTCATAAACGTTTCCGCCCTGTGTCCGGCAGACAAGCGTTAACTGACTGTTTCTATACACAGTCCGCACGCCTCTATTTTTGGTACCGATGGATTCTGTCGTCCGAAATCACGCCGTCAAAATTCATCCCAAATCCGAAATCATAAACATGTCCTTCTTCGTCCTGATAGCACACCATATCAAACGCCACGTCTTCCTGCTGCTTTTCTACAGTCTCCATATCGGCAGGCATCTGTATGGGAAGCAGACCCTCCGGCGTGAACCTTCCGGCAATGACATCCAATACCGCCTGCGGACTGACGCCATATTCCACGATAAGCGCATCTGTGCAGGGTTCCAACTCAGACATTACCGTAGGATTTTTCAAAGACACTATAGTGACCACCGGCTTGTCACCCATCCGTCTTCTCATCTCTTCCACCAAATCCAGATCCGCCTCATTGGCCGTGCTGTTCCATTTATCCCGGTAGCCACGATCCGTAAACGCCTCCAACGGATCCCCACCTGCCAGGCTGGGTTGTCTCGCACTTACTGCCTGATAGGGCCTGTACTGCAGATTGACCGGTACATAACCATTTCCGCCCGCCTTCCGATCCTCTGGGTCATAACCGCGGGAAATCGGTGACTCTATGAAGCATAGCGCTGCATCAGCCTCCTCCGGTGTATCCACCACCTTAAAATACGCCGAAGCCGCACTTTTCCCGGCAGATACCACCGTACGGTCACCCGTTGGCGTACTCATAAAGCTCAAATGGGACTTAATAAATCTGTCCGGTATGTAAACCTTAATACCTTCTTTCAACGGAAGCACTTTCTTTTTATTTTTCAAAAGTGTTACCGATCTTAGCTGGGACTGATAACCCTTTTCCATAAAAGTCTGACACCCTACGGTTTGCAGGGATTCTTCCAGATTCAGATAAGGATTCTCAAACAATCCTGTCCGGAAAATATTCAAAAGCAGCCGGTACGCAGACCGCCTAAACCGGACATCAGCCGCCTCCTTGCCATATTTATCACAGAGCATCCGATAGGCTTCCAGCACCGGCGCGGCATCATTATTCCCGCCAAACTGATCCACGCCCGCTTCCAATGCCTTAAAATGCCTTTCTGCCTCCGTCAGCTTCTCCACGCCCCAGCACTTTCCTGCAAACGTCTCTTCCTCCTCACCGATATCATGCGTAATGCCCCAATCCGTACAGACCACGCCCTCGTAGCCAAGTTCTTCCCGAAGCAGATCCTGAATCAGATATTTGTTGAATGAATTTCCAACGTTTTCCCCATATTTCTGATCCAGATTATACGAGACTGTATAATAAGGCATTACCGCACTGGCCTTACCCGTCTTTCCATCCAGAGAAAAGGCGCCCTCTGTAAACGGCCGCAAATGCTCCTTGTCATTTCCGCCCGGATAAACCGCATATTTTCCATAGGCATAATGCGCATCCCGGCCACCCTCACACGGACCGCCGCCCGGAAAATGCTTAACCATCGTGTTGACACTGTCCTTACCCCAACCGCTCTCACTGTCCTTCGTTGTCTGAAAACCGTCACAGTAGGCTTTCGTCATATCTATTGTCATCTGCGTATGTTCTCCGAAAGTATCCACAAACCGCAGCCATCTTGGCTCCGTAGCCAGATCAATCTGAGGGGAAAGCGCCGTGGTGATTCCCAGCGCACGATACTCTGCGGAAGCAATCTCTCCAAATTCCCTGACTTGCGCAGGATCAAAGGCCGCAGACAGTCCGATACCATTCGCCCATTTGGAAATCGGTTCCCCGGTCACACCCATATATTCCGCCGTGGAACCTGCTCCGTGACGCGGATCGGAGCTATTATTCGCCGGTATGCCAAACCCTGCATTCTCCGCCAGTGCCTGCAGCTTATTGTTCCAGCGGACTGCTGTCTCCGTACTCTCCAACTCCATAATCAGCACATGGCGCACCTTATCCCTGACAATAAATTCTTTCTGCTGATCCGTCAAATCCCAGGGATCTGCACCGCTTTCCTCATAGCCTTTACCTCCATAAGTCCCGCCAAATACAGCTGCCTGCGGTCCTCTGGCCGGAATGATCTGATGGGCGCTGTACAGCATCAGACCGGCAATATCCTCTATGGATATTCTCTCCGCAAGATCCTTCGCCCGCTCTTCATAGGATAACCGCCAATCCTCATAAGGCGCCAGTTCCCCGGTGCCAAGAAAGTCCTTGAAGGCAAGGCCATCCACCGTCAGGATGCCTACCCTGCTGTCCGCCGCAAGCCCCAGCACCTGGCCTCCTTCATTTTCAATCAAGATGTAGCCGTCCTGTTCTGTTTTTGTCCATTTACGATTCATTCCCTTGTCACGCTCCTTTGACAGTCTTTGATTTCATTGCAACATATTCAGCTTTTCCTATTCGTTCTCACATCTATCGCAATATTAGGTTATCCTGCCTGCTCAAAAGCACAAAGTGTTTGCTATTTTACCCCATAATCTGCCTCTGTTTTCAGACATCATTTTAATCATTCTATACTACCATTTCATAAATGTCGATGTATTTCCCTTAATTATTGTAACTTTTTATCCGATTAAAGTTGTAATTTTTCTTCAAAATTTCATCTTTTTATTACATTACCTTTTCTCTTACAAGAGGGTAAAACAAGTTTGCCGCATTAGTTCATTTTCTGCCGCTCTGCTTTTTATTATTTCAAATTGAAACCATAAAATTGCCTTACTTGTCACCCTCTTCTTTATAATACATTCGATTCAACTTTTCATGATCGGCAATCATTGCAAATATACCCCCTACCACTTCTATCATACACAGACATCCTGCGATCAAACCTCCCCAGAATAGTCCGCATACATAGCACATAACAAGCCCCACTCCAAAGAAAATCCACATAAGTCCATGCTTTCGATTATAAGCCTTTACATCTGTAATCTCCTCTCTTTGAGGTGGCTTCTTTCCGGACCAAAACCCAACCGGATCCTTACTTCTATACTGGACAATTCCTAATATTATCATAGGCACTGCGCTTACCAGCAGTATCACTATCGAAATTACGATTTCAGCCGTCATGCTATTCTTCCTCATCTTACATAAATACCCGAAAGGCACATCTTTTCATCATATGTCAGCCGATAAGTGGCACTCACATTTTCATAAGTGACAGTTATCTCCCCTACTGCAAAATGCCTGCTCCCTTGTATCAGTTCTACCATATATACCGCACCAAATTGTTTGCGTTCTCCCCAATCATCGGCTAACAATTCCCTTACCTCATCCATTGTTTCTTTATTTAACAGAGTTTGCATCTGCGGTATCGCACTTTCCTGTAAAGCAGTATAATCCCCGGCATCCAATAACTCTATTGTTTGTTTCATGGCCGTTTCTACCTGCTCTTTATTGAAATATTTACTCTGTTCGATATCAAAACTTTTAGGAAACATCCAATATGCATACAATATCAGAAAAACCAATACAGAAACGATTGGAAGTACAATCTTCAACACTTTATTTCTGGCATATCTCTTCTGCTCCTTTAATGAAATATTTTCGTTAAAGCCGTCCGCAATTTCCTTTACTGTTCCCATCTGCGTAATAATTTCTTCCAGCTGTTCTCCTTGTTTCATCCGCGTACGAATATCAGTCATTAACTGCTTTTTAATCTCCTTTTTCCTTCTCCCATCACATTTAATCTTCCTTGCAATCGCGTTCACATACTTATTTGCATCCACTGTTTACTCCTCCATTATCTTTGATATCCCATCTGAAATCCGCTTCCAGACTGCCTCTATTTCCTCCAATGCTTTTTGCCCTGTTTCGGTGATTTCATAATATTTTCTTGGCACCTGTTTTCCTTCTGCTTCACTCCACTTGCTTACCACAAGCTTATCATCTTCCAACCGATAAAGAACCGGATATAATGTACCATCCTTCAGAGAGAAAGTTTCTGCACTCTTCTCTTTCATTTCCTGAATGATCTGGTATCCGTATTTTGCTTCCGATTTCAGGAGACGTAAGACTAACATGTCTAAGACTCCTTTCTTCATTTGTCTTTCATATTTTTCATTCATGATTTCCCTCATTTACTTTGTAATGCTAAGTATATTATAAAACCAATGTTTTGGGGAGTCAACTGTTTCGTGTTTTGATGCGCTTTATTTCTTGGCCCCATTTTAGCGCAAAAATGTTTTTCTCCTGATCCACTTTTATTACATGGCGCTAACACCTTATCACTCATACCGCCAAGAAAAATTTTATGAATTGACATTCCAAGTTATTAGGCAACCTTATTGTGAAACAATATCTATTCGATTTGTCCAAACTAGGCCCGTATACCCTTTCGGTATTTCCTCTAAAGATTCTTTTGTATCAAATCCCTCAGACCATTTACCATTTCCTTGTACGATCACTACTTTTGTATTCACAGATTCCATTCTATCAATAAATTTGTTCGGCCATCCCCACAATACTCTGGTGTACATTAAGGGGATATGTATTTCCATATTTTTAATTTCTTCCGGAATATACCCTGTCCATCCTAATAATTCATACTTTAACAACGCTTCCTTTAATCTTTTAGCGGATAGAACTCTCATACCAGAATTTTGCTCACGTAAAT
>CAMXIF010000064.1 GCA_947243845.1 uncultured bacterium
AAAGGATCATCCTGACGCTGGAAGAATGGCAGCAGATCATTGACAAGTTCCCGGCCGGCTCCCGTTACCACATCCCCCTGATGATCGGATTTTATACGGGCCTGCGGATCAGTGAAGCCTTTGCCCTGACATGGGATGACATAGACCTTGAAAACAGAACCTTGACCGTAAACAAACAGATCGTAAAGCGGAACTTCGGGGCTGATGTCCGCAAGGCCGTGGAAAAGACCGGGAAAAAGGAAATGCGTTCTTCATGGTACTTCACCACTACCAAAACACCCTCTTCCGTGCGTACCGTAAAGTTTGGAGATACCCTGTATCAGGCATTAAAACAAGAGCGCACCGCCCAGCTGAAAAACGAACTGAAATACAGTGAATATTATACAATCCACGTCCTGAAAAAAGAGGTTGACGAAAAAGGGAATGATATGCAGCGCATTGTTCCTATCCAAAAGTGCGTTGAATCGGCCTTGCCTCGTGTCCGTATGGTCTGCATAGCGGAAAACGGGGAATACACTTCCACGGATTCTTTCAAGTATTGTGCCCGGGTGATCCACAAGGAACTGCTGCTTGCCTTTGATTACCACTCCCTGCGGCACACCCACGCCACGGTACTGATCGAATCCGGCGCTGACGTGAAGGACGTACAGGCCCGGCTGGGCCACTCCAACATCCAGACCACCTTGCAGACCTATGTACATGATACGGAAGTCATGGCGGCACGTTCCGTTGATCTCTTTGAACAGGCAGCAGGCCGGAAAACTTCATAGAATACCAAAAGAGGGCTGAACAGCAGAAGTTCACCGCTGTTCAGCCCTCTCTTAACGTTTTGGGTAGTTTTTCAGAATTACGGTGGCAAATCGGTGGCAAACCACCTATTTTCACACCCTCTAAAGCCTTAAAAACCCTTATTTTATGCGGCTTAAACAGCAAATAGTTTCCACATGCACCGTCCCCCCAAACTGGTCCACCCCACGCACCTTCCGCAGTTCATAACCACCCTCACACAACACCTTCAAATCCCTCGCCAGTGTTGCGGAGTCACAGCTCACATAGACAATCCTCTCCGGCCGCATCTTCAGCATGGTCTCCAGGCACTTCTCATCGCAGCCTTTCCGGGGCGGATCCACCACAATCACATCCGGATGCAGCATATCGGCGCTCACCTTTTCTCCCTGCTGCCCCAGATTCTCTTCTATCAATTTACCCCGACCAACCCTCTCATAAAAGACAGGCAGCACTTCCTCTGCTTTCCCCTCATAAAACTCTACATTTTCTATCTGATTAACCCGCGCATTTTCTCTGGCATCCTCTATGGCCTGGGCTACCACTTCCACTCCATAAACCTGTTTGGCCTTCTTCGCCATACAAAGGGAAATCGTCCCAATTCCGCAATACAAATCCCACACGGTCTCCTTACCGGTCAAATCCGCATATTCCAGTGCAAGACCATAAAGTTTCTCTGTCTGCCTTGGATTCACCTGATAGAAGGAAAGGGGTGATATGGAAAAAGTAAGGCCGCAGAGTGTATCCTGAATAAATCCTTTTCCCCATAGGACACGGATCTCTTTTCCCATTATAACATTGGTTTTTTCTGTATTGACGCTGATTGAAATACTTGCTATCCTCTTCTCCTGCCCGCTCTCCCCTGTGTCGTCAAAATGAATTGCCAACAGGTTCTCTATCAGTCTCTCTGCTGCAGGCAGTTTTCTCCCATTCGCCACAAGGCACACCATAATCTCACCAGACCAGAACCCAGTACGGATTAAAACATGCCTTACTAATCCTTCCCCCGTACTCTCCCAATAGGCAGTCACGTTATTTTCTTTCATATAAGTCAGCACTGCTTCCAGAATCAACTTATTCTCCGGCGCCCCAAGCGCACAGTCCGTATTAGCTATAATGTCATGGGTCCTACCGGCATAGAAACCGGTGATCAGGTTTCCTTGTCTGTCATATCCCACCGGAAACTGCGCCTTATTCCGATAGTGCCAAGGCTCCTCCATCCCCACGATCGGCTCCATAACTTCATCCATCTTTTCCGCTGTGAAACCGCCTAACCGCACGAGATTATTCCGTATTTTATCCTGTTTATAAATAAGCTGTCTTGCATAACTCATGGCCTGTATCTGACAGCCGCCGCATTGTCTGTGAAAAGGACACTTTGGTTCCACACGAAAAGAAGAAGGCGTTACCACCTTCTCTACTCTCGCATACCCATAATTCTTTTTACATTTTGTGATTCTTGCTTCCACCACGTCACCAATAACAGCATCTTTGACAAAGAGGGTATAGCCATCTGTCTTCCCGATCCCCTCTCCGTCATTTCCTATGTCTTCTATTGTCACTGTGACAATGTCATTTTTGTTATATTCCATACAACTCCCCATGTCAGCATGATCAATCTCTTTCAACGCACTGCCGTTCCAACTCAACACGAAAAATGCCGCTCTACTGTTACACACTAGTCCCGCGCAGATTAGAATCAAACAATCTGTTAAATCCAAGCCAGCCTTTTTCGCTGCTGTTCTCCATAATCTCTGTAAATGTCTCCATCTTGGCATCGGTATTGTCAGCAAAAGAGAGCGCCACTGCTTCCACAATAGCAGGTTTCTTGGGAGAGCCGAACTCCAACTCACCATGATGGGCCAGAATACAATGTTTCAATTCACTGGCTAGAATCGGCGGAAAATCTTCTATCTGCCTGATCTTATCACCTAACATCTCGCTGCCGATCACAATATGCCCCAGAAACTGTCCGTCCTCCGTATAATCATTAGCCGGAAAAAGAGACAGTTCTTTGGTCTTACCGATATCATGACAGATTGCCGCCGCCAGCAGCAGATCCCTTTTTAAAATAGGATACTGGCTGCATAAATAATCACACAATCTTGTCACTGCCAAAGTATGCTGCAACAAGCCGCCCATAAATCCGTGATGTACGGTCTTTGCCGCAGAGGACTGTTTGAATACTTTGATAAAATCCTCATCTTCTACAAAGAAAGCCCGCAACAGTTTATGTAAGCAGGGATTCTGAATACTCTCAATAAATCCCAACAACTCTTTCATCATATCCTCAACGGCAAATTTGCTGACCGGAAGATATTCTGCCGCATCATATTCGCCCTCCCGGCACTTGCGGACACGCTTCACATTAACTTGCAGCGCCCCTTGAAAGCTGGTCACATCACCGTGAATCTCTATATAATCCAGGCTGTCAAAATCCTCAATCCCTGCGCTGTTAGGATCCCAAATCTTGGCATCCACCGTTCCTGTCTTATCCTGTAAGATTACGTTATCGTAGGCCTTCCCATTTTTGGTGACTGCCGACTGTTTGTGTTTGCACAGATAGATGTCAAATATTCTGTCGCTTTCCTTGAGGTCTTTGATATATTTCATATATTCTCCAATCCGGAACAAAGATTCTGCCGACAATTCCAACCTGTATCCGGCATTTTGTTCCATTATCTATATTAGTTTCCATCCGGCAGATATCCAAATGTCACGTCTACTTTCATTTCATGCCCCTGCCGCATTAATGTAAATGTCATGACCTCTTCTGGCTCTGCCCCGCGAATGATATTCAGCAATTCATTATATGTTTCAACTGGTGTCAGACCCGCCTGTATCACCACATCACCACTCTGGATTCCCGCCTCCATTGCCGGAGAATCTATCTCGATCTCCCTGATGTAAGTACCGGGTGGAATATTCATGTCTGGATCCTCCAGCGCTTCCTTTGGCACATCTGCTCCGTGTATGCCCAGATACGCCCTGGCTTTATCATTGGACATCTGCTCAATGGTGCGTTTTAATTCTGTGATACCGTATGCCGTCAGAAGATTACCCATATCATTGCTGGTGTTCATATTATCTATAATCCCGATCACCATCCCCTTGAGATTGATAAGTACTCCCGTGGCATTACGACTTCCGTAAATATCTGTCATGATCTTCTGGTAAGAAGCGTCCGGTTTATCGATGACTGTGCCCGCTGAAGTTACCACTCCATAGCAAACGGAACCGCTCGTACCCAAAGGACTGCCCAGCGCAATCACTGGCGTTCCCAAAAGATTATAAGTACTGGAACTGCCCAGCTGTGCTATCTCTATCAGTTCCATCGTCTCCTCACTGATGGAGACAAGAGGCACGGACAAAATTGCCAGCCCTGTTGCCGGGTCTTTTTGCACAATCTCCGCCTGCGCCTGCATCTGGTCGCAAAATGTCACTTCTATGGTATCCGCTCCGTTAAGGGTTCCGGCACTGACCAAAATAAGCATTGCCTTATTGTTATTAGCTACAATCAATCCGGAGGCTGATGCCACGTTCTCATAGATATTATTGAACCAGTCCACATCGGAAGTGACCCCCGTCACGGTAACCACAGCACGATTGGCTTTTTCAGCAAGCTTCTCCAGTTCATCATAAAGAGTCTGATAATCTTCCAGGCCAAACTCCACCTGAGAAAGCAGTTCTTCAATCTGTTCATCCTCCAGTTCCACTTCCACAGGCTGGGGTTCTTCTTCCACCTCATCATTGACCAGCATATCCTCCGGATTCATCTCCTCCATCACGGTCTCTTCCGGAAATACCACTTCCTGAGGTTCCTCTTCCGGATAAAGGCGATTGCTGATCACCGGTTCAAGGATTAAAAAGGTCACACAGGCCACCATGCCGAACACCACCGCCATAACGACCGTGATAACCGTCCTTCTGAGAAGTTTTCTCTTGTTGACCGGTTTCTGTTTTATCTTTTCCCTCATAAATTCCGGCTGTACGGACAGTGTGTACTCCGCCTGTTCTTTGGAAGATTCTCTCCCTGCCGGATCCTGTTCTCTCTCCTGCTCAGACATAGATCTCTACCCCTCTGCATCTGTCAACCACAATCCTGTCAGTCGTTTCAAATCTTTGTCTATTTTATCATATCAGCATCTTTGTGACAAGCCGCGCAGGAATGCTCATGTACGGTAAAGAAGCAGGCAAACGAAAACAAGAGAAAGACCGCCAGCACCACACTATTCCGAACCAAAGAAAGCAAAGACCAAAAGACAAGCATTGTGGAATCCCACCTTACACCGACCTATATTTTTGATACACAACAACCAGATTAAGTTGTTGTTATTTTTATTTGGGGGATTGACCATAATAGCAAAGGTGATATAATGTACTTGTACATTAAGTATATTCAGAAAGTAGAGGTGGTGAATAGTGGAAATCATTATCAGCAACAATGCCAATAAACCGATTTATGAACAAATCACATCACAAATCAAAGCAATGATAATGAGCGGAGAATTACAGGCAGGTGACACAATCCCTTCCATGCGGGCTTTGGCAAAATCAATCCATGTAAGCGTCATTACAGTCCAAAAAGCCTATGAGGATTTACAAAGGGACGGATTTATCGAAACTACAGTTGGCAGAGGAAGTTTTGTGTCGGCGCAGAACAAAGAATTTTATCAAGAGGAACAACAGCGTATAGCCGAAGAACATTTACAAGCAGCCGCCGAAATAGGGAGAATGAGTAATATTTCTCTTGAAAAATTGACGGAATTATTAACTTTATTTTATCAGGAGGACGAATAACATGGAAAACATTTTAGAATTGCAACAGATATGTAAGTCTTTTCCAAAGTCAAACTTTATATTGGATAAACTCTCTTTTTCATTACCGTATGGGGCTATTCTGGGCTTTGTTGGTGAAAACGGCGCAGGTAAAACTACCACGATTGGCTGTATTTTGAACACTGTCAGAAAAGACAGCGGTATGGTAAAACTGTTTGGAAAAGAAATGCGGGATATTGACACAGACACTCGAGAAAAAATTGGTGTGGTTTATGACGGAGATAATTTTCCGGATTTTTGGACGGCGAAACAATTATCTCAAATCATGGAGGGAATTTATACACACTGGGATAATGCCTTATTTCAAAAATATTTAGAGGATTTTCATTTACCTGTTAAACAGAAAATCAAAAATTATTCCAGAGGAATGACAATGAAGCTGGCTATTGCAGTTGCCTTGTCGCACCACCCACAATTATTGATTTTGGACGAAGCAACCAGTGGTTTAGACCCCATTATGCGTGATGAAATGCTGGACGTTTTTCTTGAATTTGTGCAGGAGGAAAGCCATTCTATCCTTTTATCTTCTCATATTACAAGCGATTTAGAAAAAGTTGCAGATTATATTACATTTATTCATAATGGAAAATTGATTATGACCGCATCAAAAAATGATTTGGTATATAATTACGCCGTTATGCGTTGCAAGGAAAGTCAGTTCCTTGCATTAGACCCTAGTGATATTATCGCTTACCGAAAACGGGATTTTCAGATTGATGTATTAGTTAGTAACGGAAAAGAAGCACAACGAAAATATAAAGGTTCTGTTGTAGACCATGTTTCAGTTGATGAAATCATGTTGTTATTGGTAAAGGGGGAACGAGTATGAAAGGATTGCTTAAAAATAATTTTTTAACCGTTTATTCTAATGCGAAAGTTTTTTCGATTTTTATGCTTATAT
>CAMXIF010000065.1 GCA_947243845.1 uncultured bacterium
GAGAAAAAATTAGGTTCCGGAAGCAACTTCTAGAGTTTCGCTGTGCGAAACTCTGCATGAGAATTATTTAAATTTAGATTCCGGAAGCAACTTCTAGAATTTCACAATGCGAAACTCTGTATGCTAATTATTTTAGGTTCCGGAATTAACTTCTATTATAATATAATGAGGGCGATTATGAAAAATGAGAAATTATTGAAAATTGTGTTTACCGGTATTTTTGCCGCGCTATCTTATGTGGTGTTTACCTTTTTGCAGATTAAGATTCCCTTGCCGGGCGGAGATGCCACTTCCATTCATCTGGGTAATGCCGTATGCGTCCTGGGGGCATTGCTGTTGGGCGGTATCTATGGCGGACTGGGCGGAGCCATTGGGATGACTATCGGTGATCTGTTGGATCCGGTCTATGTGGTCTACGCACCCAAGACTTTATTCCTAAAGTTCTGCATCGGCTTTATCACCGGTCTGATTGCCCATAAGCTGGGGCATGTCAGTACAGTGACGGACAATAAAAAAGTCCTGAAATGGATCATAGCAGCTTCCGTCTGCGGACTTCTGTTTAATGTGATATTCGACCCATTGATTGGTTATTTCTATAAATTGGTCATTTTGGGAAAACCGGCAGCCGAACTGACACTTGCCTGGAATGTGGCTTCCACTTCCATCAACGCAGTGACTTCCGCCATCGTGTCCGTACTGGTATACATGGCCCTGCGGCCTGCCTTGAAAAAGTCGGGATTATTCTTTACCATATCCTGATTTTGGCTGACAGACATTTATTAATTTCACGACCACAAAAACAGCTGAGAGACTGTTATTGCCACATGGCTGTCTCTCAGCTGTTTTGTTTTGCCTTTATCTTTCCGAATCTTTCTGATTATCTTTCTTTATATCACCATACCGATCACTATACCATCCGCTCAATATCATCCCGCATATCCATCTTCCTCCGGCATAATAACCGCCGCCACAATGTAGATGATCAACCCCGTGCCGCAGCTTGCCAGCGAACACAGAAGCCATATCAGCCGCACCAGGGTGGGATCAATATTCAAATAATCCCCAATACCGCCGCAGACACCGCATATCATCCTATTTACTCTGGAACGCATCAATTTTCTATAATCGTTATTCATCCATTTCTCCTTTTCTGCGCTGCTTTTATCTCAACGCCCTTAATCTGTAAATGTTATTGTTATATTACCCATTTCACAGTCGATTTCCATCTGATTGTGACTGTCGCTGTTCCAGCTTTTTCTGCTGGAAAGACTGGAATAGTGATGACTGCCAATCTTTACATCCCCCATATTGCAATCCACTTCAAATCCATAATCATCTTCCGAGCCTGCAAGATGCATATTCAGATTGCCCAGACTACAATTCGCATCCAGCTGTCCTGCAAAACTTCCTGTAATCTCCGCATTGCCCATGCCCAATTCCACTTCCATGACTTCTCTCACATCCATACCCTGCACGATGATTCCACCAACACCAATCTCCAGAACCGCTGTATCCGCCTTTAATCCGGCAGTCTCAATCTGTCCTGCGCCTACGAGCAGATTCATCACCTCCGCCTCAAATCCTTTGGCTTCGCAGACACCCGCACCGACATTAATTTCCATATTATCCGCTCTTAGCGGCACAGACTGCATATAGCCGGCTCCCATATCAATGCTGACATAATCCAAATCACAGCCTTTGGGGAGATACAGGCTGATGGTATCATTTGGGCCGTTGCGCCAGTTTCCAACCCGATGATAGCCAGCATTCTCTATGGACAGAATATCTTTGTTCAGTGTGTCTTTTTCTATCTTATAATAAGTCTTACTCGTATCACCTTTCACAGAAAGCCAGACATGTTCATCGGACGACTCCTCAATTATAAAATTACAATCTGTCAAAACTATTTCCAAACTATGGAGCGAATCCGCTGTCACACCCAGTTTCTGCTTCGTGCCATTCACATCTGCTTTCAGCCAGTTCTCCTTCTCCCAGAAAGAATCCTCTCTCTCCCAGTCATCATCCCAAAAGCCAAATCTATGACCGCCGTCCACATGCCTGTAAAAGCCGAAAGGAATACCCGCCACGCCATTCAACGCCCCGGATGAAATCTGCTTAAATCCGCCTAACAGACCACATACCACACAGATTATGCACCCCAGAAGGAACAGTACAAGTGCTGTGACTAAACTGCCTTTTGTAAATTTCTTCATGCCTTTGCACCTCCTCTATGAAAAATTCTCCTGCATAGACTGACTACGCCTCGAATCAGTGCAGGGATTGCCGTACCCACCACCAGCACTGTAAGCCATAGGAACACCAGCCCGATCGCTGTCAGAATCAATCCTATACCAACGAGACACATTCCGCCAAGCGGCATCCCGAACATAGCCGCAATTCCGGTAACCACCAGGGCAATGCCCACCACAATGAGTACCACTCCTATTGCCAGAAAAGCCAGGAAAATCCCGAACAATCCGGCGAGCAATCCCACGGAACCGCCAAACAGTCCTCCTAAAAGCCCCAGCCAAATAGGTGAAAAAAGCACGGCCAATATCACGATGAGTGCAATCATGCCGCCTGACATACCCTGCCTCGGTGGCGGATTGTTCCCTGTGTTCTGTCCGTAACGACCGCCCTGGCCGCCATAAGTATTACCTTGTCCGTTTGGCCCACTGTAGGTGTTACCCTGACCATTTGGCCCGCCATAAGTATTTCCCTGAGCATTCGCCCCGCCATAAGCGTTACCCTGTCCGTTTGGCCCGCCATAAGTATTTCCCTGAGCATTCGCCCCGCCATAGGTATACTGCTGTCCGGCAGCCTGTGACCCGCCATTTTGACCGGCCTGTTTTTCCTCAAAGTCCTGTGTCCGCATGATTTCATTTCTTCTCTGTTCCTCATACCCCCGGAAACCAGACTCCGTAAATTCTCCCACATTGCCACCGTCCACAAGACCAGCCTTAATGGATTTGGCAATATCCTCCGGAGAGCCTAACGATGCAATCACACCCTGCTCATTACCTTCCCCAGCATCGTCAAAATAATCATTGTAATACTGTATTGCCTCCTCCCGTTCTGCCGGCGGCACATCATTAAGCAGAGTTGTCAATCTCCTCATAAATTCTGCTCTATCCATTCCTCAATCCTCCCTCAAAGATACTGTTCAATTTGGCAGAATACCGATACCATTCACTGATATACAGATTAAGCTGTGCCCTTCCCTTTTCCGTGATCCTGTAATAGCGCCTGTTGCGCCCTGCGCACTCCATGTCATACACTTCCAGGCATTCATCCTTCTGCAGCCTTCGCAGGACCGGATACAGCGTGGATTCGGAAATCTCAATAACCTGCCGTACCTCCTGCGTGATCTTGTATCCGTATGTGCCCTCCGGCTCATGGGACACCACAGCAAGCACAATAGCATCCAGCAACGCCGCACCTGTGTTAAAAACCATGCAATATACTCCTTTCCTGCTTTTTACATACCTCATAGGAACATCTCCATATGTTGGTCTATAATATTATTAATTTGTATAATATTATATGACGTATAATACTGTTTCTGCTTATACTATATGACATATAATATTGTTTGTCAACATATATTTTCTGTTTTTTTCCTTAATATTTCTTAAGGAAATCTTTCATATAAAAAAACAGGACTCAGGGGTGATAACCTTTGTCCTGCCATAATTTTTATATTTATATGAACTGCAATATATCAGATTTTCTCATATGCAATCCGGGGAGACCCATCCGCCACATGAATAATCCCACATTCGAAAAAGCCATTCTTCCGGATCAGATGCTGCATCACATGATTATCCCTGTGTGTATCAATACGAAGGTGAGCAATCCTCTGACTGCAGAATAACACAATCCTGTCCATAATACCATATACCGCTCCATCTTTTGCAATCCGATGCAGCGTTCCATATTCCGTATCGGAAAGCCACCCGCCCTGTTCTATCACAGAATATGTTGGTTCCTCTCCCATCAGAAACGCAAATACGGCATGTATGGTATCATCTTCTTTCATCACATACAGGTTCCCGTCTTCGATATCATTTACCAGCAAATGTTCCGGTGGGAAATCATCTTTCCACTGACTTGCATTTCCGGTCTCTTTCATAAAATTTCTGGCATATGCATAGATTTCCAATATTCTTGGTAAATCTTTCATCTCCGCCTTTTTTATATGTAATGGCTGCATCCTTTTCTCCATCATTTCTTTTCCGCCTGGTCGTGATTGCATACATTGTATTCAAGAACGAACCTTTCAATGACCGCAATCTCCTCCTCCAGTTCCTCTGCAATCTTCGGAATAGTCTTTCCTTTAGACAGTTTCTTCTCAATCAATTCCTTAAAATGATCCTCACGGCCTTTTTTCTGTCCTGCTTTCAGCCCCTCTTCCAAACCCTCCTCTCGTCCTTCTTCGCGACCTTCTTCCCAGCCTTCCTGAAAAGTTTTCTTCAAATGCTTCTTCTCATCATATTCTGTCAACAACATATGCAGCACCTCCGTTTTCTCAACTAACAGGATGTCCACAAGAATCCCCTTACGAATACATTCATCAATGGCCGTCTGGACTGCTTCCTCCCGCTGCATACCCTTTTGTATATTCTCGTCAACTTCCGATAGCAGTTCCGAATACTCCCAGAGCCGGCGGCATCTATCCATCAGTACCTGATTACATCCTCTGTTAATATTCAACACCTTACATCTGCACTCCAGGCAGCCGCTCCCATGTCCTTCCGGAAAAGAATCTGACAGATAGAGAATCTGACTGTCAGACTGCAAATCGTTACCATGATAAAATACAATATACTCCGGTGTTGGTAATTCTATGCAGTTTCTTCCATAAATATTATCCCCTCTGGCGCCAAGCAGTCCCTCAAACTGCTGAGCAAAGTAAAGCAGCCCCCTCAAGGGCATGTTCGGATTCCAGGTACTCTGGTGTTCGTAGAGATTCAAGTGACTCCCAATGATAAATGACAGATCATTTTTCATCTTCATGAAAATGACATCCTCCATAGTAACCACTTCCAACTCACCTGAATTCTGATATGTACTGTTATTCAATGCATTATAGAGATTCAGAAGATCCTGTTTATCTCGAAAAAGCCGCCGAAAGAGCACATCTTTATATTGGCGGTTTATAAACAGCCTTCTCCACCATGTTCCATGCCTGTACCATTTTCTTCTGTTTCGTTTTCTCATAGATTTTCCTCCATTATACAGTTTTTTATGACTGAATACAAGGAAATCTTGAAGTATCAGGTACAAGTCCGGCTAATAGTCTGCAGATAGAAGGTGAAAGAAAGCAGAACAAATGACAGACAAAACAGATTACATCGAAGAGACACTTAATCCAGCCAAGCAACAATAGTTAAGGGATTATTTCCGACTGCCGGAAAGAATCATAAAAGATGGAGATACCTCTCCACGGACAGTATAGATACCTGTCCAAGTGTTTTTTATTATAGACATAATCTCGATATTATGCAAGTAATTTTTTATAAAACATTTATCAAAAACTATGCTGAAAATCCAATTACCAAATACCTGATGGATGACTTTATGAACCGTTAACTACAAAAACCGAGCCGCTTCCGGCCCGGTTCTAAACGCATCCTGCTCTTTGTCATATGCTGATATCACCCTAAAAGAGATTCACTTTACCCACAACTCCGTCATTGATCACATAGTAAGCGGTGAAATCCTCCGGCTTAACATACACCTGAAGATCCACTATGGAGTCCCTTTTGTGTCCCTTTGCCACATAATGAGCCTTTACTCTCTCCACCACATCATCCATATTGACTTCATATTCCCGATACTGTAATACCACTTCCGGTGCAACTTCGATTTTATCCTTTTCCATTAGAATTTTCCCCTTCCTATGTACAACGGTGCCCTTATGAATCTGTGGTGCTTAATCCTTTTGCCCGCAGTGCCGTTCGGTAAACCTTCGGTTTGCCTCCTTCGCGGGTTTCGCCCTATCACTCCGCAGTCTCAAAAACTGTCAGCAAGCTGCCATTTTTTGAT
>CAMXIF010000066.1 GCA_947243845.1 uncultured bacterium
GGGATAAGGCCTATAAGAAGGTTCCTATGCCGGAATTTATAGACGGCTTTATGGGAATAGATGAAATAGTGATGCCAGATAAAAAGGAGGAAAATCAGATGGTAAAGGTATTAGATATTGAAGGCATGATGTGTGCACACTGCCAGGCACATGTTAAGGAAGCGCTGGAAGGCGTGGAGGGCGTGACTAAGGTAGATGTCAGCCTGGAGGAGAAGCAGGCAAGTGTCACGATGGCAGACGAGGTGTCTGATGAGACACTGACAGAAGCCGTGACAAAGGCGGGCTACAAAGTCTTAGGATGCAAGACAGCGTAAAGATGGGGGTGCTTTAGCCTGAATCCGAGGCCGCGAAGCGGATCTCGAAATCGAGCGAAGGAATCAATTTAGGCTAAATCCGAGGCCGCGAAGCGGATCTCGAAATCGAGCTTGCTCGATTTGGTTAAGATGTATAAGAAGACACGAAATTCTTAGTCAACTTGCCGTGAACGGCCAAATAATTTGTATAAAGTAAGCAATTTTTACAATCGTATAAAAAATCTTTGTGGAATAGTGGTATGGTAAACGCAGGAAAACTCCGTTATACTAGTCACAGAGTTGATTATCAGATGATAATCGTACGGGCAACTAAAAAAATACAATTAGGAGGCAATCATGGCAAGTTTATCTTTAAAAAATGTCTGCAAAGTATACCCTAACGGATTCGAGGCAGTAAAAGATTTCAATCTGGAAATCGCAGATCAGGAGTTCATCATTTTCGTAGGACCTTCAGGTTGTGGTAAATCTACAACACTTCGTATGATCGCAGGTCTGGAAGACATTTCTTCCGGTGAGTTGAAGATTGGTGACAGAGTCGTAAATGATGTAGAGCCTAAAGACAGAGATATCGCGATGGTATTCCAGAACTACGCTCTGTATCCTCATATGTCTGTATATGATAATATGGCTTTCGGTCTTAAGTTAAGAAAAGTTCCGAAGGATGAGATTGACAAGATGGTTAAAGAGGCAGCTAAGATCCTTGATCTGACAGCTCTTCTTGATCGTAAGCCGAAGGCTCTTTCCGGTGGTCAGAGACAGCGTGTGGCTATGGGTCGTGCAATTGTTCGTAACCCTAAGGTATTCCTGATGGATGAGCCGCTGTCTAACTTGGATGCAAAACTTCGTGTGCAGATGCGTGTTGAGATTTCCAAATTACATCAGAGACTGGGCACCACAATCATCTACGTAACACATGACCAGACAGAGGCTATGACTCTGGGTACAAGAATCGTTGTTATGAAAGATGGCGTAGTTCAGCAGGTTGATACACCTCAGAACTTATATCAGAAGCCTCAGAATCTGTTCGTAGCAGGATTCATGGGATCTCCTCAGATGAACTTCCTGGATGCAGTTGTTGAGGCAAGCGGCAGCGATGCAAGCCTGAAAGTAGCAGGCCAGACCATTCCGTTACCGGCTGCTAAGGCTAAGAAGCTGATTGATGGCGGTTATGCAGGCAAGACTGTAACATTCGGTATCCGTCCTGAGGATGTATATGATTCCGGAGAATATGTTGAGAATGCTAAATGTGTATTTGAGTCTACAATCAAGGTTTATGAATTGCTCGGTGCAGAAGTTTACTTATACTTTGATCTTGCTGAGTTCCCGATCACAGCAAGGGTAGATTCCCGCACATCAGCAAGACCTGGTGATACCGTTAAGTTTGCGTTTGATGTTGAGAAGATTCATATCTTTGATAAAGAGACAGAGCAGACAATCACCAACTAGTCATAATGATCATAAGGGGGATGCTTTGGCATCCCCCCATTTTTTAGTTTGCATGAAAGTGCTTCGGATTTACGAGGCTGCGAAGCAGTCCTCGCAAAGTTAATTTGCGAAGCAAATTTACTTTTAGGACAGAGAGGATACTGTATGATTTCAAGTCAGATTATTAAGACCAGTATTGAAGAACTGAAAGCTATTTCCAAGATTGACATAGGAGTTTGGGATTTAGAAGGCAAGGAAGTTGCGGTTACCTTTGAGCCGGAAGATATCACGCCTGCGCTGATCACGGGATTTGCAGAGTCACCCGCAGACAGCCAGGTCATAGGGGTACATCATCTGATGAAGGTATTAGATGAGGATGAGGCCCTTTTTATTCTGGATGCCAAGGGTGCCAGCGAGGATACCTACATGATCGGGAAGATAGCAGTCTGCCAGCTGCAGAACCTGATCATTGCCTATAAAGAGCGCTATGACCGCAATAACTTTTTCCAGAATCTGCTGTTGGACAATATGCTGCTAGTGGATATTTATAATCGTGCCAAGAAACTGCATATTGAGGTGGCAGTGCCGAGGGCAGTCTTTTTGATTGAGACGGATAAGGAAAAAGATTCCACAGCAATGGAATTGCTAAACGGCATGTTTACGTCCCAGATTGGAGATTACATCACATCGGTGGATGAGAGTAATGTGATTTTGATCAAAGCGCTTACACCTGAAGATGCATATGAGAGGCTGGATCAGATCGCACATACCATAGTGGATATGATGAACATGGAAGCGATGCTCAATGTGCGTGTAGCTTATGGTACGATTGTGGGCGAACTTAAGGATGTGTCGAAGTCCTATAAAGAAGCAAAGATGGCCCTTGACGTAGGCAAGATTTTCTATGCGGAAAAGAAGGTAACTGCGTACAATACTCTGGGAATCGGCAGGCTGATCTATCAGTTACCGATCAATCTGTGCAAGATATTTATCGAGGAGATTTTCGGGGATAATGTACCCAGTGAACTGGATGATGAGACACTCACAACGATCAATAAGTTTTTTGAGAATAATCTGAATGTATCAGAGACATCGAGGCAGCTTTTTGTACATCGTAATACACTGGTGTATCGAATTGAGAAGCTGGAAAAGAGCACCGGTCTGGATATCCGGACTTTTGACGATGCGCTGACGTTCAAGATTGCGCTGATGGTTGTCAATTATATGAAGTATCTGGATTCTCTGGATTATTAACAGATATCTGATTGCAGTATAAGATAAGATTGCTATAAAATATGTCGGACGAGAGATTGTCCGGCATATTTTTATGTGTCGATGCATATATATTGGGTAGATGCCTGCAGATAGTACAGGCTTCGAGTCATATAAGAGAGAGGGTAAGCTATGTACCAGAAGGAAATCATCTACATGGGACTGCACAAGGATGGAAGCAGACTGGGGAGCGCGGGTTTTCTGAAAGTGGAGAGCCGGGATAAGGAGAGCAGTCTGTTTCTTAAGATTAAGAATATACCGCACTCGATAAGCGGCAGATTTCCGGTAAGGTTTTATAATGGTTCTGACTGGAAAGAAGTGGATGGGATTACATTGCAGGAGGGAAACGGCCTGTGGGAAGAGTGTGAGCCAAAGTGCCTGCGGCAGGTACGGTTGCAGATCATATTGCCGGGTGGGTATCTGATTGAAGGAATCAGTAAGCAGGCACAGACAAAGATTAGTGAACGCCAGGAGGATGAGGGAGTTTCAGAGAACAATAGTGAGGTATTACAGGAAGAGAAGGTACAAAATGAGGCTTCTACAGCGTATGGGTCAGATGAGAGCAGGGACAGTGAGAATCAAGTTACCGGAAATGAAAAAGCGATGAATAGAGAAAGCACAATTGCCATAAGACGGGATAATGCGGACACAGAAATGCGCAGCAAAGCTGCAGAAGAGGCGGAGTTGACTAAGGGATATGCCGGGGAGGAAAAGAGCAGGGCAGCAGGCCAGGGTGGTGTGGAACGCATTCCGGTCCAGAAACAGAGAAGAAGTTCTCAGGAGACTATTTCGGAACCGCTTGTCATGGTCTCAGAGGAGCTGCCGCCGCCAATGGCTGACGAAATGCAGATAAATGGTGTCAAGGAGGACAAGTGGGAACAGATCCTGGACAGCTATACAAAGATTCATCCCTATGGTGATGAGCGTGTCTATGTAAAACTGGAACCCAAAGACTTTGTAATCTTGCAGGCCAAATATCAGCACCTGGTCAACAATAGTTTCCTCCTGCATGGATTTTACAATTATCGCTATGTGATATTGGGGAAAGAAAACGATTATTACCTGGGTGTGCCGGGTGTGTTCTACGAGAGAGAAAAGATGGTCGCATTGATGTTCGGATTTGAGGCCTTTGAGTGCTCAGGCGGTGAGGCGAAACCGGGAGAGTTTGGGTATTATCTGCGCAGGGTGGAGTTGTAACGCTCAGATGCCTTCGCAGTCAAAAGGAGGAATGAAACTTTCCGAAGCAGTTTCGCCTTCCTGAATAAAACCGTTTTCGATACCGATGTGAATGGCGTAATCTACAATCCTGTCGTATTCTTCCGAGGATATTCGACAATTCAGCGAAGGGTGATCTGCAACATTAGGCATGGGAGTGTACTGGTTCATAATACTGACATATATGTCATTTCTATAAGTCTCATGCAGGTATCGTATAAGATAGCGGGAGTCCGCCTCGCATCCCGGCAGGAGCAGATGGCGGACAATAACGCCCTTTAACATCAGAGAATCTTCACCATCTACAAAGACAGGCCGGCCTGTCTGACGCAGCATTTCAGAAATTGCAGCTGTGGCTTTGACAAAATAATCGGGAGCGTTAGAATAACGGGCGCTTAGAGCGGAATCATGATATTTCAGATCAGGGAGATAGATGTCAATGAGGCCCTCTAAACGTTTGAGTGTATCGACATTTTCATAACCGGAAGTATTATAGACAACGGGAATTGCAAGGCCGTTGTCTTTTGCCGTCTGCAAGGCATTTATAATCTGAGGCACATAGTGCGTAGGCGTTACCAGATTAATATTGTGTGCCTGTTTCTCCTGTAATTCCAGAAAAATTTCAGAGAGACGTTCCACAGAGATTTCTTTGCCATTCTGTCCCTGAACGATCGTGTGGTTCTGACAGTAAATGCAGCGCAGATTACAGCCGCTGAAAAAAACGGCGCCGGAGCCGTTGACACCGGATAGGCATGGCTCTTCCCAGAAATGCAGAGCGGCACGTGCAGCCATGATCCTATCGGATTGTCCACAGAAGCCTGTCTGTCCGGCAGTCCTATCCACATGGCACTTACGGGGACATAAGGTGCAGTCTGACAAACCCTGCTGAAAAGGTGTATAATAAGTATTGGGATGAGTATGGGGTTGCAAAGATATCTTTTTCATTTTCCTAAGATTCACAGCGTGATAACAATTGATATTTTCCAATGATTAATAGACTATTCTAAAATCATTTTAAAACCGTGCGCTTTATGTCGAGCCGAACTTAAGCACGTTACCTTTACAGTTAACTCCGCCAGGCACCCTCACGGCACATGAAAAATTCCACTTAGTGCTGCTGTGTTCCCACCCTGACACGGTTCATGGACATTCATTGCGTAAGACCCAAACTTCATCGCCACTTATAAAGGGCAGCTACCCAAGCGAAAGCCCTCGATAAAGCATCACCCCCACTAGAGCGGATTGTGGGTACAGGGCACCGCTAACGCCCCGGCTGCACGGTTTAATTAGTATACTGTTTTTTGGCAGGTTTGTCAATCCGGAAAGCCTTGAAATAATTCACAACGGTTTTCCACAACACCTCTCTTTTTTGTGCAAGGATTGCGAGGAAAAAATTAGAAATAGGATATATAATAATAAGGACAAAATCATATTTTAAAACACAATATGAGCGGATGAGGAGGTATCTCATGGAATGGGTGAACAGATTAAACCAGAGCATGGATTATATTGAGGAACATTTAACAGGCGAAATTGACTATGAACAGCTTGGACGGATTGCCTGCTGCTCCGCCTATCACTATCAAAGGATGTTTACTTATATGGCGGGTATCACTCTGGCAGAGTATATCCGAAGAAGAA
>CAMXIF010000067.1 GCA_947243845.1 uncultured bacterium
CCGGAAGAAACCGCTGATTTCATCGCTTTGCTCCTAAAAGCACCAAACTATCTTACCGGCCAGGTGATCGGTTTTGACGGCGGATGGTGAATAAAAGTAATTCCTTCTGAACATACTATCTATGACAGAAGCACAAGCTGACACGACGAAACCATTGTGCTAAGATGTCGAATTTCAAACAGGAGGAATTTCTCTATGAAACGAAAAATATTACTGGTAACAGCTACAATGTGTCTGTCTGCCTTTCTTATGGCTGGATGCGGAAACAATAAAAATGACGATGCAACGGCATCCCCTTCTCCAGCCACAACAACAGAGAGCCCGGAACCTTCCGCCTCTCCGGCAGCCGCTTCTGACAATGGCACAGACGACACAGACACCACAGGCATGGACGGCGGCACAAACAATGACAACAACGACGGAAACAAGGACGGAACTGTCAATGACAACAACGACAACAATGGCAGCAACGATAACAAAGGCAGCAAAGACGACAATGCCCTTGACAAAGCAGGAGATGCAGTCGATGATACTGTGGATGGTGTAGGAAAAGGTGTGAAAGATACCGTAGATGGTGTAGAAGATGCGGTAGATGACATAACACGGTAGTTTTTTGAAATGTAACGTTCTATTATGTTGGAGCCATAAAACATTTTGCCTCCAACGATTGCCACGGTTGATCCCAAGTCCAAATGCGAATAACCCTGGCTTCCAAAACAAGGCCTCAGAATGTGGAATAAAAGCAGCCTTTCATTCCACATTCTGAGGTCTGTCTGTAATATTTATTTGCCATAGTGCACATGAAGCAACTCATGGGCACGGTCTTTCAGCATACCATTCTCATACATATTTAAAAGCGTAGGATTTTCTATGGAACGCTTGATAATAGCAGATTTATCAGCTTTATACATTCCAGTAGCGCGTTCCTGCTTTACGCTCTGATAGCCGAATGGCTGTCCGGCTCCGCCGATACATCCATAAGGGCAGGCCATAACCTCGACAAAATCCAGTTTTTCTTCGCCACGCTGTAGTTTCTGGATCAGGTTTTCTGCATTTCCAAGACCATTTACCACACCGACTCGAAGGGTCTTGCCGCCAATCTCTACCTCGGCCACCTTCGTGCCCTCCAGCCCTCTTATTCCAGAATACTCGATCTCCCGCAGGGCCTCGTTGTTCTGCTCCGCCACATGGCGCAGGGCAGCCTCCATAACACCACCGGTCACACCGAAGATCACACCGGCACCGGAACTGATGGAAAAGGGCATATCCGGAGCACTTGGCTCGATCTCATTAAACTGGATCCCCAGTTCTTTGATCATCAGTATAAGTTCCTTAGTGGTTATGACATAGTCCACATCCGGTACGTTATCCCTCTTGAATTCTTCTCTCGCCGCCTCGTACTTTTTCGCCACACAAGGCATAACAGCTACCGAGATCGTCTCCACCCCGGCTTCCTGATCCGCCGGCTTGTAATGCTCTTTGAGTACCGCACCAAACATCTCCATCGGAGACTTGCAGGTAGATACATAAGGAAGGAGCTCTGGATATTTGGTCTCTACAAAACGTACCCACGCCGGGCAGCAGGAGGTAAAGAGGGGCATGGAATTACCGAGAGGATATTTCTTTTCCCCATTTTCCAGCTTATAGACCAGTTCGCCAGCTTCTTCCACCACCGTTAGGTCCGCACTGAAACTGGTATCAAATACCGTGTCAAAGCCCAGCATCCGCAGGGCGGTAAATATCTTGCCCACAGAGTTCTTTCCTGCCGGAAGGCCAAATTCCTCACCAATGGCTACCCTGACCGCCGGTGCGATCTGGGCTACCACCCGTTTGTCCGGCGCATACAGTGCCTGCCACACCTCTCTCAGATCATTTTTGATCGTGATTGCTGCAGTGGGGCAGACAGCGGCACACTGACCACAGTTAACACAATCTGTCTCTACAATATCCCTGCCAAAAGCAGGACTTACTACCATGTTGGCACCGCGGTGGGCAAAATCTATGGCTCCCACATGCTGTACCTCATTACACATCCTCACACAGTCACCACACAGGATACATTTGCTCGGATCCCTCACGATGGAAAGAGATGAGTCATCGATGCAACGGTCCGGATGAGTATTGGGAAATCTGACATTGGTCAGACGGAACCTGGCTGCCAGCATCTGAAGACGGCAGTTGCCGTTCTTCTCACACACCGTACAGTCACGGCAGTGGGACGCCAGAAGAAGCTCCAGGATCATCTTCCGGTGCTGATGAAGCTTGGATGTATTTGTTTTTATCACCATTTTATCTTTGGGAGGAGTGGAACAGGAGGCGATGATCCCCCCTCTTTCATCCTCCACCACGCACATACGGCAGGCTCCATAAATGGACATATCTGTATAATAACAGAAGGTAGGTACATGAACGCCAGCCTTGCGGATTACCTGTAATATATTCTTTTCATCCGTAAATTCCGTACGGATTCCATCTATAACCATGTATTTTTTAGACATAAATTCTCCTTTCATGAATCCTTATAAGGTCATCCCCAAAAATCGAGACTAGAAGCTGCACTTCCAAAGAAGTTTATACTTCGGAGGAGGCTATACCTCCGAGGAAGCTACGCTTCCTTCACTGCCCCAAAGTTGCAGCCGTCCTTACATGCACCACATTTGATACATTTCGCCGTATCAATGACATGCGGTTCCTTGACTTTTCCGCTGATCGCTCCCACAGGACACATTCTGGCGCATTTGGTACAGCCCTTACACAGTTCCGGATCGATCTGAAGTGTGGTAAGCGCTTTACACTGGCCGGCCGGACATTTTCTGTCAACTACGTGGGCCATGTACTCGTCCCTGAAATATTTCAGTGTGCTGACAACCGGCGAAGCCGCCGTCTTTCCAAGACCACACAGCGCCGTTGCAGACACCGTGTCTGAAAGCTTCTCCAAAAGCTCTATATGAGCCATGGTTCCTCTTCCCTCTGTGATATCTGTCAGAAGCTCCAGCATTCTCTTGGTTCCCTCACGGCAGGGAACACATTTTCCACAGGATTCATTCTGGGTAAAATTCATAAAGAATCTAGCCACCTCAACCATACAGCTCTTATCATTCATAACAACAAGCCCGCCGGATCCGATCATGGCACCCACTTTTTTCAGTGAATCGAAATCCAGCTTCATATCCAGATGGTCTTCGGTTGCACTGATGCAAAGGCAGCCTCCGGAGGGTCCCCCGATCTGTACTGCCTTGAAGTCACCGCCTTTAACGCCGCCGCCAATATCAAAAATAACTTCCCGCAGCGTTGTTCCCATTGGCACCTCGATCAGCCCCGTATTATTTACATTTCCCGTCAGGGCAAAAGCCTTCGTACCATGGTTGTTCTCAGGACCATATCCCTTATACCACTCCGCACCGTTGAGAATGATAGGAGGCACATTGCAGAATGTCTCTACATTGTTCAGCACCGTAGGCTTGTCAAACAATCCGTGTTCTACCGTACGAGGCGGCTTCACGCGGGGCATACCACGGTTACCCTCGATGGAAGTCGTCAAGGCACTGCCCTCACCGCAGACAAAGGCTCCAGCACCCTGGCTGATATGCAGGTCAAAATCAAATCCCGATCCAAGAATATCTTTTCCGAGAAGACCTTTATCCATCGCCTTGTCGATAGCTGTCTGCAGACGCTCCACTGCGAGGGGATACTCGGCGCGGACGTATATGTAACCATGATGGGCATTGGTAGCGATGGCAGCGATCAGCATTCCCTCGATCACTCTGTGGGGCTCACCCTCCATCATGGAACGGTCCATAAATGCTCCCGGGTCTCCTTCATCTCCGTTACATACGATGTATTTTTCTTCCACATCCTGGTCCAGAACCTGCTGCCACTTCCTTCCTGCCGGAAATCCGCCGCCGCCTCGTCCTCTCAGGGCTGCTTCACTCACTTCATCAACAATTTGCTGAGGCGTCATATCAAACAGTGCTTTTGCCACTGCACTGTATCCTCCCAGCGCTATGTATTCCGCGATGCTCTCCGCATTAATCCTTCCGCAGTACTCCAGGGCTATACGGGTCTGCTGTTTATAAAAAGGTATATCTTCCTGTTTTACATAGGATTTTAATGTCTTGTCTTTGTATACAAGACGGTCAACCACTTCATCATTGATAATACTCTTTTCAATGATCTCCTCGCAATCCTCTACCTTGACTTTCAGGTAGAGCCAGCCCATCGGTTCAATCCTGAGAAGCGGTCCCATCTCACAGAACCCATGGCATCCACTCTTCTTCAGACCAATGCTCTCATCATGTGGCTCTTTCTCCAGGATCAGGGCGCAGCGCAGTCCCTTCGCCTCAATGATCTCTTTCATCTTATCATAAATATTAAGAGATCCTCCAGCCACACAGCCCGTACCGGCACAGATCAGAATCTGTTTTTTCTGGCTGTTCAGGGAGGCTTTGTACTCTTCCTGCTTTGCAATCAACTCTTCTCTTGTATTAATCTTCATCTGCCTCCCCCTCCTTCTCCTGCTCCTTTAGTGTCTGAATCAATTCCCTTGCTTTTTCCGGTGTCATCGCCGGATGAACATGGTCGTTCACCGTACATACCGGTGCCAGCCCGCAGGCTCCCAGACAGGATACGGTCTCTACTGTAAACATCATGTCATCTGTCGTAGGTTTCGCTTCGCTGACTTTCAGAATTTTACGAAACTCTTCCAGGATCGGAACGGATTTACGGACATGGCACGCCGTCCCATCACAGATCTTAATCACATATTTTCCCTTTGGTTCTAATGAAAAATTTTCATAGAATGTGGCAACCCCATAAATTTTTGCTTCACTGAGCTTGAGCTTCTTTGATATGTACTCCAGCGCTTCCTCCGGAAGATAATGATATTCCTTCTGGATCTCCTGCATGATAGCGATCAGAAGCGTGCTGTTATAATCATGCGCCTGCAGAATCTCATCCAGCTTTGCAATTTCCTGATGTGTCAATGTATTTCTCCTTTCTGTTTCATATCATACGTTAATGATAAAATTATACCATGAGAAGCTATTTTGTACAATATTTTTTATACAAAATACACAAAAAGATTGTATAGATCAAACCCATAATCGTCAATATTGCACCTGCCCGGATGCCGGGGGTGGCATATCTGAGCACTATGTCATGTGTTCCTTCCGGGATCAGCGCTCCAAGATACATCTTGTTTATCCTGCCTGTCTCTGTTTTCCTGCAGATCGGAAGAGCACACGTCTGAACTCCAGTCACGAACGCTTATC
>CAMXIF010000068.1 GCA_947243845.1 uncultured bacterium
CTAATTCTTATCAAAAAAGATTTTTACCCATAGACACAAAATTTTTTACAGCCTCATCTGATGTGCGGAAAGCTCCTTTCTATGAGGGTTTACGGTGTGGGGAAATTCGTTCAAGTCCCACCACAAGCAGTAGCTAGAATCGCTGAAATCCTTGTAAAATCAAGGGTTTGGCGATTTTTGATATTCATCCCCCATATCAATATTTATCTTCACAATCCTGTGACATATCCCAACATTTGCTAAATATTTCTCGAAAGCCGATTGCTATCCAAAAAGACTCAGCTGGTTATCCTTAAGCGACTTCACTTTTCGCTCCGTAATCTTATCTTCCGGTCCGATATGTCCACACAGCAACGGCGAATTCACATCATATGATCTCACACTGTCTTTAACCATGGCATCATTAAAGTTTGCATAACAGTATCTGCATCCGTTCTTACAGGTATTATATGTCCCAATCTCTACACTTTCATAACATCCACATTCTGCTCTCTGATTCTTATCTCTATCAACGATGAGTCTGCATCCTATTATTTCTTCGATTAATTTTTTGTCTATGCAGCTTCCATGTTTTACGCCAACTTTCCTAAGACCACTTGACTCCGCGCAAGACACAATCTCCATTCCATATCTTTCAGAAATGTTAGCCATCTGTTTGGCCAATTCAACCATATCTCCGTCAGAGAAATCTTTTACTTGTAATCCGGCCATATTACGCTGCGTCTTGGCATACAAATCTACGAAGCTGATTACGACTCTCCGTGTATAGCCGGCCAGACTGTGTGCAATTTCCTCAAATGCCTTCAAATGGTAATCCACTGTATAACGTGAACTTAAAAAAATGGGATCATATCGCCATATCACTTTTTGTGTTCCCACTTTCTCAGACAGCTTTTGGAATGTAAAAATCAACACTTCCCGCTTGTCTGGAAGCCCTGGCTCTACGTCCTTGCCATATCCTGTCAATGTGAACTGAAAATAGTACTGATATTTTTCTAATTCATCCAGCCGCTCCAACATACCTGCCGGATTCTTTGTCCAGAAAACAATACAATCCACCGCCTCCGGAGACAAATCAATCCTGCTAATTTGGTGTGCATTCATCGGATTCCTCACATAAAGAAATCCCTCATGAATCCTATTGTAAAACCAATCCGAATAATAATTCGGTATATCGGTTCTTCTGCTGACACTTAGTATCATCTTTACCTTTATCCTACAAACTGGAATAGTCCATTTATATTTCTATTGTTTTAATGCGCTCCTTTAACGCCTCATAAACCTTAAACCCATCCAAAGTCGCAAAATAATCCTGCGGCGTCTCGGCCCGTCTGATCAACTGTACACTGCCGTCTTCCTTGAGAAGCAGTTCTGCCGATTTTAACTTACCATTATAATTATATCCCATAGCATAACCGTGAGCGCCCGTATCATGAATCACCAGATAATCTCCCTTGTCAATCCCAGGCAGTTTCCTGTCAATGGCAAACTTATCATTATTCTCACACAAAGAGCCGACCACATCATAGGTATGATCACAGGGCATATCTTCTTTACCCAAAACAGTGATATGATGATAAGCGCCATACATAGCAGGCCGCATCAGATTCACCGCACAGGCATCCACACCGATATATTCCTTATAGGTATGTTTCTCATGAATCGCCTGCGTCACCAATGCGCCGTAAGGTCCTGTCATAAACCGCCCCATCTCCGTATAGATTGCCGTTTCGCCCATTCCGGCGGGTACAAGCACTTCATCATATACTTTGTGTACACCCTCTCCGATCACTCGGATATCATTGGCTGTTTGATCTGGGTCATAAGTGATTCCCACACCACCGGAAAGGTTGATAAACTCTATCTGTACGCCAACTTTTTCTTTAATCTGCACTGCCAGTTCAAAAAGCTGCTTAGCAAGCTGCGGATAGTATTCGTTTGTCACCGTGTTGCTAGCCAAAAAAGCATGCAGACCGAAATGTTTTACGCCTTTTTCTCTCAGGATCTTGTAACCTTCAAACAACTGCTCGGTGGTAAATCCATATTTAGAATCCCCCGGATTGTCCATGATACCATTACTCATCTGAAACACACCGCCCGGATTATAACGACAACTCATGGTCTCAGGAAGTTTTCCCAGAATATTTTCTACAAACTCAATGTGTGTGATATCATCCAGATTGATAATCCCTCCCAGCTTTGCACAATACGCATATTCCTCTGCCGGCGTCTCATTGGAAGAAAACATGATATCATCACCGACAAGTCCCAGGGCATCGCTGAGCATCAGTTCTGTCAGCGAAGAACAGTCACACCCTACCCCATACTCATGCAGTATCTGAATCAGAAAGGGATTCGGACATGCCTTCACCGCAAAATATTCTTTGAATCCTTTATTCCACGCAAATGCCTCCTGCACCGCCTGCGCATTCTGTCTGATACCCCGCTCATCGTAAATATGAAAAGGAGTCGGGTAGGTTTTTACAATCTCTTCAACCTGCTCTTTGGTTACAAATGGTAGTTTACTCATGACACACAATTCTCCTCTCGTACCTCTATAGATTCTCAATCTGCCAGTCTACGGGTTCCACCCCATTGGCCTTTAAAAAATCATTGCATTGGCTGAAATGCCTGCATCCAAAGAAGCCCCTGTAGGCCGAAAGCGGACTCGGATGAGGCGCCTTTAATATCAAATGTTTCGGATTCGTCAACATGGGAATCTTACTCTGCGCCGGCCTTCCCCACAACAGATATACAATCGGCCTATCCTGCTCATTCACCGCCTGTATCACGGCATCCGTAAAGTGTTCCCAGCCTTTTCCCTGATGCGAATTGGCCTGGTGGGCACGCACTGTCAGCACGGTATTGAGCAATAGGACACCCTGATCCGCCCATTTTTGCAGATAACCGTTATTCGGAACATAACATCCCAGATCGTCATGCAGTTCCTGATAAATATTCTGCAAAGAAGGGGGAATCTCTTTCTGATCCGGCAATACTGAAAAACTCATGCCGTGGGCCTGATGCTCATTATGATAAGGATCCTGCCCCAAAAGCAGCACCTTCACCTTATTTAACGGCGTAAAGTGAAACGCATTAAAAATATCCTCCGAAGGCGGATAAACTACCCTGCTGCTATATTCTTCGCGCACAAAAGCATACAATTCCTTATAATAAGGTTTGCGAAATTCCTCCTTCAAAGCCACTGCCCAGTCATTGCTCAACATTGCCATCGCTCAGTTCTCCCTTTCCCATCCATTACCGTATGATGTTTTATCGCCATCTTTTCCCCAAAAAGGGCACAGAACAATCCCTTGTTCTCGTGCCCCTTTGCACACTATTTCATATTATCTTATAAAAGACTCATAATCAAGCCCTAATCTACAAGGCACTTCTAATATGATTTATTAGTAACCATCACGCAAAGCTAATTTCTCCATCCTTTTTCATGATTTCCATGAACTTAAATTAGAGCCGAACTGATATACCTTTCTTACGCAGATACTCTTTTAAATCCCGAATTTCCATTTCCTTAAAATGAAACAGCGAAGCCGCCAGTGCTGCATCTGCTTTTCCCTGCGTAAACGCCTCATAGAAATGCTCCATCGTACCTGCCCCGCCGGATGCGATGACCGGTATGGATACATTCTCAGAAATAGCCCTTGTCAGTTCCAGATCATAACCTGCTTTCGTACCATCTCCGTCCATGCTTGTCAAAAGGATTTCTCCTGCTCCCAGCCTATCGGCCTCCATGGCCCATTCTACGGCGTCAATCCCCATATCCACACGGCCGCCGTTTTTATAGATGCTGAATCCCTTTCCATCCGGTCTGCGTTTGGCATCAATTGCCACCACCACGCACTGACTGCCGAACTTATCAGCTGCCTCACTGATAAGCTGCGGATTCATAATAGCCGCAGAATTAACGGACACCTTATCGGCGCCTTCCCGCAAAATCGCCTTAAAATCCTCGACAGTACGAATGCCGCCTCCCACCGTAAAAGGAATAAATACCTTCTCCGCCACCTTGCGCACCATCTCTACTGCCGTAGCCCTGGCATCAGAAGAGGCGGTAATATCCAAAAAAACCAGTTCATCCGCACCGGATTTATCATAAGCTGCGCCAACCTCCGCCGGATCACCTGCATCTTTGAAATTAATGAAATTGACACCTTTAACTACCCTGCCGTTTTTTACATCCAAACAGGGAATGATACGCTTCGTATGCATGTGCCCTACTCCGTCTCTCTATATTTCCATAAAATTCTGCAATATCCTCATGCCGACATCCGAACTCTTTTCCGGATGAAACTGGCAGGCAAAAAGATTGTCCTTTTCTACCGAAGCATGAATCTCCACGCCGTACTCTGTAACTGCTTTTACAATCTCCGGTTCCTGTGCCCGCAGATAATAGGAATGTACGAAATATACATAAGCCTCCTCAGGGATACCCGCAAACAATCTGCCCTGTAAAGGATATCGCAGGGAATTCCAGCCAATATGCGGAATCTTTAAATCATCTTTTTCAGGAATCCGCAGGATATTACCCTTTAAAAGGCCTAATCCCTCCACCCCAGGTGCTTCTTCGCTGCTCTCAAACATCAACTGCAGCCCCAGACAGATTCCCAGAAAAGGAATGCCTCGTTCAGCCACAATCCGGATTACATCCACCAATCCATACGCTGACAGCTTATCCATGGCATCGCCAAAAGCGCCCACACCTGGTAATATCACATGATCCGCAGCAAGGATACTATCTGCGTCCCTTGTCAAAACTGCCTCATATCCAAGCGAAATCACAGCCTTCTCCACACTCCGGATATTGCCGGCATCATAATCAATTATTGCTACCATCCGCTTGCTCCATATCTTCCAATCTCGATATAATCTCCTCTTCTTCTAACAGTACATCCTG
>CAMXIF010000069.1 GCA_947243845.1 uncultured bacterium
AAAAACTACAAAATATAATCGGCGTTTTCTTACATTTTTAAATCGGCGTTGACACATATCGCTAAAATCACATGGGATACCACATACACTGACTTTCTGAAACTTCTCTGTCCTGTAATCAAGCCTCATCATAAAATACCTCCCTTCTCATTTCCCATATACAGAACCGTCATCATACACCCTGTAAGTGACTATATCACCGCCAACACGCCCAACGATCTCAACAAAATCCGGCACAGCAACAGTCTCCATGATATAGTCCAGACGTTCCGTTGCCTTATCCTGAGCCTTCCTGATTCTTTCCGATATATCTTTTGCCATATCTTCCTCCAAACTGCCCTCGTAACCTCCGGGACGGGCAGCAAAAAATCCCCATGCCTCAAATGGCACAGGGATCATCATAAAATCTTCTGCTCATCCTTACTACAGATATTCTATATGTATTTTTTATCCATATCCACACATTCCCCTTGTAATACAACTACTGCAAGTGGAGTTCGTCTGTAAAAATCCCTTCATAATCCTGTAATTCATGAAACATTCCGTCAACAATGACTGTATCATCCTATATCCGACACAACACTGCAAACTTAATACCTGTCACCAATCTCATCAAGGACTTTGTCAAGATCTTCCCCTTCACCCGCCAGATAACATGCCCTCGACTCAGCCAGTTCCGCCAGTATCTCACCACTACTGAGCGGTTTATATGGATTATCCGCACAAAAGTTGGTCAGCAGATAACTCTGTATCTCTTCCTGCCGTTCTTCCGGTATCGTTAATAGCAATGCCAGATTTGCTTCCAGTGTACTCATATATCGGTTTCCTCCGTCCTATAGATCAGATCTTCCTCCCGCTCAATTTTATTATAACAGGAAATCACAAAATTAACACTGATTTTATAAAGGCAACTGCAACGGAGAAGAAGGCAACGCATCCGCTATCATTGATTGCAGATATGCTGCTTCTCCACAGAAAAATACAGGATATGCAACAGATTATCTACTTATGCTGTCACATTTGCAATCATTTTCCATAATCCATGATCCGATGAGGTTTCTGTACATATCCAGGTTTTCCTGTCCCTAATATCATGGCCGCTAAACATTCTAAGCGATAAAGTCAAGAACACCGTTAAGTTCCTCCGGCAGTTCCTCACAGACTTCCGGCAGCTCTATTACGGCTGGTTCCGCTTCATCCTTCTTCGCTGGAACACCCACCGTTCCTATCCCCGCCAATAATGCACCCACCATCTTCATGCCCTGTGCCTGCATTTCCTCCCGGACTGCCGCTAACATCTGCTCCCGGAACTCCTGCCTCCCGATGATCTCCATTTTTACACTGAAATGCTCTTCCAGCGCCCTTTTGACATATGCCGTCAACGAAGCGGAACTTCCGGCAGCTTCCGCAAGTTTCCTGTACAGGTCACAGTCTGCCTCATCCGCCATGTTAAAACGGATGAACACAGACCTCTGCTTCCCTGCCATCAACCCACCTTCTTTCCCATCATCTGTCCTGCAAGGAACTCATAACCTTTCGCATTGGCACAAAGGTCACAATCGTATGCTGTGTGGCTTCGGTATCTCCCCGCATGGTCGCGGGCCATCAGCGCACCGCCGCCCACATATATGATGCTGGTATAGTCCATGTCATAACCGCGCTCTGCAAGTTCCAGTTCCAGCGAACAGATTTTCTCCCGCATCATCCCGTTTATCAGCTCCGCATACACTATGGGAAGATGGCTCTCTTCTTTCAGCAGTACCTTCATCACCTCATGCTCCGGTATGTCCTTTCCCGTCTGCACCTTCATATCCCGCTGGATCTCTTTCATCCACTTGACCATCGCTTTTTCAATTGTGATGGATTTACTCTCTACCGGGAACCCGTTCTGCACATAAACAACATCTGTCGTCTTACTTCCAATATCCACGACCAGATAATCACCTTTCATGTTTCCAAGACGGGAAGCGATTGCGGAATAACACTGCGGGCAGACGACCACCTTTGTGACCGTCACAGAATAATCCTCTTCTTCGTATGAAAAGTCCAATACGCTCTGTCTGTTATAGTAGTCGGTCAGTTTCAGCTTGTCCCGGCCATAGTTGGAAAACGGCAGCCCAACCACAAGCACGATCTCCGTTCCCTGCGCAGTTCCATAGCAATCCCCGCCATTGTACGCAGCCTTGCTGTGTCATCCGATATCTTATCCTCTGTAATTGCTGATCTTCCCTCTCCTACCTTAAAATATTCTCCATCATAGAACAGGGAATTTTCCTTTAATGTCGGCTCTGCGCTCCCAAGCATATGTACCCCGTTGTCAAACAGGAAATTTGCGGTCTTACCAAGCTGGTAACCGTCATCGAAACCTATGATATATCTTCCATCATCCAGTCTGATCATCTTTTCCATCTCCCTCCTGTCATGCTGGGATCATGTCAAGGAACTCCTGCTCTGTCAGAACGGTGATGCCAAGTTCCCTTGCCTTTGTCAGTTTACTGCCCGGCTTTTCCCCGCAGATCAGATATTCTGTCTTACGGGTGACCGAACTTCCCGCTGTTGCTCCCAGGCTGGTGATCCTGCTGTTGATACCGTCACGGGTAAAATTCTCAAGTTTTCCTGTCGCCACTACCGTACATCCTGTAAACGGATTGTTCTCTGTCCTGTCTTTCATAGCCTCTTCCTCTCTTTCTTCAAAATGAAATTCTTTCTGTAAGGTTTTCCATCGTTTCAGATTCTCCCCATTATGAAACCACTCCCAGATACTCCGGCTCATCTTTTCCCCGAAATCCGGCAGGGATGTGAAATCAAAGCAGTCCACCGCCGCCTTAGCAAACTCCTGCAGGTTCCCCTTGAAAAAGCAGTCCAGTGCCCTGCCCGCCGTCCTGCCAATTAACGGGATATCCATCGCCACCACATATCTCACGAAAGTCGTATTGCGGCTCTTTTCAACAGACTCCCGCAGCTTTTCATAAGATCTTTCCCCGAAGCCTTCCATGCGGATGATCTCATCCCGGTAACGGTCCAGATGATAAAAGTCCTGACAGGTATGGAGGAACCCTTTTTCAATAAACCTGTCGATGACTGCTTCTGAAATCCCGGATATGTCCATTGCCTTTTTTCCCGCGAAATGCACCAGTCTCCATAAGAGTTGGTTCCTGCAGGCTGGGTTGTCACAATGGAGCGTCTCGACAATACGCCCGTTACTGCCCTTTCTCGCATAGATCCTTACCGGGTTCCTGCAGCAGGGGCATTTCTCTGGTATCATGCTATCTGCATAATGCCCCCTGTCAAGGTTCTCCTCGATATGCGGGATGATCATGTTCCGCTTTGATACCAGTATCTGACACCCCGGATGCAATTCCAGATCCCTGATAAAGGAAATGTTATGCAGGCTTGCCCTTGATACACAGCACCCGTCAATCTCCACCGCGTCAAACACAGCAACCGGCGCGATCTCGCCGGAACGTCCGGGCGTCCATTCCACAGACCGGAAGGCTGTCTCCTGCACCCCATCCTCAAATTTATAGGCGATGCCGTCCTTATAATGGTGGCCCGTCCTCCCGCAGCTTCTGGAATAGGAAAAGCTGTCATAACGCAGTACCATACCATCTATTGGCAGCATACAATCATCCACAATGTTTCTCAGATATCGGATCCCCTTTTCCAGTTCATCCATAGAAACCTTTTCTGTAAGCGGTATAAACGGGCATACCTCAAACCCAAGTGACCGCATGGCTTCCAGTAGCTTCCCGCGGCTGTCCGCGATCTTACCGAATCTTTCCATCCCCTCTATCACGTTAAAAGCGTAGAAATGGATATGGCGTTTTCTGCAGGCGGCAGGATCTAACAGTCTGATCGTTCCGGCGGCAAGGTTTCTCGCGTTACCTGTCTCTTTTCCACTAGCTGCCTCTCCTTTTATCCTTTCAAAGTCATCCCGGTGGATGATGCCCTCCCCGGTGACCACCAGTCTGTCCTTATAGGGGATGGAGACAGGCACGTTATAAAATGCGGGGATGTTATGGGTGACCAGCTCCCCTGTTTCCCCGTCTCCTCTGGTTGACGCCTCCACAAGCCGCCCGTTCTCATAACAAAGTTTTACGGTAAGCCCGTCCAGTTTCAGCATTAAAAGAGACGCTGCTCTGCCCGCCATTTCCAGAATCTCCTCCATCTGCTTCGTCTTGTCAAGACTCAACAGCGGGATTGGGTGCTTCACCATTTCCAGTGAACTGACAGGGACAGCGCCTACCGTCTGTGTGGGGGAATTGCTGAGGATGATACCCGTCCTTTTCTCAAGTTCCTGCATGAATATTCTTGCACCAAGAAACCATGATTCCGGTAATATGGAAACCGGTATTCCGGAGCAGAAACCGCCATTGATTGGCTTGATTACAATTCATAAGAAATTGAGCGAATGTCAAGCCCAGAGCCGCGTTGCGGGGCGTAAGCCGGCTTTACATTGGTGAGATTTCTTATAACCTGCATAATTGCCAATCGGTTTCCTGATTACCGGACAGTATGGACTTCGAGACTGGAATATTCACCTGCAGTTCATCGAAGAGATGGTCATACACCGCATCCGATACGCTGGTCGCTGCAAGGTTGTAATATTCATGCCTGTAGCGGTTCAGCTTTGTAACGAGTGGATGACGTATAATAAGTTTCGCAAATTGATTTCATAAAAATAGACATGGTCTAT
>CAMXIF010000070.1 GCA_947243845.1 uncultured bacterium
CCTTTGCATATCCAATCAAATATAAATCAATTCGCTTTTTATGATTTCCTCTGCCTGCTTGTTCAGGTCGGCACTGCTCAGATACCAATATACCGGCCGTGCTCCAAAATCTTACTCCTCGGAAACAGCCTCCGTATACTTCACTGCCAGTTCATTGATGGTGCCGTCAGCTAACATCGCCTCAATAGACTTATTGATCTTCTCAAGCAGTTCAGTGTTGCCTTTCTGCACTGCGATCGCATATTCTTCGGACTCAAATGCGCTTGCATCTTCCACAATCTTTAAGCCCTCGTTGTCGCTCACATACTTCTGTGCGGTAGCGGAATCGATCACTACCACATCGCACTTTCCGTTCACAAGCTCCAAAACTGCCTCTGTGCCTTTTTTGAAAGCCTCGTAAGGATAACCCATATCCTGTACGCAGATTTCACCGGTGTAACCCTGTATCACACAGATTTTCTTATCCGCCATATCGGCTGCTGTTGTAATATCGGAATCCTCTTTCACGATCATAACCTGTGTCGCCGTATAGTATGTGGTAGAGAAGTCCACGGTCTCCCTTCTCTCGTCTGTTGCTGTCATACCTGCGATAACCGCATCGATCTGACCATTCTGAAGCGCCACTAAAAGGGAATCAAACTCCATATTCTCGATCGCTGCTGTCATACCGTTCTGCTCTGCAATGTTTTTGGCGATGGCCATATCGATACCGTCATACTGATCGATCACGCCCTCAGATGCCACAAACTCAAACGGCGGAAATTCCGCATTGGTACCAAAAGTGAGTTTGCCTCCTTTACCAGAACCGCAGGCTGTCAGTGTACATGCCAGCATTACCATTGCTGCTGCAAGTGCCATTACTTTTGTTGCTTTTTTCATAATCTTATCCTCCTCTGATATTTATACATCACACTATGTATTACAAACCGACCACCATCTTGATCCTATAATCGCCGGTATAATACCCAAACCTTAAAGCACCTTGCTTAAGAAGTTCTTGGTTCTTTCATTCTGCGGATTGCCGAATAATTCCTCCGGCGTACCGCTCTCCATGATCACGCCCTGATCGATGAACAGCACTCTGGAAGCTACTTCTCTGGCAAATCCCATCTCATGGGTAACGATCACCATCGTCATACCGGACTTAGCCAAATCTTTCATAACATCCAGCACTTCACCTACCATTTCCGGATCCAGGGCCGAAGTGGGCTCATCGAAAAGCATGATCTCCGGATCCATCGCCAGCGCCCTGGCAATGGCCACACGCTGTTTCTGTCCGCCGGAAAGCTGTGCGGGATAGGCATCCGCCTTTTCCGCCAGGTTAACACGCTCCAAAAGTTCCTGGCCACGCTTTACAGCCTCTTCCTTCGTCATCTTTTTTAAAAGCACAGGGGCCAGCGTAATATTCTCCATAATAGTCAGATGGGGAAACAAATTAAACTGCTGAAACACCATACCCATCTTCTGACGTACTCGGTTCACATCCACCTTCGGCGCCGTGATCAGTTCATCATCCACGTAAATCTCTCCCTCGGTGGCTGTTTCCAACAAGTTCAGGCATCTTAGAAAAGTACTCTTACCGGAACCGGAAGGGCCGATTACCACTACCACTTCTCCTGGTGTGATATGCTCGTCAATTCCGTCCAATACACGGAGATTCTCAAATGTTTTATGTAAGTTTTTTACTTTGATCATGGCCTCTTCCTCCTACCTGGCATCAGCCTTACGAAGCCTTGCCTCTATCTTGCCAAGCAGCAAGGTCAATATCTTGATAAGTACATAATAGATAACCGCAGTGCCGATCAGCGGCATGAAAGCAATAAAGGTCGCGCTCTTTATAAAGTCACCCGCTTTCTGGATATCCATAAGCCCCACATAACCAACTATGGCCGTCTCCTTGATCAGCACGATAAATTCATTGCAAAGAGCCGGGAAAATATTCTTCACCGCCTGGGGAATGACTATCCTGCTCATAGTCTGAAAAGCGCTCAAGCCAAGGGATCTGCCCGCCTCCGTCTGTCCTTTGTCAATGGAAAGGATACCTGCCCGGATAATCTCGGACACGTAGGCGCCGGAGTTAATGCCAAAAGCAATCGCAGCAATGATCCATTTATCCAGGTGCACTGATGCAAAAATAACAAAGTAGATAATCATCAGCTGTGTCACCGAAGGGGTTCCCCGAATCACATCCGTATAGACACCGCCGATAAACCGCAGAATCTTTTTCTTAGACAGATTGCACATGGCAATCAGCATACCGATCATTATACCGATGATGACAGCCAGAAGGGATACCTTGATGGTCACGCCGATACCGCTTAAGAGCAGCTTGTACCGATCCTCACGAATGAAACATTTATAAAAAAGGTCACTGAAATTTGCTGCCCACTCCGCCATTTGTTCTTCATCCTTTCCCACCGGCCCGCCGCTTCGCATTCTGCCGATTTTATCTATGAAAATCTGATAAGCTTTCTAATTCTGAATCGCATTATATCACAACGTTCTCCTAATGAAAAGTATAAATATACTTAAATAATGTGTAAAAACACAAAAAATATAGGCCAATTTCTCCAATTTCAAACGAAATACCCACTCACAAAAGCAATCATCTGGCTTTTCTAATTGGAATGTGTCTCATAGTAATGTATAAAAATACGTTATCAGGAATAATTTAGACATTCTAGACATTCCCAAACTAGCTTTTTATCCAGGCCTATGTTATACTCAAACTGTTTATAATCCGATGCATTATAAATTTCAATTTCATGCAGGATATGAACCAATTAAACAAAGATAAAGCGAGAATACAAGACTATGACAAAGGATATGACAACTCAAAAGGCAATCAGGAATAAAGGCAACATAACGGAACTGCAAAGGACACATGAATTGATATACGAGCAGGCTGCAATCTTAAGCCGCTCAGAAGATATTCCCACGGCAATCCAGGGGATGCTCGCCGCCATCGGCAGCTTCGTGGACGCAGAACGCGCCTACATTTTTGAGGACAAGGGAACCCACTATGCCAACACTTTTGAATGGTGCGCTCCCGACATAAATCCTGAGAAAAACAACCTGCAGGAAGTGAGTCTGCCTACCATATCAGCCTGGACAGACGTCCTGATCCACGGGGACTGTATCATCATCTCCGAGGTAGAATCCATCAAAGAGTCGCATCCGGCTATCTATGATATTTTAAAACCGCAGAATATTTCCAATGTCGTGGAGGCGCCCATCATGGTGGACAATCATCTGCTCGGTTTTCTTGGCGTAGACAACTCACCGGTTAAGACTTCACAAAGAGTTGCCGAAACGCTTCAGATTCTCGGGACTTTTATTGCCATTACCCTTAAAAATCAGGAAGGCCGGCTGGAATCATTGGAGCAGGCGAATACGGCTCTCTCTGAGAGCAACGCCGCGCTGCGTGTGGCTTATGAGAGCGCCAACCAGGCCAATGCCGCCAAGACGAATTTCCTCTCCAAAATGTCCCACGATATCCGCACGCCCATGAACGGTATTATGGGCATGACCACCATTGCCATTGCACATATTGACGATAAGGAACGTGTACTGGACTGTCTGGGGAAAATTTCTTCCTCCAGCCGCCATCTGCTCGCGCTGATCAATGATGTGCTGGATATGAGTCAGATTGAGAGCGGCAAGACAACGCTTGCCAAAGAGGAATTTAACCTCTCCAATCTGATTGAGACCTCTCTTGACATGATAAAGCCCCAGATTTCGGAGCGCAATCATCATCTGAATATCCGCTCCCTGAATATCACGCACTCGCACGTGATCGGCGACAGTCTGCGCATCAGGCAGGTATTTTTGAATATCTTGGGAAATGCAGTGAAATATACCCCTGACGGCGGCATCCTAAGCATCTCTATCTCCGAAAAAACTTCTGCGAAAAAGGGATATGGCTGCTATGAATTTGTTTTTGAAGATAATGGTATCGGCATGTCAGAAGAATTTCTGTCAAGAATCTTCCAGCCTTTTGAGCGGGAAAAAGATGAACATGCCACCAATGTACAGGGAACCGGACTAGGTATGGCTATCACCAAAAATATCATTGAAATGATGCATGGAGATATCAAGGTGGAGAGCAATCCGGGCGAGGGTACCCGTTTTATCATTACGATTTTCCTGGAACTGCAAGATCTGAACAGCATACCAACTCCTATCGGGGAAGGGTCTTTTGCCAGACCGAAGGATCAGCTTGCCGATCTTGCCAAAGCCGACTATTCAGACAAGCGTGTCCTGATCGTGGATGACAATGAATTAAACCTGGAGATCGCCTCAGAAATTCTTGGTATAAGCGGTATCCAGATTGAGACAGCTGAGAACGGCAAACTTGCCGTTGACATGGTAGCGGATCACCCGGACGGATATTATGACATCATCTTCATGGATA
>CAMXIF010000071.1 GCA_947243845.1 uncultured bacterium
ATGCATCAACAATTTTATATTCATCTATCTTTTTTTCGGTAAATTTCTTAATAAGTCTGCTTGTATCACCATTTATTCTTGGAGAACCATTTAATATCAAAGTTTTCACTATAATTTCCTCTGCTAAATCCCGATTTGTCGATGGCTTTATTATTATAGCACTTCATTCCCCAAATGAAATGTTTTCAGCTGCCTCAAGGTTAATCCCGAAGGAATTAACCTCTTTTGTACCAGGTACAGATTCCCCTATTGGAAAGTCCCGAAAGCGTGATTGTCGGGCGGTCAAGTTCGTGATCCCAAGCGGGGGATACGATGATGGACTCCGTGATATTGCCGTAACTGAGCGAGAGGGTGTGACTGCCCGTCAATTTCCAGGTACCTATAATAGAGCAGCATTCCATGCGGCCTTCCGGCATGAGGTGGAAGGGATGCGCGCACATAATGCCCTGCGGTATGGAAGGTGTCAGGCTGATCCGCTCATAGCTGCCCAGAAGATCTGCTTCTTCTACGGACTGTAAGCTTTCTCCGGCATAGGGCTGTGCTGCTGCGATCAGCCATTCATCGGGTGTCAGGAAAAGCTGCCTGATCTGCATGGTTGAGGGTTCCGGCTCATCCTTAAAGTTCATTTCGCGGATGTGGGAAATCAGGAACATCCGTCCATCATGATTCATGAGCACGGAATTGTGACCGGGAGCCATATAGGGCGTGCCGTCCAGCCAGCGGTAGCCGCAGGATATCATCAGTCCAGTGGTATTGTCATCGTCATGGATGTCTGCCAGATCACGTCCATGATAGTCATAGAAAGGTCCGGTAATCTTGCGGCTTCTGCCAATCCGGATATTATAGTCACTTTTCAGAGAACCATAGGATACAAAAAGATAATAATATTTGGTAACCGGATGGTAGATCATATAGGGACCCTCAATGGAACAGTCCATCCAGGAGGGGCGTCTGGCCAGACAGGTGCCGATTCCATCTTCGGCTGCGAGTCCGGTTTCTTTATGCAGGGGCAGAATATGACAGCCGCCCCAGAAGGAACCATAAAGCATATACTGCTCTTTGGAATCGGCATCTTCAATGATATTGGCATCAATGCCGTTTACGGGAAGGGCATCGCTTGTTTTGAGGACACAGTCTCTGGGGATAAAAGGGCCTTCCGGTGTGTCTGAGACGGCCAGAAAGATACAGGACTGTCTGACACCCCAAGAAGAGTTGGAGCAGTACAGGCGGTATTCATTGCCGACTTTGACGATATCGGGCGCCCAGATGTCTGTGCTTTTTGTCCAATCTATGGATTCCTCAGGCGGATTGTCCACGACTTTACCAAGATTTTCCCAGTGGATTAGGTCCTTGGAACGTCTGCAGATGGCTCCTGTGCTGTAGATATAGTAGTATTCCCGGTCGGTATCATAGAAGATGGCGGGATCGTGGGTCATCCACAGACCGGGAAGATCGCGGTCCATGCCGGGCTTCAAGATTGGTTTCGGCGGTTGTGCCGGGGGTTTTTGTGGATAATGAATTTCTGCCATAGCGTTTCCTCCTTGTGAAAAGTGAGACATCTTTTCGACATTTTTCTGTTTTAATTTATCTAAGTATAAATTAAAAAACATTAATTGGCAATTATAATAGCAAAAAACTATAATTTTTATGAGAAATACTTGAAAAATTTGGGCAATATAGATACAATAAAAATATAAACCAAAATTAATTTAGATTTGCGTGGAGGATGAGATGAAAAGAAAAAGTATTTTGGGATGTGGTGTTATGATGTCGATAATGACACTGCTGCTCACCGGATGCGGGGAGGTACAGGGAAAAGATGCATCGGAGGTAGAGCCGGGAAATCAGGCACTGGGGGTTTCCGTACACGACCCCTCTATTGTAAAGGAAGGAGATACATATTATATCTTTGGCTCACATATGGAAGCGGCCCAGAGCAAGGATCTGATGAGCTGGAAATCTTTTGCCAGTGGTGTCAATGGAGCCAATCCGCTGTTTGACAATCTGTTTGATGAAAGCATGGATGCTTTTTCCTTTGTAGGGGAATATGTGGAAGGCGGTTATGCGGTATGGGCGCCGGATGTGATCTACAATAAAGCCATGGGTAAATGGGTGATGTATTTCTCCACCAGTCATGACTGGAGAACTTCCAATATATGTTTTGCCACGGCGGATGAGATTACAGGGCCTTATCATTATGAGGATACACTTGTGTATTCCGGATTCACATCCATGACGGCGGACAAAACGAACTTTTATGAGATCATGGGAACGGACGCCAAGCCATCGGCGTATCTGCAGTCGGCGGAGTATAACCATCTGAACTATCCCAACTGTATCGATCCTACGGTTTTTTATGATAAAGAGGGGAAAATGTGGATGGTCTACGGTTCCTGGTCGGGCGGCATCTGGCTTCTGGAACTGGACGAGGCCACAGGGTATCCAATTCATCCGGAGACTGATGAGGCGGCGCATGTGGACAAGTATTTCGGTAAGTATCTGATCGGCGGTTTGCATAATTCCTGTGAAGGTCCCTATATCTTCTATGATGAGGAAACTTCTTATTATTATCTGCTTGTCTCCTACGGAGGATTGACAAGAGAGGGCGGTTATCAGATTCGGTGCTATCGTTCTGAGCAGGTGGACGGCCCATATCTGGATGCTTCGGGTGCGACTTTCGACTATGTTTCCGATCATTCGGGGTTGGGCGTGAAGATGATGGGCAATTACATGCTGCCCAGTTTAAAGACTGCCTATATGGCACCGGGGCATTGTTCTGCCATGATCGATGAAGATGGAAAGATGTATCTGGTCTATCATCAGCGTTTTGACAGCGGGACGGAATATCATGAGCCGAGAGTGCACCAGATGTTTAGGAATAAAGAGGGCTGGCTTGTGGCGGCGCCCTTTGCCACCAATGGAGAGAGTCTTAAAGACGGAGGTTATAGCAAGAAGGAGATAGAGGGTAAGTGGTATCTGCTCAATCATGGAACAGATATTGGCGCGGAAATCCATTCGGCACAGGCTGTGACGCTGAAAGGCGGCACCATCTCCAACGGGGAAGGTGCGGACGCCAGTTACGAACTGGAGGAAGGCACCTGCTATATGAATCTGGTGCAGAACGGCGTGACATATTCCGGTGTGATCCTTGATATGACGGATGAGGCGGGAAATGCTGTGAGATGCTTTATGGGGGTTGGCAATGACAATCAGACCATCTGGGCGGTAATGTACATTTGATGATTAGTTTTAATCCTCATGATTTGCTTTTGGATTTTATATTTATTTAAGATATTTTAATAAAATATAAAATAATCCATTGACAAGTGAGACAACACATTGTACTATGTGTATATCAGAACAAAAAGAAACAGGAACAATTATACAAACTGCACAATACATAAAATAGCATTTGTGCAAATTGCCGGCAAAACAAAATGTATATGAAGTTTTCTGTTCAAACTGTATCAAACATTTAAGGAAATGAGAGCAAGTGCAAAGAAAAGGAGGTTCTTATGAAAAAGAGAATAGTTAGTGTATTACTTGCATCCGTACTTACTATGTCCTGCCTGGCAGGATGTGGCGGCGGTTCCGGTGAGGAGAGCGCACCCGCAGACAACGCACCGGCAGCTGAGACAACCGAAAGCACAGAGGGAGAGTCAACGGAAAGCGTTGGCGCTCAGATCACAGTAGATGAATCCGCGACAGAGAATATTGCGGTTGAAGGCGATTTCAGCGGCGCTGACCTGACAGTATTTATTTATGCGCAGGATCATGAGAAAGCAGTATATCAGTCCTTGATCGACAAATTCATGGAGACCACAGGCGCTAACGTAACATTTGAAGTTACCACAGCAGACGAGTATGGTCAGAAGATTTTAGCATATAAAGCAGCATCCGACATGCCTGACATTTTCTATGTAGGCCCTGACACAGTAGCAGCTAATGTAGATGATGGTTACGTGCTTCCTCTTGATGAGTACGTTGCAGAAGAGACAATCGCTGACTGACCTGTCCCCGCCAGCATAGACACCTAAAACGAAAGGATTCTATCCGGTTC
>CAMXIF010000072.1 GCA_947243845.1 uncultured bacterium
AAGCCGGTAAGGGTCTACGCAAGGAGGGGCAGCGGTGGGCGTACCATTGAGACACTCCATTGTTACAATTCAGACTGCCGGAACCAGCTCTTGTGGAAAATGGTGCATTTCGCGGGGAAAAAGGCAATGGACATTTCCGGCATCTCAGAGGCGGTCATCTACAGGCTTATGGAAAAGGGGTTCCTCCATACCTTTCAGGACTTTTACCATCTGGACCGTTACCGTGAGGAGATCATCCGCATGGAAGGTTTCGGGGAGCGGTCTTATGAAAAGATGCAGGAATCTATTGAGAAGAGCCGCAATACGACTTTTGTAAGATACGTTGTGGCAATGGATATCCCGTTAATCGGCAGGACGGCGGGCAGAACCTTGGACAGCTTTTTCGGGGGAAATCTGCAGGCGTTTGCGAAAGCGGCGGTGGACTGCTTTGATTTCACATCGCTGCCGGATTTCGGGGAAAAGATGAGCCAGAGCATCTGGGAGTGGTTCCACAATGGGGAGAACCTGAAACTATGGAAAACGTTACAGAAAGAATTTCATTTTGAGGAAAGAGAGGAAGAGAATATGAAGAAGATAACAGAAAATAACCCGTTTGCAGGATGCACGGTAGTGGCGACAGGAAAGCTTGAGCATTTTACCCGTGACGGCATCAACAGCCAGATCATCAGCCTTGGGGCGACAGCGGGGAGTTCAATCACCCGCAAGACAGACTATCTGATCTGCGGGGAAAAGCCGGGTAGCAAACTGGCAAAGGCGAGGGAACTCGGTATACCCGTCCTGACGGAACAGGAGTTTCTTGACATGATCCCGGCGTGACAGGAGGACGGAAGAGATGATCAGACTGGATGAGGGGAGATATATCATAGGTTTCGATGACGGTTATCAGTTAGGAAAGACGGCGAACTTCATATTTGACAACGGCGTACATATGCTGGGGAGTGCGGAGCCGACTTTGCAGGAAAATTCCCTGTTCTATGACGGGGAATATTTCAAGGTCGGGGAAGGCAGGGCGGCGATCACGGAGGATAAGGTATCGGATGATACGGCAAGGCTCCGCACCATGGCGGGTATCGCCATGGAACTGCGGAAAGAAGGACTCTGTAAGGCAGAGATCATACTTGTGGCGGGGCTGCCCTTTTCTAACTATGGGAGGGACAAGCTGAAACTGATCGATTATTACAACAGACAGGGCACATTGGACTTTTCCTATGAGGGTACGGATTATTCTGTGACGCTCGCAAAGGTGGTCGTCTGCCCGCAGTGTTATTCCGCGGTCGCTTCAAGACTTGGTAACATGAAAGGTGATTACCTGATCGTGGATATCGGGAGCAAGACAACGGATGTGGTCTATGTGCAGAACGGTTTCCCGGTGGAGAGTAAGTCCATCACGATCAAAATGGCGATGGTCAAGTGGATGAAGGAGATCCAGCGGGACATGAAGGTGCAGACAGGGAAGGACATACCAGAGCATGAGGTGATGAAGGTGCTGCTAAAAGAAGAGAGCCATCTTCCCATCGTGTATGCGGAACTGATAAACGGGATGATGCGGGAGAAGATCTGTTCACTGGAACTGGAACTTGCGGAGCGCGGTTATGACATGGACTATACCAATATCATCTATGTGGGCGGCGGTGCGTTGATGGCACGCGACCATGCGGGGAAGTACAGGAGCCACACCGCTTATGACTGCGACCTCTGCGCCAATGCAAAAGGCTATGAGTTCCTTGCATGGCAGATGATGGGAAAGAAGGTGGCATGATGATGGCGGGAAAGCAGAGGTCTGTTTTCCTCCGTTTTAATATGGCGGATGAAGCGGACCGTGATCTGTACATGAAACTTGCGGAAGCAGCCGGGAGCTCTGTTTCTCTGACGGCGTATGTCAAAAGGGCGCTGGAAGAGCATTTCAGTGTAAAGATGGAGATAGCCGGGAGGCAGGAGTTCCATGAGCAGATGCTGTCGGCAGTACGGGAGGAGATGCAGGCGCAGGGCATGAAATTGGTGGGCGCACTGCTGGCGGGGATAGGAACGGTGGGTGCTCCGGTGAAGAAGAGTGAAGCAGAACCAGCCGTGACCGAACTGCCGGAAGCCTGTGGGGAGCTGCCGGAGGAGCTTAACGGGGTACTTGACCTGATTGCTTAAACTGTTTGACGGTTATGACAGCAGGAACAGGAAAGTATGGATATGGATGGGAGGCTCAACGGATCATGGACTATGTATCATGGAAACTGATTGCAGATATGTTGATAGGTGCAAGTGATCCGTTGCATTTTCGGCGTTTTTCTTTGGGAGAGCAGCATATCTGCAATCAATGATAGCGGATATGTTGCTTTTGCACCCGTTGCTGCTGCTTTCAAAAATCAGTGTTAATTTTGTGATTTCCTGTTATAATAAAATTGAAATGAAAGAGCCGTTTCAATTTTGTTGAGACAAAACAGCACAGAATTAATGACAGAAGCAATCACGAGAAAATTCAGATATATTAGGATGGAGGAAAATCATATATGAGTACACTGGAAGCGAATCTGGCATTACTATTAACGATACCAGAGGAACGTCAGGAAGAGATACAGAGTTATCTGCTCACCAACTTTTGTACGAATAATCCATATAGACCGTTGAGTAGTGATGAGATTTTAGCGGAACTGGCTGAGTCAAGGGCGTGTTATCTGGCGGGCGAAGGGGAGGATTTCGATAAAGTCCTTGATGAGATTGGTGACCGATATGGGTTATAAAGTTATCATTATGCCGCCGGCAAAGCGCAGACTGGATATGTATGTTCTTTATACGGTAGAAACGTTGGGCAATAGGCAGGCGGCGAAGGCAATCCTTGCGGATGCCAGAGAGACAAAGAAGTGGCTATCTACGGCGGCGGGTTCCCTGAAGATATGTGATAATCCCTTACTGGCAAAGTACGGATATCGAAAGATAAAGTTTGCGAAACATAAGTTTGTGATGCTGTACCGGATACAGGATGACACAGTCATTGTTGACGGAATGTTCCATGAATTACAGGATTATGAAGGGCTTTTTACAGACGAACTCCATTTACGGTAACATGTTACCGGGGAAAGCCTGAATATGGGTAAAAAAGTACATATAGATTATCTGTAGTAGAGACAAGCAGAAGATATTTAGATGATCCCTGTGCCGGTTGTGGCATGGGGATTCTTTTATTGCCCATCTTGGAGGTTATGCGGGTAGCTTGGAGGGAGATATGGCAAAAGACACAGTGAAAAGAAATAGGAAGGCGCAGGATAAGGCATCGGAACGTCCGGATTATATTTTGGAAACGGTTCCTACACCGGATTTTGTTGAGTTTGTTGGGCGTGTTGGCGGTAATGTGGTCACTTACAGGGTGTATAATGACGGCTCTATGTATGAGAAATGAGGGTGATTTTATGGTGAGATATGATTACAGGACAGAGAAATTTCAAAAGGTCAGAGTATGCGGCATCCCTTGCGATTTCAGCGATATGCGCATAGACAGGAGCATCGTGCCGGAGGGCAGGTATCAGTATGAGGTTGCTGATGATGACGAGAGTCAGGGAGATCCGTCAAGGGTAAGATATGGCATCATGGTCAGTTTCTTCGGGACGCTGACCAGTGATGTGCCGTTACCGCTTAAAGATGATAATGTACTCTGGCTGCAGGACGGGGATTTTGAATGGTTATGATAGCCCATTCAGAGAGAGTTTCAAGTTTTGTGTAAACCCAAAATCTGATATAAGATAAGTCAATAGTTGCAAAGGGGCAGAGCCAGATTTCAGGTTCTGCCCCTTGTCTGTATTATACAAAGAATTCCAAAGCTGTCAATCCAGTCCTTACATCTTTTACAGATTCCTGCCACAAAGGCGTTCCTC
>CAMXIF010000073.1 GCA_947243845.1 uncultured bacterium
CCATGCTTCGTCTGATGCATGATCATGGGCTGGGAGAGGAACTGCGGGCAGAACTGGAAGCATATCTGCTTACCCATATCAAGGGATGTGAGACAGAAGAAACCTGGCGGGTGGTGCTTGAAGAACATGGGGACGACCGGGCATATTATGACTTTTTGACAAAAATCGGCGGCGTGACAGAAGAAAACTTTTTTGGAATGATGGAAGATATGGGACAGCGCCATACGGAGATGAAGGCGTATCTGATGCGATATCATGATAGTATGCGGAAAGAGCGGGACGCTTTTTCACAGTTTAACCTGTAGATGCTGATTTTTGTCTTGCATAATATAACGTTGTATGGTATGATGATAGCCGTATGATATTAGGAGGTGTAGAGATGGGAGCACTCAGAGTCGTATTGACGATAGTATATATTCTTATATGTGTGGCGCTTGTTGTTCTGGTATTGATGCAGGAGGGCAAGACAGCCGGCCTTGGCGCAGTAAGCGGTGCAGCCGAAACATATTGGGGCAAGAATAAAGGACGTTCCATGGAGGGCAAATTAGTCAAGATCACGACAGGTCTTGCGATTGGTTTCATGGTATTGGCAATTATCTTGAACCTGACCCTGTTTTAGACGGACAAAAGCACTCTTGCAGAAGGGTGCTTTTTTAAATTTATTCAGTCATTTGCCGGCTAAATTTCGGGAAGCGAAACACTTCGTGATGGAGGAAAAATGCATAATTCGGGCGAAAAAATAGAAAAACGTAAAAATTTGATATGTGAACTTGTAGAGGACGAGGCATACGTTCCCATGAAGGAGAAGGAACTGGCTGTTTTTATGCAGGTGCCGAAGGAAGAGCGGGCGGCCTTGCGGGAAGTGTTGCAGATGCTGCTTGCAGAAGGCAGGCTGCAGGTGAACGGACAGGGCAGATACAGTAAAGCGGATGAGAATAAACCGGTGGGAACTTTTATTGCCAATGCCAGGGGCTTTGGGTTCGTGGAGATAGAGGGCAGAGAGGATGATCTCTATGTGCCGGAAGATAAGACCAACGGCGCTTTTCATCTGGATAAAGTGCAGGTGATGCTCCTGCCCGGACAACACGGTAAGAGACAGGAGGCAGCAGTTCTGCGGATTCTGGAGCGGGGCACCAAACAGGTGGTCGGCACCTACGAGCAGTCGGAGCATTTTGGCTTTGTTATCCCGGACAGTTCTAAGATCGGCAAAGATATCTTTGTGCCGATGGAACGCTCCAAGGGGGCAGTGAATGGCCACAAAGTAGTGGTGGAACTTACATCCTACGGCGATGAGACACATAAACCGGAAGGGCGTGTGGTAGAGATACTGGGCCATGTGAATGATCCCGGTGTGGACATCATGTCCATTGTACGGGGCTATGAACTGCCGGTGGAGTTTGGCGAGAAGGTCATGAACCAGGCGGCCAGAGTGCCGGATGAAGTGTCGGAGGCTGATAAGCAGGGAAGGCTCGATTTAAGAGATGTGCAGATGGTGACCATAGATGGCGAGGATGCAAAAGATTTAGACGATGCAGTGAGCCTTTCTGTGGATGATAAGGGACTTTATCATCTGGGTGTCCATATTGCGGACGTGACTAATTATGTGCAGGAGAATTCGGCTCTGGACTGGGAGGCATTGGAACGGGGCACCAGTGTGTATCTGGTTGACCGTGTGATCCCTATGCTGCCGCACAAACTCTCCAACGGTATATGTTCCCTCAACCAGGGTGTGGAGCGGCTGGCTCTGAGCTGCCTGATGACCATAGATGGCAGGGGTGATGTGCGCGATTACCAGATTGCTGAGAGTGTGATCTGTGTAGATCGCAGGATGACATACACTTCTGTGAAGAAGATCCTGGAGGATAGGGATGAGACAGAAATTGCTGCCTGCAGGGAGTTGGTTCCCATGTTTGAACAGATGGAACTGCTGGCAGGTATTTTGAGAAAAAGGCGGCATCAGAGAGGTTCCATTGATTTTGATTTTGCGGAGAGCAAGATCATTCTCGATGAAAAGGGACGTCCGACAGAGATTAAGCCATATGAGAGAAATGTGGCAACCAAGCTGATTGAGGATTTTATGCTTGCGGCCAATGAGACCGTGGCGCAGCATTTTTTCTGGCTGGATATTCCCTTTGTGTATCGTACCCATGAGACACCGGATCCTGAGAAAATCATGAAGCTTTCAGCCTTTATCAGGAATTTTGGCTATCATATCAAGTTTTCCGGGGAGGAGATTCACCCCAAGGAACTGCAGAAACTGCTGGGCAGGATTGTGGATACGGATGAGGAGACATTGATCAGCCGCCTGACACTGCGCAGTATGAAACAGGCCAAATATACGGTAGAATGTACAGGACATTTCGGATTGGCGTGTCAGTATTACTGTCATTTTACTTCACCCATCAGACGGTATCCGGATCTGCAGATTCATCGCATCATCAAGGAACAGCTGCGGGGCAAACTGAAGGAGGAACGCTTACAACACTATGAGGAAAAACTGCCCGAAGTGGCCAAACATTCCTCTAAGATGGAGAGACGGGCCGAGGAGGCGGAGCGGGAGACCGATAAACTGAAGAAGGCAGAGTATATGGAAGAACGGATTGGGGAGACTTACGAGGGCGTGATATCCGGCATAACACAGTGGGGTATCTATGTAGAACTTCCTAATACCGTGGAGGGATTGATTCATGTGTCTACCCTGCCGGGAGATTATTTCGTCTATGATGAGAATACCTATGAGATGGTGGGAAGAGAGTCAGGCATCGTGTATAAACTGGGACAAAAGCTGACGGTAAGAGTCCGGGGCGTAGACAGACTCATGAAGAATATAGATTTTGAGATTCCGTGGGAAGAACAGGAAGGCAGGTGATCCTATGGCAAAAGAGGCAATGAAACTGGTTGCCAATAACAAAAAGGCGTACCATGATTTTTTTATTGAAGAGAAATACGAGGCAGGGCTTGCTCTGCATGGCACGGAGGTGAAATCCCTGCGTCTGGGCAAGTGCAGTATCAAGGAAGCCTTTGTGCGGATTGAGAATGGGGAGGCATTTGTCTATGGGATGAATGTGAGTCCTTATGAGAAGGGTAATATTTTCAACAAAGATCCGCTGCGGGTGCGTAAACTCCTTCTGCACAAGACGGAGATTGCCAAACTGGCAGGCAAAATGGCGGAACAGGGGTATACGATCGTGCCTTTGCAGGTATACTTTAAAGAGGGAAGGGCCAAGGTGGAGATTGGGCTTGCTAAGGGTAAGAAAC
>CAMXIF010000074.1 GCA_947243845.1 uncultured bacterium
TACATCACGCTCTTGCCCCCGGGTTCTTTTTTTACCAGCAGATTTACAGGGTACTTGACATGCGGCTCTCCCGGAACTTCAGACAGAAAACAGCGTATCCGGCATGTTTCGCTCATAAAGCGGTACTCCCGGTACTCCTCTGTCTGCCGGAGCTTCCCCAGTTCCGCCTGATATCGTTCTTCTGGCAATTTCAGATGTTCCAGATACTGTTTCTCTGACAAGTACCTCATTTCCCCAAACGCATTGGCGTACTGCGGCTCCAGCGTGCCCGCAAAATCATCCACCGTTAATTCCATGGGCGGGTAATGATACCTCTTTCCCGCCTCCTGCACCAGTTTCTCCGCAGTGCTAATCAGCCCGCCGACATCCTTATACCATTTATACTCAAACTCCCTGAGCCAGTATCCCATATAATATTTTCCCTCCTTAAAATGTACCCCGTCAATACTGTCCTTCCTCACATACACCTCGATTTCCTTACCCCCGCAGGGATAATTTTCTATCACGTAATCTGTCTGGATCGGCAGCTCCGGATAATGACGGTCTATTTTCGCAATATCATAGGCAATCCGTATGTCAACGGAAACATCAGCGAGCCTGCCCCAGATGTCCTCCCCATACCCGCCAAAGCGCGAAATATCCGTATAGATACCCCTCCTGCTGTTATCCAGCAGGGTCAGCGCATAGCGTGTACCCCCACAAAGAGCCGTGACATTGGTTCTGCCAAATGGCGTCACGATTGAATACCAGTCGTCTCCGCCGACAAACTCCGCATGGTCGATTTCCCGGATGAAACGCAGGGAATCTTCATCGCGGAATGGTTTCTTCTCCGCCTCCCATATACCGCCCTGTACGATGCGGAGGAAATTCTCTTTACTATAAATGCAGATTTTCTGCTTTCTTAAATCGGAACACTCCCGGAAATCATACAATTTTACCTTTACCACATCTGCACCCCCTTCTTCTGCCGGATTAAAATTCCTCAATCTGACAATAAGCCAGTTCGGGGAAATACACGATTTTCTGCCTGCCTAAGTCATCCATGCAGATGGAGCCAAGCTGATAGCTGATGTTCCCCGTCTCCATCAGGGTCAGATGCTCTGTCAGGTCGACGAGCATCTGATAGGGATGGTCGGAACATATTCCTATGCACTTACGCCCAAACATTCCCCTGCCTGAATAGTCCGGATAAAATTTATATCCGCAGGCTTTACAGATTATCTCAATTTTATCAATGAACTCCTGCATACTTTTGTACCCCCTCTGCCAGATAGAGCTTCTTCAGCTTGTAATAGGATGACCGCTTCAATCCAAGCTGCTCCATTGCCTCATCTGTTTTTATTGTGCCGTCTGCCACCCTGCGCATGACATCCTCATAGTTCTCCGGCTTCTGCAGTCTAGGTCTGCCGAACTGAACGCCCCTCGCTCTTGCCGCCTCAATGCCTTCTCTCTGCCGCTGATGGTTTTTTACACGTTCTTCCTCCGCCATGGAACTCATGACTTCTATGAGGATATTGCCTACCATGTCCAAGACCCAGCCCTGACCTTCACAGTCAATGAGAGTCGTAGGAACGTTGAGAATTTTCACACGGATGCCATTTTCCCTGAAATACTCCAGTTCTTCTTTGACTGCCACTTTGTTCCTGCCCAGCCTGTCCAGTTCTTTAATGACGAGGGTGTCCCCTGCCCGCAGGATTTTTTCTTTCAATAGGAGATACCCCCGACGCTCGAAATCCTTACCCGACTGCTTATCTATAAAGATATCCTGCCGTGGGATGCCGTAGTCCTCCAGTGCCTGTAACTGTCGGTCAGTACTCTGGTGCTGTGTGGAGACTCTGGCATAGCCAAATATTCTTGGATTTTTTGTCATGATTGTTCAACCCCTTTCCCCGCATAATCAGTCCATAAATGTCCCTGCTGTTTTTTTTGTCCGTAAAGTCCGTAAAGTGGCTTTTGCGGATACCATTTTGCGGGCTTTTCTGACCCCGTTCCGGCAGTCCGTAAAAGCATGGTTATACGGATGGACGTCGTGATTGTAACTCTGATACCCCTGAAATGATAGTGGCTAATTGTGCCAAAGTTCGAGGGGGGTCTTTGGTGGTTGTGCTGTAATCGGGAATGGGCAGGCTCTGGGAATCGCGGGATTGCAGGAAAAAGCGGGCAGAAGCTATCATTTTTTTCATCTGTAGTTTTTTCAAAAAAGCGCGAAAAAGTGACGGAAATCCGGCAGGCGGGAATATGATACCACCGAAAATGATAACAGGCTGTCACATTTATTATCATGATGGTAATCATACATTTCCACTCTATCCTATTTTTCATCATGATGTTATTGGAAAATGGCTGGATATCAGCCGAATGAAATATATCGCGAATACGCCAAAATGGGGCATTAAACAGGTCGTCTAGGGCTGGAGCCTGATACCCCCGGGAATACCCAAAAGACATCCTGACGGATGAGGTCTCGTCAAGGATGCCTTTATATGTACCTTATTTACATTTGTTCAAGAAAATGTTTTTTCCTCTCTTCATATTCCTCCTCTGATATAATCCCCTTTTCTTTTAATTCATATAACTCCTTTATTTTTTTAATATTTTCATCCTGACTGTCTGCCACCCTTGTTGAAGCTGAATAATCTGTCTGGATCATATCTCCATATATAAAGTTCTTATCCATTACTTCTGCCAATGCATTCAATGTGTTCTGAAGCAACATGGTGTTTATAAACCCCAATAAGATGATCTGAAAAAAGATAAACAAGCCACCGCTTCCCGTACTCCTAAGCCTGTTATTCTCACTTACAACAGTCAAGGCGCTCCCCCTTGTATAGAGCCAATAAAATGAATAGAATGGCACAAATGTATACAGTAACCACTCTCCCAATGCGATACTCCCCATTTTTCTTACCTTGCGTATATCTGACATAATACTATATCTCCATATAAATGTATAGTAAATACCTAATGTCAAGATTGATAATATCATAGAAAAACTAATACTGCGTGTCTTAATATGTCTGCCATCAGGTTCTGATTTGGAAGCATATGCTTTATTCAAATCATTATCGATAGATAAAATAAATAAAAACAAAGCAACATGATAGAGGCTGTAAAAAATCTTGTGTCTATGGAAGTTAGACTTTTCTGATAAGAATAA
>CAMXIF010000075.1 GCA_947243845.1 uncultured bacterium
AAACCTACATTTTTTCTTCGGCGTTTTCTTACATTTTATCATTGGCGCTAACAATGGAATCCTTTATGCGCAGCCGATTGCGGATGTGTTTTCGGCTGTGATTACTATTTTTATGGCATGGCAGCTTCATAGAGAACTAAGGGTAACAGAAGAACAAATCTGTCATGATAAGTAAGAATGGCATTTCTGATGCGTGAATAAACTGGATGGTTACTGTTCCTCCGGTATCGGCTGTGTGTTGCTTTGCGGGGCATCCTCCGTAGCGGGTGAAAGCAACAGCGTTATCGGATGAAAAGCATAAACTTTAGTCCTGCTATCGACCAGCAGAGAGCGGTCAATCACTGTTTATAGTCGTTTGGTGCAATAAATGGGCGTTTGATGCAATGCTGTTTGATATAAAACTTTACAATCCGATATAATCTATACCTATGACGGAAAACAATCTGGAATTGAGGGAAATGCGATGAAGATAGCAGTCTGTGATGACAGCAGTAAGGACAGGGAGGCGCTGCGGGCGTTGCTGGGGACCTGCGGCTATGAATTTGAAATGAGGGAATATGGTTCCGGCGCGGAGTTGTGCGGGGATATGGGATATATAAGGGAATGTGGTATCGTATTCCTCGACATCAATATGGATGGGCCGGATGGATTGGAAACGGCAGGGCGGATCAAAGCGGAATGTCCAAAGGTGCATATCGTGCTGGTGACCGCCTATATGGACTATGCGTTGGACGGGTACAAGGTGAAGGCAAGCCGCTTTCTTTTGAAAGATGATCTGGAGCGGACGCTTTCCGAATGCGTGGAGGACATATTGCAGGAGATCAGGTCGGAAGAGTGGGTGGTAGAGTTTGGCTTCGTGGAAGGAAATGTGCGCCTGCGGGTAGAAGATATCATATATATTGAGACAAGCAGACACAAAAACGTCTTTTATACGGCTGAACGGACATACAGCATCTATAAGAAGATGGATGAGTTGGAGAAAGAACTGGAAGGAATGGGGTTTGTACGGATACACTTAAGTTTCCTGATCAACATGCGCTATATTGAGAAGATCAGCAGCTATGTCATGGTTTTGACTACGGGAAAAGAGATATCCGTCCCGAAGTCAAGATATCCGGAAGTGAAGCGGCAGTATACGTTGTTTAAGGGGGAGCAGTGACGATGAGACAGTTGATATTTTTATGCTGTATCATGCCGGTAGAGATATGGGGGACCATATATTTTTTTGATACGTTTCTCGGCAGGAAACAAAGGGCGTCTTTTTTCAAGTATCGGGGTTTCGGATGTTTCGTAATGCTGCTGCTTGCTGTCAGTGCGGGAATTTGGATCGATATGTGGAAAGTGCCATTGGTCAGTATAGGTTATATTCTGCTTGGCAGGATATGTTATCAGGCGGGCTGGGCGGAAAGCATTTTCTGTTCTTTATTAAATTACTGCATGATGTTTCTGATTGACCTGACGGTATTTTGTCTGGCGGATTTATGGGTCGTACAGAGAACGGCATGGATGATACAGGGTTTTTTCGGGGTATTACCTGCAAGGCTGTGCTGGATCGCTTTTCTCATCCTTTTTCGCAGGACATGGAAGGAGGGGGTGAAATATGGGGAACTGACGGACAGGGAATGGCTGAAGCTGGATTTGATACCGCTTTTTACCCTGTCTTTCCTTCTGACGCTGTTTTTGCAATGCCAGAAACAGCCGGAAGTGCGCGGCGTCTGCTTGTTTCTTTCTCTTGGATTAGTCGCCGTTAATTTTCTTGTCATCTGGCTGCTGCAGGAAATTATGGAGAGGGGCAGGAAAATCAAGGAAGGGATTGTGACTGCGGGAAAGACGGAGAGCCAGCTTGTCCATTTTCGGGATATGCAGGCGGTCTATGAGCGGCAGGGACGGAAGATGCATGATTATAAAAATCAGATCAGGACAATGCAGGTATTGTTAAAGGAAGGTGATACCGTGGCGGCGGCCGCGCTTGCTGAGCGGCTGACGGAAAGCATTTCGGTGGAGATGTCGGCGGTCAACACAAACCATCCTGTTGTTAATGCGGTCTTGAACCAGAAGTTCCATGCCGCAAGGGAGCAGGGGATATCCATGATATTCAAGGTGGGCGATATGAGCAGCATGAGGCTGGATGAGGAGGAAACGGTGATTCTGCTCTCTAATCTGCTGGATAACGCCATCCATGCGTGTCTGAAAGTCGTGAAGGCACAGCAGAAGGCTGTCATTCATGTCAAACTGGTGCAGGAGGGAGGGAAGCTGATCTTTTCCGTAAGGAACCCTGTGACAGAAAAAGTGCAGATCACGGATGGTATCGTGTTGGACTCCGATGGCGGGATGCATGGAGTCGGTCTTATGAATGTAAAGACAGTGGTGGATAAATACGGCGGCGACTTTGCTTTTTCCTGTGATGAAGAGAAGTTCCGGGCGGTGGTAATCTTATAGAATTTATAGTCATTTGGTGCAACGGAATAGTCACTTGGTGCAATTTGGGTTGGAAAAGAGGGTGCGCCTGCCGACAGACTCTATGAAGGCGTAATTTATATTGGGCGGATAAGACAGAGGAAAGGAGAGGTGTAGATGGATTTCGGTGTAACAGGTAAATAGGGAGGATACTATCTGGCCAAGCAGTACCGGAAGAGTGCGGCGGCTGATAAGAATGGAGGCGTGAGCTTTGCGGAACTTGCGGCGGCAAAGGCTGCAGGTCAGCCGGATGCATTGGGAATAAGCTTTAAGGATATGTGACAGACGAGGTTCCCGGGGGCCTATTATCATGTAATGGATGGATATAAAATATCACAGGGTACATGGGAAAGGCTGGATTATCCATTCTTGGGAAAAATCAATCGTTGTACCGCCTGCAGTGGAAGAAAAAATGAAGGATGATCCGACTCTTGCAAAACAGGTAATGGAAAGAGTCGAGACATTTATTGCAGAAAAAGAGGCGACAAAGAGACCCAATAGAATACGTTCTTACATACTTGTTCTGGATG
>CAMXIF010000076.1 GCA_947243845.1 uncultured bacterium
AGAGGTAAATTCCACTGAATTGTCTAAAGGTGGAATTTAAAATTTCAATTTTCGACTGGAAAGAATACGCTTTTTTATGGTGGTAAATAGGGTGGTGAAAATGCTATAATCAAGACTACGAAATACTGTTTTGGGAGAATGAAAATGATTATGAAGAGCAGACTTACCACACTGTGTTACATCGAGAGAGACGACCAATATCTGATGCTGCACAGAATATCAAAAAAGAATGATGTGAATAAGGATAAGTGGATTGGCGTGGGAGGCCATTTTGAGGAGGGTGAGAGTCCGGAAGACTGTCTTTTGAGAGAGGTGTTGGAGGAGACAGGGCTTACTCTTACGGCGTACAGATTTCGGGGAATCATTACCTTTAGCTGTGAGGATTATCCTACAGAGTATATGTGCCTCTATACCAGCGATGCATTTGAGGGAACCTTAAGAGAATCCGATGAGGGTAAACTGGAATGGGTGGATAAGGATAACATCCGGAACCTTAATCTTTGGGACGGTGATCTGTTGTTTCTGGAACTTCTTCGGCAGGAGAAACCTTTCTTTTCCCTGAAACTCTGTTACCATAAGGATGGCAGTTGGTATAGGGGCGTGCTGGATGGCAGAGAACTGGAGTTGTTTGATATCTGTGGGAAAGATGGTAGGCCTACAGGTCATGTAAAGGAAAGATCCATGGTTCACCGTGACGGGAATTTACATCGGACTGTACATATATGGGTGGTCAGACGGAGACAGGATGGTGGATCAGATGTACTGCTGCAGAAGCGCAGTCAGGTTAAGGATGCTTATCCGGGCTGTTATGATGTTTCCTCTGCCGGTCATGTACAGACCGGGGATGACTTTGCCGACTCTGCGGTAAGAGAATTGAAAGAAGAACTTGGCATTACAGCAAAGGAAGAGGAGTTAAGGTTTATCGGTTTCCACGAAGGGTATGTGGAGAATAATTTCTGGGGACAGCTGTTTAAGGATTGGGAGATCAGCGCTGTATATCTTTATGAGGAGCCTGTGGAGGAAGGGTCTCTCATGCTTCAGCAAAGCGAAGTGGAACGTGTTATATTTATGGATTATGAAAAGGTACTTGAGGGAATACACAAGGGGACTTTTATAAATTGTATCTATCCGAAAGAGTTTCTGATGATCAGGGAGGCTATGGAACCGGGATTTTGTGCTGAGGGAATCTGGGTGAAGGAGATTATCGATGTAACATAAATGATAATGCGCTTGCAATTAATTTTATTGCTTTTTCTGAGGGGATTACTATATAATTGAAGAGCAATAGCAAATGCACAGGCGGCAGGATGTAGTTAAATAAATGAAAAGGCGAAGGATAAGGAGGCAATGCTCTATGAAACAGGATTTGATAGTCATTTTGGATCTGGGCAGTACAAATAATACCGTGCTGGCCCGCGAGATTCGTGATCTCGGCGTATACAGCGAAATACATCCCCATGATATTACAGTGGATGAACTGAAATCCTTGAAGAATGTAAAAGGGATTTTGTTAAACGGCGGAGAAAACCGTGTGGTTGACGGACAGGAAGTGGAGATTAGACCGGAACTTTATGATATGGGTATTCCCATGATTTCCATAGATTATCCCCAGTCAAAATGTAAGACGAGGCTTACAGACATTCCCGATCAGGAGACCTTGAAGAAGTTTGTTTTTGAGGAGTGCGGGGCGGAAGCAAACTGGAATATGAAGAACTTTATTGAAGACCAGGTGGAACTGATCAGACAGCAGGTGGGCGACCGGAAAGTGCTTCTGGCATTGTCGGGCGGCGTGGACTCATCTGTGGTAGCGGCGATGCTGATCAAGGCTATCGGGCAGCAGCTTGTCTGCGTACATGTAAATCATGGCCTGATGAGGAAGAACGAATCGGAGAGCGTAGTCAAAGTGTTCCGCGATGAACTTCATGCAAATCTGATCTATGTAGACGCTTCCGAGCGGTTCTTAAGTAAGTTGGAAAATGTGGCGGATCCGGAGCAGAAACGAAAGATTATTGGCGGGGAGTTTATCCGTGTGTTTGAGGAAGAAGCACGAAAACTGGAAGGAATTGATTTCTTAGGACAGGGAACCATTTATCCGGATATCATTGAGAGCGGCACTAAGACGGCGAAGATGGTAAAATCCCATCACAATGTAGGCGGTCTGCCGGAGGATTTGAAATTTGAACTTGTGGAGCCTTTAAAACAGCTCTTTAAAGATGAAGTGCGTGCTTGCGGTGTGGAACTGGGGCTGCCTCATGAGATGGTATACAGACAGCCGTTTCCGGGGCCGGGGCTTGGTGTGAGATGTCTGGGAGCCATCACCAGAGACAGACTGGAGGCAGTCCGTGAATCGGATGCGATTTTGCGGGAAGAGTTCGCCAGAGCCGGATTGGATAAGAAGGTATGGCAGTATTTTACGGTAGTTCCGGATTTTAAGTCTGTGGGAATGAAGAACAATGCGAGGGTGTTCGAGTATATGGTGATCATTCGGGCCATCAATACGGTTGACGCGATGACGGCGTCTGTTGAGAAGGTTGACTGGGATGTTCTGGAGAGGATTACAGAGAGGATTTTGGCAGAGGTCGAGAATGTGAATCGCGTTTGCTATGATATGAGTCCTAAGCCGCCGGCTACGATTGAGTTCGAGTGAGAGGGTAAATCCTCGCAAGTCTTGAAAAATCAGGACTTGCGGGGATTTTTTAATTGGCGGTGGGTACGATTTGGGTACAGATTTTTTAATCCAGCTTATCGTTTATCAAGCGGTGTTCTGTATCCTCCATAACTTGGTCGTGGAGTTGCTGAATACTGAGGTCGAAAAAGGTATTTCCGCTTTGTTCGGGATAAGTGTCCATCCAGCGGTCATAATCCGTTTCGGCTTTAATGAGAGCCTCCCCAC
>CAMXIF010000077.1 GCA_947243845.1 uncultured bacterium
AGAAGATTGAGCATCCTGTGTTCACACCATGACGACAGTCGAAAAGAAGAGTTTTCGATGCGTGTCATTGCAGGCATGGAGGGTTGTGTATGAAGGGTTCAAGGACAATTAAAATCGTTATTATCGCGGTGATTCTTGCAGCGCTGGTTCTGGGGTATTATTTTTATCTAAGCCAAAAGACCAGTAGGGAGACGGCGGAAGAGGTCGTGCAGATTACGGCGGTGCAGAGTGTGCTTATGAAAGATTTGGAGCGCAATTATCCGCCTACCCCCAAGGAAGTGCTCAGATATTATTGTCAGATCACGCAGTGCTTCTATAATGAGGAGTACAGCGAGGAAGAACTGTTAGAACTTGCGGCGAAGATTCAGGAGCTTTATGATGATGAACTGGTGGCTAATAAGTCCCAGGAAGATTATCTGAATGATCTGACGACAGAGATCGCGAATATGAAACAGAATCAGTATACGATTGCCAGTTATGAGATTTCGGCAAGTACGGATGTGGAATACTTTGTGGAAGATGGGCGTTCCTGCGCCAGAATGTATTGTACCTTTAACTTGAAACAGACTGGATCCACGGGAACAGTAGCCACCATGGAACAATTTGTCCTGCGCCAGGATGAGGAGGAACACTGGAAGATTCTGGGGTGGGATCTGGTGGAATAAACAGAGTGCATAGGGCAGATAGTGCCAGATAGTATTATATACAATTGCCCTGCGGCAGATGAGAGTGCCGGGGCGGGAGACAGATATATGAGTACGGTAGACATATTAGCGATAGAGACATCCTGTGACGAGACGGCGGCGGCGGTGGTGAGGAATGGCAGAGAAGTTCTTTCCAATATCATCTCTTCCCAGATTGACCTGCATACACTCTATGGCGGCGTGGTTCCGGAGATTGCATCGCGCAAGCATATCGAAAAGATCAATCAGGTGGCGGGAGAGGCCCTGCGTGAGGCGGGCAGGAAACTGTCTGACATGGATGCCATCGCGGTTACCTATGGTCCGGGTCTTGTGGGAGCGCTCCTGGTGGGGGTGTCTGCGGCCAAGGCTATCAGCTTTGCTTCTGGAATCCCCTTGATCGGCGTCCATCATATCGAGGGACATATCAGTGCAAATTATATAGAGAATAAAGAGTTGGAACCGCCTTTTGTCTGCCTGGTTGTATCGGGCGGACATTCTCATTTGGTGGTTGTCAGAGATTATGGTGAATATGAGATTTTGGGGCGTACCAGGGATGATGCGGCGGGAGAGGCTTTTGACAAAGTAGCACGTGCCATCGGTTTAGGATATCCCGGCGGGCCTAAGATTGATAGGGTATCCAAAGAGGGAAACCCTGCGGCGATTCCTTTTCCAAGGGCAAAGGTAGGGGATTCTGCATATGATTTCAGCTTCAGCGGCCTGAAATCGGCGGTGCTCAATTACCTCAATTCCTGTGAGATGAAAGGGATTGCAATATGCCAGGCGGATGTGGCAGCCTCTTTCCAGAAAGCGGTGGTGGATGTGCTGGTGGAACATTCCATGCATGCCGTTGCGGAAAGCGGTATGAAAAAGTTCGCCATAGCCGGCGGTGTGGCATCAAACTCAGCGCTTCGGTCTGCGCTGGAAAAGGAATGTCAAAAGCAGGGGATTGCGTTCTACCATCCTTCACCCATTCTCTGCACGGATAATGCGGCGATGATCGGTGCGGCGGCTTATTATGAGTACCAAAAGGGCGTGCAGCACGGATATGATCTCAATGCGGTGCCCAATCTGAAGCTGGGGGAAAGATAAGAGAAAGAGGACTCTGATCATGAAAAAGAAATGTACGGCGATTCTGCTTGCGGCGGGACAGGGCAGGCGGATGCACAGCAGCGTGCAGAAACAATACCTGCTGTTGGGAGATAAACCAGTCATTTATTATTCGTTGAAAACATTTCAGGACAGTTTCATAGATGATATTATTCTCGTAACGGGCAATGGGGATGAGGCATATTGTCAGAAGGAGATTGTGGATAGATATCATTTTACCAAAGTGAAAGAAATTGTTGCCGGAGGCCGGGAACGGTATGACTCTGTTTACAATGCCCTGCAGGTTATGAAAAAGAAGGATATGCAGATTCCCAATGAAGATGGCTTTGTGTTTATCCATGATGGGGCAAGACCATTCCTGACGGAGGAGATTCTGCAGCGGACGCTTGAGGCTGTGACAACAGATCATGCCTGTGTGGTGGGAATGCCTGTTAAAGATACGATCAAAGTGGTGGATGCAAAGGGATATGCGTTGCAGACGCCTGATAGAAACAGCCTCTGGCAGGTACAGACACCGCAGGTGTTTGATGCCAACCTTATTATAGAAGCTTATGAAAGACTCATGCAGGAGAAAGACAGTCTGGCGGCCAAAGGAATCAGGATTACTGATGATGCCATGGTGGTGGAGACTCTGATGGGACACTCGGTCAGACTGGTGGAGGGATCTTATGAAAATATTAAGATTACCACACCGGAAGATCTGGTGGCTGCGGAAGCATTTTTGAGCCGTGGATAAAGGTTCTGTTCCGGGTCTTTTTATGTGGATAAAACTTTTTTTGCATTTTGGATAAAATTAGGTTGACACTGTATTTTATTTTTGCTAGAATAATTTTTGCGCTGACCGAGAGGAAGGACGCAAAACGAACCTGGAGAGGTATCGAAGTGGTCATAACGAGGCGGTCTTGAAAACCGTTTGTCCGCA